>NZ_JBWKAJ010000020.1:0-147304 GCF_056437585.1 Streptomyces sp. NPDC042364 | reverse complement strand
CCCGCGAGATCTACCGCGCTCTCACCAGCACACCAACCGAACCAATCACGCAAACCGACCTCGCTCCTGCGGCTTGACATCCATAGGAGCATCCGCGGCCTTCCCGGTCGACCGGCCGGTCGGACGGCCACCTGTCGGCAGGTCGGTCGGCCAGGTCCGGGAGCGCGGGTGTCGCCCTCGGGGCGGTGCGGGCGGGGCGCCGATGGCCGATGGTGGTCGTATGGATGTGAAGGGCGTTCTCATCGACGCGTACGGCCGGATCAAGGAGGAGGTCCACGCCGCGGTGGACGGGCTGTCCCCGGAGGACCTCCACGCCCGCCCCGCCCCCGGCGCCAACTCCATCGCCTGGCTGGTCTGGCACCTCACCCGGATCCAGGACGACCATGTCGCCGATGCCTCCGGGCTCGACCAGGTCTGGGGGTCACAGGGCTGGGAGAAGCGCTTCGGGCTCGGTCTGCCGCGCCACGACACGGGATACGGGCACAGCTCGGCGCAGGTCGGGAAGGTGCGGGTCGACTCCGCCGACCTGCTGACCGGGTACTACGACGCCGTGCACGAGCAGACCCTCGGATATGTGCGCGGGCTGACCGGCCGGCACCTCGACCGCATCGTGGACGAGCGCTGGGATCCGCCGGTCAGCCTGGGCGTCCGCCTGGTGAGCGTCCTGGCCGACGATCTTCAGCATGCCGGCCAGGCCGCCTATGTGCGGGGGCTGCTTCAGCGCGCGGACGCGTAGCCCGGCAGCACGACGTCCCGGATCAGGGCATTGCGCTCGTCGAACGGGATGAACGCGCTCTTGAGGGCGTTGACGGTGACCGTGCGCAGGTCGTCCACGGTCCAGCCGGCCTCCTCGACGAGCAGGCCCATCTCCCGGGTCATGGTGGTGCCGGAGACCAGACGGTTGTCGGTGTTGAGGGTGACGCGGAAACCGAGGTCCTTCAGGGCGGTGATGGGGTGCTCGGCGATGGAGGTCGCCGCGCCGGTCTGGAGGTTGGAGGTGGGGCACATCTCCAGCGCCACACGGCGGTCGCGGACCCAGGAGGCGAGGCGGCCGAGCTTGCCGTCGACGATGTCCTCGGTGATGCGGACGCCGTGACCGATGCGCTGGGCGCCGCAGACCTGGAGGGCCTGGTGGATGCTGGGCAGGCCGTGGGCCTCACCGGCGTGGATGGTGAAGGGGACGCTCTCGCGGCGCAGGTGCTCGAACGCGGCCAGGTGGTCGGCGGGCGGGAAGCCGTCCTCGGCGCCCGCGATGTCGAAACCGACGACACCGGCGTCCCGGAAGGCGACGGCCAGGTCGGCGGCCTCGCGGACCCGGTCGAACATGCGCATCCCGCAGAGCAGCGTGCCGACGCGGACCGGGGTGCCCTGGGCCGCGGCCTTGGCCATGCCGGCGGCGAGGCCCTCCTGCACGGTCTCGACGACCTCGGCCAGGGCGAGCCCGCCCCTGGTGTTCAGCTCGGGGGCGTAGCGGACCTCGCCGTAGACGACACCGTCGGCGGCCAGGTCGAGCACGTACTCCTCGGCGGTGCGCAGCAGTCCCTCGCGGGTCTGCATCACGGCGAGGGTGTGCTCGAACGTGGCTATGTACCGCACCAGGTCGCCGGAGTTGGCGGCCTCGTAGAACCAGGCGGCGAGGCCCTCGGGGTCGGTCTCGGGAAGGGTGTGGCCGACCTCTGCCGCGAGTTCCACGAGGGTGGCGGGGCGCAGTCCGCCGTCGAGGTGGTCGTGCAGGACGACCTTGGGGAGGCGGCGGATGGTGTCGGCGTCGATGCGGGGCGCGGTCATGGCGTTCGTTCCTCGGCAGGTGGTGCGGTGGGTGTGAAGCGGGTTCGCCGGTCGGGCCGGGGGCGGCTCGGCCGGCGGCGGCTCAGTCGGCGGGCTGGAGGAGGTCCCAGCGGTTTCCGTACAGGTCCTCGAAGACGGCGACCGAGCCGTACGGCTCGTGGCGCGGCTCCTCCAGGAACCTGACGCCCGAGGCCAGCATCCGGGCGTGGTCGCGGGCGAAGTCGTCGGTGTGGAGGAAGAAGCCCACGCGCCCGCCGGTCTGGTCGCCGACCCGGCCGCGCTGGGCCTCGTCCCTGGCCCGGGCGAGCAGCAGTCCGCTGCCCGCGCCCGCGGTGCCGGGCTCGACGACGACCCAGCGGCTGCCGTCGGGCCTCGGGGCGTCCTCGGCGAGCCGGAAGCCGAGCGCCTCGGTGTAGAAGCGGATCGCCTCGTCGTAGTCGTCGACCACGAGGGCGACCAGGGCGATGCGTCTCATCGACGGGCCTCTCGGGTGGGGCGCGGTTCACGCGCGGGGTGGTGCGGTGATCTGCCGAGGTTCGCTCGGGGTTCCCGGGAGGTTATACGTAACACCCACGGTACGGCAACCGGCGATTCCCGGGAGCGGCGGGACGGGCCGTGACGACCGGCGTGACACGGGTGGCGGGGCACGACCAACGGGTCGTCTCACCTTGGGCGACCCGGGCGGCCATGGTGAAGGAACACCTGAGCTTGGCGTTTATCCTCGGCGGGCTTGGTGTTCTTTGATCGACTCGGCGCGTTCGACCGTCTTGCCGACGTCGTGGCGCTTGGCCCGGTGCTTGTTCTCGAGCCGGGAGGTTGTCCCGGGCCCGGCTTGGACGGTTTCGGTGCGGCTGCCGGACGGGCCGCCGTCGCGCGGACGTTGCGCACCCCCGGCGGACGCGGGCGGGAGTGAGGCGGCGGGGCTCGGCAGGTCGCTCCCAGGGGCGGCGCAGGTCCTCGACGAGGGGGCGGGCGAGGCGGAGCTGGGTGTGGGCGGCGATGATGAGCCAGGTCCACAGGTCGGCGCTGTCGGCGTGGCGGACCTTCGGGTCCGTCCAGCCGAGCGTCTGCTTCAGGAGCCTGAAGGTGTGCTCTGGATCGAATCTGCGAAGGAGGGACTGCTGCCGGCGGTCCACGTCCACCGGTGTCGCGGCGGTGGCTGAGCACCACAGCCAGACCGGTTTCGGGTCGCGGTCGCCCGGCAGGTGCTCGACCTGCAGCCGCACCAACGTGCCGTGCAGGACGGGTAGTTCTTCCTTGGCGTGGTCCAGCCATGGGCCGCGGTGGGTCAGTCTGGGGTGCATCCGGTCCCAGGCGATCGTCTCGGCCTTGCCGTAGCGGGTGATGTCCGTGCTGGTGGTGGCGTCGGGCTGGTGCCAGCTGTCGGGCTTGGCGAAGGTGAGGACGCCGCCGTGCCGGCGGGGCCGCCCGCCCTTCGGGCCGGAACGTGCGGGGCCTGGGTCGCGGAGCATGACCCGGTCCGAGCGCAGGCGCCCGACCAGCACGACCGGCAGGTCGGCCAGGGCGTCCGTGAGCTCGAAGAGCGCGTCCCGGCGAGCGTAGAGGCATTCGTAGCACTCGACCCGAAAGCGGGACAGGATGCCCAATGCGTCGCCTGCGGGCGCGTCGCCCCGGGAGACTCATACGCAGCGGCCGTTCTCTCATGCTTCGTGACTCGACATCTCGAAGCGTGGAGGACGGCCACCCCTGCTGTCCCGGGAAGATCCGCAGATCAGCAGGTCGGGTGACCTGTGAGGATAAACGCCAAGCTGAGAGTGAGGTGTACGAGTGGGAGTTCGGCGGGCGGCGGTGACGGCGGGACCGACACCGAGAAGGACGGCTGAGGCCAGGCGCCCCCGCGTCAGTTATTCGGCGGCGGTGATGTCACCGACGGGGATGCAACTGACATCCGAGATTCCCCGCTCGCACAGTGTGGCGCCCTCCAGGTTCGCCTTCTCCGACACGATCTGCCAGGCCCAGTGGTAGTACACGGTGTTCGGCTGGAGGGTGCCGAACACCGAGTCGATGCCCTTCGCTCCCTCGCCGCCGTAAAGCATCTGGTCCTCGGTCATGTACGGCGTTGCACCGTCGAGTACGCCCCCGATGTGCGAATCAAGCTCGTCCTTGAGGCTCGGATAGTCGATCGCCAGCGCCGCGTAGGGCGCGTGAATGCTGCGGTTGCGGGGCTCGGCCTCCACGCGCAGGAGCAGGGTGAGCGCCATCGTGCCGGCCGGCGGAGGAGTGCCTGGGACGTTCACCGCGGTCTCGGCTTTGAGGATCTGGACGGTGTACGTGTACTTGCCGTCCACGTGCAGCACGGGCTCGCGCGCCGAAGGCATCTTCTTCGGTTCGGGTTGGGCGGTCGCGTTCTTGCCCGGCGAGGGGGTCCCCGAGGCTGCCGGCGACTCGTCTCCTCCGGCTTCGGCCGTGTCCGCCGTGTCGCCGTTGCCGCACGCCGACAGTGCGGTCATGACGACGACAGCGGCACACGCCCACCGCCTGGGCGCGCGGATCCGTCGGCCATCCCTCATTGAGCTACTCCCCCGGTTCCCACACATGAGAAAATCCAGTAACTAGGCGATCACCTTAGGGGATGGCCATGACAACGCGGGCGCCCGGGCCTCAGTCCTTGCGGCCGGTCGCTGCGACGGTGACGCCCAGGCCGATCATGGTGATGCTGCCGACGCCGCCGACCGGGGAGAGCCGCCGGGGTGAGCGGGCGAACCAGTCCCGGGCGGTGGCCCCATCAGCAAGGCGCGGGCGGCCACGATGGAGTTCTTCGAGTGGGTGAACGGGGCGCCGCTCTGGAAAGCGGTGGAGACCAGAGGCGACGAGGGCCGGAGTCAGCCCGGGACCTTGATCGCAGCTGGCAGCACCCAGGACAACTATGGCGGCGCCATCTTCGCCGTCGTGACCTGTGCGGTCGTCTCGCTTGTCCTGCACGTCAGGTCCAGCCGTACCCAGGGGCGTTGAGCGCGGTACTTGTGCGTGAGGCAATCGCACGACACTGCGGGCGAGTTGAGGTCGCCGTGCTCGGGCACGTACAACAAGGACAACAGGGCCTCCGGGAACCACTCGGAATGGGATCGCACCCCCGAGCTACCAGGAGGCCCTGCTTTCACGCGCGGAAACCGCCGCAGTCACCCGATTAGACTCCCGTTCGATTGACAGCCTTCGAGGTCAGTACGTGCAACAACCACTTACGTGTCGGGATGCTCCGGCAGGGCGAGCCAGTCCGACCAGGCGATCTCGCGGCCGAGGAAGCGCGGCTGCTCGAACGGCCAGTCGGCGGCGATCCACTGAGGCACCAGCGCATCGAGGGCCTGCTCGACCTTGCTGCCCACCAGCTCGTCCACCACCCACCAGGAGATCTCGCCGTCCGCGCCGGCCCTCTCCGGTGGGTCGATGTAGACACAGCCGAGCAGAGCTGTCTCCGCCGCGTCGAACAGCGCGTAGTTGAATGACTGGTGTGCGGCGATCTCCTTCTCGTGCCGCAACAGGTCGGCCTGGTCGGCCTCGTAGGTCATGGTGGCCGCGGGCCAGCCCCAGGCCGGGCCGAAGATGGTCCACAGCCGCTCGCGTGAACCCATCACAGCCGGATAGTCGAGCGGGGTGTCCGCCTCCCGGATCGGCCGCAGGTGATGACCACCGCCCGGCAGCGGTACCAGGACGGGGTGGACGAAGTCATCGGGAAGCCAGCTCATGGCGCCCGACCGTAGCACCGCGCGGCCGTCCGCTCCCCTGGATTTCCCCGCATACCGCCAGGCCCTGCTCTCATGCTGAGCAGGGCCCAACGGCTTCTGAGACCCCCTGCGGGGGCAGAGTGCATCAGGGGGAGGTGAAGGGCGGGGGCCGTGGGATCAGTCGCCCGGCGACGCCTTCCGGAGGGCGGCGATACAGGTGCTGAGCGCCTCCTGGAGCTCCTCCAGACGCTGGAGCATGTCGTCCTCGTAGATCGCGTCGAGGTCCACGGCGTCGTCGAGGGTCAGCTCCTCGAAGACCTTCGTCGCCTTCTGGAGGCTGCTGTAGAACTTCGTGCGGCGTTCCTGGACCCGCAGCTCGGGGTTGGACTCGACGGTCTGGACGACGAGCTCCTTGACGGTGTCGTACGCCTCCGTCGCCCACTCGCCGGTGTCCTCGTCGTCGTCCAGCTCGTCGATGAGGGAGAGGTGCCGCTCGGCCTCGGCGCGCAGCTCGGCGGAGGCGTCGATGACCTGCCCGGCCGGGGTCTTGACCTGGCCGTTCTCCACGATCTGCCGGACGTACGCGATCCGGCCGGCCGCCTGGGTCTCGCTCGCGACCGCCTTCTTCAGCTCCTCCGTGCGGGCGATGTCACGGGCGAGTTCCGTCTGGAGGGACGGGTCCTCCTTGAGACGGTCGAGGAGAGCGGTGCGGGCCGCCTGCGCGGTGGAGGGGTCGGCGAGGATCGCGGCGCGCAGCGCGGTGGGGTTCTCGGCGACCTCCAGGGCCTTGGTGGGGCGGATGCCCTCGGCCTCGGCGGCCGCGGTGATGGCGGTGCCCCGGTCGGAGGTCGCGCTGGAGCGGGAGCTGTAGTACGACAGCCACACGTCCGAGTCGGGCAGGTCGATCTCGGCGCCGGGGGCGAGCGCCTCGAAGTGCGGGACCATGCCGTCGTCGGCCGCCTTGTCCCACGCCTTGTAGTACCGCATGACCCGCTCCGCCGAGCACCCGGCCAGCTCGGCGAACCGCTTCGCGGACACCTTCGCCGTCTCCCCGGGCAGCTCTCCGCCGGGCCGCACGCTCCGCGCCACCTTCAGCGCGAAGGCCCAGCCGCCGGTGCGCGCGTACACCCCGAAGTCACGTGCGTCGCGGGCGACCTGCTCGTCCACGACGCCCTCCGAGCCCTCCGAGCCCTCGGTGCCCCCGGTCTCGTCGGAGTCCGTCGCGGCGTCCGGGGCGGTGGTGGCCGCGGTGGCGTCGCCCGAGGCCTGAGCGGGCACCTGGCCGCCGGCCCCCTCGGATGGAGTCTCGGCGTCGACGGCGCCCGGCTCGACCCAGATCCCCTCGTCCTGCGCCGGCACTCCCCCGGTCGCCGGCGTCTCGTCGGCGGGCGGTAGGGCCGACGCGGAGTGGGCGGTGGCTACGCTCACGGATGACTCTCCCGAGTGGTGACGAACGACAGGGGCAGAACAGGCAGCCTATATGAACCGCTTGGGGCTGCTTTGCGCTCCGACCCCGTGCGTGTGTGTCGCCACTGGTCCCGCCCGGAGGTGTCCACCGGCCAGGAGTTCCAAGTCGGGGTGTACGACCTTACGGGTACGTGTACGTGTTCAGGGTCGTCACCGCCGACGCCGCGTTGCCCAGGTCGTAGTGGTCGACCGCCAGGAAGTTCGGCTTCTTGCGGGCGGCGGGCCGGCAGAAGCGCTGGGCCCGGTCGGCCAGTTTCGCGTTGTCGTTGCGGGCCGTGGCCGTGAGGCCGACGTCGCGGAAGTGGTTCATGACGAACAGCGGCTTGAAGGCGGACTCGGTGCGGGTGAGCGGGATGTTGGTGGTGGCGTCGTACCAGCGGCTGTAACAGGACCAGTCGGAGGCGCCGATGCCGCCGCCCATGGACCAGTAGTTCTCGACGGTCCACTCCTTTTGGTACATGACGCCGAAGGTGTCCCGCGTGAGGCCGGATGCCTGGTCGGAGGCGCGGCTGCGGTCGGTGAAGATCAGCAGGCGGTCATTGGCGGCGATCAGATCGGCCATTCTCGGCCAGCCGTTGGTGCGCACACCGGTCTGGTCCGGCCGGTACAGCACGTCGGACAGGCCGGTGACACGGGCGAGTTCGGAGCGGAGGACGGCCGGGTCGACGTAGTCCTCCAGGAAGACGGTGAGGAACTGGTCGGGGTTCTGCTTGAGGAAGTCGACCATCCGCTGGATGTCGACCCAGAGGGCGACGGGCCGGCTGACGAGGGTGCAGCTGTTGTGGCAGAGGATCGCGCCGTCGGGGGTCTGGTGGATGTCCAGCATGAATCCGCGTACGCCGTCGGCGAGTTGCTGGTTGATGCCGCGCGTCTGGTTCGGCACCAGGTTGACGAAGGGCGGTGCGAAGCCGCCGTCGACGCCGTTGGCGTAGGCGTTGTGGGCGGTGAGGAACGTGACCTGGTCCAGGGTGCGCTGCCCGGCCGGCGGCATGGGGCTGGTGGCGGGGTCGACCGGGGTGAGGTACCAGGCGGCCAGATCGCCCGCCCCGCCGGTGACCAGCCGGGCGGGGTAGTTGGCGCCGGAGGGCTTGGCGCCGACCGTGAGGTAGCGCTCGGCACCGGGCACCTTGAGCCGGTGGCGGCCGGACCCCAGGTCGGTGATGTCCCAGGCGGCGTCGCCGCTCGTGCAGGCGACCGTTCTGGCCTGGTCGCCGGAGCGGCCCAGGCAGCTGCCCGCTGCGTCCACGCTCTCCAGGACGTACGAGGATCCGCTCGCCCGCAGCGTCCACTGCTGGCGGTCCTCGTTGCCCTTGGGCCGGTGCTGTTCCACCGCTCCCCCGGCGTCGGCCGCGTTGAGTCCGGTGGTGGCACTCTGCACGTAGTAGGCGCCCGGAGCGGGGACCGCGGCCGAGGCCGTGGGCGCGGGGGCGGCCGCGACGGCGGCCAGCGCCACGGCGGTCGCGAGCGAGGCGGTACGGGGGCTCGGCATGGGGGTGCCCTTCGTCGGAACGGGGACGGGGACGGGGCCCGGCCACGAGGGGAGCCGGACCCCGATATCGAAGTCAGGTGCATGACATCATGACCGACGGGCCGCCGTCAGCAGTACAGGTTGCCGCCCGGCGAAGTCCCGAGGATCTGTACGAACCGCTGGTAGGCGTTCACGCGGCTCTGCACCTGCGCCGGGTTCTTGCCGTCGCACTCCAGCGAGCCGTTGATGCTGCGGATGGTGTGGCCGAAGCCCGCTCCGGTGACCATCGCGTTGTGGCCGGTCATACTGCCGGGGCCGGTCTGGGTGTTCCAGTACCACAGGGCGGTCTTCCAGGCGACGGCCGCGTCGTTCTGCACCAGCCAGGGGTTGCCCAGCAGGTTGAGGCCCAGCGCGTCACCGGCCGCCTTGTAGTTGAAGTTCCAGCTGAGCTGGATCGGGCCCCGGCCGTAGTAGGCAGCCTGGCCGGCGGGACAGCCGTAGGGCCTGCTCCAGTCGCAGTAGGTGGGGTAGTTGGCGGTGTTCTGCTCGACGATGTGGACCAGTCCGCCCGTCTCGTGGTTGACGTTGGCGAGGAAGGCGGCCGCCTCCTGCTTCTTGACGGTGTCGCTGCCGGTGGTGGCGAAGGCGGGGAAGGCGCTCATGGCCGCCCGCAGTCCGCTGTACGTGTAGAACGAGTTCCGGTTCGGGAACATCTGGTTGAACTGCGCCTCGCTCACCACGAACCCGGAAGGGTTGGCGGGGCCGTTCTCGCAGGCGTAGGGCTCCCAGTACCAGGTGCTGATGGTGGGGTCGTAGCCCGGGTTGGCGTGCTCGGCGATGTAGGCCCGGCCGTCGGTGTAGCGGACGATGTCACCGGCGGCGTAGGAGCGGCCGGCCACCCAGTTCGGGTAGCTGGAACAGGGAGCGGCGCTCGCGCTCTGGGCGGGCAGCAGCAGGGGCGTGGACCCGCCGATGACCAGCGCGGTCAGCAGGGCGGGGAGACGGCGCCTCGACACGGGATCAACTCCTTCGTGGAGCACGGCCGCACCTGGTCGAGGGCCCGAAGGGCATGACGGGGAGGGCCTCGCGCGCACATGCCGGCAGGGCCGGCCACGGCGCGGGGCAGCCGTGGTGGGGGTGTGGTGGCACACTCAACCGCGTTGGTCTGTACCAGTCAAGGGTGTAGACCAGTCAAGTCGCCTGCCTCCAGGTCAGGCCGGGTGTCCCGGGCGCGACGCCGCCCGGCCGGCCGCCGTGCTCAGGGATCTGCGGCCCACGGCGGAGGGCGTGCGGTCTCCCGGTCGGAGAAGGGGTGATCTTCCGGTGCGGAGACGGGGAGAATCCTCCTATGACCACGTCACCGCATCCTCTCGTCGTCCGGGCGCGCAGTCTCGCCGCCGACGTGCTGGCACCCCGGGCCGAGCGCGTCGATCAGGAGCAGGTGCCCGCGAGCAGCATCGAGGCGATCAAGAAGTCGGGGCTGCTCGGGGTGAACGCACCTCAGGCGTACGGCGGTTCGGGGGCGCCGAACTCCGTGGCGCGGGAGATCGCGGAGATCCTGGCGGGGGCGTGCTGTTCGACGTGGTTCGTGCAGGCACAGCACTACACGCCGGTACTGACCCTCATCAAGACCGAACTCCCGGCTCGGGAGAGGCTGTTGGCGAAGCTGGCCACGGGTGAGCTGCTGTCGGGGGTGGCGTACGCGCATCTGCGGCGGTATCCGCAGGTGCCGGTCCGGGCCGTGCCCAGGCGCGGAGGGTGGCGGTTCCACGGGACGGTTCCCTGGTACACGGGGTGGGGGTTGAACGATGTGATGCTGCTGGCCGGGGTGACGGACGCGGACGAGGTGGTGTTCGCGTTCACCGAGGCGAGGCAGCAGTCGGGGTTGAGAGCGTCGGCGCCGATGCGCCTGGCGGCGCTCACCGCCGCCCGTACGGTCTCGCTCGAGTTGGACGGGTTGTGGATCCCCGACGATGCGGTGGCGCTGCACGCCCCGTACGAGAGCTGGGCGGCGGGCGACCGGCCGAAGCCCGCGAACGCCTCACCCGCGGTGTTCGGTGTCGCCGAGTCGGCCCTGGCGCTGCTGGACCAGGACGACCCCACGACGAAGGGGCTGCGACTTCGCCTGGACAAGGTGCGGCGGCAGGCGTACGCCCTCGCCGACCATCCTGCGCCGCACGAGCACGTGGAGGAGCGGCTGGCACTCAAGACGAAGGCGTTCGACCTGATGCGCACGGCGACGACCGCCGCACTGGTCACCGGCGGCGGGCGTGCGCTGGCCCTGGACAACCGGGCGCAACGTCTCGCCCGGGAGGCGATGTTCCTGCTGGTGCAGGGGCAGACGGCGGAGGTGCGCCGGGCCCATCTGGGGGCACTGTCGGCCGCGTACTGAGTGGGCGACGTGTCTCGGAGGCCATCATCGTGCCATGACCGAGTCGGTCCGACGCGGCTCGAACGGCAGCGGAAAGGAGGCGCCGGGCATGTCACTCGCCCGCGTCCACAACTTCTCCATCTCGCTCGACGGTTTCGGTACCGGTGAGGGCCTGAGCCGTGACGCGCCGTTCGGTCACGCCGGGGAACGGCTGCACGAGTGGATGTTCGCGACTCGGTGGTGGCACGAGATGACCGGCGGGTCCGGCGGGCACGGCGGTCTCGACGACACCTTCGCGCGGCGGTTCGCGCCCGGGATCGGCGCGGAGATCATGGGGGCGGGGAAGTTCGGCCACCCCGGATGGCACGAGGACCCCGACTGGAAGGGGTGGTGGGGCCCCAACCCGCCCTTCCACACACCGGCCTTCGTGCTCACCCGTCACCCGCGCCCGTCGATCGGCATGGAGGGCGGCACGACGTTCCACTTCCTCGACGCCTCGCCCGCCGAAGCGCTGGAGCGGGCCCGTGAGGCGGCGGGCGGCCAGGACGTCCGTATCGGCGGGGGCCCCACCGTGGTCCGCGAGTTCCTCGCCGCCCGGCTCATCGACCATATGCACGTCGTGGTGGTCCCGGTCCTGCTCGGCCGGGGCGTACGCCTCTGGGACGGGCTGGAGGGGCTGGAGAAGGACTACGAGATCGAGGCGACGTCCTCGCCCAGCTCAGTCACCCATCTGACGTTCACCCGTAGGGGCCGGTGACCGACGGGCCCGCGACCCGCGGGCCCGTCGGCGTCGCGTCCACGAGGCCCCACCGGTTGCCCGGCTGCCGGGCGGACGAGGGGCCCCAGCCGGCTCAGGCAGCCGGGGTGAGTTCGGCTCGGCCGAACAGCAGCGCGTAGCCGGAGGGGAGCCGGCGCAGGATCCGGGTGAGGAGTTCGGGGCCGGCCGAGGCGGCGACGGCGGCGAGGACGGAGCCGGTGTCCCAGCGGGTGGTGGCCGGCGAGGCGCCGCTGCGGCCTGCGAGGTCCTTGACGAACGCCCATCCGGTCAACGGCTGGGTGTCGGGGATCTGTTCGGTGAGGATACGTGCGGCTTGGAGGGGCAGACGGGCGGCCAGATCGACGCGCTCCTCGCCCGTCAGCTGGCGTCCGAGTCCCGCGAGGACCAGGCGGACGGCTTCTTCGGCCCGTTCCCGGGTGGGGTAGGCGCCTTCGTAGCGGACCTTCTCCAGCATCTGCTCGTACGTCGTCGCGGGCAGGTGCTCAAGCGGCGCACGCCGGTCGGACATCACTGGGGTCATTGCCTTTCTGTCGCTGGTGCCGGCGCCTCGCGGGCGGGCACGTACGGGTCGGTCAGGCGGGCTGGGGGTGGCCGAAGAGCAGGTCGTACCCCGCGGGGAGCTGGAGCAGGACCTGGTCGAGTATGTCGGGGCCGGCAGCGTCGGCGACCGTGCTGAGGACGGCGCCGACATCCCAGGCCGCGGTCTGCTCGGTGGCCCCCTCGATCCACACCGCCGTCGCCCGCACGAACCTCTCCGGCGGCAGCGGCTCAGCGCTCTCAAGAGGGTTGAGCAGTATCAGTGCGAAGTCTTCGGGCAGACGCGCCGCCAGCCGGGCGCGCACCTCGCCGACCAGGTGCGCGCCCAGCAGGGCGACGACCACGCGGGCCGCGCGTTCCGCCTCGTGCTCGGTGTCGTACTCGCCGCGTTCCCTCACCTGGTCGAGGAACGCTTCACGTCGCAGGGCCACGTCCACCGCCACCCTTCTTCGGCTTCTTCTCTCCGTGGGGGCGGAGGGCGGTCGAGAGGCAGATCAGGTGCCCGTCCTCCGCCGCCGGCCGGCCCCGCCACCGCCGGTCAGCCGGAGGTCCCCTCGCGGGAGGACCCCACGCTGACGGCGATCTTGCGGGGCTTGCCGCGCTCGGTGATCGGGATGCGCAGGGTCAGCACCCCGTCGTCGTAGTCGGCCGTGATGTTCCCGGTGTCGAGCGTGTCGGCCAGCGCGATCCGGCGGGAGAAGACGCCCAGCCGCCGCTCGGACACTTCCATCCGCATGTCGTCGGCCGTTGCCACGGGCCGGCGTTCGGCCGTGACGGTCAGAACGCGCCCATCGACGTCGACGTCGATCGCCTCGGGGCTCACTCCCGGCAGGTCGAAGGCCACCACGTACGCGTCGCCCTGGCGGTAGACGTCCATCGGCATCGGGGACGGCCTCGACCATGTGCCCGTGCCCCTCACCTGCTGGCCCAGCCGGTCAAGCTCACGGAAGAGATCGGTTCGCATCAACACGGAAAGAACACCTCCAGCGGGGTCGGGCAGTGACGGCCGATACGCCTCACGCAACCCGTTGTAACATGTCATCCATTGGATGACAAACCCATGCTGTCATCGCATGGACGACAGCTAGGAGGTGCCTGTGACGGCAGCCGACCACCCGGCCTCCACCAGCGCCGATGCCCAGAACGCGGTGTCGTTTCTCGCCGCCGCGACAGCCCTGGAAACCATCGACAAGGCCGTGCAGACCGCCCAGGGAGAGAACTCCGGCACGCCGGACGCGGCAGGCCCGGGGCCGGAGCAGGCCCTTGCCTCCCTCCTTCTGCTGCGGCAGGTCCGCGAGCAGCTCGCCGGCTGGGAAACCGGCCTGATCGAAACGGCTCGCCGGGCGGGCGCCAGCTGGGCCGACCTCGCCCACCCGCTCGGCGTCGCCAGCCGGCAGGCCGCCGAACGCCGCTACCTGCGGGGGCGGCCCGGCCCGGCCGGAAGCACCGGCGAACAGCGCGTCCAGGCCACCCGCGGGCGCCGCGCCGCCGACCGCGCTCTGGCCACATGGGCCCGCCGCAACGCCGCCGACCTGCGCCGTATCGCCGGCCAGATCACCGCGCTCACCGACCTCCCGGCCGCTTCCCGCCTCCCCGTCAGCCAACTCGACCGAGCCCTCGCCCAGGACGACCCCGCCGCCCTCATCCACCCCCTGAACGCAGCCCGCCCCCATCTGGCGGCCGCCCATCCCGACCTCGCCGCCCGGCTCGACACCCTCACGAACACCGCGGAAGCCGCAGCCGCCCGGCCGACTCGGTGACGCCCGGCCGGCACCCTGGCGTACGACTCCCCGGCGAGCCGAGGCGTTCCCGAAGGCTGTCGGTGACGGAGGGCGGCCGGCTCGTCGTCCCCTGCGCCGACCGGGGCCGGGCGCGGGCAGTCGATCGGCGGTCATGTGTGAGCTGCGGCATTGCCGGCCACGACGGCCGGCCTTCACCATGACCGGACCAGCAACGCCAAGGGAAGCGGCTCCTCATGGGTGATCATGTGCACGTGCGGCTCAGCCAGGGGCTGAGCGTGTCGGACGAAGGCGAACTGATCGAGCACTCCCGCTGCCGGTGCGGGGCCAACTTCACCAAGGTGTTCGATGCCGACGGCGGGGAGCCGGAGAGCCCTCGCGGGTGAGTCCCGTCCGGTTCCGCGACTGAAGCCCTCTCCCCGCCGAAAAGGCCCCGGGCTGACGCCCGAGGCCGGAAGAGGTGGTGTCGCCGGGCGTCAGCCGCCCAGCTCCCTGCGGTCACCGCCGCCACTGACGGCGATCCTGCGCGGCTTGGCCTGTTCGGCGACCGGGATCCGCAACTTCAGGACACCGGCCTCGTAGGAGGCGTCGATCTTCTCGGTGTCGAGGGTCTCACCGAGGAACAACTGGCGGCTGAACGTCCCCACGGGCCGCTCCGTGATCACCGTGTCACTGTTCTCGCCGTACGCCGGCCTGCGTTCGGCCTTCACGGTCAGGACGTTGCGCTCGACATCGAGGTCGATGGACTCCGGGTTCACACCGGGCAGGTCCATCTCCACGAAGAACGTCTCACCCTCACGCCAGGCATCCATCGGCATGCCCGCCGGGTGCGCGGCCGTGCCCCAGACCCGCTCGACGAGCCGGTCGAGCTCGCGGAAGGGATCCGCACGCATCAGCATCTGTCATCCCTCCTTGACGTCGTTCCCACTTCCTTCGCCCTCCTTCCGATGTACCACCACCCCGGAAAGTTGACAAGCCTGGACTCAACTTTGCCGCCCCTGGCCCGTTCCGGCTCGACCACGACACCGCCGGCCGGCCACCATCGCCGCACCGAACCTGCTGGCGGCGGCGCGAAGGGCTTGCCGGACGTGTCGCAATTCGTATGGCTCAACAGCGGATGCCCGGGCCGAGCCCAGTCCATACGGTCGCAGTGACGACCACAGCCACCACCGGACTGGAGGGACGGCACATGGGCATACGCACCATGCTCACCGCGACAGCGATAGTTTTCGTCACCACGGCACCCATGACTGGACTCGCCTACGCCCAAGGCGATCTGGACTGCGCGGACTTCGCCTTTCAGGAAGACGCGCAGGCGGAACTGAACCGCGACCCCGGCGACCCGCACCGCCTCGATGAGGACCGGGGGCGGGACGACGGCATCGCGTGTGAGGTCCTGCCCCGAAAAGGGGACACCGGCACGGTGGTTCCCACGACGCCGACCCGGGGCGCCGATACCGTCACTCCGACACTCGGCGTCCAGGGCGGTACGGGCGGCAGTAAGCGAGCGGACGGCATCGACCAAGCGGTGGGCGCGGGCCTGGCAGTCGGCTCGCTCGGACTGGTCGCGGCATACGCAGTGCGCAGACACCGACGCTCGTCGGGAACGCACCAGTCGTGACCCCGGTCCGCCGGGCCGGCCGACCCCCCGTGCACACTCCGCCCTGAGAGGGTTCCGCCCCCGCCGACGGCAGCAACGGCAGGGTCCACTCGCCCGGCGGCCACCAGGCCCCCGCCGACGCTCGACCGCCATCCGACTACTCCCCGGCACCGAGCGCTCCGCCCCGCACCGTGAGCAGTACCATCTCGCCGGTCCATCCGTCGGCGAACGCCGCCCACACCTCCCCCTGAGCGAGACCGCCGCACGGCATGCCGCCGTGGTGCCCCGGGGTGGCGCGGGCCGCCTGCTCCCAGGGCTGTCGTCAGACAGCCGCGACGCCGCCTGGATCCATCAGAAGAGCCCTGGGTCGCACTGCATAAGGCGGGCAGGACGGGAGATGAGCGAGACGGCGGGGATGGGTGCCGCCGGCGGTACCGTGGCGGAACCGGTGACGAGGTGGGTGGTGGGTATGGAGTGGCGGGAGTACGCCGAGCAGATGGCTCTGCTCGCGCGGGATCTGCTGGCCCAGGACTCGGTCCAGGCGACGCTGGAAAAGATCGCGGCGTCGGCGGTGAAGCTGGTCGACGGCTGTGACGCGGCCGGGATCCTCGCTGTGCGCAAGGGCAAGGCAGTGACCCTGGCCGCTTGCGGGGATGTCGTGCAGGAGTGCGACCGACTGCAGGGCGAGCTGGGTGAGGGGCCGTGTTTCGACCTTGCCCGCCGCAAGGACGGCGAGCGCCTGTACCGGATACCGGACCTGACCCGGCCCGAGCCTGCCTGGGAGCGTTTCGCCGTCCCCGCCCGCGAACTGGGCATCGGCAGTATGGCCGGCGTGCTGCTTTACACCAGCGACGAGGACTTCGGCGCCCTGAATCTGTACGCCCGTCGGCCCGGCGCGTTCGGCAAGGACATCGAGACCGCCGGGTGGCTGCTGGCCTCGCATGCCGCCGTCGCCCTGGCCGACGCCCGCACCATCGACCAGCTCGAACACGCCCTGGCGACGCGGCACGCCATCGGTGAGGCCATGGGCATGCTCATGGAGCGCCACCGGCTGAGCCAGGACGAGGCGTTCGACGTGCTGCGCCGTATCTCCCAGCACCACAACATCAAACTGCGCGATGTCGCCCAGCGAGTGCGCGCCGAGCACCCCGAGCGGGAGTGACCATCCCCTCGGCGCAGCCGCTGTGCGCGCTCGCGCACGGCGGGGAAGGACGCGCCGGATCCACCGCCCGCCGTGTGAGAGCGGCGCGCCGCGTCCTGCCCAGCCGGGGTCCGGAGCGGATCGTCCGCTGGGCGCCCAAGGGAGACCAGCTCGTCGGGTGACTCTCCCGGGAACCGCCCCGGCCTCCGGTCAGCGGGTGGCGAGGAGATCCAGCGTGTCGATCACCCGGTTGGAGAAGCCCCACTCGTTGTCGTACCACGCGACCACCTTGACGTGGCGGCCGTCGACGCGGGTGAGGGCCGAGTCGAAGACCGACGAGGCGGGGTTGCCGGTGATGTCGGACGACACGAGCGGGTCCTCCGAGTACTCGAGGATGCCCGCGAGCGGCCCCTCCGCGGCGGCGCGGTACGCCGCCAGCACGTCGTCGCGCGTCACGTCGCGGGCGACGGTCGTGTTGAGTTCGACGATCGAGCCCACCGGTACCGGTACGCGGATCGAGTCGCCGGACAACTTGCCGTCGAGGCTGGGCAGCACCAGGCCGATCGCCTTGGCGGCGCCGGTCGTGGTCGGCACGATGTTGACGCCGGCGGCCCGGGCTCGGCGGGGGTCGCGGTGCGGACCGTCCTGAAGGTTCTGCTCCTGCGTGTAGGCATGCACCGTCGTCATGAACCCGTGCTCGATACCGGCGAGTTCGTCGAGGACCGCGGCCAGCGGCGCGAGCGCGTTTGTGGTGCAGGAGGCGTTCGAGACGATCGTGTGCACGTCCGGGTCGTAGGCGTCGGTGTTGACCCCGAACGCGAGCGTGACGTCCGCGCCGTCCGAGGGCGCGCTGACGAGTACCTTCTTCGCGCCGGCGTCGAGGTGGGCCCGGGCGGCCTTCGCCGAGGTGAAGCGGCCGGTGGCCTCCAGGACGATGTCGACACCGAGTTCGGCCCACGGCAGCCGCTCCGGTTCACGCTCGGCCAGCACCGTGATCCGCCGGCCGTCGACGACGAGGATGTTGCCGTCGACGGTCACCGGGCGCCCGAGACGGCCGGCCGTGCTGTCGTAGGCGAGCAGCCGGGCGAGGGTGGCGGGCTCGGTGAGGTCGTTGACGGCGACGATCTCGAGTGCGCTGTCGCGCTCCAGCAGTGCGCGGAGCGCATTGCGTCCGATGCGGCCGAATCCGTTGATGGCGATGCGAGTCATAGGTGATCCCCTTCCCTTCGCCACCAGGCTCGCCCGTGTCCGGCGCCACTGACAGTGGCGGTATCGCCATGCTCCAAAAGGATCCCGCCAGGGGTCCGGGCTCAGCGCGTCCCGCCCCCGGCCGGTCACTCGCCGCGGGTGAAGGTGCTCCGGTACTCGCTCGGTGTGGTGCCGAGAACGCGCTGGAAGTGCAGACGCAGGTTCGCGCCGGTGCCGAGCCCGACCTCGGCGGCGATCTGTTCGACGCTGCGCTGTGAGCGTTCGAGCAGTTCGCGGGCCAGGTCGACGCGGGCGCGCATCACCCACTGCATCGGTGTGCAGCCGGTCTCCTCGACGAAGCGGCGGGAGAACGTGCGCGGCGAGACCCCGGCCCGGCGGGCCAGTATGTCGAGGGTGAGGGGCTCGCCGAGCCGGTGCAGCGCCCACTCCCGGGTGGCGGCGAACCGCTCGCCGAGCGGCTCGGGGACGCTGCGCGGCACGTACTGGGCCTGGCCGCCGCTGCGGTAGGGGGCCGCGACCAGACGCCGGGCCGCGTGGTTGGAGGCGGCCACTCCGAGGTCGCCGCGCAGGATGTGCAGGCACAGGTCGATGCCCGAGGCTGCGCCCGCCGAGGTGAGCACGCTGCCCTCGTCGACGAACAGCACGTTCTCGTCGACCTGGACGAGTGGGTGCCTCGCCATGAGTGCCCGTGTGTAGTGCCAGTGCGTCGTGGCGCGTTTGCCGTCGAGCAGGCCCGTGGCGGCGAGCGCGAAGGCGCCCGTCGAGATGGCGGCGAGCCGCGCGCCCCTCTCATGGGCGGCGATCAGTGCCTCGACCACGGCCTGCGGCGGGTCGTCGCGGTCCGGGAACCGGTAGCCGGGGACGAAGACGATGTCGGCCCACGTCAAGGCGTCGAGGCCGTGGTCGACGTGGTACGCCAGGCCGTCGCCGCCGGTCACGAGACCAGGTGTCGCCCCGCACACCCGCACCTCGTACGGCATGCTCGCGCGCGTCGTGAAGACCTGCGCGGGGATTCCGACGTCGAGCGGCTTCGCGCCTTCGAGCACGAGGACGGCGACGCGATGCGGGCGGGAGGCTGGCACGTGAAGAGGTTACGTGGGGGCGTGGCGCCCATGGAGCCCGGAGACCCGCGACCGGGCGTCGTCGGTGTTGGCCCGCCCCCGTGGCGGTGCGAGAGCGGAGCCCTGCCGTGAACGGGCGCGTCCTCGGGCCGGCCCCCCGCACTCCCCCGGGTGACGTCTCGGTTGCCGGGACTTCGGCGAGGGGGTGCGCGACGAGGGCGTTCGCTCAGGACTCGGCCGGCCAGAACTGCACCAGATAGCGCTCGACGTGGTGTCCGGTGCCCTCGCTCTCCGACAGGGCCGCCGCGGCAGCCCGGCCCGCGCAGCTGACCCGCACCCGCCACGGCCCGCCGGAATCGGCCAGCGTGATGAGGTCGTCGTTGCGGCCGATGTGCATGGACCACACCGCCACCTCGCCGCTGGTGGATTCGTAGTCGGCCTCGGCTCGCTCGTCCCAGTCGGCGGGGTCATGCTCGGGCGGAGGTCCGTCCCAGACCTCGACACTGACGGCTGCGGTGTGGGTGTGGCCTCCGCTGGTGATGTCCAGCCGCCCCGGGTGGGTGCTGAGGAAGACGTCGAAGTCGAAGTCGTCCGGGAAGGGAACGGGCAAGTCGGCGTCATCGCTTTCCTGGAGCCCGAAGGCGTGGTACCCCACGAAGGCTTCCACGGACTGCCGCCGCACCACCTTCGCCATGGCCTCCCTCACTTCGTCCGACACGTCACCCTCCGTCATCGACGTCGTTCCATCGACCTCGCTCGCGGGCGGCGCGTGGCGTGGGCGTACCGGAGTGCCGGGCACCACCCCGTCGTGGACCGGCAGCTCCCGGGGCAGGGACGCCCCGGGCCGTCCGACAGGTTCCGACCCACGCGGCCGGGCCGCTTCCGACCGAGACCCGGCGCGGCACCCGGCACGGCCACCTCTGGGCTGAGCCGAGTTCGGGTGCGAAGGCCCCGCCCGCCCGGCGCCGAGCGGGGCGGGCGCGCACGTGTCAGCCGGCTTCCATCGGATAGGTCGAGATGACCTGGCCCTTGGTGTTGGCCTTGAGGTAGCCGCTGCCGTAGTCGTTGGCGAGGTAGACGCTCATGGTCGGTTCCTCGTCGAAGACTCCGGGAGGGGTGATGACGAGGTACCGGGAGGTGGGGTCGTCGACACCGAGGGTCTTCTCGGCCTTGCGGATCAGTCCCGGTACCGCGTCCCATGCGAAGTCGTCGAGGTCGGCGGGCCCGTCTCCGCTGATGATGGTGCCGCCGGGGCCGTCCTTCACGGCCACGTCGCCGCCGCGGTAGCTGAAGCTGTCGTACAGCTTCTCCTTGCCCTTCACGGGTGCCTCGGCCAGCGCGTACTCGGGGTAGACGACGAAGCGGGTGACCTTCGAACCGCCCATGACCGCCTTGAACTTGGCGACGGTGGTCCGCAGGCCGTCAGCGGTGAGCAGGTCGCCGGTCTTCTCCGACGTGCCGTCGTCCGCGGCGCCGGACTTGTCGTCGTCCCCGGCGGCGTCCGCCGACGCCGTGGCGCCGCTCCCCTTGGGGGTGGCGGTGGAGCTCGCCGACGTTCCGGGGTCCTTCGCCTCGCTTCCGGAGTCGGGCAGCTGCGTCCACACCAGGACACCCGTCAGCGCCGTCGCGGCGACCGAGGCGACGACGGTGAGGACGGGGCGTCGCCGCCGGGGACGGCTGCCCGTGACCTTGGTGCCTGGCTGGCCGACGACGCCCAGGTCGGGAGCGCCGGGCCCGCCCTGGTTCGCCGGGCTCCACGGCGAGGCGCCCCCGGCGGTCGGGGGTGTCCCGGCTCCGGGCGACCCGGCGCCGGGCGGTTGGGCGAGCCGGTACGACGTGGGGGAGGTGTCCGCGGGCGGCGGACCGTAGGACGGGGGCGGACCGAAGCCGGGGGCCGGACCGAAGCCCGGGACGGCGTCGG
This sequence comes from Streptomyces sp. NPDC042364, assembly GCF_056437585.1. Lineage (NCBI taxonomy): Bacteria > Bacillati > Actinomycetota > Actinomycetes > Kitasatosporales > Streptomycetaceae > Streptomyces > Streptomyces sp. NPDC042364. The sequence goes on along the minus strand of NZ_JBWKAJ010000020.1, from coordinate 126,541 downwards.
CCGGCGCCCCGCCGGTCGCGGGGGGCGTGGCCCCGGAGGTCGCCGGGGGCGTGGCCTGTCCCGCCGCGACGGCGAGCATGCGGTCCACCTCCTCCGCCCCGGGCCGCGCGAGCGGGTCCTTCACGAGCAGCGCGCTCAGCACCTCGGCCAGCGGGCCGGCCTGACGGGGCGGCGGGACGTCCTCGCTGAGCACGGCGGCGAGCGTGGCGAGCGTGCTGTCCCGGCGCAGGGGGTGGTGTGCCTCCACGGCCACGTAGAGCATCATCGCGAGGGACCACAGATCGGAGGCGGGTCCGCCCTCCTTGCCGCTGACCCGCTCCGGCGCCATGTAGTCGGGCGAGCCTATGACCGACCCGGTGGCGGTGAGGCTGGTGGCCTCACGGACGGCGGCGATCCCGAAGTCGGTGAGCACAGGGCGGCCGTCGGGGCGCAGCAGGACGTTCGCCGGCTTCACGTCCCGGTGCTCGATGCCGACCGCGTGGGCGGCGCGCAGCGCGTCGAGCACTTCCCGGCCCATGCGGGCCGCCTCGGACGGTTCCAGGCGGCCCCGGTCGAGGCGGTCCTGGAGCGAGCCGCCCGTGAGGAGCTCCATCACGATCCACGGGTAGGTGCCCTCGCCCCCGTCGACGATGTGGTGGATGGTGACGACGTTCGGGTGGTGGACGCGGGCCAGGGCCCGGGCCTCCCGGAGTACGCGTTCCCGCAGGGTCCGGGCGCCCTCCGGGTCGTACTCGGCGAGGTCGGGGTCCGGCGGGCGGACCTCCTTCACGGCGACCTCGCGGTGCAGCGCCAGGTCGCGGGCCCGCCAGACCCATCCCATTCCCCCGCCGCCAAGCCGCCCGACGAGTTCGAAGCGGCCGTCGATCACCCGTCTGCCGGGCTCCGTTGTGCTCATGCGGGGAGCCTAGACGGAGGCGGCGACAACAGGGACAGTGAGTCCCGGTTCGTGAGGAATCGGAGATCAATCACGGCACCCGAGCACCGTCGCCACGAGATCGGCAGCCCTGCCGGGGGAGCCGAGGGCGGCGGCAGCGGCCACTGGCTCGGCGTCCGTGCCGCGGACGGCCGCCGGGGGCACACGGGCATGCGTGTGTGCGGATCTCGGCGACGCCGCGCGGCGAGGGGGACACCGCCTACCGGAGAGAAACCGGCTGCGGCCACGACACCACCGTCACCGCTCCGCAGTCCGACCTGCGGCCGGGGTCCTGAGCCACCGGGCGCAGGCCGTGTAACGGGGCGGCCGTATCCGGGAGACCTCACCCGCTCCGGCCCGACGACGACCCTGCAGCCACAGGGATGTCATCGCCAACAGGCCGGTGAAGATCATCACGAAGAGCACCGACAGCCACATGGGCCGACTCCCCGGATGCTCCCATCCCTCCCACGCCGCGAGCACCGCCCACCCGCAGGCGGCCGCCGCGTAGAAAGCACGGATACGGCGCAGTTGACGTACGACCCGCAGGGGCATGGAGTGATCGCTGACCGGTGGCATACCGGCCGTGTACCCCCAACGCTCTCCGATTCACCGGGCATTGCGCCGAACCCGGCGTCAGGTCCGTCCACGAGCGGCGCGATCCGCCCGTCCGCCGCTCGACCAGCATGCAAGAGCCCCGAGCGGGCAGACGGTACCCCCCGGAATGTGGAGGATGCCATGGCCATGACCGAGCAGTCGGCCGAACCGGCGGAACAGGACACCGACCGCCGCGCGCCCAGTGACCAGCGCGGCCCGGCGGCCGGCACCAAAGGGCCGGAAGCAGCGCACGAGAGGGTCAACCGCCGCTGGAACGAGATCCTTCAGGAGACGCGGGTCACCCAGACCGGTGTGCAGATCCTCTTCGGGTTCCTGCTCAGCGTGGCCTTCACCCCGTCGTTCAAAGAGCTGGAGGCGCTGGATCGCGGTATCTACGTCACCACCGTGGTGCTCGGCGCGGCGGCCACCGGAGCGCTGATAGCGCCCGTCTCGATCCATCGTTTCCTGTCCGGGCAGCGCATGAAGGACGATCTGGTGGAGACCGCCGGGCGCCTGATGATGTGCGGCATGGTCCTCCTCGCGCTGACCATCGGCTGCACGCTTCTGCTGATCCTGCGTTTCGTGGTCCCGGGCGTCCTCGCGGAGGTGCTCGTCGGCGGGGTCATGCTGTGGTTCGGGCTGTGCTGGTACGTGCTGCCGCTGAGCCTGCGCCGCCGTGCCGCACGGCGCTCCCGCACCGGCTCGGACGTGTAGCCGCCTTCCATCTGCGGGCACCGTCCTCGGGCGGAGCCTCAGGCCTGCGGCTTCGGCGGGAGCGGGAACAGCATGCAGCTGCTGGTGGCGTGGGCGAGCAGGCGGTCCCTGTCGTCGATCAGCTTCGCCTCGGCCAGCGCGGTCTGGCGGCCGCCGTTGAGGACCGTGCCGACGGCGCGGACCCTGCCGGTGTCCACCGTGATGCGCCGCAGGAACTTCACGGTCAGGTCGAGGGAGGTGTACGCCATGCCGGCCGGCAGCGTGGACTGCACGGCGCAGCCCGCCGCCGAGTCGAGCAGGGTGGCGAAGACACCGCCGTGCACACTGCCGATCGGGTTGTAGTGCTCCTCCCCCGGAACGAGCGAGAACACGGCCCGGCCGAACTCCACCTCGTCGAGCGCCATGTCCAGCGTGGCCGAGACGGGCGGTGCCGGCAGCCGGCCTTCCCGCAGGTCGCGCAGGAACTCCAGGCCGGAGACGCGACCCACGGCAGCCGCCGTCAGCTCGGGGTCCTCCCACTCGTACGTACGCGTCCGCCCCACAGTGCCCTGCCTCCGCTTCCGTTCACCTCATCTGACTTCGCAGATCGAAGTTAGCCGTCGCACCTTCTGACTGTCAATGACGAAGCCAGAGTCCCTACCATGACGCCATGGAGTGGCTTGAGGTGAGTACGGAGAACTGCCCCGTGCAGCGCACGCTCGACGTGGTCGGTGAGAAGTGGAGCCTGCTGATCCTGCGGGACGCCGCCAACGGCGTACGCCGGTTCGACGACTTCCGCCGCCACATGGGGATGTCCGAGGCCGTCCTGAGCGACCGGCTCCGGAAGCTGACGGCGGCCGGCATCCTGACGACCGTCCCCTACCGGGAGCCGGGCAGCCGCGCGCGCAACGAGTACCGGCTCACGCCCAAGGGGTGGGATCTGTGGCCGGTCCTGATCGCGCTGCGCCAGTGGGGCGAGACACACGTCGCCGACCCGGAGGGTCCGGTACTCGACGTACGGCATTCCGACTGTGGGGCGCCGGTGCGCGTGGTCGTCGAGTGCTCCACGGAGCACACCGCGCTGACCCCCGGGGACGTCACGGCCAGGCCGGGACCGGGGGCTCGTCCGCGGTACGGCGCAAGCTGAACCGAGGACGGGAAAGCGGCAGGGGCCGGGGCGAGCCGAGCCCGGGGCCGGGCCCGAGACCGGGCCAGGCCGGGCCCGAGACCGGGGACCGGGCCCGCCGAGCCAGGCCGGGCCCGAGACCGGGGACCGGGCCAGCCGAGCCAGGCCGGGCCCGCCGAGCCGCGCCGAGCCGACCCGAGACCGGGGGCGAGCCGACCCGAGACCGGGGGCAAGCCCGAGACCGGGGGCCGAGCCGAGGCCAGGGGCCGAGTCCGGGGCCGGGGCCGAGGCCGGGGCCGAGGCCGAGCCGGGGCCGAGGCCGAGCCGAGGCCGAGGCCGAGCCGGGGCCGGGGCCAGGCCGGGGCCGGGGCCGAGCCCGGGCCCGGGGCCAGCCCGGGCCCGGGGCCAGGCCGAGCCCGGGGCCGGGCCCGGGGCCGGGCCCAGCCGGGCGGTGCGGCGGCGATCGGCCGCGGCGGCTGCCCGGCCGCCTCGCGGGGCGGGCGCGGGTGGGCGACGGTTCGGCGCGCCTCGCCGCGGCGGGCGGACACCCCCGCCGATGGCCGGGTGCGTGAAGCGGCGCCGACCGGGAATCCGCTTGTTCGGGCTCGCGCGGCACCCCGTGACGTTCTGGGCGTCACGGGCCAGTAGGAGGTGTGGCATGCTCTACGACCCGATATCGGCGGCTGCTTCGGCTTCCGGCGGAGCGCCCGACGCGGCGGCGCGCAAGCAGCGTCTGCGCCGGCGCCTGGAGCGGCTGATCGGCGTGGCGGCCACCGAAGGCAACGACCTGGTGCCGTTGCGCAACGGGGACGAGATCTTCCCCGCGATGCTCGGGGCGATCCGGTCGGCGCAACACACCATCGACATGATGACGTTCGTGTACTGGCGGGGGCAGATCGCCCGTGACTTCGCCGCCGCCCTGGCCGAACGGGCCCGTGCGGGGGTGCGTGTGCGACTGCTGCTCGACGGTTTCGGCGCCAAGGAGATAGAGGGTCGACTGCTGGACCTGATGAGCGACGCGGGAGTGCAAGTGGCCTGGTTCCGCAAGCCGGTGTGGCTGTCGCCGTTCAAGCAGAACCACCGCTGCCACCGCAAGGCTCTCGTCGTCGACGAGCACACCGCCTTCACCGGCGGCGTCGGCATCGCGGAGGAGTGGTGCGGCAACGCCCGCACTCCCTCCGAGTGGCGGGACACCCACGTCCAGGTGCGCGGTCCCGCCGTGGACGGGATCGCCGCCGCTTTCGCACAGAACTGGGCGGAGTGCCACGACGAACTCTTCGACCACCGTGACCGCTTCACCGAACACCCGCAGGCGGGCTCGTCCGTGGTGCAGGTCGTACGCGGCTCCGCGAGCATCGGCTGGCAGGACATGCAGACCCTCATCCGGGTGATGCTCACCTCCGCCGAGGAACGCTTCCGGCTGGCCACCGCCTACTTCGCTCCCGACTCCTACTTCATCGACCTGCTCTGCGACACCGCTCGCCGGGGTGTGCGTGTGGAGATCCTGCTGCCCGGCCCCCACACCGACCAGCGCGCCTGCCAGCTCGCCGGCCAGCATCACTACACCCGGCTGCTCCGGGCCGGTGTACGCATCCGCCAGTTCCAGCCGACCATGATGCACGCCAAGATCATCACCGTGGACTCGGTCGCCGCCCTCATCGGATCCACCAATTTCAACCGCCGGTCCATGGACCACGACGAGGAGGTCATGCTCGCCGTGCTGGACGAGGAGTTCACGGCCGCGCTCGACCACGACTACGACGCGGACCTCGAGAACAGCGTGGACATCGACCTCGCGCGGTGGAGACGGCGGGCATGGCTCCAACGTGCCAAGGAAGCCGCCGTCACCCCCATCCGCCGCTTCCTGTGAATCACGGGGCCGGAACAGCGGGCGCAAGCCCGTGAGGGGCGGGCGGCGGACCGGCTCGACCCGCCCGGCCCGTACGAGCCGCTCACGGCCGGGCAGATCAGGAGATGTTGTCAGCCAATGTGACGCTCCCTCGCCGTCACGGGGCAAGCGCCTTCACCACGGGGACGGCGGCCACACCGCGGCCACCCGCCGGGCCGCGCGTCGTGGACGCGGACGGCCCCGCTGTTTCGCGTCGCAACGGCCCCGCTCCGCACGCTTCGAGCGATGAGGCGGAGCCCATCCCCTCCCGATGCACGACCGCAACGCGTCAATCCGGCTGCGCGCGGGCGCGGCCGGTCGGCGGGGACGGCACAAGCGGAACGACGAGCGCCGCATTCCATGACTCAACGGGCGTCTAATTCCGGCCCGTTGGGCAGTACCCGATGCGCGTCCGGGCCCTTGTTCGGGTTCCGCGGGGATGACTAGGCTCCTGCTCGCTTTCGCACTTCCTGCACATATTCCACGCATCACGACCGATGTCGGCGAATCTCCCCCCGCTCTCTGGCATGCGCATGTTCGCCTGCCTGCTGCGCGGCCGGGGGGTGCGCGGCACAGCGCAGCAAGGGGGGTGGAGGACCATCGACGCGTTCCGCGCACGCCGTCCTGTCGACGGCGAGTCGTCCGTGCCGACCGCCGAGCCCTCCGCACCCGTCGCGGCTTCCGATGCCGTCCGCGATGCCGGCGCCGGTCGCCCGCGCGGAAGGCGCGACCTGGCCGTCTTCTGGTGTGTCAACGCCGTCGACGGGCTGGGGAGTCAGGCCTCGGGGCTGGTGTTCCCCCTGCTGCTCCTGGATCTGGGGCACGGGCCCGGAGTCGTCGGTGTGTTCGCCAGCGCCGCCGCTCTGGCCGGGGTCGCGCTCGGCCCGCTGGTCGCCCTGCCGGCGGACCGGGGGTACCGGCGCCGCATCATGACCGGAGCGGCTGTGATCGCCGCCGCGGCGATGGCGGGTCTGGCCCTGTCGTGTCTGCGACACCCACCCTTGTGGGTCCTGTTGGGCCTGGCGTTCACGGAGCGCCTGTGCGCGACGGCGTACGAGACGGCCGCGCGCGGTGCCCTGGCCCTGCTGGCGGCACCGGACGACATGCCGCGAGCCGTGGCGAACGTGCAGGCGGGCGATCAGGCCGCGCTGGTGGCGGGGCCCGCGCTGGGCGGCGTCCTGTTCGGATTCGGGCGCGCCCTGCCGTTCGTGGTCGACGCGGTCTCGTACGCGGCGGCGGCGCTCGGGATACTGGCCATCCGTACGCCTCTGAACGCGGCGGACGCCGGGACTTCACCGGCGGCACCGGACACCGGCACGGCTTCGCCGGACGCTCCCGCCGACAGCGCACGGTCGCGGCGCTCGCCGTTCGCGGGGACTCTGCGGGCCGGGCTGACCGTGGTGTTCCACTCCCCCGTGCTGCGGCTGGTGCTGTGGTGGACCTCCGTCGCGAGCGGTGGACTGACCCTGCTCTTCTACACGGCGGTGTTCGTCCTGGGTACGGATGCGGGCAGTGCCGCGACCGGCGGGGTGCTGGCCGTGTCCGGCGCGGCCGGTCTCGTCGGCTCGCTACTGGCCCCTCGTGTGGTGCGACGGCTCGGAGCCCGGCGGTCGCTGACGGCGGCCACCTGGGCGCTCCTGCCCCCGTGCGTCGCGCTGGGGATGGCCGGGGGTCCGTGGCTGTGGGGAGTGTGCTTCGCCGCCATCTGCCTGGTGCTGCCCGTGATCACCGTGGTCCTGGGCACCGCGGCCGTCCTCGCCGTACCGCGGGGGCTGCAGTCCCGAACGGGGGCCGTACTCGGCGCGGCCACCGCCGTGACGGCCGCCGGAGCGCCCGCGGTCGCGGCCGCCCTGGTGACCTGGGGCGGTTCGCGGCTGCCCGCCGCTGCCTGTGCCGTGGTCCTGGCGCTGCTCGCGGTCCGCACGCAGCGGATGGCGCCGGCGGTTCTGCTCTCCCTCGGGTCCGCGGGTGCGGGTGGGGCTTCCGGCGCGGTCGGCACACCCCCGGAGCGTCGCGCATGACCGGCCTCTACCACGTGTTCGTGACCGCGCTCCCCGACGTGTGTCCCACCGCCCCGCACCGCATGGTGTTCACCGCGGATGCCGACGGGCGCTGCGAGGTGTTCACCTGGGACGGTGCGGCGGGCCGGGCCCGGCAGGTCACCGACAGTCCCGGGGGCACGTTTCACCGGGCGATCGACGCCGACGGTCACGTGTGGTGGTTCGAGGAGGACGCGGCAGGGCGGGGCCGCTGGTGGTTCCAGCCCTTCGACGGCGGCCCCCGGTTACCGGGCCTGCCCGGCGCGCCGCCCGGACAGCCACGAGGGCTGGCCGTGACCGCGGACGGGGTGACCGCCGCGGCGTTCGGTCGGGGACGGGAGACGTCGGTGCTCGTCGGCCGGCGCGGGCGCGTCCCGCGGGAGGTGCTGCGCACGCGGCGGGCCTGCCGACTGGGCGGGATCAGCGCGGACGGCGCCCTGATCGCGCTGGCGTCGTCGGCCGACGACACGGCGGCCGTCACCGTCCTCACGCGTGGCGGACGGCTCGTCGCGGAGCTGCCCGGCCCCGGCCGCCCGGGCAGCGGACTGTGGTGCCAGGGCTTCTCACCCCTCCCCGGACACAGTGAACTTCTGCTGGTGCGGGATCTCGGCGACCGCTACGCCCCCGCCACATGGGCCCCGGACAGGGGCCTGCGCACGCACTCCTGGTGCACCTTCGACACGGAGATCACCGCCCGCTGGTATCCCGGGACACGGACGGTGCTGGTGCGGCAGGACCGGCACGGCCGCTCACTGCTGCACCGCGTGGACCTGGACACCCGGCGGCGGACCGTCGTACCGACACCGGCCGGCAGCCTGCTCGACGCGGCGCCCCGGCCCGGTGGGGCCGTCGACTACCTGTGGACCGACACCGCGCACCCGCCGGTCCTGCGCAGGACACCGGCGACGGCGGGCGCGTGGTCGCCGGACTCCTCGGCAGCGTACGGCGCGGCCGCCCACGCCTCGGCTCCGACCAGCGCGCCCGCCGCCGGCGCCGCACCGTACGTGCTGCCTCCCTCCAGCCCGTCGACCGTGGTTCCCGGGCGCCACTCCGAGCGCTGGACCCCCACCGGCCCGGGGCGCGTGCACAGTCTGCTGAGTCTCCCGGACACGGAGGGCGGGACGCCGCCCCCCGCCGTGTTCCTCGTCCACGGCGGGCCCGCCGACCACGACCGGGACGCCTACGACGCGACCGTGCACTCGCTGGTCGCCTCGGGCTACGCCGTGGTCCGCGTCAACTACCGCGGCTCCACCGGTTACGGGCCCCACTGGCGGCGGGCCTTCCCCGCCGGTGTCGGCCACACCCAGGTGGAGGACCTGACGGCCGTCCGCGCCGACCTCGTCTCCGCCGGCCTGATCGCCGGTGACGCGTGCGCGCTGTGGGGGGTGTCCTGGGGCGCGTACCTCGTGCTGCTCGCGCTCGGCACGCGTCCGGGGCTGTGGCAGGCCGGTGTCGCCGTGAAACCGGTCGCCGACTGGGTCGCCGCGCACCGCGCCACCACACCGGCCCTGCGTGCTCTGGACATCAAGCTGTTCGGGGGCGGCCCGGACGAGGTCCCGGAACGGTACGCCGCCAGCTCACCGATCACGTACGCGGCGAAGGTCTCGGCGCCCCTGCTCGTGGTCGGCGCCACCCACGACGCCAAATGCCCTCCGGACCAGATCCGCACCTACCTCGACGCCCTGACGGCCGCGGGTGTCACGTACGACGCCATGTGGCTCGACACCGGGCACGACGGCTACGACGGCGCCGCGCACGTCGCCGTTCTGCGTCGTTCCCTGCGCTTCCTGCGCGACAGGCTGCCCGACCCGGCGCATCGCGCCTTCGGACGTCCCCCCGCACCGACGGGGGGACACCGGTCCCGCTGAGCCACCAGCGGGACCGGACGCACAGCACCACTTCACCATCACCGAGGAGGCAACCGTGCAGAAGGACATCATCCACAACGACCCGCTCGCGGGCGACGAGGAGAACCGCAAGCCGGGCATCGGCATCACCATCACCATCCCGTTCCGCAACGCGGACGAGGGCGGCGACGAGGAGTGATCCTCGCCCGGCCGGCCCCGGGAACCAGGGGCCGGCCGGGTTCTTCCGCCGGCCCTTCTCCTGCCCCGTCGTCCCCCGAGGAGCCGACTGTGCGTGTCCTCCTGCTCAACATGCCCTGGTCCCCCATCGACCTGCCGTCCCTGGCGCTGGGCATCCTCAAGCGCAGTGTCGACGAACGCGTTCCGGGCGCGACGTGCGAGGTGCTGCACGCCAACCTGGAGTTCACCGACTGGATCACCAAGCGCACCGAGTTCTCCGCCGAGGACTACGAGTACTTCGCGCTGTCCTCGTACTTCCTCGGGTGCGGCGACTGGGTGTTCTCCAGCGCCCTGTACGACGATCCGGCGTGGAAGACGGCCGAGTTCACCGAGGTGATGACCGGCAAGCTGCGGGCGTCGCGTCTGCGCATGAGCAAGGACCTGCACGAGATCGTGCCGGAGTTCGTGGAGGAGATCGCCCGCCGGGTGGCCGACCTCGCACCCGATGTCGTGGGCCTGACGTCCACCTTCCAGCAGAACACGGCGGCCCTGGCCGCGGCCCGGCACATCAAACGGCTGTCCCCCGGCATCGTCACGGTCATGGGCGGCGCCAACTGCGACGCCGAACAGGGTGCGGCGGTACACCGCAACTTCCCCTTCGTCGACTTCGTGGTGCGCGGCGAGGGCGAGGAGGCGTTCCCCCGCCTGCTCCAGGCCCTGCAGCAGGAGCCCGACGCCCCCTCCGTAAAGATCGCGGACATCCCGGGGCTGTGCCACCGCGCCGACGGTGTCCCGGTCGCCAACCCGATGCCGACCGGCCCCCTGCCTCCCGCGGCGATCCTTCCGCCCGACTACAGCGGCTACTTCGAACGCATCGCCGCGTCCGTGGCCCGCAACTGGGTGGAGCCGAAGCTCGTGGTCGAAGGCGCCCGGGGCTGCTGGTGGGGCGAGAAGCACCACTGCACGTTCTGCGGTCTCAACGGCTCGTTCATGCAGTTCCGCAGCAAGAGCCCGGACACCTTCTACCAGGAGATCATGGATCTGGCGGAGCGTCACCGGGTCCTCGACATGTACGTCGTCGACAACATCCTGGACATGCGGTACCTGTCCACCGTGCTGCCCCGGATCATCGACAGCGGCTACGACCTGCGGATGCACATCGAGATCAAGGCCAACATGCGCCGCCCCCAGCTCCAGGTCCTCGCCGACGCCGGACTCATCTACGTCCAGCCCGGCATCGAGAGCCTCAACAGCCGGGTCCTCGACCTCATGGACAAGGGCGTCAGCGGCTGTCAGAACGTGCGGATGCTCCGCGACGCGGCCGAGACGGGGCTTTCCGTGTCCTGGAACTACCTGCACGGCTTCCCGGGCGAGACCGCGGAGGACTACGAGCCGGTGATCCGGCAGCTGCCCGCGCTCGAACACCTCAACCCCCCGGTCGACCTGTCCGCCCGGATCGCCATCGAACGGTTCAGCCCCTACTTCAACCGTCCCGAACTGGGCTTCACCGGTCTGCGCCCGGAAGAGCACTACCTGTTCACCTACGATCTGCCCGAAGCGGAACTGCACGACCTGGCCTATGTCTTCCAGGCACCCGAGCGCGGCATCGGCGCGGCCACGGTGAACCGGCTCAACGAGGCCCTCGGCACGTGGAAGAAGCACCACACCGACGCCCGGCTCACCCACACCGATCTGGGCGACGAGATCGTCCTCGTCAGCCGGCGGCACTCCTTCACCTGGCGGACCCTGCGGCTGACCGACCCGTTCGCCGTCGCCGCCTTCCGTCTCCTGGACCAGCCGCACTCCCCCAAGGCGCTGCTCCGCAAGCTCACCGCCGACCCGGCGTTCGGCGACCGCACCGCGCAGGAGGTGCGGGACCTGCTGGAGGAGTGGACCGCGCAGGGGGTGGCCTTCACCGACGCCGGCCAGTACGTCCATGTCGCGCCCGCCTCGGTCAACCAGGACCTGCTGCGCCTCGACTACATGCGCCACGTGCACACCGCGTCGGCCGCCGAGCCCGACGAGCCACTCGTGAGCGCGGCTCCCGCCGCCGCCCCCGCACTTCCCTGATCGCCACCGCCTCTCCTCCCCTCCCCTCCCCTCATCCGGCCCCGGACACCGAGAAGGACCGAGCATGCCCGCAAGCGCACCGACCCCGACCGTCCGAGCATGGCGAGACCACGACACGCAGGCCCGCGCGCTGCCGGGCATGTCCCTGGGCCGTGTTCCTCTCGCAGCCGGTCCCGACGACGCCCGGCACCTGTGGTCCCTCGGCGCGCGCCTCGTCGAACTCGACGTGCCCGTGGACCTCTCCGCGCCCGGACCGGACGCCGCGCGCGCGGCGATCGACCAGCTGAGCCTGGTCCGCGATCTGACGGCCCGTGCCGTCCAGGTCGACTGGGACCTGGTCCTGCCGCCGGACCGCGCGGACCACCTGTGGAAGGTTCTCTCGCACCTGCATCCGCCCCGCACGCTCGCCGGGCCCGCCGACCACGACGGCGCGCTCCACGCCTGGCGGACCCGCCACTACCTCTGCAAGCTCATCTGGCGTCAAGGGCCGGGGTTCCTGCAGATCCGGGACCGGCGCTGGGGGGATCTGCGGCGGTTCACCGCCGACGAGCCCCGCTACGCGGAGGCCGTCACCGGACTCGACCGCGGCCGGCACCATGCGGACGTCCCCGCGGACATCCTGGACGAGTTCTCCTCCGAGCACCTGGTCCTGCGGGTCGACGAGTTCGTGTGGTGGCTTCCGTACCGGGTGTCGCGATGGCTCCAGGAGGCGATGGCCGTCTGAGCGGTGGGGCGGCGGTGGCTCGTTTGTCGCCGTAGACGTCGTGTTCGGGGCCATGCCATCGTCGACGGCGCCCTGAGCCGGGCAGATCATCCGACGTGAGGAGAGGGTCGATGACAGCGAGCAGTGGGCGGGTCAGGCGCCGTGGCACGAGGGCCGCGGCGGTGTTGGTCACCGTGGTCGTCACGGCGGCCGTGGCGGCACCGAGCGCGTCCGCGGCCGGCGCTCCGGCCTCGTCGAGCGCCCACTCCGCCGTGGTCGCGGGTGCGCCGAGCGATCCGGCGCCCGATGAGCAGGAGCGTCTGCGGGAGGTGGCCGGGGCGATCTGGACGCCTGAGCTCGCGGCCGGATGGAACATGAACGCCGAAGTTGCCGATGTCCTTTCCACGGCCACGGGAGAGATCCTGCGGTGCAGCGAGAGGTTCGCCCTGGTGCCTCGCCCGCCGGGTTTCGTTCCCGGTGTCGGATACCTCGTCAGCTACTGGCAGAACATCCGGGACTACTTCCGAGCGGTCAGGACCGACCGGACGTACCGCGCCTGCGTCGTCACCGCCGCGGCCAACTACCGCTCCCCCATCGAGCTCGCCTCCATGGGCATCTGACCCGGTTCACCTGTGCCGCCGGAGCCCCGTCGGCGACGCAGGACATCACCCTCAGGACGGCGCTCCGTACTGGGCGGCGATCGCGGCGGCGCGGTCGCGGAGCGCGTCGCGCAACCCCCCGGGGGCCAGCGCTTCGGCGTGCGTGCCGAGGCGCCACAGCGCCCATTCGGCGTGCTGCGCGTCCTGGAAGGTGACCTCCAGCCGTAGCCGGCCGTCCCCGTCGGGTTCCTCGGCGCGGACGGCCAGCGCGGTGCCCACCAGTTCCTCCCGATGCGCGGGGTCCAGTCGCACCAGCACGGTGACCTGGTCGCCGCCGGAGCGGAACCGCGTGCTGCGGTCCTGCCAGACCCGGTCCAGATCGACCCGCTCCGGCCGCCGTGCCGGCTCGGCGAGTTCCTCCGCGGTCAGGATGCGCGACAGCCGGTAGGTGCGGTCCGCGCCGGAACGCGTGGCCAGCAGATAGCCCTGGCCGCGTACGGTGACCAGGCCGATCGGGTCCACCGTGCGCCAGTTCGGCGCCCGGTCCACGGCCGCGTAACGGATCCGCAGTCTGTGTCCCGCGAACACCGCGCGCCGGACCTCGGCCACGACGGTGTCCGGCACGTCCTCGGCGGCCGCCCTCCGCGACAGCAGATCGGTCTCCGGTTCGATGAGCAGACGCTGAGCAGCTCCGGCCGCCGTGGCCCGCTGGTCCTCCGGCAGCGCGTCCACCACCTTGCGCATCGCCGAGGCGAGCGCCGCACCGAGTCCGAACACCTGCGCGCCGCGCCGCGATCCGGCGACGAGCAGCGCCAGTGCCTCGTCGTGGCTCAGCCCGGTCAGCTCGGTCCGGAAACCGGGCAGCAGCGCGAAACCGCCGTGCCGGCCGCGTTCGGCGTAGACCGGGACCCCGGCCGCGGACAGGGCCTCGATGTCGCGCAGCACCGTGCGCGTGGACACCTCCAGCTCCCGGGCCAGCGCCGTCGCGGACAGCCGCCCGTGCTGCCGCAGCAGGAGCACCAGGGAGACCAGCCGGTCGGCGCGCATGCGGAGAACCTACAAGGGATACATGACACAGGGTGTCATGTATCCCTTGAGAGGCTCCTCCGCATGACTCAAGGAGAAGCCATGACACACAGGGACACCGCCGCGGAACCGAACGACCTGGGGCGGTTCTTCATCGAGCGCGCCAACGCCGGCGACGTCGACGGACTGGTGGCGCTGTACGAACCGGACGCCGTACTGGCCTTCCCGCCGGGCAGCCTCGCCACCGGGCACGCGCAGATCCGCAGGGTGTACGAGCGGTTCGTCGCGGCCGCCCCCCTCCTCACACCGGGCCGACAGCACCCGCCCCTGATCAGCGGCGACCTGGCGCTGACGGCATCCACCCTGACGGACGGCGAGATCACCGTCGAGATCGCCCGCCGTCAGTCCGACGGAACCTGGCTGTGGGTGGCCGATCAGCCCGCGATCACCTCCTGACACGGCCCGGCGACGGCGAGGGGGGCACCGGGGTGAACGGAGTCACTCCGGCCGTTCCCTTCGCCGCGCGGTCGGCGGTGGTCGGCGTGTGGAGCGGCGGGGGATCAGGACCGGCTGGACGAGCCGGTGGCGGGTCACTCCGCCGGGGGCGTTGATGAGGGCGATCAGCAGGTCCACCGCTTCGACGCCGACCCGGTCCGGGCGGAGACTGACCGTGGTGACGGAGGGGGTCGTCGTCGCGTAGTCCGGGTCCTCGCTGACGCAGGCGACGAGCAGATCCCGCGGCACCCGCAGGCCGTGCCGCCCGGCGGCGGCCAGGATGTTGTGGCCCGAGTCGGAGTAGACGCCGATGACGGCGTCCGGGCGGGGATCGCGGTCGAGGAGCCGGGCGACCGCTTCCCGTTCAGCCGTGAAGTAGTCGGGCAGCGCGGCGTACTCCTCCACGAGGGCGGGCATGTCGTGCGCCGCGCACCAGGACGCGTAGGCGCGTCCGATCAGGTGCGGGTACTCGCAGTCGTGGAGCGGCAGGCAGAGCTCGATCCGCCGGGCGCCGGAGGTGGCCAGGTGGTGGAGCAGGAGGCTCATGGCGGCTTCGTGGTCGGTGTCCACCCACGCGTCGGTCCAGTGCGGGCGGGGCGGCCGACCGTCGGTGACCATCGGGATGCCGCGCTCCCGCAGGAGGGCACGCACCGGGTCCTCGGCGCGCGGTTCGACGTGGATGACACCGTCCATCGGCGTGTTGAGCCACATCCACGGGGACAGGGAGTTCGGCATCACCATGAGCATGTAGCCGCGCTCGTGCGCGGCCGCCATCGCGCTCAGCGTCAACTGCGCGTAGTAGGGGATCTCGGTGTACGAGACGGGCAGGTCGCCGTACGCCGTGGTGGTGAGCCCGAGCACTCCGGTGCGGCCGCGGGCCAGGGCTCGGGCCGTGCTGGCCGGGGCGTGCCCGAGTTCGCGTGCCGCGGTGAGCACGCGCTGCCTGGTCGCCTCCGACAGCCGTCCGGTGCCGTTGAGGGCGTTCGACACCGTGGCCGTGGACACCCCGGCCCGTGCGGCCACGGCACCGAGTGTGGGACGCCGCCAGACCCGCGAGCTAGTCATCTCTACCTCAACAGCCCTGTCACGGCTTGTGGTTAAGACCTTAATCACTCAGCGTACCCGGCGACGGCGGCCGGGTCGGCCGCCGGGTGAGGAGTGATCCAGGTGTCTGCCCCCAGGGGACCGACCACCCACCCCGTGGGCGCTCCGGGAGCCCCGCGGGGGCGCGCTCGGGCCACGTAACGCTTTCGATTACGTCAAGTTCCGGATTGTGCCGGGGTCGCGGTTGTATCAGGTTAGGACGCTCGGGGTCCGCGGTTGCGTCGGGTGCCGGGCACGAGTACGTCACATGAGCAAAAGGGGAAGCGGTGGAGGCGACGATTTCACAGGTGCGGCAGAGCACCATACCTCCGGTCACAGCGGCGCGTTGGGCGCTGTGGACGTTCGTCATCGTCAACTTGGTGATCGTCGAGGTCTTGTTCCTCACCGCCGGGACCGGCAAGAACGGGGTGCTCACGGTCGCCAAGTTCTTCGGTCTGCACGCCGCCGTGCTGATGCTGTTCCAGCTGCTGCTGGTGGCCCGGTTGCCGTGGCTCGACCGTCGGATCGGCATGGACCGGCTGACGGTGTGGCACCGCTGGGTCGGCTTCACCCTGCTGTGGACCCTGCTCACCCACGCCGTGCTGGTGGTGCTGGGCTATGCGCGGCTCGATGACGCCTCGATGGCGAAGACGTTCTTCGCGCTGGCCGGAGTGCCGGCCTCGTTGCTCGGGATGCTGGCGGCGGCGATCGTCGTCGTGATCGCGGCGGTCTCCGCACGGCAGGTGAGGCGGCGGCTGCGGTACGAGACGTGGCACGGCCTGCACCTGTTGCTGTACGTGGCGTTGGGGCTGGCGTTCGTCCACCAGCTGCAGGAGACGACGACCTTCAGTTCCTCCGCGTTCGCGATGTTCTACTGGTGGGCCCTGTGGCTGTTCGCGTTCGGTGCCCTCATCACCGGGCGGATCGTGATGCCGGTGTGGCGCAACGCCTATCACCGGTTCGAGGTCGCGGCGGTGGTGCCGGAGTCGGACAACGTGGTGTCGGTGCATGTCACCGGCCGCCACCTCGACAAGCTGCCGGCCCGGGCCGGGCAGTTCTGCATCTGGCGGTTCCCCGGGCACAACCACTGGTGGCTGGCCAATCCGTTCTCGCTGTCGGCGGCGCCCGACGGCCGTACGCTGCGACTGACCGCCAAGGCGGTCGGCAGCGCCAGCGCCGGACTGCGGCACGTCCCCGTCGGGAGCCGCGCGTTCGTCGAGGGGCCGTACGGGGCGTTCACCTCGTTGCACCGGACGCGTCCCGGCGCGCTGTTGATCGCCGGCGGAGTGGGCATCACACCGGTGCGCGCCCTGCTGGAGGAGCGATCGGCCGGCGACGTCGTCGTGCTCTACCGGGTGCGCAGCGAGGACGACGCGGTGCTGGCCGACGAGGTACGGACGCTGCTGGGCGACCTCGGTGGGCGGCTGCATCTGCTCACGGGCCGTACCGGGGAGGGCAGTCCGCCGTTCGAGCCGGAGAACCTGCGGGCCCTGGTTCCCGACGTGGCCGAACGTGATGTGTACGTCTGTGGTCCGCCCGCGATGACCACGGCCGTGCTCGGCTCCCTGCGCGCGCTGAAGGTTCCCCGGAGGCAGGTGCACGCCGAGCGGTTCGGCCTGGCCTGACGGCCTCGGTGACGGGATGACGGAGCGCCGTGGCCCGCCTCTCCGGCGGCCACGGCGCTCCGTCATCCATCACTCGGGCGCGACGCCTGCGGGCCGCCGCGGGCCCAAGCGGAGGTCACGTCTTCCTCAGCCCCGCCACGAAGAGGCTGCTCATCATTGACGTGATCGCCGGGCCTATCGGCGGACGTCGTCACCCGTTGGCAAGTCGTGGGCAAGTTAATGCCCGAGTCGGACCGGCTCGGACTAGAATCCCGGCAAGTCAGCGCTTTGACTGCTCGCCGGGAGTCGCGGGGCGGTGGAGCCGAGCACCTGTTCACCGCGCGCGAAGTGATAGTGGGATTCACATGCTGGAACAGCCGGCCTTCGGGCGACGCCTCAGAGAGCTGCGAGTGGAGCGCGGTCTCTCGCAGGCCGTACTCGCGGGCGAAGAGATCTCCACCGGATATCTGTCACGTCTGGAGTCCGGCGCGCGGCAGCCCACAGAGCGGGTGGTGACCCATCTCGCCCAGGTCCTGGGCGTCGATCGCTCCGCCTTCGACACACCGCCGAGCGGCGGCTCGTTGGCGCAGGCCCTGTCGATCGCCATGTCCACGGACGGCGACGAGGACATCGAGAAGCTCGTCGCCGTGCTCGGCCAGGTCCGCGAGGAGGCGCCGTTCCTCCGCTGGCAGGCACTGTGGCTGATCTCCCGCTACCGGCAGCGCCGCGGCCGGCGGGACGAGGAACAGGCATGTCTGGAGGAACTGGCCCGGCTCGCCGACGAACTCGCCCTGCCCGAACTGCAGTGCAGGGCCGGCTTCCAGCTCGCCCGTTCACTGCGCTCGACCGGTGAGGTGACCCGCGCGCTCGGTATCGCCGTCGACGCATACCAGATCGCCAAGGACGCCGGACTGTCCGTCACCGACACCGGTGGGGCGCTGCTCACGCTCGTCTCGGTGGAAGCGGAGGCCGGACGGCTGCCCGACGCCAGGGCGCACGTCGACGAGCTGGTCCGGCTGGTGGAGGGGCGCTCCGATCCGCTCGCCGCCGAGGCACTGTGGTCGGCCGCCACCGTACGGTTCCGCCAGGGCGACCACGAGGCCGCACGGGACTGCCTCGAACGCGCCATGAAGGAGCTGGACAGCGGCGCCGATCTGACGTTGTGGGCGCGCCTGCGGCTGGCCGCGGCGTCCCTGCACCTGCAGAGCGCTCCCCCGCGGACCGAGCGCGGTCGCGCCTGCCTGGACGAGGCGGCCGGCGCCCTCGCGCTGGTCGGCACCCCGGTGCTGCGCCAGGAACTGCTCACCCTGCGGACGCATCTGGCCTTCGAGGAGGGCCGGTACGCGGACGCTCGCGCCCTGCACGACCGGCTCCACCGCGACGAGCTGCGCCTCAGCTATCGGGACCAGGTCAGGCTCCACGTCCTCGACGCCCGCCTGATGCTCCTGGAGGGCCGCGAGCGGGAGGGCGTCCTCCGGCTCAAGGAACTGGGCGAACAGGCCCGCCGGCAGTCCAACATCGACCTGGCCGCCGAGATCTGGCGCACCCTCGCCGAGTCGCTGGAACAGGCCGGCACCACGCGCGACGACGCCGGGGCCTGAGCCGCGCCGCCGGCTCAGGCACTCCTTTCCCTTTCCCGGTCTCTCCGGCGCCGCGGTCTCTCGGCGCCGGGAAGACCGGGGTCGTTCCCTCGCCGGGCGCGGGCGCCTTTGCGGCCCGCCGGATGTCGGTACGGTGCCCCGGCCGGCACCGGGGCCTGGGTCCGATAGCCGACCGCGGCGATAGCGCGCGATCGTGGCCCATCCGCCCCCCATCACCCTGCTCGGCAAGTGCAGGCAACTCCTTGCCATACAACTGGCACGGTCGATGAACGGAAGTGTCAAATCCGTTGCGTGTACATGTCTTTTCGAGCGATCATCGCCGTATGGTTCCGACACCCCCTGACGGCCGCGCAGGCATCGACGCCGCCCTCGTCTCACGGCTGATCGCCGGTCAGTTCCCGCAGTGGGCCGGCTTACCCCTGGTTCCGGTGGAGGTCGACGGCTGGGACAACCGCACCTACCGCCTCGGTGACGACATGTCGGTCCGGCTGCCCACCGCCGCCGGATACGTCCCTGCGGTCGCCAAGGAGAGCGAGTGGCTGCCGCGCCTGGCGCCCGCGCTGCCCGTGGCGATCCCGGCCATGCTCGGCGAGGGCGTTCCCGGCGAGGGATACCCCTTCCCCTGGTCGGTACGCGGATGGCTGGACGGCCAGACGTCCGCACCCGACCGCATCGACGACATGGCCCGGTTCGCCGTCGCCGTCGCGGGCTTCCTCCTCGCCCTCCAGCGCTGCGACGCCACCGGTGGCCCGCTCGCCGGGGAGCACAGCTGGTTCCGGGGTGCCTCACCGGCGCACTACGACCAGGAGACCCGTCGCTGCCTCGCCGCCCTCGAAGGGCGCGTCGACACGGAACGGGCCGCCGACGTCTGGCGGGCCGCGCTCGCCGCCGAGTGGCAGGGGACGCCCGTCTGGTTCCACGGGGACATCGCGAGCGGCAACCTGCTGGTCAGGGACGGCAGGTTGGCGGCCGTCATCGACTTCGGCACCTGTGGGGTCGGCGACCCGGCCTGCGATCTGGTGATCGCGTGGACGATGTTCTCCGGAGACAGCCGCGAGGCGTTCCGGCGTACGGTCGGCCAGGACGAGGGCATGTGGGCCCGGGCCCGGGGCTGGGCGCTGTGGAAGTCGCTGCTGATGCTCTCCGAGACCATCGGCACCGACGCGGACCTGGCCGCCGTCCATCGGCGGGTGATCGACGAAGTCCTCGCCGATCACGCCCACTTCGGCTCGCCGTGACCCCGCCTTCCAACCCTGCCGGGACCGACAGCGCGGTCATCGGGCGGATCGGCTGCGGCCGGGTGTTCCGGGTGTGCGCGCTCCTCGCGGGCGCCGTGACGGTGTTGCCGGTACTGGGGAAGAAACCGGCGGCAGTCCGGTCCGGCGGTCGCGCCCCCGGCGGCTCCTCACACACGTGAGCCGCGGGAGCCGGACGGCCCGACGAGACCGTACGGCTCCGGCAGGCGACGCGGCACGCGCCGAACTCCTCCGCTCCGGGGGCCTGTTCCGTGCCCACACCCGCCCCCCACTCCCCTCGCGATCTCTCCACACATCGGTGAACAAATAGTCGCAAAACGGACCCTGACCACGACTCGGCTCTCGCGCAACGGGCCTGTCTTTGGTCATGATGAGCCCGGGGAGAGTTCAGGGGGAAAATCGCCATGAGTGAGAAGCACCGACCCGGTCAGGAATCGGGTCAGGTCACTCCTTCGCCTCGCCGCGCCGAGGGTCAGGCCGCGCCGCCGCCACCCGTGAACGGCTGAAGTCACCCGTAGATGCGATGCGGCACCCACACAGAGGTGTGCCGACGATCCGCCGCGCCAACACCAGGGAGCTGGTATGTCAAGTACAGAACAAGGTCACCTCGACAGACGTCGGTTCCTGTCCAGGCTGGGGGCCGGCACGGTAGCGCTCGTAGCCGGTTTCGACCTGGTCGGACGGCAGTGGGTCGCCCAGGCCGAGACCGCCGACCGTGCCTCGTTCGCCGCGGTTCCCGCCCTCGACGGAACCCTCACCTTCGACCCGGACGTCCTCGCGGCGAACGCGCACGACCAGGGCAACATCATCGTCAGGACACCCTGTGCGGTGCTCCGGCCGGGTTCGGTGCAGGACATCCGGAAGATGCTGGCCTACTGCGGGGCCCACGGCATCAAGGCCGCACCCGCCGGCGCGCACCACGCGATGTTCGGCCAACCGCTCGTCAGCGGTGGGCTGGTCATCGAGATGGAGTCACTGCACACGATCCACTCGATCGGCACCGACAGCGCCGACGTGGACGCGGGCGTGCTGTGGAAGGACCTGATCGCGGCGGCGTTCCGGCGGGGCCTCAGGCCTGCGTCGATCACCAGCTACCTCGGGACGACCGTCGGAGGGACCCTCTCCATGGGCGGCATCGGGATGATGTCCGCCTACCGGGCGGGCGCCCAGGTCGACCACGCGCAACAGCTCCAGGTGGTCACGGGCGACGGCCGGCTGCTGCGGTGCTCCGGCACGCAGAACACCGACCTGTTCGAGGCGGCGCTCGCGGGGCTCGGCCAGTGCGGGGTGATCACACGGGCGACCGTCGGCCTGGTGCCCGCCAAGCAGCTGGCCCGTACGTACCGGATCGCGTACACGGACATCCCCACGTTCTTCCAGGACGTCCGGATCCTCGCGAACCGCGGCGAGTTCGACTCCCTCGGCAGCATTCCGCAGCCGGGCACGGCGCAGCCGCTGACGCTGTGGGCCACGGTCTTCCACGACGCCGGCGACGTGCCCGACACATCGCATCTGCTGCGCGGTCTGAGCCCCGCCGCGGGCTCCGCGGTTTTCGAGGACTACGGCTTCCTCGACTACATCTCCCTGGTCACCACCATGTACGACTCGTTCGCGGCGAACCTCGACTGGGACGCGAAGGTCAAGCCGTGGCTCGATCTGTTCCTGCCCGACGACGCCGTCGAGGACTTCGTCGGCTCGGTGTTCCCCTCGCTGACGCCGGAGGACCTGGGCCCCACCGGTTTCGGGCTGGTCTTCCCGATGCTGCGCTCGACCTACGGACGGCCGCTGCTGCGGCTCCCCGGCGACGCGGGCGGCCCCTGGGTGTGGCTGGTCAGCGTCCTGACCGACTCCGCCGGACCCGGCCCCGACCCCGACTTCGCGTCCCGGATGACGGACCGCAACTACCGGCTCTACCAGCGGGCGGCGGCCGTCGGCGGCACCCGCTACCCGCACGGCGCGTGCCCGGCCACCAAGGCCGACTGGCAGGCCCACTACGGTTCGATGTGGCCGCGACTGGTGTCGTGGAAGAACCGGTACGACCCGAAGGGCATCCTCACGCCCGGCCCGGGCATCTTCTGACCGTCCGGCCCCGGTAGGGCGGCCCGGGAACCGGGTCCCGACCGCACGGCTCCGATCACGACGCGCAGTCTCGCGCTGAGCGGTCTCGCGACCAGCGGTTTCAGGACACGGGGATCTCCGACGCAGGAGCCCCCGTGTCCACCGCTCCGGCGCCTCTTTCTCGCCACCGGTGGACCCCCGTCTCACCCGTCACCGGAGCCCCTCGCTCTTCACCTTTCAGTAACCGTTCCTGTTCACCCCGTTGACATCACACGTATCCCGTCCCTATGGTCACGCAAACATTCGACCGTGTGACGACATATCGAACGGTTTGAAAGGCAAGTGCCCTGCGCATCACCGGAATCAGCCCCCGCGTGGCCGGAACGCCGTGGCGCAGCCCGACGTACGTACCGGTGCGCATCGGCACAGGGAACACGGGAGCCGGCGGACCCCGCATGCCGGGTGGCCCGCGCCCCGATCACGCTTGCCGGAGTTCGGCCCCTACCGCGCGGCCGGCTCCGTCTCGCCCTGCCCTCCCCAGGCAGTGCCGTACCGGCCGCTGATACGCGGTCCTGCTCTCAACGACGAGAAGAACAAGGAACGATCACATGCACACCCGAAGAGCCGCCCTCTCCACGATCGCCGGAGCCGTCTCGCTCGCCCTCACCCTGACCGCGTGCGGCCAGCAGGACGGGGGGGCTTCCGCGGACGGCTCCGAGGGCGGCACCATCGGCGTCGCGATGCCGACCCGGGCCTCCGAACGCTGGCTGACCGACGGCAAGAGCGTCGTGGACGACCTGGCGGCCAAGGGTTACAAGACCACGCTGGTCTACGGCGACGACGACCCGAAGCGGCAGGTCTCCCAGATCGAGAAGCTGATCGAGCAGGGCGTCGACGCGCTGATCATCGCGGCGATCGACAACAAGTCGATGGACGCCGTGCTCAAGAAGGCCGCGGAGGCGGAGATACCGGTGATCTCCTACGACCGGCTCATCCTGGACACGAAGAACGTCGACTACTACGTCTCCTTCGACAACGAGCAGGTCGGCCGGCTCCAGGCCCGCTACATCATCGACAAGCTCGGTCTCGAGGACGGCAAGGGCCCGTTCAACATCGAGCTGTTCGCCGGTTCACCCGACGACAACAACACCCGGTACTTCTTCGACGGCGCGATGCACCTGCTGAAGCCGTACCTGGACACCAAGCAACTGGTCGTCCGGTCGGGGGAGACCGAACTGGACCAGATCACCACGCTGCGCTGGGACGGCCCCACCGCGCAGAAGCGCATGAACAGCGTGCTCACCAAGGCGTACCGCAGCGCCACGGTCGACGCGGTGCTGTCGCCGTACGACGGCATCTCGATCGGCGTCCTGAACTCGCTGAAGGCGCACGGATACGGCTCCTCCGCCAAGCCGCTGCCCGTCATCACCGGTCAGGACGCGGAACTGGCCTCGGTGAAGTCGATCATCGCGGGCGAGCAGTCGCAGACCGTCTACAAGGACCTCAGGCTGCTCGCCGAGATGGCGGCGAACATGGTCGACGACGTCCTCAACGGCAAGACGCCGAACCTCAACAGCAGGAGGGCCTACAACAACGGCTCCAAGCCCGTGCCCGCGTATCTGCTCCAGCCGACCAGCGTCGACAAGAGCAACTACAAGGACGTGCTGGTGGCCGGCGGGTACTACACGGCCGCCGAACTCGACTAAGGGTTGTCCCGTGATTGCCGGTGGATCAGCGCGCGGCGTCGGATGCGGCGCATCGCACGGCGGAGGAGCGTCCGCATACTGGATGTATGCGGACGTTCCGACAACGCGGCGAGGTGCCGTAGCCGGCGTCGCGCGCCCGCCGGGAATCACGGGACAACCCTTAGCAGCGCGGCGGCAGGCGGGACGGGCCCGTTCGCGCTTCGGGCGCGGTCCTGCCTCAGGGGCGTCGGGGGTGCGCCGGCACCAGCGCGTCCAGGAGGGCGGGGAGGCGCCGGGGGAAGTCCTCTGGAAAGCCGTGGGCGAGGCCGGACACGGTCTCCAGGGTCACGTCGGCGCCGACGCGGGTGAGCAACGCGTGGGCGTCGTGGATCTCCGGGGCGATGTCGTCGTCCCGCTCCCCCACCAGCATCCGCCCGCGCAGGCCCGCCCGCGCGGCCCTCGCGCACCGCTCCCGGTCGAGGTGCGCCGGGGTGAGTGCCGGGCCCACCGCGAGGAACGCCGAGGGGCGTACTGACGCGTCGGACAGGGCCCACAGCACGGCCGCGCGGGCACCCGCGGAGAAACCCGCCGCCAGCAGCGGCAGCCCACCGTCGGCCTCGTCCACCTCGGCGAGGGCGGCGGTGATGTCCCGTACGGCGAGGCCGGCGTCCGGCCAGCTGCGGTAGAGCGGGGTCGAGCGCTGGGAGGAGTCGACGGCGACGAGTACGAAACCCGCGTCCACCGCAGCCGCCCACTGCCGCGCGGCCAGCGTCGCGTCCTGGTCGGCCCCGTGGAGGGCGACCAGCACCCCTCGCGGGAAGCTCCGCGGCCGCCGTACGACAGGCGGCGACGGGACGGCGCCGACAGCCGCGTGGCGGGCGGCGGACTCCCGCAGCAGGCCGTCGAACCCCGGCAGCTCCCGTACGGTGGCGAGATCGTCGTCCTCGACGAGGATCGCCGGGCTCCACCAGGCGCCGTCGCCGAGGGCGGCACGCAGCTCCGCGAGCGCGTCCTCCGGGCGCCCGGTGAGGGCCAGCAGACAGGCGGTCAGATGGGCCAGGTCCGCGCGCCGACGGGGTATGCGTGGAGCCTCCTCGGTCACCGCCGTGAGCGCCTCGGCCGGCCGCCCTTCGCGGTGGAGCCGGGTCACCGTCTCGTCCAGCGCACGGTAACGCGCTTCCTGGTCCCTGCCGTCCTGATCGTCCATCGTCACATCGAAGCACGGCGACCGGCCGCGGAGGCGGGCCCAGGCGGATCCGGTGCCGCGGCGGCCACCGCGCCGTGCCCATATGCCGGCCAGGAGAACCGGTATCGTCAACTGGCGTGCGGGGCGCGGGTGTCGGGACGTAGGTTGTCTGTTGAAACATCAAACGCTTCGGTGGAAAGACGGACGCCACTCATGACCGAACACGCGAGCACGCCCGGATCGGCGGCGCACCAGAAGATCGACACCTCGGTGCCCCACTCGGCCCGCATCTGGAACTACTGGCTGGGCGGCAAGGACAACTACCCGGTCGACGAGCAGGCGGGCGACGCGTACACCGCGGTGTTCCCCGGCATCGTCACCATCGCCCGCAGCAGCCGGGCGTTCCTGCGGCGCAACATCACGTATCTGGTGGCGGAGGCGGGTATCCGCCAGTTCCTGGACGTCGGGACGGGGCTGCCCACCGCGAACAACACGCATGAGGTCGCGCAGCGGATCGCTCCCGAGTCGCGGATCGTCTACGTCGACAACGACCCGCTGGTCCTGGCGCACGCCCGCGCCCTGCTCTACTCCACGCCGGAGGGGGCGACCTCGTACGTCGACGCCGATGTGCTGGAGCCGGACCGCATCCTCGCGGCCGCCGCCGGGATACTGGACTTCGACCGGCCCATCGCCCTCATCCTCAGCAACATCCTCGGTCACGTCGCCGACTACGACCAGGCACGCTCGATCGTCGCCCGGCTGATGGCGGCCCTGCCGTCGGGCAGCTACCTCTCCGTCAACGACGGCTCCCTCGGTATCGATCCGGTCTTCGAGCAGGCCCAGGACGACTACAACAACAGCGGCGCCGCGCCGTACATCCTACGGACCCCCGACCAGATCACCGCGTACTTCGACGGTCTGGAACTCATGGACCCCGGTGTCGTCTCCGTCCCGCTCTGGCGCCCGGAGCCCGACGGTCCGGCTCCCGAGGTCATCGGCGAGCACGGAGGGCTGGCCCGCAAGCCATGACGGCCTGAGGTGACGCGCGCGGCCGGCGGCCCGCCCGGGTCGCGGGCGGGGCGGACAGGCCGTAGACCGGACGTATGGTGCTGCGACCGCCGGTGGAGCCGATGCTGGCCCGGGCCCGGGAGTGGGTGCCCCCGCCCGCGGCACTGCCCGGCGGTCTCGTCCTGCAGCCCAAGTTCGACGGATACCGGGCGTTGCTCTTCACACCCTGGCCGGCGCCCGGCCCCGTGCTGATCCAGTCCCGTCGGGGCAGCCTGATCCAGACCCGCTTCCCCGATCTGGCCGCCGCCGCGGGGCGGCTGCCGGACGGCTGGGTCCTCGACGGCGAGGTGGTGGTCTGGGCCGGCGAGGAGCTGTCCTTCGAGTCGCTGCAGCGCCGGGCCTCGTCCGGCGGGCGCACGGCCGCCCGGCTGGCGGCGGAGCTGCCCGCCCACTTCATCGCCTTCGACGTGCTCCAGGCCGACGGTGTGGAACTGCTCCGCGCGCCGTACGACGAGCGGCGCGCGAGGCTGGAGGAACTGTTCACCGGTCACTCGCTCGCGGCGCCGTGGACTCTCTGCCCGCAGACGCACGACCTGGCCACCGCGCAGGAGTGGCTGACGTCCTGGACGCGGGTACCGGGCGTGGAGGGGCTCGTGGTCAAGGGCCGGCGGCAGAGGTATCTGCCCGGGGCCCGCGGCTGGTACAAGATCCGCCGCCGGGACACCGCCGAGGGCATCGTCGGCGCCGTCACCGGCACCCTGCGCCGTCCGCAGACCGTTCTCCTCGGCCGCTACGACCAGGAAGGAGTGCTCCGGCTGGTCGCCCGCAGCACCCTGCTGCAGCCCGAGGCGGTCCGGGAGCTCGGCGCCCGGTTGTCCGCGGCTCGACCGGGTCACCCCTGGGAGGGGACGCGGTTCACGACGTCCTGGGGATCGCGCACACCCCTGGAGGTCGTCCTCGTCGCCCCGGAGCTGGTCGCCGAGATGGCCGTGGACACGGCCCAGGGGCACGGGGCCTGGCGGCATCCGGCCCGGTTCGTCCGCCTCAGGCAGGACATGGTGCCCGGAGATGTGGCGGGATTCGGCGAGGGTACGGAAGCCGGGTGACGGCCGGGTGACGCTCGGCCCGTGAGGCAGACCTCCGTACGGCAACCGTCCGTATCGCGCAGCCCGCCCAGCAGGTGCGTCCGCCGGATCAACGCCCGCTGAGGGCGCCGCCGGCCCCGCCCGTCCTCCGGGAGGACCGGCGGCACCCGGCGTGGCCCGCCGTCGGCGTCGACCGCCGCGGTCGGCGGCTGTGGCGTCGCCCCGGCGGGGGGCCGAACCGTACGGTCAGTCGCCCCCGCTCTCGGCGGTCGCGGCGTCCGCTGCCCGGCAGGCCGCGCACAGCACCCGGGCCCGCGCGCCATAGCGCCGGGTGAGCCCCTGGCACCGCGGGCAGGCCCCCACCTGTTCGGGGAGGCATCCGAGCAGGAGCGCGGCGGTCGCCCGGTCCGTCGCGGGGTCGATGCGCCGTGGCATCTCCTCCATGGCTCGAATGTATGGGCGCCACCACGTCGCGGCAGGTCGAGAGGCGCCCCGCCGCTCACCGGTGACCCCTGCGCGCACCCGGGTCCGGGGTTCGTGCGCCGGCGCGGCGGTCGGCAGATGGCGCAGAGTCCCGCCGCGCACGTCGGCGACGTCATCGAACGTGTGCGTCGCCGCCGTATCCCTCCCCCGCCGTCCTCCGAGGACGGGAGCCGGTTGCCTTGTGAATCAGCCGAGTTGGGGATGCGACGGGGGTGGCACGACCGATTATGATCTTGGTCATGACTGTGCAGCACCCCGAGAAGACCCCTTCCCGCAAGCAGAGGCTTCAGGAGAAGCAGCGCCGCCAGCTGGCGGTGGTCGACACCGTGGACAAGGCCGAGGCCAAGGTACGCAAGGCGGAGGTCGAGCTGGCCCTGGCCGTCACCGAGGCGGTCCAGATGTTCGGCACCGAGCAGTCCGCCTCGGAGGGGCTCGACATGCCGGTCGAGACGATCCGACGCTTCCTCGGCATCGCGAAGGCCGAGGCCGCAGCCGACAGGTCCGCAGCCGAGGCCGCCGCCGCCTCGTGAGGTGATCTGCGCCTCACGGGCAACCTCCTTGGCGTACATGACGTCTTGATCAGCAGCAGATGAGGCCCTGGCCCTCGGGCCAGGGTTCGTTTCAGCCCCTCTATACACGCCGCGTATACACAAAGTGTATAGATGACGCGCATACGCGCCAGGCGGGCTGCACCGCGCGCATACGGAACGAAAGGCAACCATGTACGGCAAGGCGTTCGCCCCGGAATACCAGGGCGCCCTGACCACCCTGTCCGTGAATTCCTCTCTCACCGAGGTACTGGACGCCGGCACACGGCAGTTGAGAGCGGCCGAGCGCTCCGGGGAGCACGGCGAGGCGGCGCGCTCCGGGCTGGCCGTGGCCGAGGCGCACCGGCGGCTGGGGCAGATCGGGGAGGCCGACCGGGCGTGGAAGGCCAGCTACCGGGCGGCCAGAACCGCGGGGGACAAGGGGGCCATGGCCTGGGCACTGTGGAGCGGCGGCACCCTGGCCCGGCAGCGGGGCTCGTTCGCGCTGGCCCGGCGGCTGCTTGGCCTCGCGGCCGAGATGGGCGAACAAGGAGGCGATGTGGTCGTACGCGGCTACTCCCTCGCGGGGCTGGCCGAGACGGGCAGGATCCAGGGCGACTACGACGCCGTGGCCCGGCTGCACGAGCAGCTGCTGGCCGAGGCCCGGCGGCGGGGTGAGGCCCGGCACACGGTATGGGCGCTGGAGGGCATCGCCCAGATCCACCGCCAGCGGGGCGAGTACGACACGGCGTACGCGCTGTTCGAGGAGGCGGCACAGATAGCCGGGGGTGCCGACGACCGGCGCGGCCACGCCTGGGCGCTGCGCGGGCTGGCCGACATCGTCTCCGCGCGGGACGGGGACGTCGAGCGGGCGCTCGCCCTGCTGTCGGAGGCGGAGACCACCTGCCGGGCGATGCGGCTCTCCAGCGCCCTGGCCTACAACCACAAGATGCGCGGCAACGTCCTCTACCGGGCAGGGCGTTACGCCGAGGCACGCGACACGTACGAGCTGGCGCTGGCGGAGTTCCGCGGGATGAGCGAACCGCGTGGGGAGGCGCTGGCCCGCCTGGGGCTGGCCAAGGCGCTCGCCCGGCTGGGCCGCGACCACGCCGAAACGGCGGCCGAACTAGCCGATCTCGCACGGGAGTTGGATCGAATCGGACTGCGGCACGCCAGGCAGATGGTGGCGCGGGCACACGACGAACTCGGTGTGCGGGCGCAGGGAGAACCCGGCGACGGGGCCCGGGAGGGAGCCGGTGGGCGGGTCCGGGAGGACCAGGGGGACCGCGCCGAGGCGGACGCCGCCGTACGGATCCGGGCGGCACACGGGGTCCGGGTGGAGGCCGCACGGTGACGCCGGTCTCCTCGGCACTGCGGGTGCCGGTCGACATCCCCCTCGTCCTGGAACGCTGCCGTGCGACGGTGCGGCCCGCACTGCGCGAGGCGATCGCGCGGACGCACCCGTGGGTGGGCGAGATGGCCGCGTACTCCTTCGGCTGGTGCGAGGTGGGGGGCGCTCCCGCCGCCGCGTCCGGCGGCAAGGGGGTACGGCAGGCGCTGGCCCTGCTCGGGGCCGAGGCGGTGGGCGCCCCCGGCCGGACCGGCGTGCCCGCGGCGGTCGCGGTGGAACTGGTGCACGCCTTCTCGCTGCTCCACGACGACATCATGGACGGCGACCAGGCTCGGCGACGCCGCCCCACGGTCTGGAAGGCGTACGGCACCGGGCCCGCGGTCCTCGCCGGCGACGCCCTGTTCGCGCTGGCCGTCGAGACGCTCGCCGCCACCGACGCGGGTCCGCAGGCGTTGCGGATGCTCTCGGCGGCGCTGGGCGATCTGGTGCGCGGCCAGGCGGACGACCTGCTGTTCGCCGAGCGTCCCTGGACGGGTCCGGAGCGGGTGCGGTCGGCGGAGTACCGGGCGATGGCCGAGCACAAGACCGGCTCGCTGCTCGGCTGCGCGGCCGCGCTCGGCGCACTGCTCGGCGGCGGTCCGCCGTCGGCGGTCGCCGCTCTCGACCGGGCCGGCCGCCGTCTCGGACTCGCCTTCCAGGTCGTCGACGACGTCCTGGGCATCTGGGGCGACCCCGAGGTCACGGGGAAACCCGTCCACAACGATCTCCGCGAGCGCAAGAAGACCTTCCCGGTGCTGGCCGCCCTCGACTCCCCGTCCCCCGAGGCGCGGCGTCTGGCCTCGCTGCTGGCGTCGGGAGGGGATCCCCGGGAGGCGGCCGTACTCGTCGAGGCCGCGGGCGGCCGGGCGGCGGCACTGGACGAGGCACGCGGTCACATCGCGGCGGCGGAGTCCGCCCTGGCGGACGTCTCGCTCCAGGGCACTGCGGGGGACGAACTGCGGGCGCTGTCGGCGTTCCTCGTACGGCGCGACCTCTGACAGCCGGGCGAGCCCCGTCTCGCTGCGGCTGCGCGCACGGCGGGCACTCCGGCGACGGGGTCCGGCGGGGGCGAGTGCCGGGGGCGGCTCGCAGCCGGACACGGCGGGGCGCGGACCATCCGGCGGGAGACGGTGGCGTCCCTGCCGACCGGAGGGTGCTACCCCGCCGTGTGGCTGGAGCTGTGGATCGGGGGGCCGCGGTGACTCATCGGGGATCTAAGGTCGAGGCGGCAGGAGCGGGCGGCAGGGCCGAAGGCAGGCGGAGGGCACGTGATCCGGGTGGTGGTGGACGACGAGGCTCTGGTCCGGTCGGGCTTCGGGCTCATCCTGGGCGCGTCCGAGGACATCGAGGTCGTCGCGACGGCGAGCGGCGGCGAGGCCGTCGAGACGGTCCGCCGGGAGCGGCCCGACGTGGTGCCGCTGGACATCCGGATGCCGGACGTCGACGGGCTCACCGTGCTGCGCGAGCTGCGGAAGACGCCGGGCGCGCCGGTCGTGGCGACGCCGACCACGTTCGACGCCGACGAGTACATCCTGACCGCGCTGCATTCCGGAGCGGCCTGGTTCCTGCTCAAGGACACCGAGCCGGAGCAACTCGCCCATCCGGTGCGGACCCTGGCCGCGGGCGGGGTCGTGCCGTCCCCCAAGGCGTCGGGGAGGCTCCTGCACGGCCACCCCGGCACCGGGGCCGCCGTAGACGAGGAGGCCGCCCGGGTCCGGCTGCTCACCTCGCGGGAGCGCGATGTCCTCGTCCTGGTGGCGGAGGGGTTGTCGAACGCCGACATCGGGGCGCGCGTCCACCTCGCGGCGGGCAGGGTGAGGGACCACGTCAGCGCCATCCTGACGAAGCTTCGCGTGGCCGGCCGCGTGCAGGCGGCGCTGCTGGCGCAGCGGGCCGGGCTGCTCGACGAGCGCCCTCGGGCGGCGGGGCGATGAACGCCGCACGCGCGCTGTGGAAGCGGGTGCCCGCACCGGTCGTCGACCTCGTCCTGGTGGTGGCGGCAGCCGTCGACGTATGGCTGAACCTGTGGGACGACACACCCCTCGGCGTCGGGCTGGCCGCTCTGGGCTGCGCCGCGCTGGCCCTCCGGCGCAGGTTCCCGCTCGTCGTCTTCCTGCTCACCCTGCCGGCCTCGCTGACGCAGGCTGTGGCCGTGGCTCCGCTCGTGGCGCTGTTCACCCTGGCCGAAC
Source organism: Streptomyces sp. NPDC042364 (assembly GCF_056437585.1). Lineage (NCBI taxonomy): Bacteria > Bacillati > Actinomycetota > Actinomycetes > Kitasatosporales > Streptomycetaceae > Streptomyces > Streptomyces sp. NPDC042364. The sequence continues at coordinate 95,213 of NZ_JBWKAJ010000020.1, read as the reverse complement.
GGACCCGCAACCGCCACCTTCTCGCCGGGTGCGTCGCCCTGGCCGCCATCGCGAACAGCCTCCCGTGGCCCTGGTCGAGCCTCATGGCCATAGGCCAGGCCATGACGCTCATCGCCCTGGTGTACGGTCTGGCGACCGCCGCCGCCCCGGTTCTCTTCGGGCAACTCCTCCAGGCCCACCGGGACTTGGCTCGGCGGCTGGTGGAGATCGAGGAGGTCCGGGAGTACGAGCGGGCGCTGCATGCCCAGGCCGTGCTCGCCCGGGAACGCGCCCGGCTGGCCCGGGAGATGCACGACGTGGTCTCCCACCAGGTGAGCCTGATCGCCGTACGGGCCGGGGCGTTGCAGGTCGCCGCGCGGGACGCGGACGCCAAGGAGGCGGCCCGCACGATCCGTTCGCTGAGCGTCACCACGCTCGACGAGCTGCGCACCATGGTCACGCTGCTGCGCGCCTCCGGCGGCGACGCCACCGAGCTGACCCCTCAGCCCACCCTTGCCGACCTGCGCCGACTCGTGGAGTCCAGCGGGACTCACGCGCGGCTGACGGGTGAACTACCGCCCACCGTGGGCTCGCCCGCCCAACGCGCCCTCTACCGCACGGTGCAGGAGGCGCTGACCAACGTGCGCAAGCACGCCCCCGGTGCCACGGCCGGCGTCGAGCTGTGGCAGGAGGGCGACGATGTCGGAGTGACCGTCACCAACACCCCGGCCACGCGTCCCTCCCTGTCCCTGCCCGGTTCGCAGCAGGGCCTGGTCGGCCTGCGGGAACGGGCCGACATCCTGCGCGGGTCCCTGGAGGCCGGACCGACCGAGGAGGGCGGCTATCGGCTGCGGCTGCGTATTCCTCTGAGCGCCGAGTGAGCGCCGGACCGGCGCGGCCCGGTGGGCGTCACGCGCCGGCCCGGTGGGCGTCTGACGAGCGTCCCGGTGGGAGTCTGACGCGGCCCGGTGGGCATCTGAGGAGTGTCGTCGCCCGCAGGACCGCCCGCTCCGTGGGGCCCCGTGGAACCCGGCCCGGGCGCAGCGTCAGGCGACGGTCCACCCCCGACGTCGGGGGGCCGTCACGGGCGAACCACCGAGGCAGTCGGCGGCCGAACCCCGCTGACGGATCGAGGGCGACGGCCGGTCATGTCGTGCCGCGGACTTGCAGGCTCGGTGTCAGGACGATGGGGGGTGGCATGTCGCCTGCGAGGAGTTGGTCGACCTGGTGGATGGCCAGTTCACCCAGCCGTCGCTTGTCCAGGTGGAGGGTGGTCAGCGGCGGGTCGACCAGATCGACGACGCTCAGCCCGTCGTAGCCGACCAGCGCGCAGTCGTCCGGTACCCGGACGCCGAGCCGGCGGGCGGCCCGGAGCGCGCCGATCGCCACCAGGTCGTTGAAGGCGACCACGGCGGTGAGGTCTGGGCGCGCGGCGTGCAGCGCCTCGAACGCGGCGGCGCCCCCGGCCGGGCTCTGCTCCCCCATGACAACCCAGCCCTCGTCGATGGGCAGCGCGTGTTCGCCGGCGACTTCGAGGAAGGTGTGGCGCCGGAGCGTCGGGGCGTTCACGCACTCGCAGTCGATCATGCCGATCCGGCGGTGCCCCCGGTCGATGAGGTGCCGCATCCCGGCCCGGATTCCGGCCGCGGTGTCGATGTGGACCAACGCGTGGTTCGACGAGTCCAGTCCGCGGTCGACCAGAACCAGCGGCACGGTGCCCACGTACGGCTCGAGCTGCGCATCGGGGTGGCTGATGTAGCCGACGAGAGCGTCGACCTGCCGGCCGAGTGAGCGGACCAGGGTCAGCTCTCTGGACCGATCGTTCTCGGTACTGGCCACGAGCACCTGCCAGTCGCGTTCGTCCGCGGCCGCGATCACTCCGGCCACGAACTCCGGGAAGAAGGGGTTGACCACGTCGGGGACGATGAGCCCGACGGATACGACGTCCGGGCGGACCAGCCCCCGGCCGAACCGGCTGGGCCGGTACCGCAGCCGCCTCGCGACGTCGAGCACGCGTTGCTGGGTCCCCGGGTCGATCTCCCCCTTGCCGTTGATCGCCCGGGAGACGGTCTGATGGGACACGCCTGCCGCCTGGGCGACATCGCGCAGTGTGACGCGCTTGACCGTTCTCCCGCCCCGCGCCCGCTGGTCTTCCGTTTCCCGCTGTCCGGCCACGCCGCCCACTCGCTTCTGTTCCTGTGCCGCCCTGTGTCCAAGTCAATCAGGTTCCCCGGCCGGCCGTGCCATCACCGGCCCGGCACTGCCACGAGGGCGGGGCTGCGCCGGAACGCCACCGGCGGGCCGTGAGCCGTCCGGCGGCGGGCGTTGACGGAATCCGCTCCCCTGGGCACAATCACGTTAACGGTAACGTGAACGGTAACGGACCAAGCGAAGGAGAGCACAGTGGCTTCCTCAAGGGGCCCCCTACCGCACGAGCCCCACCCGATGTTCCGCGGCGTGTTCCGCAGCTGGCACGCGAAGGCCGGCGTCCTTTCGGCGCTGCCGGACGCACCTGTGGAGCCGGATGATCCGCCGCCTTGGTGGCGCCGGCTGCGAGTTCGGCGGGAGAAGCCGAGCAGCGGGGCGTACGCGCCCAGTCGGCCCACGGCACGTGCCCGAGGCTGTCCCGCGCCGAGTGGTAATGGCCGGAGCTGACTGATGAGAAAACGTGCACCACCCCGCGACCGGCCTCCACGGCGGTCCGGGGTCGCCGGTCGGTCGCCGGTCGGCCGGGCCCGCGCCCGCACCCGCGCCCGCGCCCGTCGGAGAGCGGCAGGAAACGCCTGGGTGGGGCCGTCCCGGGATCGCCCCTAGGCCGGCAGGGGCTGCTCGGCCCAGATCGTCTTGCCGGCCGACGTCTGGCGGCTGCCCCAGCGCTCGGCGACCTGGGCGACGAGCAGCAGTCCGCGTCCGCCCTCGTCGAAGACCCTGGCCCGGCGCAGATGGGGAGCGGCGCTGCTGGAGTCGGACACCTCGCAGATGAGGGCGTCCGCGCGGATGAGCCGGAGGTGGATGGGGGCGTTGCCGTACCGCATCGCGTTGGTGACCAGCTCGCTGACGATCAGTTCGGTGGAGAAGTCGAGGTCGGCGAGCCCCCAGGCGTCGAGTTGCTCGGCCGCCATCCGGCGGGCGCGGCCGACGGCCGCGGGTTCCAGGGGCAGCTCCCAGGTCGTGACCCGGTCGGCGCCGAGCGTGGCGGTCCTGGCCAGGAGCAGCACGATGTCATCGGCAGGCGGGTCGGGCCGCACCTTGCGCAGCACCTCGTCGCAGGTCTCCTCTAGGTCGGCGGCCGGGCGGCGCAGCGCTTCGGTCAGCAGGTCGAGTCCGACGTCGACGTCGCGGCCGGGTGCCTCGATGAGGCCGTCGGTGTAGAGGGCGAGCGTGCTGCCTTCGGTCATGTCGATCCGTGCGGCCTCGAAGGGCAGCCCGCCCAGGCCGAGCGGTGGTCCGGCGGGCAGGTCCAGAACCTCCACGGTGCCGTCGGGCCGCAGCAGGACGGGAGGCGGGTGCCCGGCCCGTGCCAGGTCGCAGCGGCCGGCCACGGGATCGTAGACGGCGTAGAGGCAGGTGGCCCCGACCTCGCCCGAGGCGCCCTCCGCCGCACGCCGCGCATCCGGTCCCTCCTCCCGGTCGAGGCGGATGACCAGGTCGTCCAGCCGGGTGAGCAGCTCGTCGGGCGGGAAATCGGCGTCGGCGAGGGTCCGTACCGCCGAGCGCAGCCGGCCCATCGTGGCCGAGGCGTGCACGCCGTGGCCCACCACGTCGCCCACGACCAGCGCCACTCGTCCCCCGGACAGGGAGATGACGTCGAACCAGTCCCCGCCGATCTCGTCCCCGGGGCCGGCGGGGAGGTACCGGTAGGCGAGGTCGGCCGACTCGACCTCCGGGAGCCGCTCGGGCAGGAGACTGCGCTGGAGGGTGATCGCGGTGTGCCGCTCGCGGGTGTAGCGGCGGGCGTTGTCGATGCTCACCGCCGCCCGGGCGGCGATCTCCTCGGCGAGCACCAGGTCGTCGGGGCCGAAGGCCTCCTCGGTGCGGTGGCGCAGCAGGAGCATCACGCCCAGGGTGACGCCCCGGGCGCGAAGCGGCACCATCAGCACCGAATGGATCCTGAATCGCCGAATGTTCTCGGCGCGGCCCGGGGAGGCCGCAGCCCACTCGCGCAGCACCGGGTCACCGACCCTGTGGTAGCTGCCCCGGCCGGTGATCAGCGCCTGGGCCGCCGGGGAGCGGGGAGGGTGGATGTCGATGTCGCCCGTGGGCACCACCGATTCCGGGATTCCGCGGAGCACGGACCGCTGCGCGGTCCGACGGCAGACGACCGGCGTGTCGGGGGGTACGGGCTGCGGCTCGTGTCCCTGGACGACCGACTCCAGCAGGTCGACGGTGGCGAAGTCGGCGAACCCCGTCACCGCCACGTCGGCCAGTTCCTCGGCCGTCCGGGTCACGTCGAGGGTGCTGCCGATACGGACGCTGGCGTCGTTCAGCACGGCGAGGCGGCGGCGGGCCCAGTACTGCTCGGTGATGTCGATGACCAGGGCCGACAGTCCGAGCACGGCGCCCGCCCTGTCCTTCAGCGGGGAGAGGAACAGTGACCACGCGTGGTCCCGGACCTCGCCGGAGGCCCGGAAGGGCTGCTCCTCGCGGTAGATCATCTCTCCGGTGCGCACGACCTGGTGCTGGAGGCGGTCGATCTCGTCCACGGGGGGAGCGGGGTAGATCTCCCACAGCGTCCGCCCTCTCATCTCCTCCTGGTTCAGTCCCATGGCCCGGCTCATCGCCTGGTTGCAGGTGACGAACCGGGCCTCGCTGTCGTAGACGGCGACGGGCAGCGGCAGCTGCGCGAGCGTGAGGTCCCACAGCTCCGCGGGCCCCGTGTCCGTCGGCCCGGCGGAGTAGGTCACCACCGCCGGGGTGACGACCCAGTGGGTCCTGCCGCGCCCGTCGAGCAGGGGCGTGCCCCGGAGCCGCACGATGATCCGGTCACCGTCCCGTTTCCGCAGCCCCACGTCGCTCGTCCAGGGCTCACCGGCGGCCAGGTGGCGCCTCGCCGCGGAGGGCAGCCTCGCGGTCCGCAGGTGGTGGGCCGGCCGACCCACCACCTCGTCGGGCTCGTATCCGAGGAGCCGACCGGCCCCCGCACTCCACACCAGGACGACTCCGCGGGCGTCGACGACGACCGCGAAGTCGTCGGGTACGGCTGTTCCCTCTGCTCCGGTGGTCGGGTCGGGCTCGTGGTCCATGGGCGTATCCCGACGTCGTTCCTGCCGCTTTCCAGCGCGGCGCTGTGCGCCCGGCACGGGCGCTGACTCCAGCATCCCGCCGCGGCGCATGCCTCTCAACCGGTTGCGCGGCGTGCACCGGCCGCGGGGGGCGGGAGCGACGGGATCACAGGGGCGTCGACTCCGACGGCGCGAAGGGCGCCCCGTGTCCGGGGACTATCAGGGACGGGCCGAGAGCCAGGACCTTCTCCCTGGCAGCCCGCAGCTGATCGCGGTCGGGGGCGAACGGGTCGTCGGCCGGTCCCTCGGCGGTCCACCACAGATGGGTCAGGACCACGAGGCCCTCCTCCGCGGTCACCAGGGTGCTGACGTCCTCGGAGGTGTGTCCCGGCGTGGTCATCAGGGTGATCGACGGGGAGAGCCGGTATCCGTCGGCGTTCCGGTCCTCCCAGACGTCGTTCCGGTAGACGGCCATGTGGTCGTGGAAGCGGGCCTCGGGGAACAGGGCGGCGTTCAGCGTGTGGTCCGGGTGGTGGTGACTGAAGATCACATCGGTGACGTCCTGGGGTGCCAGGCCGTGCTCCCGGAGCGGGTCCAGGATCAGCCGGCGGTCGGCGACCATGCCGGGATCGACGACGGCGACGGTCGCGCCGTCGACGAGCAGGGTGACGGTGCCCGCCACGCGGGTGTCCGCGTAGCCGGTGGTCAGGACGTGGAACGAGGCGGTCATGACGGTACTCCTCCGGTGAGGCCTGAGATGGTGGCGATACGGTCGTGTGCGTGCGGGACTGTGGCATCCGGGTCCTGGCCGGCGGACGTGCGGGACGCGGGTGTGCGGGGCTCGGGTGTGCGGGGCTCGGGTGGGCTGGGCTCGGGTGGGCTGGGCTCGGGTGGGCTGGGCTCGGGTGGGCTGGGCTCGGGTGGGCTCGGGTCTGCGGGACGCGGGTGCGGGGAGTCTCCGCTTTCCGGTCACGCGGGCAGGAGCGCCCGGAAGCCGGTGATCAGGGCGCGCAGACCGGCGTCGAAGGCGAGTTCGGCGCGGCGGTGGTCGTCCGGGGTGTGGTCGAGTACGGCGACGAGGTGCGGGGCGGTGTCCCGGGGCACGTCGGAAGCCGGCTGCGGCGGGGCCACGAGGTCGAGCGCCGAGCCGAGGACGAAGCTCTCCATCGCGTTGATCAGGGGCATGACCTGACTCATGCCGAAGCCGGCGGTCAGCAGGAGTTCCGCGACCTTCTCGTACATCGCGTACAGGAAGGGCTCGGCGAGCGGGGCGGTGGCGAGCAGCGGCACGGCCCCGGCATGCCCGGCGAAGGCCCTGCGGTAGGAGCGGGCCCAGTCCTCCAGCGCCTGCTCCCAGGGCTGAGCCGGGTCCCAGTCGTCGGGGCTGGTCTCCAGGGCCAGTTCCTCCCGCATGAGCGAGATGATCTCGTCCCGGCCGGACACATGGTGGTAGAGCGCCGAGGGAGCCACGCCGAGTTCCCTGGCCAGCGCGGGGATGGTGAGGGCTCCCTTTTCGTCGGCGAGTCTCAGCGCGGCGGAGCCGATGCGCCGGCGGTCCAGCAGAGGCGTGCGCGGCCTGGGCACATGGGCTCCTTTTCGTCCGTCTCCCCGCTCGTGCGGGCGGCAACGCCCCCTCGCACACGGCCATCCGAACTTTACCGAATGACTTTCAGTAAAACTCTTCCCGATGGGTCCGAGCGGCCCCTAAATTACCGAAACCGAATCGGTTTCAGTTCCCCTCCCGTCCACACCGCGAGACGCTACGAGCACGGCATCGCCACCGCAGGCCCGCCGCCGGAGCAGCAACCCACCCGTCGACCCTCACGCAGCGCGCGGAGACCCCCATGACCGACCCCCACACCTTCACCGCTCCTCCACCTCCCCCGGCGGGCTCCGGGGCGGAACCGAGCGGCCATCTGCAGCGGGCCGCGCTCGGCGTCAGCGACATCGTCTTCTTCGTCGTGGCGGCCGCCGCGCCGCTCACCGTGATGGCGGGTATCGCTCCCCTCGCCATCCTCTTCGGCGGCATCGGGGCCCCGGTCGCCTATCTGACCGTCGGCGTCGTGCTGTGCCTGTTCGCGGTCGGCTTCACCGCGATGACCCCTCACATCCGCAACGCGGGAGCCTTCTACTCGTATGTCGCCCGGGGCCTCGGCCGTCCCGCCGGGCTGGGAGCGGCGCTCCTCGCGGTGTTCTCCTACAACGCGCTGCAGATCGGCACCTACGGGGCGTTCGGCTTCTTCGCCGCGGGAACCGCGAACGACCTCCTGGGCGTCGACCTGCCCTGGCCCGTCTACGCCTTCGCGGCGATCGCCGTGGTGTGGTTCCTCGGCTTCCGTTCCATCCACGTCGGCGCCAAGGTCCTCGCCGCCCTGCTGATCGCGGAGACCGCGATCCTGGTGCTGCTGGCCGGCGCGATCCTGCTCAAGGGCGGCGCGGACGGCCTGAGCACGGCCTCCTTCGCCCCCTCCAACGTCCTCACGTCGAAGATGAGCGCACCGCTCGGCCTCGCCGTCGCCGCCTTCATCGGGTTCGAGGCCACCGCCCTCTACCGTGAGGAGGCCCGCGACGCCGACCGCAGCGTGCCCCGCGCCACGTACCTCGCCGTGGGCTTCCTCGGCCTCTTCTACACCTTCGTCGTCTGGGTCATCGTCCAGGCGTTCGGCGACGACAAGGCCGTGGGGACCGCGGCGCGGAACCCGGCCGACATGTTCTTCACCGCGATGACCCGCTACGTCGGCGACTGGGCCACCGACCTCCAACGCGTCCTGATCGTCAGCAGCCTCCTGGCGTCCCTGCTCGCCTTCCACAACGCCATCACCCGCTACGGCTACGCCCTGTCCGTGGAGGGCGCCGCCCCCGCCCCGCTGGGCCGCGTCCACCCCCGGCACGGTTCTCCCTGGGTCTCCGGCATCGCGCAGACCGTGCTCGCGGCCGTCGTCACCGCCGTCTTCGCGGTGATCGGCGCGCACCCGTACAACGAGTTCCTGCTGTGGGTGAACACCCCCGGCGTGGTGGGCATCCTCGCGCTCCAGACCCTGGCGGCCTGTTCGGTGGTCGTCTTCTTCCGCCGCAACCCGGGCGCCGCCGGGGCCGGACGTCTGCGCACGGCCGCAGCGCCCGCCACCGCCGCGCTCCTGCTGGCCGTGATCACCGGGCTGGTCTGCACCCGCCTCAACCTGTTCACCGGCGCGTCCCCCGCCGTCAACTGGACGCTCGTGGCGCTCACCCCCGTCGTCTTCGCGACCGGCGCGGTGCTCGCGACGCGGATCCGCCGCAGGCGGCCGGAGGTCTACGCGAAGCTCGCCACCACCGACGTCGAGTCCGTGTGAGCCCTGGGGCAAGCACCGTCGCGGACCGGTCCGCCGCGAGGAGGGCCGCGAAGCGCTTCGGCCGGGGCACCCCCCGGTCCGGGCTTGCCGGGACGGACCCGGGCGGCCGAACGAGATCCAGGCCACCGCACCGGACGAGCGGAGCGCCGACAGACGGCACCGTCTCCGTTGCACCACGAATCCCGGGAGGATTCATCCCATCACTCCCTGCACGCATGAGGCTCACAAGCAGGGTATGGACAGGAGATGCGGGTGACCCCTTAGATTCATCCCATGTCCAAACGAGATCGCCGTGGCCTCACCAGGGCGGACGGCCCCCTCGGCCGTAGAACGTTCCTCGCCACCGCCGCCCTGACGACGGGGACCGCCGCCCTGCCCGGCGGTCTGTTCTCCGGCCGTGCGCACGCGGCCGTCCCACCGCAGATCACGCTGCCCGAGCGGGGCATCTACGACACCTCCCCCGCCGCCGCCTGGACCGACGGCTTCCTCACGGGCAACGGCGAGCACGGGGCGGTGCTGTACGGCGCGCCCGCCCTGGAGAAGGTGGTCCTCAACCACCACAGGCTGGTGCTGCCGAACGGGACCCGGGACGTGAGGCCGCCGGTGATCGCCGGCCGGCTGGAAGGCGCACGCGACAAGGCCCTCGCGGGCGACTACGCCGGGGCCAACCGGGACTTCGCCGCGGGCTGGGCCCTGCGCTGGACGCAGTCGTACCACCCGGCGTACGAACTGCGCATCGGCACGCCGGGCACGACGACGGTCCGCGACTACGGGCGGGTCACCGACTTCCGCACCGGGGAGGTGAGTTCGAGCTGGACCGACCAGCACGGCACCTGGACCCGACGGGCGTTCGTCTCACGCGCCGACGATGTGATCGTCCACGAGCTGACACCGGCCCCCGGCCGTACGGTCGACACGACACTGAGCGTCCACACCGCGCTCGACGGGCTGCCCGCGGGCCTGGGCTTCACCACACGCGCCACCGTCGCCCAGGGCTCCGGATACCTGAATCTGCGCGGCACCTATCCTTCGGGCCAGGGCGCGTACGGCTATGAGGGCGTCACCCGGGTCGTCGCCTCGGGTGCCGGCGCCGCGGTCACCGCCGTCGGCCCCACGATCGTGGTGGCCAAGGCGACCAGGGTGCTGCTGCTGACGAAGCTGGGCCGCTACGAGTCGTCCACCGGATGGGACCCGGAGCCGCTGCACACCCGGCTGGCCGCGCTCGGCACGGACTACGCGGCCCTGCGTGCGCGGCACACGGCCCTGCACACCGACCTCTACGACCGCTCCCGCCTCGACCTGGACGTCCCGGCCGCCGACCGACGGCTCTCCGTCAGCGAACTGATCGCTCGTCAGAACGCCGACCGCCGCGTCGTCGACACGGCGCTGCTCGAGCGGCTGTACGACTCGGGCCGCTACTTCTTCCTCAGCTCCAGCGGCACTCTGCCACCCCGCCTCACGGGGATCTGGGCGGGATCGTGGGGCGCCGCCTGGGCCGACGACTTCACCACCGACGCCAACGTCAACCTCCAGGTCGCCGGCGGCAACATCCTCGACCTCACCGAGGCGATGCGGGGCTACTTCGACCTGATCCTCGGGCAGCTCGACGACTGGCGGACCAACGCGAGGAACCTCTACGGAGCCCGCGGCTTCCTCGCCCCTTCCCGCACCGACGGCGAGTACGGCCACATGCTCCACTTCGACGGCGGCGACTTCCCGGGCCACACCTGGACCGGCGGCGCCGACTGGCTGCTGTACCCGCTGCTGGAGTACTGCGAGGTCACCGGCGACCAGGCGTTCCTGCGGGACCGACTCGGGCCCGCGCTGATGGAACTGGCCCTGTTCTACGAGGACTTCCTCACCCGTACCGACGCGAACGGCAGGGCGGTCTTCGTGCCGTCCTTCTCCATGGAGAACTCCCCCGCCAACACCGGCGTCTGCTTCTCGGTCAACGCCACCGGCGACATCATGGCCGGCCGGCACGCGCTGCGGGCCGCGATCGCCGCCGCCGACGCCCTCGGCGTCGAACAGGGCGCCGGCCAGGGCGTCGCGCGCTGGACGGCGCTGCTCGCGAAGATCCCGGACTACACCGTCAACGGCGACGGGGCACTGGCCGAATGGTCCTGGCCGGGCCTCACCGACCGCTACAACCACCGGCACGTCCAGCACCTCTACGGTGCCTGGCCGCTGCACGAGATCAACCCGGAGGAGGAGCCCGCGCTGGTCCGCCCGGCGAAACGGGCCCTCGAACTGCGCGGCGACCAGAACGTCTCCGCCCACGGCAGCCTCCACCGGGCCCTGGCCGGGGCCCGGTTGAAAGACGGCGGACAGGTCTACGGCAACCTGCGGAAGATCCTCGGCAACAACATGGTCTTCAGGTCGCTGATGACCTCCCACAACCCCGATCTCGACATCTACAACGCGGACGCGGCCAACGCCATCCCCGGAGTGCTGGCCGAGGCTCTGCTCTACAGCCGCCCCGGAGTGCTGGAGATCCTGCCCGCCCTTCCCGACCAGTTGCCCAAGGGCACGATCACCGGGGTCCGGGCCCGTGGCCGCATCCGGATCCACAGCCTGGCATGGGACCTGGGCGCACGGACCGCCAGGCTGTCCGTCACCTCCGCCGTCGACCAGGACGTCACCCTGATCAGCCGTCGCGGCATGACCACCGTGTCCACCACGGCGACCGTCGCACCGTCGTCCCTCGGCACACATGCCAGGAAGGTGTCGCTGGCCGCCGGGCAGCGCACGGAGATCACCGTGTCCCTGCTCAGCGGCTACTTCCGGCTGGTCAACCGGCGCAGCGGCCATGTGCTCGACGTTCCCGGAGCGAGCACCGCCGACGGCGCCGGGATCATCCAGTGGGGCTGGTCAGGCGCCGTCAACCAGCAGTGGCGGCTGCTGCCCGAGGCCGACGGCTCCTTCCGCCTGGCCGCCCGCCACAGCGGCCACCTGCTGGACAGCCCCGGCGGCTCGGGCCAGGGCGCCCGGCTGATCCAGTGGCGGGACGTCGGCAGCGACAACCAGCACTGGAGGCTCGTCGACGCGGACGACGGCCATCACCGGCTGGTCAACATCCGCAACGGCTGGTGCGTGGACGTCGACGGCGCCTCGACCGAGGCGGGTGCCCATGTCGTCCAACGGCCCGTCGGCACGGGCACCGGCCAGGAGTGGCGGCTCGTCGCGCTGTGACGGCCGACCACCAGCCCGGCGGCGGGCGCGCACAGCCATGCACGGCCCGCACCCGGGCGGGACCCGACCGGCGCCGGACGCTCGCACCGCGTCCGGTGCCGGCCTGTCGATGTCAGCGGATCACCTGCGGCAAGCCCGGGTGATCAGGGAGCGGTCGTCGAACGGAACTGGGTGAAGAAGTTCCAGATCTCGCCCGGCAGCCAGGTCCTGGAGCCGCTGTCACCACCACGGCCGTCCTGCGGCGCGGCGATGTGCCCTTCGTCGAAGGCGGCCCAGGCGACCGGGTAACCGGCCGCGCATCCCGAGTAGGTGGTGACCCGGTGCTGCAGGCTGCCCTGCGGCGGCTCAGCGGGGTTCTGGGCGGCGCAGCCGTTGTTCCGGACGAACCTGTCCCGCATCGCCCGCCCGCCGGCGATGTTCAGGACGCTGTCCCTGAGGCCGTGCACGCCGAGGTAGGCGATGCGCTGACCGCCGCCGCTGCATCCGCTGAGCACGCCGCCGCTCTGCACCGCGACCGCGCGGAAGACATGGGCGCGGGAGCACGCGAGCGAGTAGGACATGGCACCGCCGTAGCTGAAGCCCAGGGCGAAACGCTGCGTGGTCTCGACGCACAGGGCCGCCTCGATCCGCCTGAGCATGTCGTCGACGAAGGTCACGTCCTCGCCGCCGGAGTTCGCCCAGCCGTTGTTGAGGCCCTGCGGCGCGACGAAGATCGTGCTGTTGTTCGCCAGTCGCTGGAGGCCGTAGAAGGCCCACGTGCCCGTCTCCACGGTGCGGCCCGTGGCGACGTCGTTGGAGGTGCCGCCCAGCCAGTGGAAACCGAGGACCAGCCGGTAGGCGCGGTTGCGGTCGTAGCCGTCCGGAACCCGCAGGATGAAGTTCCGGTTCTTTCCGCCGCTCTGGATCGTGTGCGTGCCGCTGGCCAGGGCGGGCGCCTTGCCGCACCCGGCGCTCGCGGCGGCGGCTCGGGCGGGGCCGGCCGCCGGGTCGGAGGCCGCGAGCGCGGCGCCCCCGCCGGGGCCGCCGGCCAGGGCCGTGCCCGCCATGGTCAGGACGAGCAGGACCGCGACCAGGGCGGGCCGTAAGAGGATCTTTGTCCTGGTGATCATGCGACTTCCTTTGTCTTGATTACGGCTGTGCGGAGCAGCGGGCCGATGCGGGTGCCGCGCGCATGGGGACGTGCCGGGCCACGGGATCGGACTGAATGTCGTGCACCTGACATCACCAAGACGGGCGCAAGATTCGGCCTTGTTCGCGATCGAAGTACATCGGTCGCTGGGTGGTAGTCCCGGAGCATAGAGAGGCGACCGAACATGTCAACACCTCTCGACTTACACCTCGCGCGTTCACAGCGACCGAATTCGGCCCCACGATGAAGCGAAATATTTCGACGTCAATGTCGAATCATGCGAGAGGTATTGACTCGGTTCATCGTCCTCCTATCATCCAGAGTGCTCGATGAGTCGACTGGTGTCCGAAATGACGAACGGGATTGACCTCCCCGACCGACGCACACCGCGAGAAGAGACAGCGCACCCCCCACGCACAGCGCATCGATCCGGCAGCAGCCCTCCGCCGCCCCGCTCACGGCGGTCGCCCGCCGCCGCCCGCAACGGCCCGGCCACCCAAGGAGACCGAGATGGATATGTCATGCCCTCGTCACCCAATGAGCCGTCGTCGAGCGCTGACCACGGCCGCGGGCCTGGCGTCGGGTGCGTTCCTCCCCGTGCTCGGAGCGTCCCCCGGCGTCGCCGCCGAAGGACCCGAGGGCGCGGCGGCGGACTTCGCCAACCCGGTCGTCTGGCAGGACTTCGCGGACATCGACGTCATCCGCGTCGGCGGCACGTACTACGCCTCGGCCTCGACGATGCACTACTCGCCGGGCGCCCCCGTACTGCGCTCGTACGACCTGGTGAACTGGGAGATCGCCGGGCACTCGGTGCCGAGCCTCGACTTCGGCGCCAAGTACGACCTGAACGGTGGCCGCGGATACGTCCGGGGCATCTGGGCGTCGTCGCTGGCCCACCGGCCGAGCAACGGAACCTTCTACTGGCTGGGCCAGATCGACTTCGCCAGGACGTACATCTACACCGCCACCGCAGTCGAGGGACCGTGGAGCAGGCTCACCACGATCGGCACGCCGTACTACGACGCCGGGCTGCTCGTGGACACCGACGACACCCTGTACGTGGCGTACGGGAACACCACGATCAGCGTGGCGCAGCTCTCGCCCGACGGCCGCACCCAGGTCCGTAGCCAGCAGGTGTTCACGACACCGTCGAGCGTGGGCACTCTGGAGGGCGCCCGCTTCTACAAGATCAACGGGCAGTACTACATCTTTCTGACCCGCCCCGCGAACGGCCAGTACATCCTGAAGTCGTCGAGCGGTCCCTTCGGTCCGTACACCATGCGGCAGGTCCTGCTCGATCTGCGCGGGCCCATCCCCGGCGGGGGCGTCCCGCACCAGGGCGGGCTGGTGCGGACGCAGAACGGCGCCTGGTACTACCTGGCGTTCGTGGACGCCTACCCGGGCGGCAGGGTGCCGGCGCTGGCGCCGGTCACCTGGACCTCGGACGGCTGGCCCGTGGTGCAGTTGGTGAACGGCGCCTGGGGCGCCTCGTATCCCGCCCCCGTGGTGCCCGCTCCGCCCCGCCAGGTCACCCCGATGATCGGTGTGGACACCTTCGACGGGACGACCCTCAAGCCGAAGTGGGAGTGGAACCACAACCCCGACAACACCAAGTGGTCGGTGAACAACGGCCTGACCCTGCGCACGGCGACGGTCACCAACGACCTCTACTGGGCCCGCAACACCCTCACGCACCGCATCCAGGGTCCGACCTCCACCGCCACGATCCAGCTCGACCACTCGGCGATGCGCGACGGCGACCGGGCCGGACTCGCGCTGCTGCGGGACTCCTCCGCGTGGATCGGTCTCAAGCGGGACGGCGGCGTGACCCGGCTCGTGATGGTGGACGGGCTGACGATGGACGGCAGTTGGAACACCACCGGGACGGGCGTGGAGCGGGCGAGCGCGAACGCGCCCGGCGGTCGCGTCTGGCTGCGGGCGAACGCCGACATCCGTCCCGGAGCGCCCCGGCCCGCCACCTTCTCCTACAGCACCGACGGCGTCACCTTCACCCGCCTCGGGCCCGCCTTCTCCATGGGCAACGACTGGCGCTTCTTCATGGGCTACCGGTTCGCCCTCTTCAACCACGCCACCCAGGCTCTGGGCGGCTCGGTCCGCGTCGCACGGTTCGAACTGTCCACGCCGTGAGGCCACCGCACCCGCACCAGCACCAGCACCAGCACCAGCACCAGCACCAGCACCAGCACCAGCACCAGCACCAGCAGGACCATCACCCGCATGACCATCACCCGCACCCGACCGTACGAGGAGAACGATGAACCCGTCGAAACGGCTCGGCCGACGCCGCGCGTCGGTACTGGGCCTGGCAGCCGTCGTGGCCCTGGTGACACCCGGCATCGCGAACGGCGCGGACCGCGCCCCGGACGCGCCGGACGCGCCGAGGGCGAGCACACTGGGCGCCCAAGCGGCCCAGTCCGGACGGTACTTCGGAACAGCCGTGGCCGCGGGAAGGCTCGGTGACGGCCAGTACACCGGCATCCTGGACCGCGAGTTCAACCAGGTCACCCCCGAGAACGAGATGAAGTGGGACGCGACCGAGCGCAACCGCGGCCAGTTCACCTTCGGCTCCGCCGACCAGATCGTGAACCGTGCGGCGTCCCGAGGCCAGAAGGTCCGCGGCCACACGCTGGTGTGGCACTCCCAGCTCCCCGGCTGGGTCAACTCCATCAGGGACGCGAACACGCTGCGCAGCGTGATGAACAACCACATCACCACCGTGGCGGGCCGCTACAAGGGCCGCATCCACTCGTGGGACGTGGTCAACGAGGCCTTCGCGGACGGCGGCAGCGGTCAGATGCGCAGCTCCGTCTTCCGGGACGTGCTGGGCACCGGCTTCATCGAGGAGGCGTTCCGCACCGCCCGGGCCGCCGACCCGTCGGCCAAGCTCTGCTACAACGACTACAACATCGAGGACTGGAACGCCGCCAAGACGCAGGGCGTCTACCGCATGGTCCGCGACTTCAAGGCGCGCGGCGTACCCATCGACTGCGTGGGTCTCCAGGCCCACTTCGGCGCCGGCGGCCCTCCCGGCAGCTTCCAGACCACGCTGTCCAGCTTCGCCGCTCTCGGGGTGGACGTGCAGATCACCGAGCTGGACATCGCGCAGGCCCCGCCGAACGCGTACGCCAACACGGTCAGGGCCTGTCTGAACGTGGCGCGCTGCACCGGCATCACGGTGTGGGGCATCCGTGACAGCGACTCCTGGCGCAGCGGGGAGAACCCGCTGCTGTTCGACCGCGGTGGCAACAAGAAGCAGGCCTACGCGTCGACGCTCAGCACCATGGGCGGCACACCCACCGCATAGCGGGCCGACGCCGCTGCGCAGCGGACCGGCTCCCTGTGCGGCGGCCAGGCGGTCGCAGTGCCCGTACCAGGTGCCGGGGCACGAACCCCGGCGCGAGCGCCGACCGCACCCGGCTCCCCCGGGGCGGCTCGGCCTCCTCACCCGGACGAGCCCGAACCGCCGCCCTCCCGCCCCCGGGCCCCCGGCTCACCGCGCCGGGGGCCTGTCCGTCCTGGAGCCCGTGGCACAGGTGAGAGGCCACGCGGCGAGCAGGGATCTGCAGTACGGGACTCGATGCCGAACGGTGTTCACTTCCTCGGTGCGAGGTGGTGGCGTACCCACGGCACCGCCGCCGTGACCAGCGACACGGCTCCCGCCATCAGCACCCAGAACCACACGTGACCCGCGAAGACCTCGAACGCGGAGGCATTCGCCAGGGTGTCGGAACACGACCCCGACACGCGCATGTTGTACCCGTCGCTGTCCGGGTTCCTCGAGCACCAGCCGACCTCGGAGCCCGCCGCCTGCAGCAGGAATCCCAGCAGGACCGCGCTCAGACCGCCCAGCCCAAGCCACTCTGGCCGAGGCATCGAGACCACGGGCAGGGTCACGCACATCGCGGACATGCTCCGGTGTTCCCCGCTGGGCGGGCCCTCCGTCCGCGAGGGCGCCCGACGGCGCTGCTCCTCGGCCCGCAGCGCACGTTCCTCGGCCCTCTGTCGCTCCCGCTCGGCCTCAGTGCGCCAACGCTGCACCGCCCCCAAGGGCGACAGCCGACGCACACCCGCCTGATCGTGCCCTGCCTGCCGGGCGTGCGCCCGTACCGCGGCGGCCGTCGTCACCCCCTCGGTCTGTACCACAGGCCGGCCACATGCCTCACATGTCCACTCCACCCGTGCGCCCCCTCGTCCATGCCGTGGCCATGGCCGTCCTCCGCGAACGCCACGGTACGGCCCCGCCCGCCGCCGCGGTCGCCCTCCCCCTCAGCCGTCCCACTATCATCGACGTCACCCTGGGAATGAGGAACAGGTCGGGCGCGTCGTGGACCTGACTCCGGAGTCGGAAGGGGTGGGCGTTGTCTCTGACGGACAGGGCCATCGAGCAGATCCGTGAGCTGATCCGCACCGGTGCGCTGCCGCCGGGCTCGAAGCTGCCGCCGGAACCGGAGCTGGCGGCCCAGCTGGGCCTGTCCCGCAACCTGGCGCGCGAGGCCGTCAAGGCGCTCGCCGTCGCCCGTGTCCTGGAGGTGCGCCGGGGCGACGGCACCTATGTGACCAGCCTGCAGCCGAGCCTGCTGCTCGAAGGTCTCGGTGGCGCGGTGGAGCTGCTCCAGGGCGACTCGGTGGCGCTGCTGGACCTGATGGAGGTGCGCCGGCTCCTCGAACCGGTCGCCACCTCGCTCGCCGCCACCAGGATCACCGACGAACAGTTGGCGGAGGTGAAGCGGCATCTGGACGCGATGCGCGCGGCACGCGACGACGTCGAACGGCTGAACGCGCACGACGCGGCGTTCCACCGCGCCGTCGTCGCCGCCACGGGCAACGAAACGCTGCTCACCCTGCTGGAGGGCATCTCGGGCCGTACGCTGCGCGCCCGTATCTGGCGCGGTCTGGTCGACGACCAGGCCGCGGGGCGCACCCTCGCCGAACACCAGGCGATCTTCGACGCCCTGTCGGCCCGGGACGCCGTCCTCAGCAACGCCGCCGCCCTGATGCACGTGAACCACACCGAACAGTGGCTGCGCGACCATCTGTCGGACACCGCATCACTGTCACCGGAGGACGGCCCGCCGCCGCCCCCGACCGACGGCTGACAGCGGCGCCGCACTCGGGCTCCTCCCGAACGCTCCTCGGGCCGAGGGCGAGTCGGCTGCGGTCGGCCTGTCGTTGACCACTCAATGATCGAGTGGATTCCGGCCAAAGACTTGATATGCCCCTGACATAAGCAGCTCACGTCTGTCACTCTGTGCCCACTCCGTCTCACAACGGAGCACGCGCACCCGCATCGCAGCTCTTCCTGCACCACCCGGTGCCCCATCCGCGCGCCGGGTCCTTCGTACGGCCGCTCGACCACGTCGGCCGCAGCAAAGGAGTTCGCGTGAGATCCACCCCCCACAGACGTACAACGGCCATGGCCACCCTCGTCGTCGCGGCAGCGATGCTCGCGGTGGCGGTACCAGGCGCAAGTGCTCGCGACGACGGCGGCGAAGGCACCGCCCGTCCCGCGGCCGCGAAGCCCGACCGCGGATCGCTCCCCGCGAAACTGACTCCCGCTCAGCGCGAGACCCTCATCCGGAAGGCCGACAAGGCCACCGACAGCACCGCCGACCGCCTCGACCTGGGCGGCAAGGAGGAGCTGCGGGTCCGGGACGTCGTCAAGGACGCCGACGGCACCGTGCACACCCGCTACGAGCGCACCTACGCCGGTCTCCCCGTCCTCGGCGGCGATCTGATCGTCCACGCGTCGAAGTCCGGCGCGGTCGAGAGCGTGACCCGGTCCTACAAGCCCCGGCTGAAGGTCTCGGACCTCAGCGCCGAGGTCAGCAGGGCCGCGGCGGAGAAGCAGGCGCTCAAGGCGGCCAAGGAAGAGGGGTCCGCCAAGACCGAGGCGGACAGCGTCCGCAAGGTCGTCTGGGCCGCGAAGGGCACGCCGACCCTCGCCTACGAGACCGTCGTGAGCGGCTTCCAGCACGACGACACCCCGAGCGAGCTGCACGTCATCACCGACGCGCAGACCGGCAAGAAGCTGTTCGAGTACGAGGGCGTGCACACCGGCACGGGCAACACCCGCTACAGCGGCACGGTCACCCTCGGCACCAGCCAGTCGGGCTCGTCGTACACACTGACCGACGCCGACCGGGGCAACCACCGCACGTACAACCTGAACCGCGGCTCCTCCGGCACCGGCACCCTGTTCAGCGGCTCCGACGACATCTGGGGCGACGGAACCACCGGCAACCTGGAGACGGCGGGCGCGGACGCGCACTACGGCGCGGCGCTGACCTGGGACTACTACAAGAACGTGCACGGCAGGAACGGGCTGCGCAACGACGGTGTCGCCCCGTACAGCCGGGTCCACTACGGCAACAACTACGTCAACGCGTTCTGGCAGGACGCCTGCTTCTGCATGACGTACGGCGACGGGTCGGGCAACGCCAACCCGCTCACCTCGATCGACGTGGCCGCGCACGAGATGACGCACGGCCTCACCTCGGTCACCGCCAATCTCAACTACAGCGGTGAGTCCGGCGGGTTGAACGAGGCGACCTCCGACATCTTCGCCGCCGCCGTCGAGTTCGCCGCCGGCAACCCCGAGGACGTCGGGGACTACCTGGTCGGCGAGAAGATCGACATCAATGGCGACGGCACGCCGCTGCGCTACATGGACAAGCCCAGCAAGGACGGCGCCTCGCGCGACTACTGGTCGTCCTCGCTCGGCTCCGTCGACGTCCACTACTCCTCCGGTCCGGCCAACCACTGGTTCTACCTGGCCTCCGAGGGCAGCGGCGCCAAGGTCGTCAACGGGGTGTCCTACGACTCCCCGACGTACGACAACCTGCCGGTGACGCCGATCGGCCGCGAGGCCGCCGAGAAGATCTGGTTCCGGGCGCTCACCACGTACATGACGTCCACGACCAACTACGCGGGCGCCCGCACCGCCACTCTCCAGGCCGCCGCCGACCTGTACGGGCTCGGCTCGGTGACCTACAACAACACCGCCAATGCCTGGGCCGCGATCAACGTCGGCTCCCGGATCCTCGACGGTGTGACCGTCGTTCCGCCGGCGGCCCAGTACTCCCTGGTCGGCCAGGCCGTCACGCTGGACGTCCAGGCGTCCTCCACCAACGCCGGCGCCCTGTCGTACGCGGCCACCGGTCTGCCCGACGGGCTGTCCGTCGACGCCGCCGACGGCCGGATCTCGGGCACCCCGACCACGGCCGGTACCTGGACGCCGACGGTCACGGTGACGGACGCGGCCGGCGAGACCGGTACGGCGAGCTTCGCCTGGCGGGTGGACGAGGAGGGCAACCAGTCGGTCTTCGAGAACACCGCCGACTACCAGATCCCCGACAACTCCACCGTCGAGTCCCCGATCAACGTCAACCGGGCGGGGGCCGCGTCCAACCCGCTCACCGTGGACGTGAACATCGTCCACACCTGGCGCGGTGACCTGGTCATCGACCTCGTCGCCCCGGACGGCACCGCCTACCGGCTGAAGAACTCCTCGTCGTCCGACTCGGCCGACGACGTGATCGCGATGTACACGGTGGACGCGTCCTCCGAGACCGCCGCGGGCACCTGGAAGCTGCGCGTCCAGGACGTGGCCAGCCTCGACACCGGTTACATCAACAGCTGGAAGCTGACCTTCTGACGAGGCGTCAGTTCACTTCGTGAACGAATCGGCCGGGCGGTCGGTCCCCACCCGGTGGGGGCCGGCCGCTCCGGCGTCTCCCCCCTCCGCGTCGATGTGCGGGAGCACCCGGTCCAGCCGGCGCGGAGTCCACCAGGCGTGGCTGCCCAGCAGGGTCATCACCGCGGGGACCATCAGCAGGCGTACCACCGTCGCGTCGATCAGGACGCTCACGGCGAGGCCGAGACCGAGCATCTTCACCACGATGTTGTCGCTCACGATGAACGCGGCGAACACACTGACCATGATGAGGGCGGCGCAGGTGATGACGCGCGCGGTGATCTCCAGGGCGTGGGCGACCGCGCCGCGGGCGTCACCGGTGCGCTGCCAGGCCTCGTGGACGCGGGAGAGGAGGAAGATCTCGTAGTCCATGCTGAGGCCGAAGATGATGGCGAACATCATCATCGGGACGTAGCTCTCGATGGGCACCTTGCCGTTGACCCCGAGGGCCGGGCCGCCCCAGCCCCACTGGAAGACGGCGACGACCACGCCGTACGAGGCCCCGATGGAGAGGATGTTGAGGACCGCCGCCTTCAGTGCGACGAGCGGACCGCGGAAGACCGCGAGGATGATCAGGAAGGCGAGGGCGACGACCACGGCGATGATCACGGCCAGCCGGCTCGCCACGATGTCGCGGAAGTCGACCTGGGAGGCGGTGGTGCCGGTGACGTAGCCCTTGGCCTTGGTGCCGGAGACCGCGGCGGGCAGGGTGTCGTCGACGAGGCGGTTCACCAGGTCCGTGGTGTCGGCGCTCTGCGGGGACTGCGCGGAGTAGACCGTGCCGACCAGGACGTCCCCGTCCTGGGTGGGGGTCAGCGGCGTCACCGCGTAGGCGCCCTTCACGTCGTCGAGGTCCTTCTGCACGGTGCTCTGCAGGGACTGCCGGTCGGAGGACGGGACGGAGGTCTGGTCGACGACGACGGTCAGGGGCCCGTTGGAGCCCGGCCCGAAGGCGTCGGTCATCAGGTCGTAGGCCCGCCGGTCGGTGAAGGAGGTGGGGTCGGCGCCGTCCCCGATATGGCCCAGCTGCATGGAGAAGACGGGGATCGCCAGGATCGCCACGGTCACGACGCCGGCCGTCAGGAATCGCCAGGGGTGGTGTTCCACGCGCTGGGCGTAGCGGTGCCAGGTCCCCGTGACCTCCTCGCCCTCCCGGACGCCGGTCTCCGCGACGGGGCGGCGCAGATGGTACCGGTCGATGCGTCTGCCGATGAGGCCGAGCAGGGCCGGGAGCAGGGTGAGGGCGCCGGCGATCGCGGAGACGACGGTCGTCGCGGCCGCCAGCCCGAGTTTGCCGATGAAGCTCACGCCGGACGCGTACAGCCCGCCGAGGGCGACGATCACCGTGCAGCCGGAGACGAGGACGGCGTGGCCGCTGGTGGAGGCGGCCCGGCCGGCGGCGTGCACCGGGTCCGCGCCGTCCATGAGGGCCTGGCGGTGACGGGTGATCAGGAACAGGGCGTAGTCGATGCCGACGCCGATGCCGATCATGGTGGCCAGCGTCGGGGAGACGGTCGCGAAGGTGAAGGCAGCGGCCAGCAGACCGAGGCAGGCCAGGCCGCCGATCACGCTGAGCAGCGCGGTCACCAGGGGCAGGCCGGCCGCGATGACACTGCCGAAGCCGATCAGCAGGACGACGATCGCCACCCCGAAGCCGATCAGTTCGCTCATCCGGTCGTCGGCGGCGGGCCGGGCCAGTTCGCCGAGCGGGCCGCCGTACTCGACCTCGGCACCGGCCGACCGCAGCGGCTGCACGGAGTCGTCCACTCCGTCGAGGTAGCTGTCCTGGAGGGTCGACGGCTGTACGTCAAAGCGGATGGTGATGTACGCCGTCTTCTGGTCGGAGGACAGCGGACCGACGTCCGGCTGCTTCGCCTGATCGGACTGTCCCGACTGGTCGGACTGGTCGGACGACTGCGACGAGGCCGTGGTGAGCGGGTTCTGCACCGACAGCACATGCGGCAGTTTCTGCAGGTCGTCGACCGTCTCGGACATCTGGGAGCCGAGTTGGGTCAGCGGCTTGTCCTTGTCGTGCACGACGACCTGGCTGCTGTAGCCGCCGGCCGCGGGGTCGTGCTGCTGCAGAACGTCCAGGCCTTTCTGGGACTGCACCCCGGAGAGGGAGAAGTCGTCGGAGTAGTCGCCGCCGAAGGAGCGGTTGAGGACCTGGAGGGCGGCCAGCACCACCAGCCAGCCGACGATGACGATCACGAAGTGCCGGGCGCACCACTCGCCGAGTCTCCGCAGACCACTGGTTCTGCCCGTGCCCACGCCCTTGCCGTCGGAACGCCTTGCGCGCATCGCTCTCCCTGGGACGATCTCCGACCCTCATTAGACGGCCCTCACGTCACCCCGGCATCTCCTGCACCACCGGCCCCCGGATGGCGGCCCCGGCTTGACAGGCGGACGATGGGGAGGTGGGACGGAACGGAAGGAGCCGCCATGCTGGAGATCAAGACGGTCGAGAAGCCGGACGAACGGCGGGACTTCCCGCGGGGCCACCTCGAAGCGGTCCACCTCACGGGGCTCGACTTCGCCGTCGGTGTCTTCGAGCCGGGCTGGCGCTGGTCGGAGTCGGTCGCGCCGATCGCGGGCACGGACAGCTGCGAGATCCACCACAACGGCTACGTCGTCCAGGGGCGCATGCACCTCCGTATGGACGACGGCGGTGAGAGCGAGGTGGGACCGGGCGACGTCTTCGTCTGCCCGCCGGGCCATGACGCATGGGTCGTCGGCGACGAGCAGTGCGTGCTCTACGACTTCGCCGGGCAGATGGCGCAGGACTACGCCAAGGCCGCGGGCGACTGACCCGGGTGAGGGTGAGAGGGAAAGGAGGCGGGGGCGTCGGCGCCCCCGCCTCCACTCTGCCCGCGGCCCGGGCGTGATCCGAACGGCGGGCCCTACACGCCGTCGATCTCCCTGAGGTTCTCCAGCGTCGCGGTGGTGTCGGTCTTGAGCCAGTCCGTGACCTCGTCCACCTCCGGCAGGGTGACGTCGTCGTCGTAGGAGGAGGCGTACGCGCTCCAGCTCATCTCGTACGTCACCCAGCCGTCGCGTACCGCGAGCGTGGCCGAGCGGCTGCCGCTGCTGTCGTCGCCGGAGGTGGTGTCCTCCGTGACGAGGTACGCCTCGTCACCGAAGCCGCTGATCTTCTCGACCTCGTAGTCGTCGTAGCGCTGGTCGTACTCGGCCCAGCGGGCGGTGAACTCGGGGCCCGGGTCGGTCTTCTTGTGCAGTTCGAGCTCCACGGAGAAGTACGCGTCGGAGAGCGTGGACGCCGAGGACTTCTTCAGGGAGAGGCTGCAGTAGCTCTGGTCCAGGGCCTCGTGCTCCAGGGACTGGTTCACGGGGCTCGAGTCCTCCTCCGGGTACTCGTCGTCGAAGGAGGAGTGGTCCACCTCCCGGCACAGCTCGGACTTGACCTCGTATCCGCGCAGGTCCGCCTCGTCGTCGCGGCCGAGGAGGAAGACGCCCCCGGCCCACGCGGCGGAGGCGAGCACCGCGCCCAGCACGGCCCAGAGCACGGCGCGTCCGGCGCCGCCGGAGCCGGGGGCGGGGGGAGCCACGGGGTAGCCGGCGGGCGGGTAGCCGCCGGGCTGTGGCTGCCCGTAGGGGTTGTGCTGCGTGGGGACGGAGGCGGCCGGGGGGCCGAATCCGGCGGGCGACTGGGGGTTGGGGTACGGGTAGGCGCCCGGCGAGGCCGGGAGCTGCGCCTGGGTCGGTGTCTGCTGCGCGGCCGGCTGGGGCGGGGCCTGGTGCTCCGGGCCGGGCTGTCCGGGCGGTCCGGGCGGAGTCGCGGACGGCTGATCCTGCGGCTGGGGCTGGGCCGGGGCACCCTCGGGGCGGTCGGTCATCGGCTTCTCCTCATTTCGGGGGTTGCTCCGGTTCGGGGGCGCCGGTCGTCGTCCTGGGGCGGTTGTCGGGGCCCGGTGCTTTCATGGGAGTCATGACCAGCGGCAGTGTCGTCGTGGAGCGGCGGGTGGCCGCCTCTCGGGGGCGGGTGTGGGAGGCCCTCACGGACCTCGCCGGAATGGAGCGGATGCTGAGCGGCGTCGTCGGGGTGGAGGTCCTCACCGGCGGGGCGTTCGGTGTGGGCACGCGGTGGCGGGAGACCCGCCGCATGTTCGGCAGGGACGCCACCGAGGAGATGGGGGTGACCGTGAGCGAGCCGCCCGAGCGCTATGTGGTGGAGGCCCGGTCCCATGGCTCCCACTACGTCTCCACGTGGGAGCTGCGGGCCGACGGGCCCGCGGCGACGACCGTCCGGATGACGTTCACGGCGGTGCCGGCCGGTGCCGTGGCCGGTCTGCTGGCGAAGGTGCTGGGCGGGGTCGGTGCCCGTGCGGTGCGCAGGGCCGTCGTGAAGGACCTCGACGACGTGGCCGCGTGGGTGGAGGGCCGCAGGGGCTGAGTCCGCCCCTGCCGGCCGTCCCGTCGCGGTCACCCGGCCGACCTGGTCGCGTCACGAGTTGGCGCCGAGGCCCGTGGTCACGTAGGCGCACTCGGTGTAGATGTAGCCCGACTGCAGCTTGGCGGTGTCCGAGGCGGGGCTGGAGGACGTGCCGCCCTTCGGCTTGTGCAGGAAGTACGTGGTGCCGACCGGGAGGGTGATCGTGCGCTGCGGGTAGTTCTTGCCGCCGCTGCACGGCTTGAAGTTGGGGTCGATCGTGCGGGTCCAGTCGTAGCTGGTGCAGCCGCCGCAGCCCTTCAGGGTGAAGGTGCCGGTCACCGGGCCGGTGTACATGACCTGGATCTCGTCGGGGCTGTCGTTCTTGACCGTGACGGTGATGCTGCCGCCGGTACGGGTCGTGGGCAGCTTCTTGCCCGCCGCCGGCACCTCCTGCGCGATCTCGGCGGCGATCGCGATCTTCTTCGCGCGCGGCGCGTTCCTGTGCTTCTTGTTGGCCTTGACGAAGTCGTTCATCGACGTCACCGCGTCGGCGAACTCGCCGTCCTTGTACTGGGCCACGCCGCAGGTGTACACGCCGGTGGAGGCGGACCGGTCGGCCCGGGCGGCGTCGTCGGCGAGGGCCTTGTCGATGCCCGCCTTCTCCCCGGGCAGGCCCTTGACCTGGAGGCTGAGGGATTCCAGCTGCTGTACGGCGGTGCACGGGTCGTCGCCGCCCACGGCCTTGATCGCCTTGTCCACGGCCGCCTTGACGTCGGGCCCGACCTTCGCCGCCTGCTCCGAGTCGGGGAACTCGTCCAGCAGGTCGCGGAAGTGGTCGGTCCAGTCGCCGGCGCCGCTCGCGAGGGTAGCCGAGGCGCACTCGTACAGGGATGTGGCGAGCCGGTCGTCGGGCCAGGTGGACAGGGAGCCGAGGTCCTTCTTGCCCACGGTCTGCGGGACCGTGCGCAGATACTCAAGCGGCGCGATCGCGTCGCAGTACTCCTGCTCCTCGTAGGGCGCGCCGACCGTCGTGTAGAACGTCTTCAGCCGGTCCGGGACCTTCTCGGCCGCCCGCGAGTCGGGGTGGTCGGTGCTGAGGTCGTCGTAGGCGCTCAAGGCCCTGCGGTACTCGGACTGGGTGGTGCCGAAGGACTCGCCCGAGGCCTTGCGCACGAGGTCGTCGGCGGTGTCCAGGCGGTCCAGGAGCATCTGCTCGGTGGCCTCGTCACGTGCGCTCTCGTACAGCAGCGAGCCGGCGACGGGTACGCCGAGGAGCAGCACGCCCAGCGCGATCG
Organism: Streptomyces sp. NPDC042364; assembly: GCF_056437585.1. Classification (NCBI taxonomy): domain Bacteria; kingdom Bacillati; phylum Actinomycetota; class Actinomycetes; order Kitasatosporales; family Streptomycetaceae; genus Streptomyces; species Streptomyces sp. NPDC042364. The sequence goes on along the minus strand of NZ_JBWKAJ010000020.1, from coordinate 68,960 downwards.
CGAGCGGGGACTGCGCGGGCCACACCAGGCGGTTGCGCAGGCCGGCCATGGCCCCGTGGACGGCCGTGAGGACCAGGAACAGGCCGTAGACGGCCAGGGTCGCGCCGGAGACGCCGTCGGGGTCGGCCGGCAGCACCGTGAAGAGCAGGATGCCGGTGGCCACCCAGCACAGCAGCGTCAGCAGGGGGCGGCGGACGAGGGCGTAGCCGAGGCCGAGACCGCTGAGGTTGAGCAGGCCCACGCCGACGGCGCGCCAAGGGTCCGCCGGGCCGGGCGGCGGCGCGGACGGCATCGGCGGGACGACGTAGCTGTGACTCCAGCCGTCCTGGTCTCTCGTTCCGTATGGCCCGTACTGGTCTCCGGACATGTCGGATCCCCCCGTCAACTACACCCGCATGCATACGAATTGTCAGTGTACGGCTGAAAGCAGAGGGTGCGACAGCCGATTCCGGTCGCGCGGGGAAGATCGATGACCTTTCGTGACCATGGGCGCGGCGACGGCCCGGGGGGAACGCTCCCGTGCCCGGTCGCTGTGCGACGGGCCCCCGGAGAGCCTCGGGAGGGCCCGTCGCACAGCGCGCCCCTCCGCCGTGATCCGCCTCGTCCGGTGTCCGGTGCGGGATGAACTCCCGGCCGTACGAGCGAGGTTGACGGAAGCACCGGACCGGGTCCGGATGGCGGAGGGGTGCCGGTTCAACGGCTCCGCGGTTTCATCGGATCGCGCCGCGCCGGACGCGGCGGAGCAGGACGACACCGGCGAGCGCGAGAACGCCGCCGAGCGCGGCGGGCCACATCTGGGCGCCGGTGTCGGCGAGGTCACCGGTGGCCGACTGGGAGCCCGTGGATTGCTGCGACCCCTGGGAACCGTCCTGGCCGGCGCCCGCGGCGGAGGGGATGTTCCCCGCCGGGGTCTGGTCGGCGGCGGCCTCGTCGCCCTTGTCGTCGCCCTTGTCGTCGCTCTTCCCGGCCGCCTTCTCCCGCTGGGTCGCCTTCGGAGAGGCGAGAGGCTTGGGCGCGTCGGCGTCGTCCGTGGGCTGGCCCGCTTCAGCGTCCTCGCCCTGGTCCTGGTCTTGGCCCTGGTCCTGGTTCTGGTCTTGGCCCTGGTCCTGGTTCTGGTCTTGGCCCTGGTCCTGGTTCTGGTCGTCCTGGTTGCCGGGCTGGTCCTGGCCCTGGTCCTGACCCTGGCCCTGGCCCTGGTCGCCGCCGTTGCCCTGGTCGTCGCCGGGCTGCTCCTCGTCCTGGCCCTGGCCCTGGTCGCCGCCGGCGTCGCCACCCTGATCGCCGCCGTCGCCGTTGTCCTGGCCGCCGTCATTACCCTGGCCGCCACCGTCGCCCTGGCCGCCGCCGAGGTCCGCCGCGTCGCACTCGCGGTTCTCGTTGATGCAGTCGACCATCGCGCGCATCAGGCCCTCGTCGAAGACGTTGATGAAGTCGCCGTGGTCCGTGACCGGCTTGTGGACCTGCTCGGGGAAGGAGTCGACCGCGAACAGCGGAGTCGTACGGCCGCCGTCCTCGAGGCTCGGCGCGTCGACGTCGTAGACGATGCGCTGGACGAGCTGCGGAATGGCCCGGAAGCCGCCCGGGCAGCTGCCGTCGGCGGCGGCGAAGGCCACGTGCGTGCGGTGGTTGGCGCTGTCGATGTTGCGGCCGTCCCAGCAGCTCTGGAACTTGAAGGTGCGGACGACGTCGCTGCCGTCGGGGCACAGCGGGTACTTGTCCTTCAGCTGCCGGTCCTCGAACCCGGTGCAGCTCCACGAGGCGTTGGCGTTGGCCGGGCCGTTCACGAACGCCTTGGCGTCACCGGTGATGATGCGCAGCAGGCGCGGCATCTCGGTGACCTCGCCCTGCGGGCTGCCCACGAAGGTCATGGTGACCTCCTTGGGCGTCACGATCTCACCGACGTTGCCCTCGATGCCGCCGCCCGGCGAGTTGGCGTCCTGCTCGACCGTGCCGTTCTGCAGACGGAGCACGGGCCAGAAGTAGGAGGACTTGTCGTCCTGGTTCTCGCAGCTGGTCTCGGCGGCCGCGAGGTCCTCGTCGCCGGCGAAGGCGTTGTTGGCCTGGTTGCCGACGTAGTCGTGGAAGTGGTGGGCGCCGTTGCTGACACCGGGGGCGACGATGACGTTGTCCGAGTTGAACACGCCGTTCGCGTTCACTCCGCAGGCGGTGGTGAAGGAGCCGCGGGAGGCGTTCTGTCCCTCGGCCGGGCCCTGGGCGCCCGGCTGGACGGAGGTGATGTCCTGGAAGTCCGCGGCCACCGGACCGTTGCCCGCCTGACCGCCGTTGCCCTGCCCGCCCTGCCGGCCCTCCCCGCCTTGCTCGTCGCCCTGGTCCTGGCCCTGGCCCTCGCCGTTCTGGTCGCCCCCGTTCTCGTTGCCTGTCTCGCGCAGTGTGCAGGCGGCGAGGGAGTCGAGCCCCTCGGGGCGGTCCCCGACACGGTCGATGGCGATCGCGATGCGCTCGATCGTCGCGGCCCGCTTCTCCTTGAGCGGGTTCACGATCGCGTTCTCGACGAAGCCGCCGTCCTGCTGCTGGGCCTGCGCGGAGTTCTGCAGCCGCTGATAGGCCTCGGCTATCTGCCGGTCGAGCGTGGCGAGTTCGTTGTCGACCTCCCCGCGCGCCCCCTCGGGCACGTCCGTCAGCTCGCTGCCGACGTCCGGGCAGTCGATCGTCGCGGCGGCGGAGTTGGCCCACTGGCCCGACTCCTCGGTACCGCCGTCCTCGGTGGCCGACGCGTAGACGTTCGCGGCCACGAGCCCGCCTCCGCCCAAGATCAGCGCTATCGCGGCGGAGGTCGCGCGCCGTGCTCCTGTCGGGCGTCTGCGCCTGGTGGTGCGTCCCACGGTGACTCCTACAACGTCGCGGTCGGTCCGGGCATATAAAACCCCCGCCCTATACGGAGCCGGACCGCGGGGTGTTCAAGCGACTCGCGGATTCACAGGAAACTCATGGGAATCGGCATGTCGAAGGCGCTCGGGACGGCGTCGGAACCCTTCTCGGTCGTACGGCCGGGGGCAAGGCTGTCACAGGGTGTGACCCCCTCTCGCCTCCGGACGCGGGGCAGTGTAGACATGGGCACATGGTCCGTCTCCCGGGTCGATCCCGTGCTCAGTCGACCCGCCGCCCCCGTGGTCAGCGCGAGCAGGGCCGGGACGACGGCGCCCGGCGGGTACCGCACGGATCGGCCGCCGCTGACCAGGAACCGGGCTGGTGGTCTCTCAAGGGGCTGTGGTCGGCGCTGAGCGGGCGCAGTGTCGCCGGGCAGGTGTTCCTGCTGCAGGTGGTGATCGTGCTGGTGCTGGTGGTGTCGGCCGTGGTGGCGCTGGTCCTCCAGGTCCGCCACGACAGCACCAGGGAAGCGCGCAACCGTTCGCTCGCCGTCGCCGAGACCTTCGCCAACGCCCCGGGCACCAGGGAGGCGCTGAGCGCCGGAGATCCGACGGCAGTGCTCCAGCCGAGGGCGGAGGCGGCCCGGGCCCAGTCCGGGGTGGACTTCATCGTCGTGATGAGCACCGACGGGATCCGCTACACCCACCCGAAGCCGGACCGCATCGGCAAGCGGTTCGTCGGCTCCCTCGAACCGGCGCTGCAGGGCGAATCCTTCACCGAGGAGATCACCGGGACCCTCGGGCCGCTCGTCCAGGCCGTGGTGCCGGTCGAGGACCCGGGCGGAAAGGTCGTGGGGCTGGTCTCGGCCGGGATCACGACCGAGAAGGTGGGCGGGGTCGCCAAGGAGCAGCTACCGCTCGTCCTGGCCGCCGCGGCCGCCGCCCTCGCCCTCGCCACGGCGGGCACGGCCCTGGTCAGCAAGCGGCTCCTGCGGCAGACCCATGGCCTCGGCCCGTCCGAGATGACGCGCATGTACGAGCACCATGACGCCGTGCTGCACGCCGTACGGGAGGGCGTGATGATCGTCGGCGGCGGAGGCCGGCTGCTTCTCGCCAACGACGAGGCCCACCGCCTGCTGGACCTGCCCGCCGACGCCGAGGGCCAGGACGTCTCCTCCCTGGGGCTCGAGGCGCACATGGCGGATCTGCTGGCCTCCGGCCGGATCGCCAACGACGAGGTGCACCTGGTGGGCGACCGGCTGCTCGCGGTCAACCAACGGCCCACCGACCTCCAGGGCGAGCCGTCCGGCAGTGTCGCCACGCTCCGTGACTCCACCGACCTGCGTGCCCTGTCCGGCCGGGCGGAGTCCGCGCGGGGACGCCTGAAGCTGCTGTACGACGCCGGGGTGGGCGTCGGCACCACCCTGGACGTGACCCGTACCGCCGAGGAGCTGGCCGAGGTGGCCGTCCCCCGGTTCGCGGACTTCGTGACGGTGGACCTGGCTCCCGCGGCCCTCAGCGGAGAGGAACCCGAGGCGGTCACCACCTTGCGCCGCACGGCGTTCAGCGGGATCCGCAAGGACGCCCCCCTGTACAAGGTGGGCGAGAGGATCGAGCTGGTCCCCTCCTCCCCGCAGGCCCTCAGCATCGAGCGCGGCCACTCGATCCTGGAGACCGACCTCAGCAGGTCACAGGGCTGGCAGGCCCAGGATCTGGAACGGTCGGCGCAGGTGGTCGAGTACGGCATCCACTCGCTCATCGCCGTGCCGCTGCGGGTGGGCCCCCTGGTGATGGGCGTCGCCAGCTTCTGGCGCTCGGAGAAGCCGGAGCCGTTCGACCGGGAGGAGCTGGCCCTCGCCGAGGAGCTCGTCGCCCGGGCGGCGGTCTCCATCGACAACGCGCGGCGCTACACGCGCGAGCACACCATGGCCGTGACGTTGCAGCGGAGTCTGCTGCCGCGCAGCCTGCCCGAGCAGAGCGCGCTGGAGGTCGCCTACCGGTACCTGCCCGCGCAGGCCGGGGTGGGCGGCGACTGGTTCGACGTGCTGCCGCTGTCGGGCAGCCGGGTCGCGGTCGTGGTGGGCGACGTCGTCGGTCACGGCCTGCACGCGGCGGCCACCATGGGGCGGCTGCGGACGGCCGTGCACAACTTCTCCGCGCTGGACCTGCCGCCCGACGAAATCCTCGGGCTGCTCGACGAGATGGTCAGCCGGATCGACCAGGACGAGGCGGACGACGGTTCCGCCCCGATCACGGGGGCCACCTGTCTGTACGCGATCTACGACCCGGTGTCGCGGGGCTGCACCGTCGCCCGGGCCGGTCACCCGCCGCTCGCGGTGGCCGGGCCCGACGGCCGGGTCGACTTCCCCGACGTACCGGCCGGTCCGCCGCTCGGGCTCGGCGGTCTGCCGTTCGAGACGGCCGAACTGGACCTGGCCGAGGGCAGCCGGCTGGTGCTGTACACCGACGGGCTCGTCGAGGACCGGGGCCGGGACATCGACGACGGTCTGGAGCTGCTGCGTTCCGCGCTGGCCGGGGCCGACACCTCGCCGCAGGGCACGTGCCGGGCCGTGCTCGACGCGCTGCCGCCCAGCCGGGCGAGCGACGACATCGCGCTGATCGTCGCCCGTACGCGGGCGCTGGACGCCGGCCGTGTCGTCGAGTGGGAGGTGCCCGCCGACCCGGTGGCCGTCGGCCGGTGCCGCGCGGACGCCACCCGGACGCTGTCCGAGTGGGGCCTGGACGATCTGGTGTTCACCACGGAGCTGATCCTCAGTGAACTGGTCACCAACGCCATCCGCTACGGCAGCGGGCCCATCCGCGTACGACTGATCCACGACCGCCATCTGATCTGCGAGGTCACGGACGGCAGCCACACCTCCCCGCATCTGCGGTACGCGGCGACCACCGACGAGGGCGGACGCGGCCTCTTCCTGATCGCCCAGCTCACCCAGCGCTGGGGCACCCGCTACTCCCCCACCGGCAAGACCATCTGGACCGAACAGGCCCTGTCCTGAGGAAGCGAGGCCCCCCCGGGGGCACGCATCACATCGCGTCGAGGAGAGACAACGGCATGCGCATCGGACTGCTCGGAACAGGACCCTGGGCGGAGCTGGCCTACGCCCCCGCGCTGAGCGCGCACGGAGGGCTGGACCTCTCCGGGGTGTGGGGCCGGCGTCCGGAGGCGGCGAAGGCGCTCGCGGACCGGCACGGCGGGCTGCCGGTGTACGAGGACGTGGACGCGTTGTTCGCCGATGTGGACGCGGTCGCCGTCGCCCTGCCGCCGTCCGTCCAGGCGCCGCTCGCGGTGCGGGCCGCCAGGGCGGGCTGTCATCTGCTGCTCGACAAGCCGCTCGCCACCGATGTCGCGGAGGGGCGGGCCGTCGTCGAGGCGGTCGAGCGGGCGGGGGTGGCCACGGTGGTCTTCTTCACCGCCCGCTTCCAGTCGGCGACCGAGAGGTGGATCACCGAACAGGCGGCCGTCGGCGGCTGGTTCACGGCCCGTGCGGAGTGGCTGGGATCGCTGTTCGACGGAGACAGCGACAGCCCGTTCGCGGCGTCGCCGTGGCGGCGGGAGAAGGGTGCCCTGTGGGATGTCGGCCCGCACGCCCTGTCGGTGCTGCTGCCGGTGCTCGGGGACGTCGAGGAGGTCACCGCCGTGCGCGGCGCCGAGGACACGGTGCATCTGGTGCTCGTCCACACCGGTGGGGCGTCGAGCACGGTGACGCTCAGCCTCTCCGCGCCGCCCGCCGCCTCGGGGGCGGCCGCCGAGTTCCGGGGCCGGACCGGTACGTCCGTCCTGCCCCCGTCGGGCGAGGAGGGTGCCGTACCGGCACTGGTGCGGGCCGGTGACGCCCTGCTGGCCGCGGCCCGCGGTGGCAGGCCGCATCCGTGCGACGCGGCGTTCGGTCTGCGCGTGACGGAGGTACTCGCCGCCGCCGAACGGCAGTTGGCCCACTGAGCAATCCCGCCCACCGACCACGTTCGCGTTCACGTGCGCGGACGGGGCCGTGGCCGGTGCCGTACCGGGGTGGCGGTCGCTCGGCGGTCTGCCGGGGCGTGGGCGCTCGCGGTCGCGTCCGGCGGTGTGAGCCCGGCCGCTCACGGGGTGCGCCTCGCCGTCCGCGGGTGCGGGCGGCGAGGCGGGGCGTCAGACGCGGCTGCCGGTGAGGAAGCGGTCGAGGGTGGCGGTCAGTTCGGCCGGCTTCTCGACGGGCAGCTCGTGGCCGGCGTCCAGGATGCGCACTTCGGCGTCCGGGTAGGCCTTGGCCATGCGCAGCATCTGGGAGACCGGCAGCTGGATGTCGTGGTAGCCGTGCACGAGGAGGGTGGGGATGCGGATCTCGCCGAGCCGGTCCAGGACGTCGAAGGCGCGCATGGCGCCGTACAGGGTCATGACGACCTCGCGCGGGGTGGCCGATGAGGCACGGATGTACTCGCGGATCTCCTCGCGCGGGTAGCCCGGGGCGAAGGCGCGCTGGATGTTGGCGGCGACGAAGAGCTTGAACGGGACACGGGTCGAGGCGGCCATGAGCAGGCCCCGGCCGCGGCTGAAGGTCATCCGGCCGATGGAGTTGACCAGCACCATGCGCTCCACCCGGTCGGGGTGGGCGAGGGCGATGGTCTGGGAGATCATGCCGCCCATGGAGTGGCCGACCAGGACGAACCGCTCGATCTCCAGGTGGTCGACGAGCGCGAGGACGTCGTCGGCCAGTTCCGCGATGGTGCGCACCCCCGCGCCGGTGCTCTCCCCGTGCCCGCGCAGGTCGAGCCGGACCACCCGGCGCTTCTCGGAGAAGTGGGCGAGCTGGTGGTCCCAGCGGTGCCGGTTCGCCGTCCAGCCGTGGATGAGGACCAGAGGTACCCCGTCGCCGTCGCGGGGGCCCTCGTCGTCGTACGTCAGGCTCGCTCCGGCGACTTCGAGCTGCGGCATGGGGGCCTCCTGGAAACGGTCCGGTTACTGCCCGGTACGGTAACCGGCCGCGTGGCCCCTCGTCACGGTCGTGCGGGGGAAAATCCGAGGTCGAGTCGTCCGGGGGGAAACCGCGGTCCAGTGGATCCGTGGTGCCGGCCGGCCGGCGGTCGTGATGTGCGGCCGCCGTCCCGGCGACAGGACTCGCTCCCGCTCAGCCCTCGGGACCGCCGTGGATGACAGACTGACCGCATGGAAGAACGCGCATTCGGTAGGTCGGGTCAGCACGCGTCCGTGGTCGGGCTCGGCACATGGCAGCTGGGCGCCGACTGGGGAGACGTCGACGACAAGGAAGCCCTGACGGTGCTGGAGGCGGCGGCCGAGTCGGGGGTGACCTTCTTCGACACCGCCGACGTCTACGGCGACGGGCGCAGCGAGCAGACGATCGCCACGTTCCTGCGCAGCCGGCAGGACCTCCATGTGCTGGTCGCGACGAAGATGGGCCGTCGTGTCGCCCAGATCCCGGAGAACTACGTCCTCGACAACTTCCGCGCCTGGAACGACCGTTCCCGCCGCAACCTCGGCGTGGACCGTCTGGACCTGGTGCAGCTGCACTGCCCGCCCACGCCGGTCTACTCGTCCGACGAGGTGTTCGACGCGCTCGACACCCTCGTCGAGGAGGAGCGCGTCGCCGCGTACGGCGTCAGTGTGGAGACCTGCGCGGAGGCGCTGACGGCCATCGCCCGGCCGAACGTGGCGAGCGTGCAGATCATCCTCAACCCGTTCCGGATGAAGCCGCTCCTGGAGGTCCTCCCGGCGGCCGAGAAGGCGGGCGTCGGCATCATCGCCCGGGTGCCGCTGGCGTCGGGGCTGCTGTCGGGCAGGTACACCAAGGACACGGTCTTCGCCGAGAACGACCACCGCACGTACAACCGGCACGGCGAGTCCTTCGACCAGGGCGAGACGTTCTCGGGTGTCGACTACGAGAGGGGGGTCGAGGCCGCGGTGGAGTTCGCCGGGCTGACGCCCGAGGGATTCACCCCGGCCCAGCTCGCGCTGCGCTGGATCATCCAGTTGCCGGGGGTCACCACCGTGATCCCGGGCGCTCGCACTCCCGCGCAGGCGCGGGCCAACGCGGCCGCCGCCGCGCTGCCGGCGCTCTCCGAGGAGACGCTCACCGCGATCCGGGACCTGTACGACCGTCGTATCAAGGACCAGGTCGAGGCCCGCTGGTAGGTCGCCCGGCCGGGGCCGCAGCGGAGTTCCGCGGCGCTCGGGAGGCAGCGGCCCACGCCGCTGCCTCCCGAGCGCCGTACCGCGTCGGCGTGCGGCCGGAGGGTCAGATGCGTCCGCCGGTGAGCCGGGTCAGCGGGCCGTGCACATGGCGTTCCGACCGGCGTCCGGCCAGGTAGGAGGCGGCGGTCAGCGCGGTCAGGCCCGCGCCGACGCCCGCGGCGACGAGCTTGCGGTGGGCGAGGACGGTCACCGCCGTCCTGGCGGTGGCGGCCACCTGCCCGGAGGCCTGCACGACCGCCTGGCGGCCCGCCTCCACGCCCTTGACCGCGCTCTGCACCGCGCTGCCAGCGGAGTCGGCCGCGCGTCCGGCCCCGTTCTTCGCGGCTGACGCCGTGTCACCCGCCTTGTCCGCGGCCTTCTTGGCCGTGCTGGTGGCCGGGGCGGTCGCCTTGCCGGCCGTGCGGCGCGCCTTGGCGGCGGTCGTCTCGCGGGACGCGGTGGTGTCGTTGGAGTCCTTGTTCGTTCGATTCATGGAATCCGCGTTGCCGTTCACCGCCCGCGCAAACACATGACGTCCACACCCGTGGCCGATGCCTCGCTCCCTCCGCCGCCCCGGCCTCCTGACGAAGGCCCCCCATGCCATAAGATCGCCTTATGAGGTCATAGACCCGACCCGCGTACCAGGTAAGGGTTGCCTTAGCTTAGGGTTGCCGTCGAGTCGCTTGTCTCCGCTCGAAGGGAATTTCACCATGCCCCGCCCTCTGCGGGTAGCCATTGTCGGAGCCGGCCCGGCCGGTATCTACGCCGCCGACGCGCTGCTGAAGTCCGGCGTTGCCGCCGAGCCCGGTGTCTCCATCGACCTCTTCGAGCGGATGCCCGCCCCGTTCGGACTGATCCGCTACGGCGTGGCCCCCGACCACCCCCGCATCAAGGGCATCATCACCGCCTTGCACCAGGTGCTCGACAAGCCGCAGATCCGCCTCTTCGGCAACGTCGACTACCCGTCGGACATCAACCTCGACGACCTGCGTGCCTTCTACGACGCCGTGATCTTCTCCACGGGCGCCACGGCCGACCGGGCGCTCGACATCCCCGGCATCGACCTCGACGGCTCCTACGGCGCGGCCGACTTCGTCTCCTGGTACGACGGCCACCCGGACGTCCCGCGCACCTGGCCGCTGGAGGCCGAGAAGGTCGCCGTCCTCGGCGTCGGCAACGTCGCGCTCGACGTCGCCCGCATCCTCGCCAAGACGGCCGACGAGCTGCTGCCGACGGAGATCCCGCCGAACGTCTACGAGGGTCTGAAGGCCAACAAGGCACTGGAGATCCACGTCTTCGGCCGCCGCGGCCCGGCGCAGGCGAAGTTCTCCCCCATGGAGCTGCGGGAGCTGGACCACTCCCCCACCATCGAGGTCATCGTCGACCCCGAGGACATCGACTACGACGAGGGGTCCATCGCGACCCGGCGCGGCAACAAGCAGGCCGACATGGTCGCCAAGACCCTGGAGAACTGGGCGATCCGCGACATCGGCGAGCGCCCGCACAAGCTGTTCCTGCACTTCTTCGAGTCCCCCACCGAGATCCTCGGCGAGGACGGCAAGGTCGCCGGCCTGCGTACCGAGCGCACCGCCCTCGACGGCACCGGCAACGTCAAGGGCACCGGCGAGTTCAAGGACTGGGACGTCACCGCGGTCTACCGCGCCGTCGGCTACCTCTCCGACAAGCTGCCCAAGCTGCCCTGGGACCTCGAGTCGGGCACCGTCCCCGACGAGGGCGGGCGGGTCATCCAGGAGACCGGCGAGCACCTTCAGTCGACGTATGTCACCGGCTGGATCCGGCGCGGCCCCGTCGGCCTCATCGGCCACACCAAGGGTGACGCCAACGAGACGGTCGCCAACCTGCTGGACGACTTCGCGAACGGCCGTCTGCACGAGCCCGCCGCCCCGGCCCCGGAGGCCGTGGACGCCTTCCTCGCGGAGCGCGAGGTGCGCTACACGACCTGGGAGGGCTGGTACCGGCTGGACGCCGCCGAGAAGGCGCTGGGCGAACCGCAGGGCCGCGAGCGCGTGAAGATCGTCGAGCGTGAGGACATGCTGCGGGAGAGCGGCGCGTAGGGCTCCGCCGGGCAGCAGGGGGACTGTGCGTCGTGGGTCGGCTGCGGGTGTTCCGTGGCTGGTCGCGCAGTTCCCCGCGCCCCCGGGAGCGGTCGGCGGCCCTTGGCGGAAACGGTGCGCGGCGGTGGAGCGGGAGTGTCTGGTGCCGCAACAGGCAACGTTCGCCCCGTCGCGACGCCCGGCACGCACTCTCGCCGCACCGGGCACAAGCCCGAGTACGGTCCGGTACGAGAGCTTGCGCCCGGCACGCCGAGAGCACGCACCAGACGCCGCTCCTTGACGGGCGAACGTTGCCTGCCGCCACTAGGCTTCTGCCGCGTGGACGACTTGACTGGGGCACTGCGGATACGGCCGGGCGCCCTCACCGACGCAACGGCCGTGCTGGACCTGCTCGACGGGGCCGTGACCTGGATGAACGCCCGGGGCAACACCGAGCAGTGGGGCACGATCCCCTACTCGCGGCGGCCTGACGGGGCGGAGCGGATCGAGCGGTACCTGACGGAGAACGCCCCGCACATCGCGGAGCTGGACGGCACACCCGTCGGTGCGCTGGTCCTGGACTCCGGGCCCAGCCCGCAGATGCCGATCCCGCCGGCCGACGAGCCCGAGGTGTACGTCCGGCTGCTGGTCTCCGACCGGCGCCGGGCCGGACGGGGCATCGGGGCGGCCCTGCTCGCCCATGCCGTAGCGGAGACGCGGCGGGCCGGTGTGGAACTGCTGCGGGTCGACTGCTGGGCGGGCGGCGGGGGCGAACTGGTCGCGTTCTACGAGCGCAACGGCTTCACGCCCACCGACCGCTTCCTGTCCGGAACCTGGCCGGGACAGGTACTGGCCCGGCGGGTCCGCTGACAGGCCCCGCGGAGGCATAAGCTCGGCGGATGGCCAAGTACATCGACGTGCACCCCGACAACCCCCAGCCGCGCGCCATCGGTCAGGTGGCCGAGATCATCCGTCAGGACGGGCTCATCGTCTATCCGACGGACTCGTGTTTCGCGCTGGGCTGCCAGTTGGGCAGTCGCGACGGCATCGAGCGGATCCGCACGATCCGCCGGCTCGACGACCGCCACCACTTCACCCTCGTGTGCCAGAACTTCGCGCAGCTGGGACAGTTCGTGCACGTCGACAACGACGTGTTCCGCGCCGTCAAGGCGTCGACGCCCGGCAGCTACACGTTCATCCTCCCCGCCACCCGTGAGGTGCCGCGCAAGCTGCTCCACCCGAAGAAGCGAACCGTCGGGGTGCGCATCCCCGACCACAAGGCTGCCCAGGCCCTGCTCGCGGAGCTGGGTGAGCCGCTGGTCTCCAGCACGCTGCTGCTCCCCGACGAGGAGGAGCCGCTGACGCAGGGCTGGGAGATCAAGGAGCGGCTCGACCACCAGGTCGACGCCGTGGTCGACTCCGGGGACTGCGGCACGGAACCCACGACCGTGATCGACTTCTCCAGCGGCGAGGCCGAGATCATCCGCAAGGGGGCGGGCGACACCTCACGGTTCGAGTGACCGGTCCCGGCGGGGCTCAGGTCTGGCGCAGCGGCTCGTACTCCTCGGCGCCGAGTCCGAACGTCCAGGCCACTCCCTCGCGGGCCGTCCGCGTGGTGGGCGGCACCCGGAGCCAGTAGGTGCGGCTCGTGCCGTCGGGCTCCGGGGTGGAGTTGACGACCTCCACCATCACCACGTCCTCGTCGCCGGGCAGTTCTATGCGCCAGAGCACGCCCGTCTCGTCGCGGTGCACCGGCTTCGCCCCGGACTCCTCCAGGTAGCGGTCGTAGCCGTAGTGCTCCAGCATGACGCGGCGCAGCTCGGCGTTCTCCTCCGCGCGGATCCGGGCCGGCGTCAGCGCGGCCAGGGAGTCGAGGAAGTCGCCGGGCACCGGCAGCCCGCGCCAGGCGTGCAGGGCGAAGCCGTCGCGGTAGGCGAGCGCGGGGCCGTCGCCGCGGTCCAGACGGCCCGCCTCGTCCCGGTGCAGCTCGGTGGGGCGCTCGGCGACGACCGCCACGTTCTCGTACGGCCACCACCAGCCCGCCGTACGGGCGACCTCGGCGAGTCCGTCGAGGCCGGGGGCGGAGCCGGCCGCGGGCCCGCTGCTCGTGCCGGTCGCGAGTGAACTCCCCGGGCCGGAGCCGGTGGTGTCGTCGAAGGCGGAGAGCCACGCCGCGTCGTGCTGTCCGAGGACGGCGTCCAGCAGGAGGAGCCGGATGCGGGTCTCCTCCTTGCGGTCGTCCGGGGCCAGTGCCTCGACCACGCCGGTGCGGACGCGGTCCACGAGCGGACGGGTGGTCTCCCACAGGTCCGCGCCGGTCGTCCGCCAGTGGTCGCTCCAGCCCGCCGGCCCCAGACGGGTGTGCAGCAGGTCGCGCGCGGCGGCGACCGGTCGGTTGCGGACGGCGTCACGGACGCTCGCGCCGGGAGCGGTGACCGCCTCGCCGGACTCGTCCGGTGTTCCCGACAGCAGGCGCACCGCCTCCAGCGGTGAGCGGGCCCACACGATCCGCCCGGGCTCCGGCAGCCCGGCCCGCCGGTAGGCGAGCCGCACACCCGCCTCGGTCCGTGCCCTTTCGCCCGGTCCCGTGGCCGCCGCCACCGCCCGCCAACTCGTCCGCTCCGTCACGCCGTTCCTCCTGGTTGTCACGATCTCGATGTCCTGTCCCCCCGGCAGCCGCGGGCCGCGGCTGCCCTGCCGCGTCGGTTCAGTCCGCGACGATCCGCACCGAACCCGGCACGTACTCGCGCTGGCGTACGACCCGGTACCAGCCCTTCGGCAGCGATATGGGCGCGTGCTCCTCGTGGACGACCCGGGCGCCCTCCGGGACGTGCAGCAGCATCGGCCCGAAGGCGTTCGTCTCGCGGATCAGGCGGCCGGGGCCGACGACGGCGTGCGCGTGTCCGGTGACCTCGCCGAGGGCGAGGACGAGCCGGCCCCGCCGGTCGCGCGGTTCCGACGTGGCGTCATGCGCCGTGCCGGGCACGGCGGTCTCCGCCAGCGGCACGATGAGGACGTCTCCTTGCCGGTACATGGGTCTCCCTCCCGTCGGGGCACGAGCTGTGCTCCGGATGGAAAGGACCGTAGAGGCGGCCACTGACAATCGCCCCGGACCGGCGTCCGCCGTCCCCGGTTCGCGGTGCCGGTCCACAGGGAACGGGGTCCGCCGTCCGCTCTGTCAGAGGGGCTTGGTAGAACTCCCCTACCCGACGGCGCCGTGTGCGCTCCGGGGAGCAACGGGGGGATCCGCGCCACGAGCCCGGATCCCGCCCACCGACATGGAACGAAGGGGCGGGCACACATGACCATCGGAAGCCACTTGCGGGAGTTCCACGACCTGCCCGTCGTCCGGTTCCCCGACTCGGTGAAGGGACCGGAGGACACGGGTCGGCTGCCCGCTCCCGGGGAGGTGGCCTGGTCGGTCGCCGTGGACGCGTACGACGCCGAGGAGGAGTGGGAGGACGCGTTCGCGCGGTTCCTCGCCGCGATCGACACCACGAGGGTGCGGGCGCTGGTCGTGGGCGCGTGGAGCGAGGCGTACGACAGCGGGCCCGAGAGAGTGATCGAGGCCCTGGTGGCGGCGAAGGACCGGTTGCCCGCGCTGCGCGCGCTGTTCCTCGGCGACATCGTGATGGAGGAGTGCGAGATCTCCTGGATCAACCAGGGCGATGTGGGTCCGCTGCTCGACGCCTTCACGGAGCTGGAGGAGTTCGGTGTGCGCGGCGGTCAGGGGCTGGTCTTCCCGGCGCTGCGTCATGAGCGGCTGCGGAAGCTGACCGTCGAGACGGGCGGCATGCCCGCCGAGGCGGTGCGGGGCGTGGCGGCGAGTGAGCTGCCGGCCCTCGTCCACCTCGACCTGTGGCTCGGCACGTCCGAGTACGGCGGTGACTCCGAGGTGGCCGACCTGGCGCCCGTCCTCGCGGGTACCCGGCTGCCCGCCCTGAGGCATCTCGCCCTGCGCAACAGCGAGATGCAGGACGAGATCTGCACGGCACTGGCCTCCGCCCCGGTGGTGGCCCGCCTCGAAGTCCTCGACGTGTCGATGGGTGTCCTCACCGACGACGGCGCGACCGCGCTGCTCACCGGACAGCCGCTGACCCACCTCACCACGCTGGACCTGCACCACAACTACCTCAGCGCGGCGATACGCGACCGCCTGCGGGACTCCCTGGAGGCCGAGGGCGTCCAGGTGGACGTCGACCCGGACGACGCGGACTCGGACGAGGACGACGACGGCACGGTCTGGCGCTTCGTCGCGGTCGGCGAGTAGCGGCCGGCGGCACAGGGTTCAGGGGGCGGCGAGGTGAGGGGGGTCGGTGTGTCCGGTCGGACCGGTGCGGGTGCGGGACCGGGCCCGTTCAGGTGGGCGGTCGTCGGCAACGGCGAGAACCGCCGGGTCGGGCTGTTCGTCGCGGCGGCCGAGGCCGCCGGGGTGGGGACGCCGCGGGTCGTCGAGTGGCGGGACGTGCTGCGCGACGGCGGCCACGAGTTCGCCGACGACGAGATCGTCCGGCTGGACTCGCCGGGGGAGAACGCCGAGGTGGACCGGCTGCTGCGGGGCGTCGACGATCCGACGCGGGTGGAGGGCTCGGCCACCTGGTACAGGCGTTTCCTGGACGGGGTCGGGTCGTTGCGGGGCGGCGTGCGACTGGACGATCCGGCGGAGCTGGCGGTGCTGTTCGACAAACGGCTGTGCCACGCCCGGCTCGACGCGGCGGGTGTCCCGGTGCCGCCCTCGCCCACCTCGGGGGGCTGCACGGCGGTGCGCGGCTGGGAGGACGTACGGGCGGTGATGCGGGAGCACGGCATGCCGCGTGTCTTCGTGAAACCCGCGCACGGCTCCTCCGCGTCCGGTGTGCTGGCCGTCGAGTCGTCGGCGAGCGGCCGGATCAGGGCCACCACCTCGGTGGAGGTCGCGGCGGACGGCCGGCCGCGCACCCCGCTCCGGCTGCACAACTCGCTGCGGGTGCGCCGGTACACCGACGAGCGGGAGATCGCCGGCATCGTCGACGCCCTCGCGCCCGACGGGCTGCACATCGAGCGGTGGCTGCCGAAGGCGTCCGCCCAGGGCAGGTCCGCCGATCTCCGCGTGCTGGTCGTGGCGGGCCGGGCCACCCACGCCGTGGTCCGCACCAGCCGCTTCCCCATGACCAATCTCCATCTCGGCGGCGCGCGGGGCGATCTGACGTCGGTCGTCGACGCGGCGGGCGACCGCTGGCGCCAGGCCCTCGACACCTGTGAGCGGGCGGCCGCCTGCTTCCCGGACACGCTGAGCGTCGGCGTGGACCTGCTCCCGGCGATCGGCTGGCGCCGGTTCGCCGTCGGCGAGGTCAACGCCTTCGGCGACCTGCTGCCCCGGCTGACCGGTCTGCCGGGCGGCCCGGCGGAGGGCCTGGACACCTACACGGCGCAGATCGCCGCCGTACGGGACCGGTTGCCGTCGGCGCACTCGCACCACCCCCAGTCAAGGAAAGACCATGCACCCTTCTGACACGGCACACCGGCCGCCCGCGGCCGACGTTGAGCCCGCGCCCGACGCCGCGCCCGCGCCCGCGCCCGACATGAACGACGTGGTGGGCCGGGACGACCTGTTGCTGCTCACCCTCGACACCCTCCGGTACGACGTGGCGGCGGAGCTGACGGCGGCCGGCCGGCTGCCGAACCTGGCGGCCCGTCTGCCCGGCGGCGTCTGGGAGAAGCGGCACGCGCCCGGCAGCTTCACCTACGCCTCGCACCAGGCGATGTTCGCGGGCTTCCTGCCGACCCCCGCGGCACCGGGACCGCACCCCCGGCTCTTCGCCGCCCGGTTCGCGGGCAGTGAGACGACCGCGGGCCGCACCTTCGTGTTCGACGGCCCCGACCTGGTGTCGGCGCTCGCGGAGCGCGGCTACCGCACGGTGTGCGTAGGCGGCGTCGGATTCTTCAACAAGCAGGGGGCACTCGGGAGCGTGCTGCCGGGACTGTTCCAGGAGAGCCACTGGGAGCCGGAGTTCTCCGTCGCGTCCCCGACCTCCTTCGAGGCCCAGGTGACCCGTGCCGAGGAGGTGGTGGCAGGGCTTCCCGCCGAGCAGCGGCTGTTCCTGTTCCTCAACGCCTCGGCGCTGCACCAGCCGAACTGGTTCCATCTGCCGGGTGCCACCCGGGAGGCGGGCGACAGCCTGGCCACGCACGCGGCGGCCCTGGAGTACATCGACCGGCACATCGGGCGGCTCTTCGCCGCGATGAGTTCGCGTCGCCGCTGCTTCGCCGTCGTCTGCTCCGACCACGGGACGACCTACGGCGACGACGGCTACACCGGGCACCGTCTGGGCCATGAGGCCGTGTGGACCGTCCCCTACAGCCACTTCTTCCTGGAGCCGTCCGCATGACCCGCACCGCGACCCCCGTCCGCCCGTACCAGCACTACGTGTACGCCTATCCGCACAAGACGGCCTACCGTCGGCTGCCGGAGCGGCCGCGCCTGCGCGACCTGTGGGCCGGTGAGCCGAAGGCGGCCCTGTCGCTGTACGCGCACATACCGTTCTGCGAGGTGCGCTGCGGCTTCTGCAACCTGTTCACGCGGATCGGCGCCCCGGACGGGCTGACCGGGCGCTACCTCGACGCCCTGGAGCGGCAGGCGATCGCCGTCCGGGAGGCCCTCGGCGACACGGAGCCGGTGCGGTTCGCGAACGCCGCGTTCGGCGGTGGCACCCCGACCTATCTGGAGCCCGCGGAGCTGGAACGGCTCTGCGACATCGCGGAGCGGCACATGGGCGCGGACCTGCGGGCGATCCCGCTGTCGGTCGAGGCCTCCCCGGCCACGGCGACGGCCGACCGGCTGTCCGTGCTGGCCGAGCGCGGCACGACGCGGCTGAGCCTGGGTGTGCAGAGCTTCGTCGAGGAGGAGGCGCGTGCGGCCGTACGACCGCAGCGGCGTGCCGATGTGGAGGCGGCGCTGTCCCGGATCCGGGACACCGGCATCCCCGTCCTCAACATCGACCTGATCTACGGCATCGACGGGCAGACGGCGGCCAGTTGGCGGCTCTCCCTGGACGCGGCCCTCGCCTGGCGGCCCGAGGAGATCTACCTCTACCCGCTGTACGTGAGGCCGTTGACCGGTCTGGGCCGGCACGCCGACCCCGCGACCGCGGACCGCGACTGGGACGAGGCCCGGCTGCGCCGCTACCGGGAGGGCCGCGACCATCTGCTCGCCCGGGGCTACGAGCAGGTCTCCATGCGGATGTTCCGCCGCACGGACGCGCCGCCCCAGGGACCGGACGACTACGCCTGCCAGACCGACGGCATGATCGGTCTCGGCTGCGGCGCCCGTTCGTACACGTCGAGGCTGCACTACTCCTTCGACTACGCGGTGGCCATGCGGGAGATCCGGGGCATCATCGACGACTACACCGCCACCGAGGACTTCGGGCGGGCCCTGCACGGACGTGAGGTCGACGAGGACGAGGCGCGGCGCCGTCATCTGCTGCAGTCGCTGCTCCAGGCGCAGGGGCTGGCGGTGGCGGACTACCGGCGGCGGTTCGGTGCCGATCCGTACGACGACTTCCCGGTGGAGCTGGAGCGGCTGGCCTCCCGGGGCTGGCTGGCGGGCACGGGCGGGGACGTGCTCAGGCTGTCCGACGAGGGTCTGGCCCACTCGGACGCCATCGGTCCCGACTTCTTCTCCCCCGCCGTACGGGCCGCGATGGCCGACTACGAGCTGAAGTGACGGCCGCCATGGACCTGACCCTCCTCTACCGCGGCCCGCTCGCCTCGTGCGACTACGACTGCCCCTACTGCCCGTTCGCCAAGCGCCGCGACTCCACGGAACGGTTGCGGGCCGACCGGGCGGCGCTGGACCGGTTCACCGGTTGGGCGCGGGCGCAGACCGACGACCGGCTCTCGGTGCTCTTCACCCCGTGGGGCGAGGGTCTGGTGCGGTCGTGGTACCGGCGGGCGCTGGTCGAGCTGTCGCACGAGCCGCACATCGACCGGGTGGCGATCCAGACGAACCTCAGCTGCCGCACGGAGTGGCTGGCGGAGGCCGAACGGGACACGGTCGCGCTGTGGTGCACGTACCACCCGGGCCAGACCCCGTACGAGCGGTTCCTCGACAAGTCCCGGCGGCTCGCCGCGATGGGGATCCGCTTCAGCGTGGGAGTCGTGGGCCTGCCGGAACATCTGGAGGACGCCCGCCGGCTGCGCGGGGAGCTGCCGGCGGAGGTGTACCTGTGGGTGAACGCCGCCGAAGGCCACACCTACACCGACGAAGAGGCGGCGCTGTGGACCGCCTTGGACCCGTTGTTCCCGTTCAGCCGCCATCCGCACCGGTCCGCGGGCCGCGCGTGCCGTACCGGCTCGACGGTGGTGTCCGTCGACGGTGACGGCACCGTCCGGCGGTGCCACTTCGTCCGGGACGAACTCGGCAACCTCTACGACGGCTCCTACCGCATGGCCCTCGCGCCCCGCGTCTGCCCGCTGGCCGTCTGCGACTGTCATATCGGCTATGTCCATCTGGAGTCCCTGCCGCTGTACGACGTGTTCGCGGGCGGCGTCCTCGAACGGATACCGACCGCCGGGGCCGGGGAGAACGGGCACGGGACGGTGTCCGTGGGGAGCGGTCCCGCGTCCTCTCAGAGCCTCCAGCCGTACCGGCGCTCCGGGCGCCCGGCCACGCCGTAGCGGAGGGAGACGTCCGCGGCGCCGGTGGCGTGGAAGTACTCCAGGTAGCGGCGGGCGCTGACGCGGGAGATGCCGGCCAGGGTGGCGCACTCGGTGGCGGACAGCGTGCCGTCGGCGGACCGGAGGGTGCGTTCGACGAGGTCGGCGGTCTCGACGCTCATGCCCTTGGGCAGGGCGCCGGCCGCAGGCGGCGCCGACGCCCCGGCGAGGACCCGGTCCACGTCGGCCTGGCTCTGCACGACCGCGGTGAGCAGCCGGCCCCGCTGGGCGGCGTACCGCTGGAGCCGGGAGCGCAGCTCCTCGAACTCGAACGGCTTGAGGAGGTAGTCGACGACGCCGTGGCGGACGGCGCCGCGCACGGTGTCGGCCTCCCGCGCGGCGCTGATGACCATGACGTCGCAGTCGTGGCCGGCCGTGCGCAGCCGCGGTATGACGTCGAGGCCGAAGACGTCGGGCAGGTACAGGTCGAGCAGGACGAGGTCGGGGCGCAGTTCGTCGACGGCGGCGGCCGCCTGCTCCCCGGTGCTGGCGACCCCGACGACCCGGAACGGCTCGACCCGTTCGACGAAGGTGCGGTGCACCCTGGCCACCATGAAGTCGTCGTCGACGACGAGCACGTCGATCGCGGCGGGCCCAGGACTCATGGCGTCGCTCCTTCCGCCACCGCGTCGGCGAGGTGGCTGACGGTCATGCGGGCGGTGAACATGGCCCCGTCGGGGGTGTTGGTCACCGAGATCTCGCCGCCGTGGCGTTCGCAGACCAGGCGGGTGAGGGCGAGGCCGATGCCGCGTTCGCCCTCCCGGGCCGCCTTGGTGGTGAAGCCGTGGGAGAACACCTCACGGGCGAGTTCGGGGGCGACGCCGGGGCCGGAGTCGCGTACGACGATCTCCACGCTGGAGGCGTCCTGGCGCAGTTCCACCTCGACCCAGGCCTCGCGGCCGCCGGTCTCGCCGGGTGCTGCGGCGGCGTCCACCGCGTTGTCGACGAGATTGCCGACCACGGTGGCGACGTCGGCGGCGTCCTCCGGGGCGAGTCGGTCGAGCGCGGTGCTCTCGGAGATCCGCAGGCTCACCTTGCGCTCGGCGGCGAGGGACGCCTTCGCCATGAGGAGGGCTGCGACCGCGGTGTCACGGACGCGGCGGCTGAGGGTCATGTCGAGGGACTGCCGGTGACGGCTCAGCGCGCGGATGTAGCGGACGACCTCGTCCTGCTCGCCGATCTGGATGAGTCCCGAGATGGTGTGCAGCTGGTTGGCGAACTCGTGGGCCTGGGCGCGCAGCAGCTCCGAGGAGCTGCGGAAGGAACCCATCTCCCTTTCCAGCCGGGCGAGTTCGGTGCGGTCCCGCAGGGTGGTGACCGAGCCGAGGTGGCGGCCGTCCTTGGTGACGGTCATCCGGTTCATGACGAGGACGCGTCCCCGGCGTATGACGACCTCGTCACCCTTGCCGCCGGGGATCTCCTGCGCCCCCGTGAGCACGTCCCGCAGCCGCCCCTTGACGCCCAGCTCGCTCAGGCTCTTGCCGACGCAGTCCACGGGCAGGTCGAGCAGGCGCAGGCCCACCTCGTTGACGAGGGTGACCCGGGCCTGCGGGTCCAGGGCGACGACGCCCTCGGCGATGCCGTACAGCATGGCCTCGCGGTGTTCGGCGAGGCCGGCGATCTCGCGGGGCTCCAGGCCGAGGGTCTGGCGTTTGACGCGGCGGGCCAGCAGCCAGGAGCCGGCGACACCGAGGCCGCTGGCCACGCCCAGATAGGCGAGGAGGTACGAGGAGGCGCCGCTCAGGCGCTGCCACACGGTCGGTGCGGCCTCGCCGACCATGACGGTGCCGAGCAGCCGGCCGAGGTTGTCGTCGGTGGCGCCGAGCACGGGCACCTGGGCGACCAGCTCACGGCTGTCGTCGAAGGTGAGGGAGCCGGACCAGCCGCGGCCCCGGGCGGCGCCCTCGCCGAGGGGGAGCCGGTCGCCGATGACCGTGGGGTCGGTGGAGCTGACGATCCTGCCGTCCGCGTCGGCGACGGTGACCGAGGTGACGCCCGACTGGGTCTGGGTGGAGTTCACCAGGGGGGCCAGGGCCTCCTGGGGCAGGGCCCGGGCGAGCCCGTCGCGGACCAGGGGGTTGGCGGCCAGTTGCTCGGCGAGGGCGGTGACCCGACGGCCCTCGACCCGGTTGAAGGTGGCCGCGGACTGGGTGAGCGATACTCCCGCGACCGCCAGCAGCACCACGACCACGATGGCGAGCTGGAGGACCAGCATCTCGCCCGCGAGGGTATGGCGGCGGAACTCGGCGACCACGACGGACTCATCTCTCGTGCGGAAGCGACGCCGGGCGGCTCGGGCGTCGGCTCGTGCGGTGGGTCGCACAATGATGGCGCTCGTGCGGGGTCAGGAGAAGAGAGCTGGGAGGAGAGTGCCCATAAGGTGACAGAGGCCGTGACCACAAAGACCACAACCTCCTATGCTTCCGCAACCGGTACACCTTCCCTCCGGATGGGCACGCTGTGTGCCAGGTCGCGTTCCCCCCATCGACACACACGACAGGTGGTGACACCCGTGCGCCTGCGCACCCCTCGGGGGCGGCACGCCCTCGCCCTGTTCGGCGCCGCCGTGCTGGTGTTCGTGGGGCCGCCGCTGCTGACGACCGGCGACGGCGGCGACACCGGCACGCAGATACCCGGCCTGCGCTTCATGGTGCCGAACACACCAGGCGGCGGTTACGACATCACGGCCCGCACGGCCGCGAAGAACGCCGAGGACGCCGGGCTCACCCACGACATCGAGGTGTTCAACCTGCCCGGCGCGGGCGGCACGGTCGGGCTGAGCCGGCTGGTCGCCGAGCACGGCAACGGCAGGCTCGCGATGTCGATGGGCCTCGGCGTCGTGGGGGCCGTCCGCTCCAACGACGCGCCGAAGACCCTCGCCGACACCACCCCGATCGCCCGCCTCACCGAGGAACAGGACGTCGTGGTGGTCGCCAAGGACTCCCCGTACCGGACGATCGACGACCTCGTCGGTGCCTGGAAGGACAACCCCGGCAAGCTCCCCGTGGGCGGTGGCTCGGCGCCGGGCGGGCCGGACCATCTGGCGCAGATGCTGATGGCCCGGGCGGCCGGGATCGCGCCGAAGGACGTCGACTACCTCCCCTTCGACGGCGGCGGTGAGCTGCTCGCCGCCATCCTCGGCGACAAGGTCGCCTTCGGGGTGTCCGGGGTCGGCGAGTACCTGGACCAGATCAGGGCGGGCGAGCTGCGGCTGCTGGCGGTCACCGGCCCCGAGCGCGTGGCCGGGCTGGACGCGCCGACGCTCCAGGAGGCGGGCTACGACGTGAGTTTCACCAACTGGCGGGGCATCGTCGCCCCTCCGGGCCTCACCGACACCGAGCGGCGGAAGCTGACCCGGCTGATCGAGGAACTGCACGACTCGCCGGAGTGGCGGCAGTCCCTGAGGCAGAACGGCTGGGACGACGCCTTCCTCACCGGCGAGAAGTTCGGTGACTTCCTGGACGCCCAGGACGAACGCGTGGTGTCGGTGCTGAAGGAGCTCGGACTGTGACGACGCACCCGGCCGGCGCTCCCCCGGCGCGCGCGGCCGAGCGCCGCTCGTGGCCGCGGGACCACTCGGGGCTGGGCTCCGTGTGCTGCCGCCGGCGCTCGGCGTGCCGGTCCTGACCGACGCGCTCACCAGGGACGTCGGCATCGCCCAGCGCGGGCCCGTCGGCCCGGGAACGGTGCCGGTCGTGGTGGGTGCCTGGCTTCGCGGCGGTCGGCGCGTACGCGGTGGGCGGCGAGGTGATCGACCTGGTTTTCCTGCTGCTCATCGGCCTGATCGGCTTCGGCATGCACCGCTCTGGACCGCCGGTGCTGCCCAGCGTGGTCGGCGTCGTCCTCGGCCCGAACGCCGAGCAGCAGCCGCGGCGGGCCGCCGTGCCCCGTCCGCCGGAGTGGGCGGCCGGGTCAGCCCGCGCCCCGCTCCGCCTCCTCGTGGAGGAACGCGCTGATCTGCCCGGCGAGGCTGTCCCTGGCGGTGGCGCAGGACGGGTCGAGGAGTTTTTCGTCGACGCCGATGCCGCCGGACCACAGATGGCGCTCGGTCCACTCCTCGTCGGCCCGGAGCTGGACCTGGATGTCGAGCTGGAACAGCTGGGCCTCGGGCGCGGCGGCGTACAGCACGGCCGTGGCGCGGCGCAGCGGGTACAGGTCGAAGCCCTCGATGAACTTGGAGTTGCGCCAGTCCAGGAAGGCGCTCTCGCCGTCGGGCCCGGTGCGGATGTCGAGCTGCCCGTCCTCCAGGTGGAGGCCGACGTGGCCGGTGCCGCGGTTCTCCACGGTCACCCGGAACCGGAAGTACGTCAGGCCCTCGGCGGCGTCGTCGGCGCCCCGGGGCGGTTCGGCGGGTTCCAGGCCGTGGACGCGCACACGCAGGCCGGCCAGGTCGCCGTCGTACTCCTGCCAGTCCCCGATCACATTGGGCTCGCGCACCGTCCACCTCTCCACGTCGGCGGGACGACTCCCGCGCTCGCGCGCACCACAGTGCCACACCCGTCGGGCGCCACGGATTCGGGCATCACCGCCGGTCAGACGTGATCAAGCCGTGTGCAGCGACGATTCCCGCCAGGGGGTCCGGGGCGGGGTCACCCACGTGCCGTACATCACGTTCGCCGACCGCTGTGCGGATCCGAGGGGGCGGCCCCGCCCGTTCCGTCATATGGCGACGACTTCCCCATTCCGTGCCCGCGCGTCGGCCCCGTACGCTACGTTCGATCACCGCCGGTCGCCGCACCATCGGCGGGATCGCGCGCAGGGAAGGGCTGGGGAGCAGCGCATGAGCACGTTCGGCATTGCTCCGTCGGCGGTCCCGGTCATGACCGGGGGCCTCGCCGACTCGTTGTTCGAGACGGCGCGGCGTGATCCCGCGTTGCCGCAGATCGCCCGCCGCGAGGCCGACTCCCCGGACACCTGGACACCGCTCGGCGCGGCGGAGGTACGGGACGAGGTGGTGGCCCTGGCCAAGGGGCTGGTCGCCGCCGGGATCCGGCCCGGCAACCGGGTGGCCGTGATGGCCCGGACCCGCTACGAGTGGACGGTGCTCGGCGTCGCGCTGTGGTCGGTGGGCGCGGAGATCGTGCCGATCTATCCGACGTCGTCGCGCGACCAGGTGGAGTGGATCCTGCGGGACGCGGCCTGTGTGGGCGTGGTCGTCGAGGACGAGCAGGGCGTGATGACGGTCGGCTCGGTGTGCGCCAAGCTGCCGCTGCTGCGCCATGTGTGGCAGCTGGACGCCGACGCCCTGCCGCAGCTGGTCGAGATGGGCCGGGACGTGCCGGACGCGACGGTGGACTCGTTGCGCCGCATCGTGATGCCCGACTCGACGGCGGTGATCGCGTACACGTCCGGCACCACAGGTCATCCCAAGGGCTGTGCGCTGTCCCACCGCAGTCTCGCCAGCCCCGTCGACGTACTGCTCGCCGGGTGGCGGCACACCGCGGCGGCGCCCGGGGAGCAGCCGGCGATCCTCGCCTTCCTGCCGTTCTCCCACGTCTACGGTCTGATGATCCAGGGGATGTGCCTGCGCGGCGGGCTGCTGCTCGGCCATGAGCCGGAGCTGAACGAGCAGGCGCTGTCGTCGGCGCTGCTGTCGTTCCGGCCCACGTTCCTGTACGGCGTCCCCTACGTCTTCGAGAAGATCTACAAGAACTTCCTGCGCAAGGCCCAGCAGGCGGGCCGGGGCGCCGTGTTCGAACGCGCGGTGCGCACCGCGCAGGACTACGCGCTCGCCGCCGAGCGGCACCGCCTCGACACCGGACCGGGTCCCGGTATGGATCTGAAGCTCCAGCACGCCTTCTACGACAAGACCGTCTACCGCAAGCTGCGGGCCGCGCTCGGCGGCCGGGTGCGCGGCGGCTGTTCCGGCGGCTCCCCCCTCAACCGCGATCTCGCGCTGTTCTACGCGGGCATCGGGATCCTCGTGCACGACGGGTACGGCCTGACGGAGACCGCGGGGGGCGTCACCGCGCAGCCGGTGGGGCGCGAGAAGTTCGGCACCGTGGGCCGGCCGCTGCCGGGCACCGAGATCCGGGTGGCGCGCGACGGGGAGCTCCTGGTCAACGGGCCGTCGGTGTTCCAGGGCTACGTCAACGACGAGGCGGGCACCCGGGCCGCCCTCCAGGACGGCTGGCTGGCCACGGGGGACATCGGGCGGCTGGACTCCGAGGGCTATCTGTCGATCACCGGGCGCAAGAAGGACATCATCATCACCAGCGGCGGCAAGGGCGTGGCCCCGGCCCCGCTGGAGGAGCAGCTGCGGATGCACCCGCTGATCCACCAGGCGGTGGTCGTGGGCGACAACCGGCCCTGCGTGGGCGCGCTGATCACCCTGGACCCGGAGTTCCTCGCGCACTGGCGGGGAGCGCTGGGTCCCGCGAACGAGCTGATGGGCCCGGAGGCACGGGAGGAGAACGCGCTGCGGCAGGAGGTGCTGCGGGCGATCGCCGCCGCGAACAGCACCGTGTCGCGCTCGGAGTCCATCCGGGTCTTCCGCATCCTTCCCGAGCCCTTCGATCTGGCCAACGGCCTGCTGACCCCGTCGATGAAGCTGCGCCGCGACACGATCGTGCAGCGGTACGCGGCGGAGATCGAGGCGATGTACGCGACCTCGGCGCGGGCCGCCCGCCGCTCGGTGACGGAGGATCTCCCCGGCTGGGACGACGCGGACGACGTCTTCCGCCGACCCCGCCCCTGAGGACTGCCGGGCCGTCCGCCGCGTCCCCGTGCCACCGGCGTCCGTCTCTGCTTCACTCTCTGTTGACGAAACGGTCCTTCAAATGCGGAGATGCTGCGGTGGGGGGCGGTCCGCCGCCCGCCCGTGAGCACCCCGTTCGACCGTGAGACGAAGGCAGAGGACCCATGGCACTGCAGATCAGCGCCACCAATCCGGAGCACCCCGCGCTGCTTCTCGAACTGCCGTGGCACCTGCCCCTGGAGGAGTGGCCGGAGCACCACCTCGTTCCGCTCCCGCGCGGTATCTCCCGGCACGTCGTGCGCTACGCCCGCGCCGGCGACGAGGTGATCGCCGTCAAGGAACTCGCCGAGCGGCCCGCGCTGCGCGAGTACGGGCTGCTGCGCGACCTGGACCGGCTGGGCATCCCGGCCGTGGACGCCCTCGGCGTGGTCACCGGCCGCACCGACGACGCCGGGGAGCCGCTGGAGCCGGTGCTGATCACCCGGCACCTCGGCGGTTCGATGCCGTACCGCTCGATGTTCGAGACGACCATGCGTCCGGCGACGATGCACCGCCTGATGGACGCGCTGGCCGTGCTGCTGGTGCGGCTGCACCTCACGGGGTTCGCGTGGGGCGACTGCTCGCTGTCCAACACCCTGTTCCGGCGGGACGCGGGGGCGTACGCCGCGTATCTGGTGGACGCCGAGACCGGTGACCTGCACGCGCAGCTGAGCACCGGGCAGCGCGAGTACGACCTCGACCTGGCCCGGGTGAACATCAGCGGGGAGCTGCTGGACCTGGAGGCGTCCGGGGCGCTGCACCCCTCGGTGGACCCGATCGACTTCGGCAACGAGATCTGCTCCCGCTACCGCGGGCTGTGGGAGGAGCTGACGCGTACCTCGGTGTATCCGGCCGGCAAGTACCACTACATCGAGCGCCGTATCCGCCGGCTGAACGACCTGGGCTTCGACGTGGCCGAGATGCAGATCGAGCACTCCTCCAACGGCGACACGGTCACCTTCGTGCCGAAGGTGGTGGACGCCGGCCACCACCAGCGGCAGCTGCTGCGGCTGACCGGGCTGGACACCGAGGAGAACCAGGCCCGCCGGCTGCTGAACGACCTGGAGAGCTGGATGGCCACCCAGGACGACTACGCCCCCGGTGATCCTCCCCCAGGCTCTCGGCTTCGCTCGGGCAGGGGGGACCCCCATGGCGCCCGCCCGGAGGTACTGGCCCACCGCTGGGTCCGCGAGGTGTTCCGCCCGACCGTGCGGGCCGTGCCGCCGGAGCTGCGCGGCTCGGTGGACCCGGCGGAGATCTACCACCAGTTGCTGGAGCACCGCTGGTACCTGTCCGAGCGGGCGCAGCACGACATCGGCCTGGACGTCGCCGTGAAGGACTACATCGACAACGTCCTGCCGAAGGCGCGCGCGGTGCCGCCGCCGGTCGACGACGTCACCGCGATGTGAGGCTCACGCCTCGTCGTTCACCCCGTGCGGGACCACCGCCACCGGGCACTGCGCGTGGTGGAGGACACCGTGTGCCACCGAGCCGATGCGGGCGCCGACGGCCGTGCGGCGGGCGCGGCGGCCCACGACCATCAGCTGGGCGTGCCCGGCCACGGAGAGCAGGACCTGGCCGGCGCTGCCGATCTCGACGTGTTCGGTCACCGATACGTCGGGGAAGCGTTCCCGCCAGGGCTGGAGGGCGGCGGCCAGTGCCTTCCTCTCGTACGGTTCGAGGCCGCCCGCCTCGTCGAGCAGCCTCAGCGAACCGGGGCTGTACGCGTACAGCGGCGGCAGTGTCCACGCGCGGACGGCCCGCAGGGCGGCGCCCCGGGCGGCCGCGGTCTCGAAGGCGAACCGCAGGGTGGCGGCGCTGTCCTCGGGTGTGCCGTGCTGGCCGACGACGACCTCGCGTCCGGCTGCCTCGGCGGAGGGTTCGTCACCGGCGCGGACGAACACGACGGGACGCGGGGAGTCGACGAGGACCTGCTGGCCCACGGAGCCGAGGAGGAAGCCGACCACCGCCCCGTGGCCGCGGGAGCCGAGCACCAGGGTCTCGGCGTGCTCCGCCGCTGCGGTCAGGGTCTCGACCGGCGGCCCCTCGACCAGGTCCGTCGAGACCTCCAGGCCCGGGTGCCGCTCGGTGAGGCCGCGAACGGCCTCGGCGAGCGCGTCCCGCGCCCATCCGGCCTGGCCGTCCCGGTCCACGGTGATCGCCTCGTGGGGCTGCCACTGCCAGGCGTGCACCACCCGGAGCGGCGTGCCCCGGCGAACGGCCTCCCGGCCGGCCCACGCCAGTGCGGCGAGGCTCTCGGTCGTACCGTCCACTCCGGCGGTGATCGGGCGCGTCGACATCGGCCACCTTTCTTCGTCTCATCAGGCTGACGGGCCCAGTCTTCACTACCCTCGCCGCATGGACCTGAACTGGGAGCAGGTAGTGGTGGACGCCGCCGATCCGGTGGGCCTTGGCCGCTGGTGGGCCGAGGCCCTCGGGTGGGTGGTCGTGAACGACTCTCCGGAGGAGTACGAGATCCGCCCGGCGCCCGACCGGCTGCCCGGGCTCCTCTTCACCCCGGTCCCCGAGGCCAAGACGGTCAAGAACCGGCTGCACCTCGACTTCCGCCCCGTGGAGCAGGCGGCGGAGGTCTCCCGCCTCCTCGCCCTCGGCGCCCGGCACGCGGACGTCGGGCAGGGGGACGAGACCTGGGTCGTGCTGATGGACCCGGAGGGCAACGAGTTCTGCGTCCTGTCCGGGCGCCGGACCTGAGAGGCGGCCCGCGCGAGTCCGGTGCGGAGGAGACCGCGAAACCGCGCGAATCCGAACATACGAACATACGATGAGCGCATCGATTCGGGGTGGGAGGCATATGACTCAGGCAGCCGGTCCGGCGCGGAACGTGATCCTCACCGTGGATGACGATCCGGGGGTGTCACGCGCGGTGGCCCGGGATCTGCGACGGCGCTACGGCGAGTCGTACCGGATCGTGCGGGCCGAGTCCGGCGAGGCGGCCCTGGAGGCGCTGCGGGAACTGAAGTTGCGCGGCGACCAGGTGGCGGTCGTCCTGGCCGACTACCGGATGCCGCGGATGAACGGCATCGAGTTCCTGGAACAGGCGCTGGACGTGTATCCGGGGGCGCGCCGGGTGCTGCTCACCGCGTACGCCGACACCAGCGCGGCGATCGACGCGATCAATGTGATCGACCTCGACCACTATCTGCTGAAGCCGTGGGACCCGCCGGAGGAGAAGCTCTATCCGGTCCTGGACGACCTGTTGCAGGCGTGGCGGGCGGCCGACCGGACCTGCGTGGGCACGACGAAGGTGGTCGGACACCGGTGGTCGGCGCGGTCCTCGGGCGTCCGGGAGTTCCTGGCCCGCAACCAGGTGCCGTACCGCTGGTTCTCGTCCGACGAGCCGGAGGGGCGGCGGCTGCTCGCCGCGGCAGGCGCGGACGGGCGGCGGCTGCCGCTCGTGGTCACCCCGGACGGTACGCCGCTGGTGGCGCCGGAGGACCCGGAGCTGGCGGAGCGGGTGGGGCTGGCGACGACACCGGCGGAGGAGTTCTACGACCTGGTCGTCATCGGCGGCGGCCCGGCCGGGCTGGGCGCCGCCGTGTACGGGGCGTCGGAGGGGCTGCGGACGCTGCTCGTCGAGCGGTCGGCGACCGGGGGCCAGGCGGGGCAGAGCTCGCGGATCGAGAACTACCTCGGGTTCCCCGACGGGGTTTCCGGCGCGCAGCTCACCGAGCGGGCCCGGCGGCAGGCCGCCAAGTTCGGCGCGGAGATCCTCACCGCCCGCGAGGTCGGCGGTCTGGAGGTGAACGGGGCGGCGCGGACCATCCGGTTCTCCGACGGCTCGGCGGTGGCCGCGCACAGCGTGATCCTGGCGACCGGCGTGTCCTACCGGCAGCTCGACGCGCCGGGCTGCTCCGACCTCAACGGCTGCGGCGTGTTCTACGGCTCGGCGCTCACCGAGGCCGCCGCCTGCCAGGGGCACGACGTCTACATCGTGGGCGGCGCGAACTCGGCGGGGCAGGCCGCGATGTACCTGTCCCGCGGCGCCAAGTCGGTGACGCTGCTGGTGCGCGGGGACTCGCTGACGGCGTCCATGTCGCACTACCTGATCCAGCAGCTCGCGGAGACGCCCCGCATCTTCGTGCGCACCGGCACGGTCGTGGAGGCCGCGCACGGCACCAACCAGTTGGAACGGCTCACGCTGAGGGACGTCGCGAGCGGGCACGAGGAACTGGTGGACGCGCAGTGGATGTTCGTGTTCATCGGCGCCGAGCCGCTGACGGACTGGCTGGACGGCACCGTGCTGCGCGACGAGCGCGGTTTCATCCTGGCCGGGCCCGACATGACCGTCGACGGGAGTCCGCCGCCGGGCTGGGAGCTGGACAGGCCGCCGTACCACCTGGAGACGAATGTGCCCGGCGTGTTCGTCGCCGGGGACGCCCGCTTCGAGTCCGCGAAGCGGGTCGCGTCCGCCGTGGGAGAGGGAGCGATGGCCGTCATGCTCGTGCACCGTTATCTGGAGCAGTCATGAGAAGCGCGCGGGTTTCGGGGAGGCCCTCGTGAGCGGGCAGCCGTCGGCCTGCGACCGGGCGGAGCTGGGCACGCTGTTCCTGTTCGAGAAGCTGTCGCCCGAGCAGTTGGACCGGCTGTGCCGTGAGGGCCGGGTCGAGCGGTTCGAACCCGGCTGGGTCTACCGCGAGGGCGAGCCCGCGACCTGCTTCTTCGTGCTCCTGGAGGGCACGCTGGTGATGTCGCGGCAGGTCGGCGACGACGACGTGGAGCTGAACCGCACCTCGCAGCGCGGGGTGTACGCGGGCGCGTTCCAGGCGTATCTGGGCGACCAGGCGGACCAGGCCCGTTACAAGGGCTCGATGCGGGTCATCGTGCCGTCGCGGTTCTTCATCCTGCCCTCGGCCTCCTTCGCGGAGATCATGCGCGAGTGGTTCCCCATGGCCGTGCATCTGCTGGAGGGGCTGTTCTTCGGCAGCCAGAACACCCAGCGGACCATCGGACAGCGTGAGCGGCTGCTGGCGCTCGGTTCGCTGTCGGCGGGGCTCACCCATGAGCTCAACAACCCGGCCGCGGCAGCCGTACGGGCCACCTCCGCGCTGCGGGAGCGGGTGGCGGGAATGCGGCACAAACTGGGTGCGATCGCCTCGGGCTCGTACCGGCGCGAGACACTGGAGTCGCTGGTCGAGCTCCAGGAGCGGACCGCCGAGCAGGTCTCCAAGGCGGCACCGCTGAGCCCGCTGGAGGCGGCCGACCGGGAGGACGAGCTGACCGACTGGCTCGACGACCACGGCATCGCGGGCGGCTGGCAGCTTGCCCCGAACTTCGTGCAGGCCGGACTCGACACCGACTGGCTGGACCGGGTCGCGGCGGCCGTGGACGAGCACACCCTCGAAGGGGCGGTGCGCTGGCTCAACTACACGGTCGAGACCGAGCTGCTGATGAACGAGATCGAGGACTCCACGACCCGGATCAGCCAGCTCGTCGACGCGGCGAAGCAGTACTCGCAACTGGACCGGGCCCCGTACCAGAACGCGGATGTGCACGAACTCCTCGACAGCACCCTGCTGATGCTGTCCGGGAAGATCGGCGAGCGCATCCGGGTGGTGAAGGAGTACGACCGCACGCTGCCGAGAATCCCGGCCTATCCGGGTGAGCTGAACCAGGTGTGGACGAACCTCATCGACAACGCGGTCGCGGCGATCGACGACACCGGCGGCGAGGGTACGCTCACCGTGCGCACGGCCCGTGACCGGCGCGACCAGCTGCTCGTCGAGTTCCGTGACACGGGAGCGGGCATCCCGCCGGACATCCGCGGCCGCATCTTCGACCCGTTCTTCACCACCAAGCCGGTGGGGCAGGGCACCGGGCTGGGCCTCGACATCTCCTGGCGGATCGTCGTCAACAAGCACCACGGGCACATCGACGTCCACTCGCGGCCCGGCGACACCCGCTTCCAGGTCTTCCTGCCGCTGACGGCTCCCGCACCGGATCTCGACCTGACCCTCGCCCCCGAATCCGAAGCGCCCGAGGAGGCGTCATGAACCTGCCTGCCGGGATCGATCCCGCCGTACCGCCGAGCGGTGACGGCTGCGTGGAGTGCGACGCCGCCGGCGGCTGGTGGTTCCATCTGCGGCGCTGCGCCCAGTGCGGGCACATCGGCTGCTGCGACTCCTCCCCCGCGAAGCACGCCACCGCGCACGCCTCGGCCGCCGGGCACCCCTTCGTCCAGAGCTACGAGCCCGGCGAGACGTGGTTCTGGAACTACGAGACGTCCGAGATGTACGAGTCCGGCCCTGATCTGTCGCCGCCGCACAGTCATCCCGTGGACCAGCCGGCGCCGGGCCCTGCGGGGCGTGTGCCGTCGGACTGGGCGGAGCGCCTGGGATGACCGAGCCGGGCGCCTGGCAGCCCGGGGGTGCGGGTGGCTTTGTCGGGTGCGGGTGGGTTGTGGTTTCTCGCGCAGTTCCCCGCGCCCCTGAAGGATCGGGCCTGCGGCCCGCCCTTCATCCTGAGAAGCACGGGGCGCAGCCCCGGCCGCTTTTCAGGGGCGCGGGGAACGGCGCGATCAACCCCCACCGCCCGCACCCGCCAACGAGAGGCGCACCCCCGAGCCATGAGTCGCGCGACGTCGCTTGACCCGGGCGCCGTGGTGGATCAAGGTCGGGACAGGACACCGGCCCGACCGGCGTCAGCAACGGCAACGTGGAACGGGGTGGGTAACTTGATCGGTCTCTCCGAGATCCGGACGGCGGCCGAGCGGATCGCGGATCACGTCGTGCGGACGCCGACGGTGCGGAGCCCTGGGCTCAGCGAGTTCCTCGGCGTGCCGGTCACCGCCAAGCTGGAGCTGTTGCAGCGCACCGGCTCCTTCAAGGCCCGCGGTGCCACCGCGAGACTTCTCACGCTGACCGAGGCGGAGCGGGCGGCCGGCGTCGTCGCGGTGAGCGGCGGCAACCACGGCATCGCCCTGGCCCACATGGCGGCGGCCGTGCACATCAAGGCGACCGTGGTCATGTCCCGGACCGCACCCAAGCGGTCCACGGGCCTCGTCGAGGCCTCCGGCGCGTCGCTGCGGCTGACCGACGGCATGGCCGAGGCGTTCGCGCTCGTGGAACGGTTGCGGTCAGAGGGCCTCACTCTCGTCCATCCGTTCGACGACGAGGTGGTGATCGCCGGTCAGGGCACGGTCGGCCTGGAGTTCGCCGAGGACGCCGCGGCCGCGGGCGCCGCCGGGGAGGTGACGGACGTGCTCGTCAGCATCGGCGGCGGTGGTCTGATCGCCGGTGTCGCCACCGCGTTCAAGGCGTTGCGCCCGGAGGTCCGGGTCTGGGGCGTGGAGACCGAGGGCGCCACCTGCATGAGCGAGGCCCTGGCGGCGGGCGGCCCCGTCACCGTCGACCTGTCCTCCGTCGTCACCACCCTCAGTGCCCCCTCCGCCTCCCGCCTGACCTACGACCATGTGTCCGCGCTCGTCGAGGACGTCCTCGTGGTGCCGGACGCCGAGGCGGTCCGCGGTGTTCTCGACCTGGCCGAGCACGCCAAGGTGTGGGCGGAGCCGGCCGCCGGCTGCCTGCTGCCCGCCGCCCGGCAGGTCCTGGAACGGGTCGGCGACGGGGCGCGGCTCGGCCTGGTGGTGTGCGGGGGCAACACGACCCCGGCGGACATCACGGAGTGGGCGCGGCGGTTCGGCTTGTGACGCCCGGCCAAGCCGCCTACACCAACCAGGCTTCCTGTCAAGGCAGTTGAAGGTGTCAGCGCGTACACCCGGCATAATGCCCGGGTGACCACCCCCACCGAGCCGTCGCTCTCCCCCACAGCCGGGCACACCCCCGTCGTCATCGTCGGCGCGGGGCCGGCCGGGCTCACCGTCGGCAACATCCTGCGCGCCGCCGCCGTGGACTGCGTCGTGCTGGAGACCGAGAGCCGGGAGTTCATCGAGCGGCGGCCGCGCGCCGGGTTCCTGGAGGAGTGGGCGGTGCGTGCGCTGGAGCGGCGGGGGCTGGCCGACCGGCTAGTGGAACGGGCGTCGGTGCACACCGAGTTCGAGTTCCGCTTCGACGGCGAGCGGCAGCGGTTCCCGTACACGGAGCTGACCGGGCATCACCACTACGTGTACCCGCAGCCGTTGCTGGTGACGGATCTGGTGCGGGAGTACGCGGACGTCCGGGGCGGCGACATCCGCTTCGGCGTACACGATGTGGAGCTGCACGGCATCGACGGCGAGCGCCCCTCGGTGGCGTACACGGATCCGGAGACGGGTGAACGACGGCTGCTGCGCTGCGAGTTCGTCGCGGGGTGCGACGGAGCGCGCGGGGTCACCCGGGCCGCGCTGCCGGCCGGGCACACGACCGTCGCCCGCCATGACCACGGCGTCGGCTGGCTGGCCCTGCTCGCCGAGGCCCCGCCGTCGTCGGACTGTGTGATCCTCGGCGTCCATCCGCGGGGCTTCGCCGGGCACATGGCGCGCAGCCCCGAGGTCACCCGCTACTACCTGGAGGTCCCCGCCGGTGACGACCCGGCGAACTGGCCGGACGAGCGGGTCTGGTCGGAGCTGCACGCCCGGTTGGCGGTGACCGGCGCCGAGCCGCTCACGGAGGGGCACCTGGTCGAGAAGCGGGTAATCGACCTGCACAACCACGTCACCGAGCCGATGGCGTACGGGCGGCTGTACCTGGCGGGCGACGCCGCGCATCTCATCGCGCCGATCGCCGCGAAGGGAATGAACCTCGCACTGCACGACGCCCTGCTGCTCGCGGACGCCCTGGTGGCGTCGGTGGCCCGGGGCGACGACAGCGGGCTGCGCGGGTACTCGGCGGCCTGTCTGCGGCGGGTCTGGCAGTACCAGGAGTTCTCCCAGTGGCTGGCGGAGCTGCTGCACGGCCCGTCGTCCAAGGACCCCTTCCGGGCGGGCACGGCGAACGCCCGGCTGCGGCGCGTCCTGGACTCCCCCGCCGCCGCGTCGACGTTCGCCGAGCTGTTCATCGGCAAGGACACCGACCGATAGGGCCCTTGTGGGGGCAGCCCTCAGGGGGTGTCGCAGCATCCGTCCCTGCGCATCAGCCGGCCCACCTCCAGCCAGTGCTCCTCGCTCTCCGCGGCCATCGCCCGGCGCGCGGTGGGCCGGTACGCGGCCACCAGGTCCTCGGTGGTGTGGCGGGTGCCGCCCCTGAGGACCGACACCGTCCGCACGAGGCTGTCGAAGTCGGTGAAGGGGTCGCCGTCGACGACGGTCAGATCGGCGATCCTGCCCGGCTCCACGGTGCCGAGGTGGTCGTCCAGACCGAACAGCCGGGCCGGCATGACGGTCGCCGTGCGCAGGGTCTCGGCGGGGCTCAGGCCCCCGGCGTGCAGGGCGCGCAGGGCGAGGTGCAGGAAGAGTCCGACGGGCCCGAGCGGCTGGTCGGTGCCGAGGGCCACCAGGCCGCCCGCCGCGAGGATCCGCCGGTAGACGTCGGTCTCGGTGCGCAGCGCGGCGAGTTGGGCGGGCGTCGGCGGGGTGCTCGCGGACTGCCGTACGGAGACGGCGTCCCACGGGGGCATCACGACGGTGACCCGTGGATCGTCGGCGAGGGAGGGGTCCGCCCCGAGGAGCGGTGCGGCGGTGAAGGGCGTGGCGATGAGGGAGAAGCCGACGCCGTGTGCGCTGTAGACCTCCTCCACGTCCTGGAGGGCGCGCCCGGTGGCGGTGACGGCGTGCCCGAACTCCGCGCGCTGGGTGGCCTGGAGGTGGGTGGTCAGGTCCTGGCCGAGCTGGACCCCGGGTGACAGCAGGTGGCTTCCGGTACGGACGCCGAGCCGTTCGTGGGCGAAGCGCGCCGCCTCGCTCATCACCCAGCCGGGTGCCCGGACGTAGGTCTTGACGAAGTCCCAGTCGAGTGCGGCGCCGCGCTCCAGGGAGCGTCTGAGGCCCGGCCCGGTCCGGTGGGCGCGTCCCATGCTGTAGGCGACGCGGGAGCCGTCGAGGAGTTCGCCGGTGGTGAGCAGCCGGGGCCCGGCGAGCCGGCCGGCGGCGACCTCCTCGCGGATGCGGGCCTGTTCGTAGGCGAAACCTCCGAGGGAGACGGCGGTGGTGACGCCGTAGGTGAGCTGCCCGGCGGCCTGGCGGCTGCCGTAGGTGCTGTGCCAGGGGTGGGTGTGGGTGTCCCACAGCCCGGGGAGCACGGTGTGCGCGGAGGCGTCGACCCGTCGGCGGGCGGCTTGGCGGCCGGCGCGATGGGGTTCCACGGCCGTGACGCGGCCGCCGTGTACGACGATGTCGACGTCCTCCCGGACGGTCTCACCGGTGCCGTCCCAGAGCCGCCCGGCGTGGACGACCGTGTCGGCGGGGGTGGCCCGTGAGCGGTCGAGGGGCACGCGGACGGTGCGGGTGCGGCCGTCGGTGATGTCGAGGAGGCGGAGCCGGGTGCCCGACAGGTGGAGGAGGGTGGTGGAGTCGCCGGACCAGGTGGGATGGTCGGCGGGTTCGGTGGTGAGCGTGCGGAGTTCGCCGCGTGGGGTGCCGTCGGCGGCGACGGGCAGCAGGCACAGCGCGGACTCGACGATCACGGCCATCCAGCGGCCGTCTGGCGACCAGACGGGCCCGGAGTCGTAGCGGTCGGCGATGGAGGCATGGGGGGCGACGGCGTGCAGCCGGTCGGCTCCGGTCGCGGTGTCGACGACCCGGATGAGGTTGTAGCCCTCCCGGAAGCGGGCGCCGAGCCGGTTGCGGTCGCACAGGGCGAGGTATCTGCCGTCGGGCGACCAGCTCGGTCTGCCGGGCAGCCCGCCACCGCCGAGAGGTGAGACGAGGACGCGTTCCTCACCGCTCGCCAGGTCGCGGACGACGAGGCGTCCGGTCAGGTCGAGGCAGGCCAGTCGGCGCCCGTCGGGCGAGAGGGCGGGCATGACGCGGCCTCCGGTCGCCAGGGCGGTCTCCTCGCCGGTGGCGAGATCGTGCCGGTACACGCCGAGCAGGCCGTCGCGGTCGTCGGCGTAGACCAGGGAGCGCCCGTCGTGGGACCAGGAGGGCGCGAGGAGGTAGCGGGTCGGCGGGGACTTCCGCAGCCGCTTCGGGGGGCGTCCGCCCGAGGTACCGGCCAGCCAGAGGGCGTTCAGGGCGGCGAACGCGACGCTCCGCCCGTCGGGCGACAGGGCGGGCAGGTGGATGCCGCGCACGGGCCGGACCCGGGCCTCCCCGAGGTCGTACTCCTTGACGCGGTAGCGCGGCCGGTCGACGGGGAGCACGCCCTCGAAGGGGATGGTGTCGGGCTTCTCCGGGTGGTCGGGCCGTACGAGGGTGAACTGGCCGTCCAGGGTGATCAGCAGTGCCCCGTCGGTCGTCCAGCGCGGCGGTACGGGGGCGATGTCGCCGCCGAGGCGGACCGGCTCACCGTCGACGACGAGGGTGCACGAGCCGCCGGGTGAGGCGGTGGTGCGCAGATAGGCGAGGCGGCGGCCGTCGGGGGCGAGGGCGGGCGTCATGATCTGCGCGGCCTCGGTTGCGGTGTGCTCGACGGTGACCGGGCCGGTGCCGTCGGCGGCCACGGCGGCGACGGTGCGGGACTCGACGCCCGTGCCCGCGGCGGAGGTGACGACCCTGGCCCGGACGAACAGCAGACGGCTGCCGTCGGGCGACCATGCCGGGTCGAAGTCCTCCCACCCGCCGTCCTGGAGGGGCCCGTCCTGGCCGGCGAGGCCGGTGACACGGGTGATGTCCCCGGTGGCCAGGTCAAGGACGTGGATGCGGTACGGGCTGCCCGTGACGGGGTCGCCGCCGCGTTCGGAGCCGAAGGCGAGCCTGGTGCCGTCGGGCGACCAGGCAGGGCCCCGGTCGTCCCAGGGGCCGTCGGTGCGCTGCCGCAGGCCGGAGCCGTCGGGGCGCATGGTCCACAGGTGGAAGCCGCCGCCCTGGTAGGCGCAGAACGCGACGAGGGAGCCGTCCGGGGAGTACGTGGGCCGGTTGGGCTCCAGTCCGGCCGGGGTGAGGGGAACCGCCTTGCCGCCGCCTCGGGGCAGGGACCACAGACCGCTCTGGACCTCGGCGATCAGGGTGTCGCCGCCGGGTGCGAGGGTGGCCGAGCCGTTGGTGGCCCGGGTGAAGGTGAGGGCGAGACCGGCGGCGGTCGCGGCGCGGTCACGGGCGGCGGCGGGTGTCGACGTGGCCGCGGCGCCGAGGACCGCTGCGGCGCCTGTGGCGGCGAGGAGCTGACGCCGGGTCGGGGAGGGAGTGGCGCGGCTGTGGTCAGGGTCCATGGCAGGTCACGCTTGCGCACCGCGAGCCCTGGGGGCAACAGCACCGTTCACGCCGGTTACGGACGTCACCCGCCCGCGTGACGGCGGCGGATCCACGCCGGCAGCACGAACCAGCACAGCAGGTACCAGACGAGCACACACGCGACCAGCCAGGACACATAGCCCTCGTCGGAGGCCACGCGCAGGACCAGCAGCAGTGCGGCGGTCATCGTGGCCAGCAGCAGGACCAGGCCGACCACGGTCAGCCGCGCGGCCCAGAGCACGGCGGCCGGTTTGATGCGGCGGCCGGCGACGATCCGGTGGAAGGAGACGGGGCCGATGAGGGCGCCGGTGGCGGCGGCCCCGAGGACGACCGTCACGATGTAGATGGTCTGCTCGGTCTGCGCGAGCCCCGCGTAGCGCGGCGTGAACACGACGGTGAGCAGGAAGCCGAAGAGGATCTGCACGCCGGTCTGGGCGACCCTCACCTCCTGGATGAGTTCGCCCCAGCGGCGGTCCGCGCGCTCGTCCGCGGTCTCGTCCCGGCCTCGCTCCGGAGTGGCGTATCCGTTGTCGGTCCCCTCGGGCACGGCGTCCTCCAGGCTCGGTGGGTGTCCCCTTCCTGGATGGCGCCGCGCCCGGCACGGGCAAGCCGGAACAGTCGCCACTCCACCCGCACGAGTGAACCCACTCGGCGGATCGGTCCCGGGAGCCCGGATCGCGCCCGGCACTCTCGCCCGGCCGTGGACCGGGCTCCACCCGGACGTCCCGGCCCCGCCGTCGCCGGCACGGGGTCGGCTGCCCAGGGCGGTGCGGGCGCCCCGGCGGCACCCGCACCGGACGGCCTCGACAGGGGTGCGGGCCGGCCGCCCCGCGACGCCGCGCCGGCACGGGACGGGGGATCCCCGATCTGCGAGCCGTACGTCGGCCCTCCCCGGCCGGGTGTTCACATGGGCGAATCTCAGACCCGGCGCCAGCGCGCCATCGCGAAGGAGAACAGCCCGAACAGGACCAGGCCCGCCGCGACACAGGCCAGGAGCGCCGGTCCCGCGGGTGTGTCGGCGAAGGAGCGAAGGGTGTCGTCGAGGCCCTTGGCCTTGTCCGGTTCGTAGTCGACGGCGGCCCGGACCGCGAAGACGCCCGCCGCGGCGAACACCACGCCCCGCGCGGCCCCGCCGCCCACCCCGGTGATGTCGACGGCACGGCGGGTGCGGCGCGACATCTCACCGAGCCGCAGGTGCTTGTGGTACGAGCGCATCACGGCCCGTACGGCGATCCAGACGCCCGCGACGATCACCCCGGCGCCCGCCGCGCCCACCAGCCACTGGCCCCCGGGGAGTTCCAGCGCGCGGGCCGTCACGTCCTTGGACTGCTCGTCGCTCGAGCCGCCTCCCCCGCCGCCCGAGCCCGCCGCGAAGGTCAGGACCGAGTAGGCGACGAAGGCGTAGAAGACGAACCGCGCGGCGGAGGCCAGCCGCTTGGTCCACTTGCGGCCGTCCGGGCCCGCCGCGCCGAACACCGCCTCCGACAGCCGCCACAGGGCCATGCCGACCACACCGACGCCCAGGGCCCACAGCAGGACCGAGCCCAGCGGCTTCTCGGACATCTCCTCCAGCGCTCCCTGGCGGTCCGCCTGATGCGAGCCCTCGCCGAAGGCGATCTGCAGGGCCAGTGCCCCGAGCAGCAGATAGATGACTCCGCGCGCCGTCAGCCCGGCTCTGGCCGCGCCCTCCGTCGCGGAACCGCGGGCGGCTCGCCCGCTTCCCACCCCCACAGCCGTCATCAGCCCTCCCGTCGTCCTTCGAGCCGCAACTGCAGGCTCACTTCCTGGTCGCCGGCGTCCACACCCACCTGACGCACCGCATAGCTCTCCTCCAGGGCCGCCCGCAGCGTCCGTACGGCGGGCGGGCTGCCCTGCACATCGACGGTGACAGGGCCGGCCAGCCGCGCGGCGGGTTCCTCGGCGCCGGGAGGAACGGCCGCCGTGTCGTAGGTGCCGGCCCACACGGTGGGCCGGTCGCCTGCGGTCTCGTGCGGCGGGTCCTCGGGACGCCGGTCCGACTCGAAATGGGCACACAGGCACGCGAAGACGCGCTCGGCGTCCTGTGCGGAGCAGTCGCAGAGCACGACCTCGACCTGTGACACGGGCAGACGGGGCAGAGTCACGAGCCTTCTCCCTGGTGTGGACGACAGGGTGCGTGTACCCCCATGGTGTGTCCGAAACGGGGTCGCCGCAGGTCGCGCACCGGCCCCCCTCCCCGGAGCGGTGTCGTCGCGTACCGGGCGCCCGGGCCGAAGGGTGTCCTGGGACGCCCCCGTGAGCGCGCCGGCCGTCGGCTATGTTGAGTGGTCGTGGGAGACGAAGGAGACGCACGGGTGCCATCGCCGCAGCAGGCACGTGCACAGGCATCAGCGATCACGTCCGGGCGGACCGCCGAGGAGGCCGAGCCCTCGCCCACGGCCCGGCTCAGGGAACTGTTCGACGGGCCCCGGCTCTCCCCCGGGCAGCGGCGCATCGCCCAGTACCTCATCGAGCACATCACCGAGGCCGCGTTCCTGTCGATCACGGACCTGGCCGACCGCGTCGGTGTCAGCCAGCCCTCGGTGACCCGGTTCGCCGCCGCCGTCGGCTTCAGCGGCTACCCCGCGCTGCGGGAGCGGCTCCAGGCCATCGCGCTCGCCACCCTCGGCAGCGCGCCGGGCACGCCCGCGCCGGACCGCAGCAACGAACTCCAGGCCGCCGTGGACGCCGAGATCGAGAACCTGGAGAACCTGCGGCGCGACTTCGCCGACCCTGGCCAGGTGATCGAGGTGGGCCGCGCCCTGTCCCGCTCGACCCCGCTGACCGTCCTCGGCCTGCGGATCTCCGGCGCCCTCGCCGAGTACTTCGCCTACGCCGCCCGCCGTATCCACCCCGACGTCCGGCTCGTGACCAAGGGCGGCACGGTCGCCTACGACGCCCTGCTGCAGTCCCGTGAGGCGGGGGGCACCTGGGTGCTGGCGTTCTCCATG
Organism: Streptomyces sp. NPDC042364; assembly: GCF_056437585.1. Classification (NCBI taxonomy): domain Bacteria; kingdom Bacillati; phylum Actinomycetota; class Actinomycetes; order Kitasatosporales; family Streptomycetaceae; genus Streptomyces; species Streptomyces sp. NPDC042364. The sequence goes on along the minus strand of NZ_JBWKAJ010000020.1, from coordinate 27,266 downwards.
CCCCGGCACGCGCAGGAGACGCTCACCGCGTTGCGGGTCGCGCGCACGGCCGGGCTGAAGGTGGCTCTGGTGACCGACCTGGGGTTCGGGCCGCTGGCGGACGAGGCCGACGCGGTCTTCGCCACCGGGACCGGCTCACGCCTGGTCTTCGACTCCTACGCCGCCCCGGTCATGATGTCGTCGGCGCTGCTCCAGGCCATGACGGACGCCGATCCGGAACGGACCCAGGCGCGCCTGGAGGCGTACGAGCAGGTCTCCGAACAGCAGCAGTTCTTCCTCAGGGACTGAAGCCCTCCCCATCCCACCGGCTCCCACCGGCTCCCACCGGCAGGGGACTATTCACATCTTTTCCGGCATGAATTTTTTCATGCTCTTGCAAACTCATCGGTATATATAAATACTGCTCCCGGATCGCGGCCCGGTGGGACTCCGGGGCGCGTCGTCCGCCCGGGACCGTCCGCTCCTACCCGCCACGGCGCCCCGGGTGCAGCGGCCCCGGCCATCCCCTAGACCGGGGCCGCCCAGACTCCACAGTCGGACTTTTTCGCGTCGATGCAAGACCGGAGCGTTGAACATGGCCCTCACCACCTCGCCGATCCGCACGGACTGGCCGTGCCAGGTCAAGACACCCGGTAGCTACGACTGGGAGCGGTCCGCGGCCAAGTGGCTGCGCGAGCTGGTGCCGGCCCGTTACGGCAGCTACCCGGCGATGATGCGGCACCCCGTGCTGCTCGCCCGGCACGCCCAGATCCAGGTCCAGCACGAGATCCGGGTCGCCCGCACCGCCCTGCAGACCGCCCGTTCCGAGCTGCCCAGCCTCGGGATGTCCGAGTCGGTCATCGAGCACACCATCAAGATGTACGCCGCCGAGGTCATGCAGCTGAGCCACATCGCCCGCTCGATCCGGGCCGTCAGCCAGGCCCTGGTGGACCACCAGCACGCCCGCGCCTCGCACTGACACGTGTGCCTCGGACACGATAGGCGGCGCCCGTGCCGGGAAGACGATGAGAAGGTACGGGTACGTACGAGCGAGGGGCGGGACCGATGGACTCCTGGACCTGGGGTGTGATCGTCGCGGTCGTGGTGGCCGGGGCCGCCGTCCTCGGCGTGGCCGTGTGGCTGCTCCTGCGGCTGGTGCGCACCCGGCGTGACCTCCAGCGGGCCGGGCTTCCCACCGGCCCCAAGTGGGTCTTCTGGGGTGCCGTCCTGTATCTGGTCCTCCCGACGGACGTGCTGCCCGACCCGGTGTACCTCGACGACATCGGCGTCCTGCTGCTGGCTCTGAAGTCGCTGCGCACCGGACGGCAGGAGGCGCTCGCCGAGCGCGGGGACGGCGCGGGAACCGCCCTGCGGGGGTGAGACGTTGTCGGGCTGACGGTCACTGCGACGGACGGCCCCGATGATCGAGCTGGTATCCGGGGGCAATGTGCCCCTGCCGCACGGCACCCTGACGATCAGGGTGCCCGGCCCCTTCGACGTCTGCGCCCTCGTCACCGACGACACGGGCAAGGTCGGCGGCGACGCCGACTTCGTCTTCTACAACCAGCCCACGGCGCCGGGCGCCCGCCTCTCCGGCGGCGGCTGCCTGGCGGTGGATCCGCGGGCGCTGCGGCCGGGAGCGACCCGCCTCACCGTGGTGATCAGCCCGGCCGAACCGGACACCCCTCTCGGCGGCCTGCCGGCCCCGACCCTGTTCGTCGCGGGCGCCGACGGCCGCGCACTCGCCCGCTTCACCCCGCCGAGACCCAGGCGGGAGACGGTACTGCTGCTGGCGGAGCTGTACCGCCGGGGGCCCGGCTGGAAGCTCCGGGCCCTGGGGCAGGGCTACGCGGACGGACTGGCCGGTGTGGCGAGGGACTTCGGGGTGGACGTCGTGGACGACGCGGCAACCGCACCCCGCAGGCCGTCCGGCGCGGCGCCCCCTCCCGGGCCCGCCACGGTGAGCGGAGCGGCTCCCCCGTACGGGCGCGCCCACCCCTCACCGGCCCGCACCGCGCTCACGGTCCCACCGGCCGCCTTCACCGACGGCTTCCTCGACCTGGTCAACTCCGCCCGGACCTCCGCCGGTTCCCCGCCCGTATCGCTCAGTCCCCGCCTCACGGCCGCGGCCCGGGAGCACGCCGGCGCGATGGCCGCCCGGGGCCGGCTCGCCTCGGAGGGTGCGGACGGGCTCTCCGTGCACCAGCGGGTCACCGCCGGGGGATACCGCTATCTGACCGTCGGCGAGCATCTGGTCTCCGGCCCCCGCACCCCGGCCGAGTTCGTGGACTACTGCCTCTCCGACCCGCAGGCCCGGCGCACCCTGTTGGTGCCCGAGTGCAGCGAGGCCGGTCTCGGCCAGGCGGCCGACGCGCGCTCGGGCACCGTCTTCTGGACGGCACTCTGGGCCCGGCCCTTCTCCGCCGAAGGGCTGCGGCGGACGGCCGGCGAGGTGCTCGTCCTCACCAACGCCAGGCGAGCCGCCGCGGGTCTGCCGCCGCTCGCCTCCGACCCCCTGCTCACCGTCGCGGCCCAGGCGCACTGCGACGACATGGTGGCGCGGGCCTTCTACGCCCACACCTCCCCCGACGGCGGCGAACCGTGGCACCGCGCGGCGGCGGCCGGCTCCACGCGGCGGTCGATCGGGGAGAACATCGCGTGCGGACAGCGTTCCGCCGCCGAGGTCGTGGACGGATGGATGAACAGCCCGGGACACCGCGCGAACATCCTCAAGCCCGACTTCACCCATCTGGGCGTCGGATTCACCGGGGGCGGCGCCGCGGGCACCTACTGGACGCAACTCTTCGGCGGCTGAAACCGAACCCCCGCGCCTTTCCCTCTTTCGGGTCGCTCAACTCGGCACCCTCAGCGGCTACTTGACTCTCCGTGACCACTGGTCTCCAATGCACCCTGTCGATGGACAGAAGGCGACGGGAGACGAATCAGATGGTTACGAGATCGGTGGGCCCCCGCGCCGCGGTCCTGGGCGCGGTCGTGTTGTCCCTCCTGACGGTCCCCGCACAGGCGGCCACGCCGCTCCCCGGGCCCGGGGCCGCGGAGCGGCCGGACGCCACGGCGGCCGTGGCCCCGTCGGCCGCCCCGGACACGGCGGAGCTGCGCAGAGTGCTGCGTACGGCGCTGTCGCAGGGCGCGCCGGGCGCGTTCGCGCGGATCGACGACAACGGAAAGGCCATCCGTCTGACGGCGGGTGTCGCCGACCGGGGCACCGGACGGGCCATGAGCACCGGGGACCGGATCCGCGTCGGCAGCGTCACGAAGACCTTCACGGCGGTGGTGCTGCTGCAACTGGTCGACGAGGGCAAGCTGAGACTCGACACCTCGGTGAACACCTATCTGCCCGGGCTGCTGCCCGACAAGCGGATCACCGTGCGTCATGTGCTCAGCCACCGCAGCGGTCTCCACGACCACGCCAGCACCCTCTTCGCCCGCCCGGTCCAGGGCTTCGAGAGCGTGCGCAACCGGGTCTACACCTTCCGTCAGCTGATGAACATGTCGCTCGCGAAGCCGCTCACCGGCAAGCCGGGCGCCGCCTACTCGTACTCGAACGCGAACTTCGTCGTGGCGGGCATGCTCATCAAGAAGTTCACCGGGAAGTCGGTGGCGACGGCGTACCAGGAGCGCATCATCAAGCCGCTGAAGCTGACCGACACGTACTACGTCCATCCGAAGAACACGATCCCCGGCCGGTTCGCGCGCGGCTACATGACCGCCGACTCCTCCGGCCGGAAGATCGACTCGACGCTGCAGACCGTGTCCTGGGCGCAGAGCGCGGGGGCCCTGGTGTCCAGCGGCAAGGACCTGAACACGTTCCTCTCCGCGCTGATGCGGGGCGAACTCACCTCCGCCGCCCAGCTGAAGCAGATGCTGCGGTGGACACCGGTGAACAGCACGCAGGCGTACGGGCTGGGACTGCGCCGCCGCGACCTGTCGTGCGGGATCTCGGTGTACGGGCACACGGGCACCGTGCAGGGCTACTACAGCTGGGCGTTCACCTCGAAGTCGGGCAAGCGCAGTCTGACGTCGTTCGCCAACACCTCCAACAACGGGACGGTGTACACCACCATGAACCGCACGCTGGACGCCGCCTTCTGCGGCTGACCCCGAAGAGGCGGACGCCCGGCCGACGGCGAGCCATGGCGTCCGGTGTCTCAGGCCTTGCGCCTCCTGCGGTGGCCGGGGCGCCGGTGCGGCGGCTGCTCCGGGGGCGGGCCGACCGGTTTCGCGGCCGGGATCTCCCGCCGCAGGGGCTTCTCCCCGTCGAGGGTGACCGGCTCGCCGTAGTGCCGGATGGTGAGGGAGTCGCCGCCGCGCAGCTCGTACGTGGCGTGGCGGGGCCTGATCTCGACGCGCAGGCAGGTGTCCCGCAGCCGGAGGCCGAAGGCGAGCCTGCTCAGCCGCTCGGGGAGCCGGGGGGCGAAGTCGACGGTCGGCCCCCGGTGGCGCATTCCGCCGAAGCCCGCGACCAGCGCCGTCCAGGTGCCGGCGAGGGAGGCGATGTGCAGACCGTCGCGGGTGTTGCTCTCCAGGTCCCGGAGATCCATCATCGCCGCCTCGGCCAGATAGTCGTAGGCCAGTTCGAGATGGCCGACCTGGGCGGCGACGACCGCCTGGCAGCAGGCGGACAGGGAGGAGTCGCGGACGGTGAGCGGCTCGTAGTAGGCGAAGTTGCGGGCCACCTGGTCCTCGTCGAAGCGGTCGCCGCACTTGTACATCGCGAGCACCAGGTCGGCCTGTTTGACGACCTGTTTGCGGTAGAGGTCGAAGTACGGGAAGTGCAGCATCAGCGGGTACTGGTCGGGGCGGGTGCCGCGGAAGTCCCAGCGCTGGTGGCGGGTGAACCCGGCGTGCTGCTCGTGGACGCCGAGTTCCCGGTCGTACGGGACGTGCACGGCATGGGCGGCGTCCCGCCAGGCGGCGCTCTCCTCGTCGTCGACGCCGAGCAGCGCGGCCCGCTCGGGGTGGCGTTCCGCGGCGTCCGCGGCGGCCAGGAGGTTCGCGCGGGCCATGAGGTTGGTGTACGTGTTGTCGTCCACGACGGCGCTGTACTCGTCGGGGCCGGTCACCCCGTCGATGTGGAACGCGCCGTGGGGGTCGTGGTGGCCGAGGGAACGCCAGAGCCGGGCCGTCTCCACGAGGAGTTCGAGGCCGGTGTCGCGTTCGAAGTCGGTGTCGCCGGTGGCGGCGGTGTGGCGGACCACGGCGTCGGCGATGTCGGCGTTGACGTGGAACGCGGCCGTGCCGGCGGGCCAGTACGCGGAGCCCTCCGAGCCGTCGATGGTCCGCCAGGGGAACGCGGCGCCCTTCAGGCCGAGTTGAGCGGCGCGGTCGCGGGCGGCGGGGAGGGTGTCCTGCCGCCAGCGCAGGGCCTCGGCGACCGCGCCGGGAGCGGTGTAGGTGAGCAGGGGCAGGACGAAGGTCTCGGTGTCCCAGAAGGCGTGGCCGTCGTAGCCGGAGCCGGTGAGGCCCTTGGCGGGGAGGGCGCGTCGTTCGGCGCGGGCGCCCGCCTGGAGCACGTGGAACAGGGCGAACCGTACGGCCTGCTGGATCTCCTCGTCGCCGTCGACCTCGACGTCGGCCCGGGCCCAGAAGTCGTCCAGGTAGGCGCGTTGTTCGTCGGCGAGGCCCTGCCAGCCGCCGTACGCGGCGGCGGAGAGCGCGGCGTCGACCTGGTCGGCGACGGCGGGCAGCGAGCGGGTGCCGGACCAACCGTAGGCGACGAGCTTCTCCACGCGCAGGGTCTGACCGGGCTCCAGCACGGTCGTGGCGGTGAGGCGGGCCACGTCGTCCCTGCTCTCACCGCGGGTGGTGATCTCGCCGGGTCCGGTGACGATGTGGTCGGCGGCGGCGCCGACCCGCAGTCCGGTGCGCCGGGTGCGGTGGACGAGCCTCAGCCGGGGTCCGTCCGCGAAGTGCTCCTCCGGTTCCAGCGGCGCCCTCAGCGCGACGGCGGCCCGGGGATCACCGTCGCGTTCCGGGAGCTGCTCGTTGGCCACCAGCTCCGACTGGACGACGACGCGGGCCTCGCTGTCGACGGCCTCGACCTCGTAGGCGACGGCGGCGATCGACCGCTGGGTGAAGGACACGAGACGGGTGGAGCGGACGCGGACGGTCGTCCCGGTCGGTGAGGTCCACTCGCAGGTGCGCCGCAGCAGGCCCGAACGCAGGTCGAGGACGCGCTCGTGGGAGCGGAGGCGGCCGTAGCGCAGGTCGAAGGGCTCGTCGTCGACGAGCAGGCGGATGATCTTGCCGTTGGTGACGTCGATGACCGTCTGCCCGGACTCCGGGTACCCGTAGCCGGCCTCCGCGTACGGCAGCGGGTGCGTCTCGTGGACGCCGTTGAGGTAGCTGCCGGGCAGGCCGTGCGGTTCGCCCTCGTCGAGGTTGCCGCGCCAGCCTATGTGGCCGTTGGACAGGGCGAACACCGACTCGCTCTGCGGCAGGAGGTCCGGTTTGAGGCGCCGTTCGCGCAGGGCCCAGGGGGCGACGCCGTACGACCGGTGGATGATCACGCCCAGTCCCCCAGTTCCGTCAGGTCCCTTACGACGACGTCGGCGCCGTGGGCGCGCAGGGCGTCCGCCTGGCCGACGCGGTCGATGCCGACGACGTGTCCGAAACGGCCGGCGCGTCCGGCGTCCATGCCGGCGAGGGCGTCCTCGAAGACGGCGGCCTCGGCGGGTTCGACGCCCAGGTCGCGGGCGGCGGCGAGGAAGGTGTCCGGAGCCGGTTTGCCGGGCAGCCCGCGCTCGGCGGCGACCACGCCGTCGATCCGCACGTCGAAGAGGTGCTCGGCGTCGATGGAGCGCAGGACGTCCCGGCAGTTGGCGCTGGAGGAGACGACCCCGGTCAGCAGGCCCTGGGCGCGGGCCTTGCCGATGTAGCGCAGGGTGCCCTCGTAGGCCTCGACCCCGTCGGTGCGGATGAGCTGGAGGAGCAGGTCGTTCTTGCGGTTGCCGAGGCCGTGGACGGTGGGAGCGTCGGGCGGGTCGTCGGGGCCGCCCTCGGGCAGGTGGATGCCCCGGGAGGCGAGGAAGGTGCGGACGCCGTCGGCGCGGGGGCGGCCGTCGACGTACTCGTCGTAGTCGCTGCCCCGGTCGAAGGGCCGGAAGGAGTGGCCGTCGCGTCGGCGCAGGAACTCGTCGAACGCCTGCTTCCACGCCGCGGCGTGCACGACGGCGGTCCTGGTGATGACGCCGTCGAGGTCGAAGAGGCAGGCCCGGATGGGTTGGGGGAGGCCCAGTTCCGTCGGTTCGGTCGTCTCTGTCATGGAAGTCAGGTTCCCCGTGCGGCGGGGGTCAGTGGGGGAAGATCGCGGAATCCGGTCAGCGGCGGGTGGCGCGGCTGCCGCCGTGGGCGCGGCCGAGGGCGTGGAGGTGCTCCAGGGCATCCAGTACGACGGTGCGGTCGTACCAGGACAGCCATGCGCCTGCCTCGGCGCCCACCACCGTCAGCGCCCTGAGCTGGGCGGGCGTCAACTCCTGGACGGGTCTGTCGAGATGGGCCGAGACCATGCCCACGCAGAGACCGGACGCGTTGGTCAGGGGCACGCTGTGGCAGGCGCGGCTGCCCGCGAGCAGGATCGCCTCCCGGGCGTCCTCGGTGAACACCGGATGCGTCGCCACGTCCCGGACCGTCACCTGGGCGATGTCGCGGGCGGCGAGTGCGCAGGAGGTGCCCTCCTCGCCGACGAACGCGAAGAAGTCGACGAAGTCCGCGGTGAGGCCGGTGTGCCGCTCGATGCGCAGTCCGCGCTCGGCGCGGTAGGCGATCTGGACGTTGCCCATGTCGGTGCCGACGACCGCGAGGGTCTGACTGAGCACGGCGGTCAGGACCGCGCTCCGGTTGCCTCGTCCGGCGCGGCGGTCGCGGCCCTCCTTGAAGGTGAGGGAGGGCTCCGCGCGCCGGGCCCGGCCGGGGAACCACAGGGCGCCGGGCCCCTCGGGTCCGGGCGCCCTCAGGACTGCCTCGGCGAGCGTGCGCAGCTTGACGTTGTACTGCTGCGAGGCGCGCTGGAGCAGGGCGAATGCGGTCTCCGCGTCGGGCAGCGCATAGCGTTCCCGCAGGATGCCCTGGGTCTGGGCGATCAGTGGGCGGCCCTCCACGCTGATGCGCAACTGCCGGATCTCCGCCCGGAGGCGGGCAACTTCCTCCCGCATGGCCTCCACGTCGCCCACCGCCCCGGGCTCGTGCTCCTCTCCCATGGTCACCTTCCGCTTCCTCACGTGTCACGCTTCGGACAACAGCATGGCTCCCCTGCCCCGTCCGGGCCCGGACAGGCCGGATTCGGTCTACCGTCGTCCGCATGTCGCTGACCTTCGACGACCTGCTGGAGCGGGCCGCCTCCCTCGTCCGCCCCGGTCGCCGCGCCCTGCTGGGGATCACCGGCAGTCCCGGAGCGGGGAAGACCACGCTCGCCGAGCGGCTGACCCGGGAGCTCAACGGCGCCGGGGAGGCCTGGGCCGCCCATGTCCCGATGGACGGCTTCCACCTCGCCGACGCGGAGCTGGACCGGCTGGGCCGCCGGGACCGCAAGGGCGCGCCGGACACGTTCGACGCGGCCGGCTACGCGGCCCTGTTGCAGAGGCTGCGCGACGACGAGCCCGACGTGGTGTACGCGCCGGCCTTCGAGCGCACCCTGGAGCAGCCGATAGCCGGGGCGATCCCCGTGCCGCCTGGCGCCCGCCTCGTCGTGACGGAGGGGAACTACCTGCTGCTGGAGGAGGGGGCCTGGGCCCGCGTCCGTGCCCGGCTGGACGAGGTCTGGTTCTGCGGGCTCGACGAGACCGAACGCGTGCGGCGCCTCGTCGCCCGTCACGAGGAGTTCGGCAAGGGCCACGACGAGGCGGTCGCCTGGGTGCTCGGCACGGACCAGCGCAACGCCGATCTGGTGGCGACGACACGGGAGCGGGCGGACCTGGTGGTTCCGGGGACCGCGATGCCGGCGGCCGGCGCGGCGGTGCCGGGAGGCGTGGCTCAGAGCTCCGAACAGAAGTAGAGCCCGGCTCGCGACGCCTGGCACGCACGCTCGCCGCGTTGCCGAAAGCCCCTGGTAGCCCCGCTACAAGGAGCTTCCGGCGCCTTGCGATCGCACGCACCCGACGCCGCGAGCCGATCGGACTCCACTCTTGTTCGGAGCTCTTAGGGCCCTTCACCATGGGCGTCCGGTCAGGTCGCGTGGTCCGGTGGCGTGCGTCGCAAGGCCCCGGACAGCCCTCGTGGCGGAGCCGCCCGGGCTTTCCGGCAACGCGGCGACGTGCGGTGCCGGATCGCACATCACGCCGTACGGACGCCGTACGGACGCCGTACGGGCCGCCGCCGACGGGAGGCGGAGGCCCGGACCGGTCGGTCGGTGGGTCGGAGTCACACGACGGGTTCGGTCCTGCCGGCGCGCAGCGCGACGGTCAGGGTGTGCGGGCCGAGTCCGCCGATGTAGACGCGGTTCCCGGTCGTGGCGTCGGTGCCGCCGACCACGGTGTGGTCCTGACCCGGGTCGTACCGCAGCACGTCGCTCCGGTCCGGCCCGGCGAGCGGTTCGCCTGCCTCGGTGCCGGCCTCGACCCGGATCTCGTCGTCACCGACCCGGTAGGTCATCGGCCCGGTCGTCAGGCACCAGCGTCCGTCGCCGATCGGCACGGCGCCCTCAGGCACGCCACCCGGCCTGAAGGTCAGTTCGAGGGCCCAGGGCACCCGGGGTCCGCTGATGTCGATCCGCAGGTCGGCGCCGTCCTCCCGCAGGTCCACCTCGACGCGGGTGGTGTGGGAGACCTCGTCCCGGGGCCGGTCCGGGAAGGCCATCGCGGCCGAGAAGCGTCCCTCGTCCACCAGCCGGTAGAGGCCGTCGTCCCGCCTCCGTTCCGCCGGGAGCGGCTGGTAGTAGGCGGCGGTGAGGGTTTCGGTGAGCCGGTACCGGTTGTCGGCGGGCTGCTCCACCTCGGCGGCGCGGAACGGGCCCAGGTCGAAGAACCCCCGCGAGAGACGGACCGCGTCGAGGACCGCGTCGCCGGCGAACAGGCGCAGGAAGGTGGGGTTGCAGGCGAGGCCCGAGCGGATGCGCCGGTGCCCGGGCACGTCGGAACCGCCGTACACCACCGTGTGCGCGTGGGCCGAGGCGCGTGCGGCGAGGCGTGCGGTGGTGAGGTACCGGTCGCGGGGAAGTGTCTCCGCGGCCGGGGCCGGCAGGGTTCGGCACAGGTCCGGGGTGAGGAGGGTCTGGGCGAGCAGGTCGGGGTCGTCGATGCCGCCGTCGGCCGCCAGCAGTGCCGCCCGGCTGAAGTCGCCCCGGCCGGTGCGGATCGCGAGCAGCCGGTAGTGCGGCAGATAGGGCGCCAGCGGGAACGGGTGGTACTGGTCCTGCCGTCGTGAGTGGACGGTCTCCACCGTGCCGTCCGGCCTGATCAGGTCCAGGGTCGTGGCGAGATTGCGGACCACGGCGTCCAGCAGGTCGGCGCGGCCGAGCACCTCGGCCAGGAGCAGCAGCGACGGGTTGGACACATGGGCCGCGTAGTTGGCGCTCCGTTCCGAGTACAGGCCGTCCGCGTCGATGTCGACGCCCTCGGCGAGCCACTCCTCGACGCGGTGGAGCAGCCGGTCGTCCGGGAACGACCGGTGCAGCCGGGCCAGCGCCGCGCACAGCTCCCAGCGGTGGTTCGGGGTGTGCACTCCGCCGGTCAGGAGACTGCCCGTGGCGGCGCCGGCGATCTCGGCGAGCGCGGCCGTGACGTCCCGCAGTTCCGGCCCGGCGTCCGCGGCGAGGAGGTGCGCGTCGCACACGTCGTTGACGGTGAACGCGGAGTCGGGCGGTGACTGCACGTTGTCGCCGCCGGCGAAGAGACCGGTGGCGGTCTGCGCGGCCTCCAGGGCGGCGAGGTGGGTCATCGCGGCGGCGACGGCCTGATCGCTGCCGTGGAGTGCCGAGTCCGGGGAACGATAGGCCGCGACGAGGGTCTTCACTCGGCGGGCCAGCGCGCGGTGGGGCACACCGGCGGGTTCCTCGCCGGGGTGGGCCGCGAGCGGGGCGGCCTCGCGGTCGGCGGCGCGGGCCGCCGCGCGGACGAAGTCGTGGTCGATCGGGGTGGGCAAGGTCAGTCCTTCAGTCCGGCATTGATGTCGGCGTTCATGACGTAGCGCTGGAAGACCAGGAAGACGAGGATCAGCGGGATCATGGAGATGACCGATGCGCCGAGCAGCACAGACCAGTTGATGTTCTGCGCGCCGACGATGCTCTGGATGCCGATCTGCACGGTGAACTTGTTGGGGTCGTTGAGCATCAGCAGCGGCCAGATGTAGTCGTTCCACCGCCACTGGAAGGACAGGATGGCGAGGGTGAGCATGATGGGCCGGGAGAGCGGCACCATGATCCGCAGGAAGATCGAGAGTTCACGCGCGCCGTCGATGCGTGCGGCTTCCACGAGTTCGTCGGGAACCGTCAGGAAGAACTGGCGGAACATGAAGCATCCCGTCGCGGTGAGCACGGCCGGGAGGATGATGCCGCCGAACGAGTTGTACAGGCCCAGGTCGCGGACCACCAGGAACGACGGGGCGAGCATGACCTCGCCCGGCAGCATCGTGGTGGCCAGGATGCAGATGAAGAAGGCCTTGAGCCACCGGTTGTCGTACTTGGCCAGCGCGTAACCGGTGCAGCAGCTGACTCCCACCGTGAGGATCGTCGTGATCACACACACGATGGCCGTGTTGATGAAGTACTGGGAGAAGTTGGCACTGCGCCACGCCGTCAGGTAGCCCGACAGGGTGGGGTCGTCGGGAACCAGCGACAGCGGATAGGAGAACAGGTCGCTGGCCGGCTTGAGGGAGCTGAGGATGAACCACAGCACCGGCAGCCCGTACAGGCACGCCAGGATCCACAGCAGTGCCGTCGCGGGCACCGCCCGCCGCAGCCCGCCGGTGGCCGCCTTGCGCGGCGCCTTCTTGGAGACGACCCGTCCGGGCCCTGCGTCGACCGGGCGTGGCATGTCTGTGGTTGTCATCGGTTCTCCACCCGCCGGTTGACGATCAGCTGGATGATCGCGACGGCCATCAGGATGAGCATGAGCACGAAGGACGCGGCGCTCGCGTAGCCGATCTGGCCCCGTTTGAAGCCGGTCTCGTAGATGTACTGGACGAGCAGGTTGTTCGATGTGCCGGGCCCGCCGTTGTTGAGGGCGACGAACACCGGGTACTCCTTCATCGCGTTGATCGTGTTGAGCAGGATCACGATGAACGAGGTGGGCGCGATGCTCGGGAGCGTGATGCTGAAGAACTGGCGCCACGGGCCGGCGCCGTCGAGCGACGCCGCCTCGTAGTACGACACCGGCACGTTCTTGATCGCCGCGATGAACAGCAGCATCGTGAAGCCCGTCCACATCCAGGACGCCGCCATCACCACCACCAGCAGCGACAGGTCCGCGTTCGACTGCCATGGAACGGCACTACCGCCGAGTTCGCCGATGACGTAGTTGACCAGTCCGAAGTTCTCACCGAACAGCCACCGCCACAGGACGCCCACGACGATGGGCGACAGCAGCCATGGGATGAAGAAGATGACGCGGGCGACCGACGAACCCTTGGCGTGCTTGCTCACCACCAGGTTGGCCGCGAGCAGTGAGAGCGCGAAGTTCAGCGGGACGAAGAGCACGGTGTACAGCAGCGTCCGGGTCAGCGCGTGGTAGAAGGCGGAGTCCCCGGCCAGGTTGCTGTAGTTCTCCAGTCCCGTGAACCGGGGAACCCCCACACCCGTGTAGTCGGTGAACGAGTAGACGAGCCCGATGACCGCCGGCCAGACGAAGAACAGCGAGAAGAGCACGACATTGGCCGAGATGAGGACGAGCGGCGCGAGCGTGTACTTGCTGCGTCTCCTGGGCGGGCTCACGGACACGTCCGAGGCGTCCGAGGCGCGTTTTGTCATGTTCCTGGCTCCGTGCTGGTGGATGGGGTTCCGGTGGGCTCGGGCCATGAGCCCGGCATCGCGGGGGCCCGACGGTCCCGGGCGGCGGCGTCCCGCTCCCGCCGCCCGGGACCGTCGTCCCGCGTCAGCCGCCGACCTGCTGGTTGTAGCCGGCCACGATGTTCTCCAGGGCCTTGTCGGCCGACTGCTCGCCGTTGATCGCCTTGCCGAGTTCCGTCTTGGTCGGGTCCTCGGTGAGGCTCTTGCCGTTCAGCACCCACTGCGTCTGCGCGCTGTTGAAGTAGCCGGAGATCGGGTCGTAGAGCGGGATCGACTCGTTGTAGAGCTTGAACGCCGCCTGGGCCGCCTCGGACTTGAAGGGGTACTTCGGGTTCAGACCGCTCTCGACCGGCAGGAAGCCGGAGGCCTCGCACAGCGCCCGGTAGTGGTCCGGCTCGTACAGCCAGGACAGGAACTTCTTCGCGGCGGCGGCCGCGTCGGCGTTGTTGTTGAAGCCGACCGTCATGCCGCCGCTGTTGACGTCGCTGGCCTGCACCGGCTGGGCGGGGGTCGGGACGCTCGCCCACTCGAACTTCTTGATGCTCTCCGCGAAGGCGGGAACCTGCCACACACCGGACCAGTAGGCGACGACGTCACCGCTCTGGAACATGGCCGACGGGTCGGCGCCGCTGGTCCACACCGACTTCGGCATGGTCTTGTCGTCGTTCCAGCCCACGAAGGTGTTCACGGCCTTCTTGGTCGCCGCGTCCACCGAGAACTTGCCGGAGTCGTCCGCGTGGACGTACTTGCCGCCCATCTCGTACACCATGGCGCGGAGCCGGGACGGCGACTGGTCGAAGGTCAGGGAGTACTTGGCCTTCGTCTTGTCGCGGACCTTGTTCGCCGCCTTGATGAACTCGGTCCAGGTCCAGGTCTTCTGGGGCGAGGTCGGGTAGGAGACGCCGGCCTTGTCGAAGAGCGACTTGTTGATGAACATGCCGGACGCGGTGACGTCCGAGGGGATGGACAGCACCTTCCCCGACTTGTCCTTCGCCAGGAAGTTGGCGTTGATGTTGTTGCTCTTCTTGTCGGCGATGGAGCTGAGGTCGATCAGCTTGTTCGACCAGATCGGGTCCAGCGCCGGGACGGCCGCCACGTCGGGCAGGGAGTTCGCCTGCGCGGCGTTGTGCAGCTTGGCCGTGTAGCCGTCGTAGGGGATGTTGACGAGCTTGACCTTGACGCCGGTCTCCTTCTCGTACTGCGCCACCATCTTCTTCCAGCCCGCGTCCTGCCCCGGAACCGTGGAGATCCAGAACGTCAGCGACTTGGAGGTCCCGCCCGATTCGGATCCCCCGCCGCAGGCCGAGAGCAGCAGGCCGCCCGCCGTGGCGACGGCAGCGAGGGGAACCAGGCGGCGTATTCCGCCGCGGCCGAGTCGGCGGGAGCGCCGCACACCCACAGTGATCATCTTCGTTCCCTTTTTCGTCGTAGGGGACAGAGCACGGCGCCGACCGAGGCGGCACGGGTGCAGTTTGCAGGAGGGGTTGCCTTCCGGGGGCGCGGCCTCGCCCGGCCGCGTCGTCCTCGCGGGGCCAGATCCCCGGCCGTTCCGGCCGTCACGCACGGGCTCGCCCTCGTGCGGTTGCCGTACGTCTCGTACGGGCGGGAGACTCGCCCCAAGTCGGCGTCCCGGCCGACCTAGAAAGCGCTTGTCCGGACATTGGCAGATGTCGGTGGAGTCCGTCAATCCTCCACCCGCACCCCTCCGGTCACGGTTTGGATTCCTCGGGCCACCGCCAGCCGACTGGCCCCCACGACGGTGCCGCTCTCGCCCAGCGCGCTGCTCACCACCTCGGTGGGCCAGCTCAGCCGGGCCAGTTCGGCCCGCACACCGGGCAGGAGCTGGGGGTTCGCGCCGACGGCACCGCCCAGGACGATCAGTCCGGGATCGAGCACGGCGGTGGCCGCGGCGGCGAGTCTGCCCACGTCGGCGGCGTGCCGGCCCACGACGTCGCAGGCCCTCGGGTGACCCTCGTCGGCGAGGCCGAAGAGCCGCTCGGCGGAGCGCGGACAGGGCCCGTCGGCGTCCTGCCAGGCGGCCGACGCCCGCCGGAGCAGGGACCCCGCCCCGAGGTGCGCCTCCAGGCCCTCGTGCCGCGGTTCGCGGTCCTCGTCCCACGGGTAGGGCAGCCGGGCCACCTCACCGGCGGCGTGGTTGGCGCCGCGCAGCACCTGGCCGCCGATGACCACGCCGAGGCCGATGCCGACGCCGATCCGCAGGTAGCCGAAGGTGTCCCGGCCGCGGGCGGCGCCCTCGTGGAGTTCGGCGAGCGCGGCGCAGTTCACGTTGTTCTCGAGGTGGACCGGGACACCCGGCGGCAGGGCGACGGACATGGCGTCGAAGACGGGGCCCGCCTTGGCGGTCGCCGGGCGCTCCCCGCCGCCCTCCCGGCCCCGGGTGGTCACGTCGCCGACCGCCACCACGACGGCCCGCAGCGGGGCGCCGGGCGGCAGCTCGGCGAGGACCTCGCTGACGACGCCCGCGGCGTCGGGCCGGGAGCCGGCGCCCTCGGCGAGCAGGGTTCCGTCCAGGGCGCAGCCACGCACCCGGGTGCGGCTCGGGCCCAGGTCGACGGCGAGGACGGCGCCGGCCGCGGCGCCGAGGGCGTAGACGGCGGCGGAGCGGCCGGTGCCGCCGGAGGCGGTGCCCGAGCAGGCGGCGAGGCCGGCCGCCTCCAGCTCGGCCACGGCGGACGAGACGGTCGGCTTGGACAGGCCCGCCGCGGCGGCCAGTTGGGGGCGTGTGGCGGTGCACGTCGCCGCCAGTACGGCGAACACGGTGCGGGCGCTCTCGCTCAGGTACATGCTCTCCCCAGTCGTGCCGCGGCGGTCCGCACGGGTCGTGCGGCATCCGGGTCCGAACCTCTTGACGCTCCCTAATTCGTTAGTTAATTTCCTAACGAAGTCAAGCGGTACTCGCCTGCCGCACCAGCAGAGGCCCGTCCCGGGGCTTCCCGAGCACCCCCCACAGACTTTTCTGTGTCCAGGCACGGTTCGCCCGCCGTCGCAGCGCCATCGCAACGCAACGACGAGAGAGGCCTTCCGTGCAGGACTTCAGGCCCGCGATCGGTATCGACGTGGGCGGCACCAAGACCCATCTCCGTGCGGTCACGGGGACGGAGAACGTGGCCGACCACGTCCGTACGAGTCGTGGCTGGCGGCCGCACGACCCGGCGGCGGCCACCGAGTGGCTCGCCGCGCTGGTCGAGGAGGTGCTGCCCCCGCCGGTCGCCCCGGCCGCCGTGGCGGTCGGCGCGCACGCCTGCGAGACCCCCCGGCAGTGCGCGGAGATCCGCCTCGCCCTGGAGGCACGGCTTCAGGTGCCGTGCCTGGTCGTGGGGGACGCCGAACTGCTCGTCCCGGCCGCCGGGCTCGACAAGGGCGCGGGGCTCGTCGCCGGCACCGGTTCGGTGGCGGTCGGCCGCCTCGCCGACGGCACCCCGGTGCAGGTCGGCGGCTGGGGCGCGGTCCTCGGGGACGAGGGCGGCGCCGCCGGCCTGGTCCGCGAGGCGGCCCGCGCCGTCTGGGCGGCGCACGACCGCGGGGAGGCCCCTGACCCGCTGGCCCGGCTGCTGGTCGCCTCGTTCGAGGTGGGCGAGGTCCCGGCGCTGGGCGCGGCCCTGGAGAGCGCCACGGACGTGTCCGCCGAGTGGGGCAGGCACGCCCCCGTGGTGTTCGAGGCCGCCGAGCAGGGCTCCGTCCTCGCCCACCGGGTGATCGACGACGGAGGCCGCGCACTCGCCTCCCTCGTCGAGCGGCTGGCCGCGCGCGGCGTCCCCGTCGACGACGTGGTGGTCGCGGGCGGCACGATCCTCTCGCGACCCGCCCTGTACTCGGCGTTCGCCGTCGCCCTGACCCACACGCTCCCCTCGGCCCGGCCGCAGCCCCTGCGCGTGCCGCCGGTCGAGGGGGCGGTGGCACTCGCACGATCCCTCCTTCGACCGGTCAGCTCCTGATCATCCTGATCACCGTCCGGTCGCCGACCGGACATGAACCGGTCATACGTCAACTCCACGCTCAGCCCGCACGATCACCCCATCGCGAAAGGAGCGGCACCCCCATGCCGTCATCTGCCGGGCACCACACGCTCAACCGGCGCGTCTTCCTCAGGAACTCCCTCGGCGTCTCGGCCGGCCTGCTCGCCGCTCCGACCCTCGCGAGCCTGTGGCAGGCCCCCGAAGCCAAGGCCGCCACCGCGTTCGCCGCGTTCGTGGACGACTACACCACCAACACCACGGCGAACCTCACGCCCGAGACCAACGCCGTGGTCCGCGCCCTCGGCGGCTTCGCCGCTGTCTGGAAGAGCGGGGGCGCCTGGAACACCGGCGCCCCGCTGCTGCCGGAGATCCTGCGCGCCAACATGCGCTACTGCGCCCGGATCACCGCCCGTCGCACGGATGCCCAGGCCCGTCAGGCGTTCATCACCGACCGGCAGCACCAGAGCTACTCGGTGATCTCCGGCCTCGGCCCGCTCGCCGACCTCTACAAGGCGGGCGCCAAGGCGGTCACGGCGATCACCTCCGCCCCGGACGGCATCCCGCCGGGGAAGATCAGCGACTCCGTCCCGGCCGACGCGCCCCCCGGGTCGGCGAACGGCGCCGGGTCGACCACCTCCGAGCTGGGTCTGGTGGCCCAGCTGGTGAACACGGTCCGCGGACCGTTCGCGTCGAGCAACCCGGCCAAGTTCTCGTACCAGTACCCGCGGCCCTGGCGGATGAACGAGAACAGCGAGGTCGTCGACACCGGCGCGAAGGACGAGTTCGGCTTCCCGGTGTACGAGTCCGAGGTGATCGTCGCCCCGCAGCTGCTGCGCCAGCGCGGCGAGAACCCGGCCGAGGACGGCGGCTTCCCCAGTGGCCACACCAACGCCCTGCACCTGGCGGCCCTGGCCTACGCGTACGCGATACCGGAGCGATTCCAGGAGATGGTGACCCGGGCGTTCGAGGCGAGCCACGACCGGATCGTCTCCGGCATGCACTCGGCGGTCGACGTCCTCGGCGGCCGGGTGATGGCCACGGCACTGGCGGCCGCCACGCTCGCCGACCCGAAGAACGCCGGGCTGAAGGCCGCCGCGCGCAAGCAGGCCGCCGAGTACTTCCAGGCGAGGACCGGCACCACGGCCGACACCCTGTTCGCGTACGCGCACTCGGCCGGCACCGACACCGACCCGTACGCCGACCGGATGGCCAACGCCCGGCTGGTCGAGCCCAAGCTGACGTACATCCTGACCCGGCGCGGGCGCTCGCAGGAGCTGACCGTACCGAAGGGCGCCGAGGTGCTGCTGGAGACGCGGCTGCCGTACCTCGACGCGGCCCAGCGGCGTGAGGTGCTGCGCACCACCGCGCTGCCGTCCGGGTATGTGCTGCTGGACGGCTGGGAGCAGTGGGGGCGGCTCAACCTGTTCGCGGCGGCGGACGGATACGGCGCCTTCGACACCGACGTCACCGTCACGCTGGACCCCGCGCTCGGCGGATTCCACACCGCCGACACCTGGCGCAACGACATCTCGGGCCCGGGCGGCCTGGTCAAGCGGGGCGGCGGAACGCTCACGCTGACCGGCGCCAACCGGTACACGGGTGGAACCACCGTGGAGGCAGGTGTGCTCGCGGCGGGCTCGAAGGACGCCCTCGGCCGCGGTGACGTGCGGGTGGCGGGCGGCACGCTCGGCACGGGCGACCGCACGGTGCGGGTGCGCGGCGGCTACACGCAGGCCGGTGTCCTCGACGTGACGCTGGACCGGGGCGCCGACCCTGCCCTCGTGGTGGACGGGGTCGCGGTCCTGGAGCGGGGCAGCGAGCTGGTGGTCCGCTTCGACGCCGCGCAGCCACCGCGGCCGGGCAGCACGGTGGCGGTCATCGGGGCGGGGTCCCTGCGGGGCCGGTTCTCCGAGGTCACGGTCGCCGTCGAGGGCTGGACGGCCGAGCAGGTGTGCGACCGACACGGGGTGTCGGTGCGTCTGCGGAAGAAGTAGCACCTTGCGGTGGTGAGCTGGTCAGGGGGCGGCGGATGCCGCCCCCTGCCGTCGTCTCACAGTGCCGGCGGCAGCGCCTGTTCGGCCCAGATGGTCTTGCCCGCGCCGCTCGGCCGGCTGCCCCAGCGGTCGGTGAGCTGGGCGACGAGGAGCAGGCCGCGGCCGCCCTCGTCGAAGGTGCGGGCCCGGCGCAGATGCGGGGAGGTGCTGCTGCCGTCGGACACCTCGCAGATGAGGGTGCGGTCGCGGATGAGCCGTAGCTGGATGGGGGCGCCGCCGTAGCGCATGGCGTTGGTGACGAGTTCGCTGACGACGAGTTCGGTGACGAAGACGGCGTCCTCCAGGCCCCAGCGCACCAGCTGGTCGGTGGCGAGCCTGCGCGCGTCGGCGACGAGCGAGGGGTCGTCGGCGAAGTTCCAGACGGCCACCTGTTCCGCGTCGAGGGCGCGGGTGCGGGCGAGCAGCAGGGCCACGTCGTCGGCCGGGGTGTCCGGCAGGAGGTCCCTGAGCACGTTGTCGCAGGCGCCCTCCAGGCTGCCGACCGGCCCGGTCAGGGCGGCGCGCAGGGCGGCGGTGCCGGTGTCCACGTCCCGGTCCCGGGCCTCCACGAGGCCGTCGGTGTAGAGGGCGAGGACCGAGCCCTCGGGCAGCTCCAGCTCCGTCGACTCGAAGGGAAGCCCGCCGACGCCCAGCATCGGTCCCGCCACCACGTCGATGACGTCCACGCCGCCGTCGGGCCGTACCACCACGGGCGGTACGTGCCCCGCCGAGGCGATCGAGCAGACGCGGGCCACCGGGTCGTACACCGCGTACAGGCAGGTGGCGCCGATCTCTCCGCCGCCGCTTTCGTCGCCCGCCGCGAGGTGCTCCACGAGGTCGTCGAGGTGGGTGAGGAGTTCGTCGGGCGGCAGGTCGACGTCGGCGAGCGCCCACACCGCGGTGCGGAGCCGGCCCATGGTGACGGAGGCGTGGATGCCGTGTCCGACGACGTCGCCGACGACCAGGGCGACGCGGGTGCCGGACAGCGGGATCACGTCGAACCAGTCGCCGCCCACCCCGGCCTGCGACAGCGCCGGCAGATAACGGGAGGCGAACTCGACGGCCGCCTGACCCGCCACCGTACGCGGCAGCAGGCTGCGCTGGAGGGCGAGCGCGGTGGTGCGTTCGCGGGTGTAGCGGCGGGCGTTGTCGACACAGACGGCGGCGCGGCTGGTCAGCTCCTCGGCCAGGGCCACGTCGTCCCGGTCGAAGGCGTCGGGGCGTTCGGGGGTGAGGCTCCGTACGAACACGGCCACGCCCAGGGTCGTGCCGCGGGCGACGAGCGGTACGGCCATCAGGGACAGGTCCCGTTCCTCGGCCTCCCGCAGCTTGGCGGAGCGGGCGTCGTGCCGGGCGAACCACGCGTCGAGGTCGCGGTCGCCGGTCCGGGTGAGGACGGCCTCGCCGGTGCGCAGGGCGCGGGCGGGCGGCGAGAAGGGCGGGTAGAGGTCGGCGGAGCCCAGGCGGACCGCCGCCTCGGGGACGCCGGGGGTGCCGGAGTGGTGGGCGGCCCGGTGCAGTTCGAGATCGCCGTCGACCGGGCCCCTCCGGGGCTCCTCGCCCCGGAGCACCGACTCCAGGAGGTCGACGCTGGCGAAGTCGGCGAGCCGGGGTACGACCAGCTCGGCGAGTTCGCGGGCCGTCCGGACCACGTCGAGCTTGGTGCCGATGGACCCGGCGGCCTCGTTCAGCAGGGCCAGGCGCTGGCGTGCCCAGTGCTGCTCGCTGCTGTCGAACGCGGCGAGGGCGGTGCCGATCAGCGCTCCGCCGTGGTCCCGCACCGGCCACATCTCGAGGTTCCAGGCGTGCGTGCGGCGGCCGGACGGTGAGCGGGTCCAGCTCTCGTAGTGGACCGGCCGGCCGGTCTCCACGACGGTCTCCAGATGGCGCAGGAAGGCGCGGCTGTGGTCGGCGTCCTCCACGGTCTCCGGGTAGTACCGGTTCCGGAACTCCGCCTCCGGCCGGCCCATGCCCCGGCACGCCGCGTCGTTCATCCTCAGGTACCGCTGCCCGGTGTCGAAGACCGACATGGACAGGGACGCCTGCTGGAAGGCCAGCTCGCCGAGGGCCCGCTCGGCCGGGTCCGGACTCGCGACCACGACGAACCCCCGCCGGGCGTCGCCGGCCAGCAGCGGGACCATCCGCAGGCCCACCTGCCGCGGCCGGCCGTCCCGGTGGCGCAGGGTCAGCACCGCCTCGCCGTGCGCGAGCAGCGCCCGCCGGGCCGCCGTCGCGTCCCCCTGGGCCAGGTCCGACGCCGGCCGGCCGGTGACGTCGGCGGCGGTGTACCCGGTGAGCCGGCGCGCGCCCTCGCTCCATCCGGAGACGAGGCCGTGGGCGTCGACCACCGCCATCGCCTCGTCGGCCGTCACGGCCCGCGGCCCGCCGGACGCCTTCGTCACCATATGGCCAGGATGGTCCGATCGCGGCAGGGCAACAACCCGGATGCGCCGGGGACGAGCCGGGTCCGGCCCCGCCGCGCGGGGCGACGTCGCAATCCCCACCGAACCGGGAGGCCCTCACCTGTTCAAGATCCCTCAGCCGAGACCTGCCTCACCCGTCCACAACCTCCCGGGACAGAACATTAGGCCGTGGTGCGGGATTCGAGGTCCTTGCGGGTGTCGTCGCCGTACACGCCGGTCTCGTCCCCGCGGATGCCGTACCAGAGCTGGAACCGGGCGACGGCCTCCCTGAGGACGACGTCGTACTCGCCCGAGGTGGGGCCGTTGTCGTACACGTTGGGGATGCGCCTCAGCCGCTGCTGGAGTTCGGAGACCTCGGGGCCGCTGTCGCCCTCGCGGAGGGTGCCGGGGCCGTCGGGGTCGGCGGCGGCGTCACGTTCCGGGGCGGAGGGCTCGGGCGCGGGCGCGGAGGCGGCCGGCGCCGAGGGGGTGGGGGTGATGGGCCGGGCCTCGGGCCTGGTGTCACCGCCGGGTACGAGGAGTGCGGCGCCGAAGCCGAGGAGGGCCGCGGCTCCGATGCCGACGACGACGGCCGCCCGTTTGAGGCCCGCTCCCCCGTCGGGTGCCGGGCGCTTCCGCCCGCGTCGCTCACCGCGCGGGGCGGCGCCGGTCGCGAAGTCCTCGCCGGCCCTCACCGGGGGGAGTTCCTCGGTCTCGTACTCGTCCGTCCGGGGCAGGAGCCGCTCCGGCGCGGGTTCGGTGGCCGGCGCCGCCGGCCGGTTCGCGGCGGGTGTCGGGGGTACGGCGACGGTCTCGTACTCCTCCTTGGGGGCCGTCGTCCCCTTGTACAGCTCGAACTCACGCAGCAGCTCCGCCAGGGCCTCGGTCCGGCGGCGGCGCATGACATACGTGGGCTCGATCGTGGGACGCTTCGTCGTCTGCCCTGGTTCGGGCGGCATCGACACGCTGTTCTCCTTCCGTGGAAAGCGGTCTCCCGCCATCCCCGTGAGGAGATACGGGAGGACCGCGCGGAGGGTTCAGCTCATCGGCCGCCCGCCGGTTCACCGGGGAGCACGGCGACGGTCTGCACCACGCGGAAGGCGGCGGCCTGTACCTCGCGCGTCAGGGCGTCAGGGCGTCAGGGCGTCAGGGTGATGCGTACGCCGACGGTGCCGGTCGAACCCCGGCGGAGGCGGCTGCCCAGGAGGGTGAGGCGGCCGAGGAGGCCGTATTTGCGGGCGATGAGCCGGCGGTAGGCGGCGGAGCCGGTCGCGTCGAGGATCTCGGCGCGGGCGGGGACGGATTCCCCGGTGGGGTTGCCGCGTACGTCGCAGGGGCCGACGAGGACGTCGGCGCGGTTGCGGATCCGCTTGACCTTCCAGGAGTCGGCGACCGTCCAGACGCCGAGCGCGTCACCGTCCCGCACCACCCACACCGGGGTGGGAACGGCGGTGCCGTTCTTGCGGTAGGTGGTGATCAGCAGGTACTTGCCCGCGCCGAGGGCGTCGAGTGTGGTGTCGGCCATGGGCGGAGTCTAGGGCTCGGGGGAGCGCCGGGCGGAAGTCCTCGTACGGGGCGACTCGGGCTTTCGCCCGGGGCGCCGAGAGGGCGTGCCGGGCGTCGGGGGGGGAGACGGGAGTCGGACCACAGCCCCGAGGGCCCTTCTGACGGATCTCCGCGGGAGAAGGGCCCAGGTGTACGGCCGCCGGTGACGAGCCGGCGGCCGTAGCGCGATGAGCGGCCGGCGAGGACGTCGCGGCGTCAGTCCAGCAGGCCGTCGTAGTCCGGGAGTTTGAACGTGCGCTCGGCGTGGCCGCCGACGAGGTCGGTGGTGTTGTTGCCGACGTTGGCGATGATCGTGTAGCCGTCCGACTCGATGTCCGCCCGGGAGGCGGTCTTGTAGGCGGAGACCTCCTCGAAGAGGTCGGGCAGGTCGCGGACGTAGAGGCCGTCGACGGGGTAGCCGACGGTCTTCAGGTTCCACTCGGTGATGCTCTCGATGATGCCCGGGCGGGCGGTGACGAAGAAGACGGCGACCCCGCGGGACTTGGCGTACCGGGCCAGCTGGAGCGAGGGCTTGAGCGCCGGGGTGGGCAGCTTGTACCAGGGCGTGTAGTGCGTCTCCAGGGTGGTGTTGTCGATGTCGAAGACGATGGCGAGCCCGCGCCCGGACGTGTTCGCCGTGCGCTGCTGCACGTAGGGCGTCGCCGTGTCGATGACGGCCTTCACGTCCTTCTGCCAGGTGGCGTAGTCGACCTCGGCGGCCGCGGCGGCGCTCACCACGGCCCGGCTCGGGGCCGCGGCCGCAGGCACGGCGGCGGTCAGCGAACCGCCCAGACCCAGGACGGCCACCGCGGCGACCGTCGTGACGCGGCGTCCCACACCGCTAGCTGTCATGTTCGTCCCCTTCGCATGTGAAAGCGGCGAGGTCGTTCGAACCGTCGCCGCACTCGTCATGGTCATGCCCATCAGTGGCCGGGAGACTACCTGAGAGTTACTGATTGGTAGAGGGGTCTCGACGATCGAAAAACCGCGGAGCCGGGGCGGGGACGGCACCCCGTTCGCCGTGAAGATCGCAGAAGGCTCGGCAAAGCCCAACCAACGGGTCTACATTGCCCGTTGACTCTGCTTACGCCACAGAAGATCCAGGAGCTGAAGCCGTGACGGACAACCCGGCAGCCTCGGCCTTCCCCTCCTCCTCGCTGAACAGCCGTATCGTCACCACCCGGCCGGTCGCGGCGCGGATCTGGAACTACTGGCTCGGTGGCAGGGACTACTACGAGGTCGACCGGAAGGCCGGGGACGAGATCAGCCGGATGCATCCGAG
Source organism: Streptomyces sp. NPDC042364 (assembly GCF_056437585.1). Classification (NCBI taxonomy): domain Bacteria; kingdom Bacillati; phylum Actinomycetota; class Actinomycetes; order Kitasatosporales; family Streptomycetaceae; genus Streptomyces; species Streptomyces sp. NPDC042364. The sequence continues at coordinate 3,090 of NZ_JBWKAJ010000020.1, read as the reverse complement.
CATCCACGACTACGCCCGCGCGGACCGGCAGTTCCTGGGGCGGGCCGTGCGCCATCTGGCGGCCGACGTGGGCATCCGGCAGTTCCTGGACATCGGCGCCGGGCTGCCGACCGCGGACAACACCCACGAGGTCGCCCAGCGCGTCGCGCCGGACGCGCGTGTCGTCTACGTCGACAACGATCCGCTGGTCCTGGTCCACGCCCGCGCCCTGCTGACCAGTTCGCCCGAGGGCCGCACGGACCACGTCGACGAGGATGTGCGCAATGTCGACTCGGTTCTCCGGCACTCCTCGCGGATCCTGGACCTGAGCCGGCCGGTCGCGCTGATGCTGCTCGACGTGATGGCGTTCGTCGGCGACGACGAGGACCCCCACGGCATCGTGCGCCGTCTGATGGACGCCCTGCCCGCGGGCAGCCATCTGGTGCTGTCGCACACCATCACCGGCCCCGGATGGGCCGATGTCGACGCCGCCGCGGCCTGGTGGAACGCGCACGGCACCCCGCGGCTGAACCAGCGCGCCCCGGAGGCCGTCGCCCGCTTCTTCGACGGGCTGGACCTCCTCGAACCGGGCGTGGTGTCGTGCACGCGCTGGCGCCCGGAGACCACCGGCGACGGCTCCGGGGAACCGGAGGAAGTCGCCATGTACTGCGGAGTGGGGGCCAAGCGCCGATGACGACCGACCGGGTGAGACTCCAACTGGACGTGACCGACTTCGACCTGGCCCGCTTCCAGCCGTACGTCGACAAGTGCCGGACGTCGGGCATCCGGCTGACCACGCTCTCGGAACTCGGCGACACCCCGGAGCACCGCCGCGCGTTGTACGCGCTCAACAAGGAGTGCTCGGCGGACATCCCGGGGCGCGGCCCGTTCCACGGCTACGCGGAGTACCACCGGCTCCGCTTCGAGGTCCCCGCCTACGATCCGCGCGGAGTCGTGCTGGCCCTCGACGGCGAGCGGTGGGTCGGGATGGCGGCGACCTCGGACCGGCGCGGGTCCGGGTTCGTGTTCAACGAGATGACGGGGGTGCGGGCCGGTCACCGGGGCCGGGGCCTCTCCGTCGCGATGAAGACGTTCGGCCTCGGCTTCGCCGGCCTGTGCGGGGTCAGCCTCGTCCGCACGGTCCACCACCCCGGCAACACCCGGGCGATCGCCATGAACCGGACGTTGGGGTATGTCGACGCCGACTGGTGAACACGTGCCCGTCACCGCACGTATAGGAGAAGGGCGCTCAAGGACCGGACGCCCTCGCGGTGTTGACGCCGTGCCGTACGGGGTTCGGGAGCCAGGTAATGAGGCACGCACGACGACGAGTCGTGAAGCGAGTGGCACGGCTTACGGCCGTGGGAGGACTGCTCTGCGGAGGCCTGATGGTCACCCAGGCGGCGATGGCGACCGAACCCGTCACCTCGCCGCCCGCGGCCCGCAGTTCGGTTCTGGCGGCCTCCGGCACGGCCACGGGACTGGTGAGCAGGCTCGGCTCCTCCCGTACGGCGGGCTCCTGGATCGCCGACGACGGGCGGCCGGTGGTCGCGGTCACCGACGAGGAGGCGGCGGCCGAGGTGAAGGAGGCGGGCGCCCGCCCCAAGATGGTCGAGTACAGCGCCGAGGAGCTGAAGTCCGCCACCGCGGCCCTGCGTTCGGCTCCCCGCGTACCGGGCACCTCCTGGGCCATCGACCCCACGTCCAACGAGGTCGTGGTGCGCGCCGACAGCACCGTCTCCAAGGGGGACTGGGCCAGGCTGACGGACCTGGCCGAGGGGATCGGCGGCTCGGTCCGGATGGAGCGCACCAAGGGCGCCTACACGATGCGGCTCAACGGCGCACAGCCGATCTTCGGTACCGGCGGGCGCTGCTCGATCGGCTTCAACGTCACGGACGGGGAGAACGCGTTCATGCTGACCGCCGGGCACTGCGGTCCGGCGGGCTCGGTGTGGTTCTCCGACAACCAGGGCCGGGAGGAGATCGGCCGGACCGTCGAGACGAACTTCCCCGGCGGTGACTTCTCGCTGGTGCAGTACCTGAAGGACGCGCCGAGCAACGCGAGCAACGTCGTCGCCGTCGGCGACGGGCGCGGGGTGCGCATCACGGGTATCGGTGACGCGGCGATCGGCCAGCGGGTGTTCCGCAGCGGCAGTACGACCGGTTTCCGCAACGGCGAGGTCACCGGCCTCGACGCGACGGTCAACTATCCGGAGGGCACCGTCTCCGGGCTCATCGAGACCACGGTGTGCGCGGAGCCCGGCGACAGCGGGGGCCCGCTCTTCTCGGAGGGTGTGGCTCTCGGGGTCACCTCGGGCGGCAACGGTGACTGCTCACAGGGCGGCACCACCTTCTTCCAGCCGCTCAAGGACGCCCTGGACGAGTTGAACGTCCAACTGGCGGGTGTTCCCCAGGCGCAGGCGACCGCCGGTGCCGACGCCCCCTCCGACGACGAGGCCCAGCAGGGCGCGGCCGCGCCGGGTGCCGTGGAGCCGGGAGCGGTGGGGCCGGTCGACGCCTCCGGCGCCGCGTCCGATCTGGTCGACCGCCTCGCCGACCCGCGCAACCTGGGTCCGGGCCTTCTGGTCGTCGCCGGCAGCCTGGTCGCCCTGGCGGCGACCCGCTTCATCCGTACGGAACAGGACCGGGCGGCCTACCGCCGTCAGTATTCGCAGAGCTGGAGCTGAGCGCCCCGTCACGGTCAGCCACGAGGGGGTCGCGGCCGGAGAGCTACTGGGCCGCGGCCCATTCGAGGACGAGCCGCTCGTACTCGCTCCGCTGCTCCCTGTTCAACGTCCCGCCGCTCCGGAACCAGAGTGCCCGGATCTCCTCGTTGACCTCGGCGGCCGTTCGTACCGGTCTTTCCGCTCTTTCCAGGACGACATCAGGGGTAGTGGACATGGTGTAAACCATATGTCGTCGAACGTGAAGCCCGTGTGAGTAAAGGTCCCACTTCAGACATTACGGACCGTGAAGCTGATCACTCCGTGTTCAGGGCCTTGGAGCTCCGAACAAGAGTGGAGTCCGATCAGCTCGCGGCGTCCGGTGCGTGCGATCGCAAGGCGCCGGAAGCTCCTTGTAGCGGGGCTACCAGGGGCTTTCGGCAACGCG
>NZ_JBWKAJ010000019.1:0-159481 GCF_056437585.1 Streptomyces sp. NPDC042364 | reverse complement strand
GCTCCTTGTAGCGGGGCTACCAGGGGCTTTCGGCAACGCGGCGAGCGTGCGTGCCAGGCGTCGCGAGCCGGGCTCCACTTCTGTTCGGAGCTCTTACTCCGCGGCCGAGCACCAGCACCTGGATGGCGAGCACGGCGGCGCCCCGGGCCCAGTCGTGGAAGTCGGACACCTTGGTCTCCAGGGGGACGGGAGCGGCGAGGGGGTGCCGGTTCGCGCGGATCGCGTCGTCCACCGACGTGCCCGCCACCTCGATCAGCCCGACTCCCTCCCCGGCGAGCAGGATCTTCTGCGGCATGACGAGGTTGGCGATCTGGGCAGCGAGTGTGCCGAGGGCGCGGCCGGCCTCGCCGATGACGCGCGCGCACATCGGGTCCCCGGTGGCCGCCCCCGCGAGGATCTCCTCGTACCCCCACTCGCGCCCGGTCGCCGCCTGGACCTGGTAGCGGATGGCCGGGATGGTCAGCATCGAGGCGGCGCTGCCGCGTTCGCCGGTGGGGGTGAGCGGACCGGCGGGGTCCACGATCCAGTGGTGGCCGAAGCCCCGGTCCTCCTCGGCACAGGAGACCCGCCTGCCGCCCAGGACGAGTCCGTAGCCGAGGCCCGCACCGATGGTGAGGACGACGAAGCGGTCGAGGCCACGGCCCGCGCCGAACCAGGTCTCGGCCTCGACGAGTGCGGCCACGTCGTTCTCCACGACCACGGGCAGCCCGGTGCGCTCTTCGACGAGGCCCGCCAGCGGGACGTCGCGCCACCGCAGGAAGGGTGACTCGCCGACCACGGCCTGCCGCTCGACGAGGCCGCCGACCCCGATGCCGATTCCGGCGAGCGAGGGGTGGCGGCCGGCGAGTTCCGCGGCCGTCTCCGCGAGGAGGTCGGCGACCCGCTCGGGCTCGTGGGAGGTGAGCGGACGGTCACGGCGGGCGACGATCTCGCTTCTGAGGGTGGTGACCACGCCGTAGACCATGTCATCGGTGATCTTGAAGCCGAGGAAGGTGCGGGACTCGGCGACGATGTCCAGCGGCTGGGACGGCCGCCCCTGCCGGGTCTCGGGGAGTGCGGCACCCTCGGCGGTCTCGACCAGGAGCCCCGACTCGATCAGCGGTTTGGTCAGCCGGGTGACGCTGCCCGCGGACAGGCCGAGACGCCGGGCGAGGTCGGTGCGCGAGAGCGGGCCGTGTACGAGCACCTCGATCGCCACCGCGCGTTCTCCGGCGCTGAGCGGCAGCCAACTGGCGGCGAGAGCGGTCATGGGAGTCACACTCCCACACCCTATTTCTTTCACGCCGGAAACAACAACCCTCGCTCCTGCCGCGAAAACTCGCGCACGGCGATGCAGGCCCCCCTCTTGACTGCCATATATTTTCACGACGAAAGTAAGCGGCCACCATCCAAGGCGAGGGCAAGCCGGTCAGCAGCCTCGACGAGACCAACCACCGGATCAACCTCATCCCCCGTGACCTCACGACCTGTGAAGGACGACCCCTCCATGACGTTCTCCCTCGGCATCGTCGGCGCCGGCCAGTTCTCCGGCCAGTTCGCCACGCTGTTCCACGCCCATCCCGGCGTCGGCGACGTGTACGTGACCGACCTGCTGCCCGAGCGGGCCGAGCACCTGGTCGCCGCGCAGGGGCTGGCCGGCACCTTCCCGTCGTACGAGGCGATGCTGGAGTCGAAGGCGGTCGACGCGGTCGCGATCTTCACCCAGCGCTGGACGCACGGGCCGCTGGTCCTCCAAGGCCTGAACGCCGGCAAGCACGTGTACTCCGCGGTGCCCATGGCGATCACCGAGGAGGAGATCGCGGCGATCATCGACGCGGTCCGGGCGACCGGACTGACGTACATGATGGGTGAGACCAGCCAGCACAACCCGGCGACCGTGCACGCCCGGAACCAGATCGCCGAGGGCGCCTTCGGGCGGCTCTTCTACGCCGAGGGCGACTACGTCCACGACATGGACCTGGGGTTCTACGAGGCGTACCAGTACAGCGGCGGCGAGGACTGGAAGCAGACCGCGAGCTATCCCCCGCTGCTCTACCCGACGCACTCGGTGGGCGGGGTGCTGGGCGCCTGGCGGACGCACGCGGTGAGCGTCTCCGCGATCGGCGTCGTCGACGGGCGCGGGGACGGGGTGTTCGACAAGGACGTCAGCCGGTTCGGGAACGACTTCTCCAACGCGACCGCGCTGTTCGAGGTGGCGGGCGGCGGTTCGTTCCGTACGAACGAGTTCCGGCGGGTGGGCTACCCCTCGCACATACGGGAGTCCCGCTTCCGGTTCTTCGGGACGGAGGCGAGCATGGAGCAGCTCGCCACCGTGGCGCTGTGGCAGGACAAGAAGGGGGTGAAGGACATCAGCGAGCTGCTCGAACCCAAGCCGACGCTGTCCCCCGACGACCCTTCCCTCCAGCACATCGCGCCGGATCTGCGGGCCGCCTTCACCTCCGGTTCGGCTCCGGTGCACGACCGGTCGCGGCTGCCACGGGCGTTCGACCGTCTGCACAACGGCCACGAGGGCAGCCACCACTTCCTGGTGGACGACTTCGTGACCGCGGTGAACACACGGACCCTCCCCTCGGTCAACGCGTGGGTGGCGGCCCGTTACACCCTGCCGGGGATCGTCGCGCACGAGTCCGCGCGGCAGGGTGGGGTGCGGCTGGAGATCCCGGACTTCGGGGACGCGCCCGAGGTGTGATCCTCACGGCGGCCTGCGGGCCGGGTTCCTGGCGGTGTGTCAGGTGCCCGGCTTGCGGCCGTAGACGAAGACGTCGTCGCCCTTCTTCAGCAGCGACCAGTACTTCTTGGCGTCGGCCTTCGTCAGGTTGACGCAGCCGCGGGAGCCGGGCGGGTTCCACATGCTGACGGCGGCGGCGTGGAAGGCCTGGCCGCCGTCGAAGAACTGGCTGTACGGCATCGGCACGTGGTAGATCGACGACACGTGGTCGATGTGCCGCCAGTAGATCTTCTTGGCGCCGGTGCGGGTCTCGTAGCCGTCGCGCCCGGTGCGGACGGGCACGGGCCCGTACACGAGCTTGCCGCCGTCCTGGATCCAGCTCAGCTGGAGGGTCAGGTCGACGCAGGCGATGCGGCCCTTGTTGACCGGGCACTTCCCGGCCCTGTTCGGGTTCTTGCCGACGGCCTTCTGCTTGTTCATCAGGTCCATCACTCCCCAGGTGACGGAGCCCGCGTAGCCGATGTTCGGGGTGATGCCGTGCTTGGTCTGGAACGCCTTGATGGCCTGGCAGTCGGCGGCCGACTGCCTGCCGTCGACCGGCCGGCCGAGGAACTTCTCGACCTGCTTCTGGTACGGCCCGGTCGATGTCGTGCAACCCGCCGCCTGTGCCGGCGCGGCACCGAGCGCGAGCGTGAGCGGTGCGAGCAGTCCGGTGACGGTCAGGGCGATCGCGCCTCTTCTTCCCGTGTCCCCCATGGCGGTCCTTTCCCTTTCACGTGCTTTGTAGGTTGTGTGGGGGTAGACAGACGGCGCGGGCCGACGGTTGTGGTGTGGCTCGCTTCGAGACGAAACAGTTACACGGCGAGTAATTCGCATATAGAGTTCTCCCCATGAGCAACAGCGATTCCATATCTCGCGTGGCCCTCAAGAAAATCACCCCGGATGTGTCCGCGGCAATGGGCTCCCTGCACTCCGCCGCCGTTTCCGCGGCCCGGGACGCGAAGGTCGAGCCGGAAATCCTCGAACTTATCCGCATTCGCGCCTCCCAGATCAACGGCTGTGCCTTCTGTCTGGACATGCACACCAAGGACGCCCGCGCCCAGGGCGAGACCGAGCAGCGGATCTACGCGCTCGGCGCCTGGCGCGAGACCCCGTTCTTCAACGCCCGGGAGCGGGCGGCGCTGGCTCTGACCGAGGCTGTGACCTCGGTGAACGACGGGCATGTGCCGGACGGCGTCTACGCGGCGGCGGCCGAGGTGTTCGACGACGACCAGCTCGCGGCACTGATCTGGGCGGCCACCGTCATCAATGCCTACAACCGGATCGCGATCGCGACCCGCATGGTCCCCGGCGCCTATCAGCCGGTACCGAAGTGAAATTTCACATTTAGCCGTGCACTGAATACGCCGGGCCTTTTCCATGCGGCCCGGCGCTTGTCCCCGTTCGGGCGTCCCCTATGTTTACGGAAGCGGCTCCATAATGCTGTCCAGCCATTTCCTCCATTTCGGGGCGTGCACGGCGCGGCCGGCAATCATGGGCCTGCCGGTCCAGGCGGCGACGGGGCGGATGCCGTGGAGGGCGTTGACGAGCCACACCTCCCGGCCGTCCAGGTCGGCCAGGGAGCGCTCGCGGTGGGCGACACGGACGCCGGTACGGGCCGCCCGCTCCAGGACCAGCGCCATGGTCACCCCGGGCAGGACGGGCAGTCGGGGTGGCGGCAGGCAGAGGGTGTCGTCCTCCCACCACAACAGGCTGGAGTTGGCGGCCTCCAGGACCAGTCCGGACGGGGCGATCAGCACGGCCTCGTCGGCCTCCGCGCCGGAGGCACGACCGCGAACCCGGGCCAGGGCGTCCAGGTCGGGGCCCTTGCGGCGGGGCACCGTGCGCGGGTCGGGCTGGCCGGCCGCCCACACCCGCACCTCGGCCCCGAGGGGCGGGGCGTGGCGGAGCAGCAGGCGCAACTCCAGTGATCCTGCGGCGAGTTCCACCCGGGGGAACCACGTCCCCGTGCGCGGCAGGGCGGCCGTCATGTCCGTCCAGAAGTCGGCCACCCGGCCGAGCGGCGGTGCCCCGCAGTCGCCGCAGGACCGCAGGAACCGCTCCCGGTGCCGGTCGAAACCGCGCACCCGCCCGTCGCGCAACAACCAGGAGTCCGCGACGAGAAGACGTCCGCCCTGGACCTGACCGGGGGTCAGACCGTGTTCGGGGGACCAGGTCGACAGACCTTCCGCGATGGCCGGCTGTGTCACTCGGCACTCCTGTTCGCTCATGTCCGGTTTCAGTACTTGCGGCCCGCGACGGCCGGAGGGCCGTGCCGCGGGCCGTACGGCGCGTGCTCCAGCCAGGCGCCGCACCGGGGTACGACGGGGGCGAGAGCCGCCGCCGCGCGCTGCTTGACGCGGACGATACGGCGCCGGGGCCGCAGATGGTCCAGGGCGGTGCCGGCGGCGGCGCTGTTGAACAGGCCCGCCGCGCGCCGGACCTCGGCGAAGTCGGCGACGGCCTCGGGCGTGCCGTCGGCAATGGCCCGTGCGGCGGCGGCCGCGTCCGCGATCCCGCTGTTCATGCCGCGGGCCCCGAACGGCGGGAAGAGATGGGCGGCCTCACCGGCGAGCAGCACCCGGCGGTGCGGGTCGGTGAACACGGCCGCGACCATGCGCAGGAAGCGGTAGGTGGAGACCCACAGGACACGGTCGCCGTAGCCGTCGCCGACGACCTCGGGCAGCCAGCGGCGTACGGCCTCCTCGGTGCCGTACTCCTCGGCGGTGTCGTCGTCGTGGCACTGGAGGTCGAGCTGGAAGCCGCCGGTGAACGGCACCCGCATGACACTGCGGCCGCCGAGCGCCGGGTGCTCGTAGTGGAAGACCCGCTCCAGGGGCAGTTCGGCTCCGGGAACGTCGGCGACGTCGACGACGACGTGGAAGCCGTCACCGCGGGTGCCTTCCAGGGGGATGCCCAGTTCGCGCCGCACCGCGGAGCGGGCGCCGTCGGCGGCGACGGCGTGGGTGCCCTCCCAGGTGCGGCCGTCGGTGTCGGTGAGCCGCACTCCGGTCGGATCGGTGTGCACGCCGGTGATCCGCGCGTCCCATACGAACTCCACCCCGGCGTCCTCGCAGGCGGCGAGCAGGAAGCGCTCGGTGTCGACCTGGCGGAGGCTGGTGAAGGGCGGGGTCCCGGTGGGAGGCGGGAAGGTGCGCGCGTAGACCTCGCGGCCCCGGTAGAGGGTGCGTCCGGTGTGCCAGGTCCGCCCGTACGCGGCGATCTTCAGCGCGAGTCCGGGGCGCATGCCCTCCAGCAGTTCCAGGGTCTCGCGGTGGACGAACAGGGCACGGCTGCCCGGACGTTCGCGGCCCTCGGGGTCGGCTTCGAGGAGGACCACGGGCAGGCCCCGGGCGCGCAGGGCGAGGGCCGCGGAGAGGCCGACCGGGCCGGCGCCCACGACGAGTGCCGGGGTCGTCATGCGCGGGCGCCCTCGGTGAGCATGCGGGTGATCTCGAGCCGTTTGACCTTCCAGGTGGAGGTCATGGGCAGTTCCTCGAACCGCCACTGCCTCGGCTCCGCCATGGCCGGCAGATCCGCGGTGGCCTCCCGCCAGCGCCGCAGGTCCAGGGGGCGTTCGCCGCGTACGCAGACCACGGGCACGGGTTCGCGGTCGGCGCCGGGCACGATGACGACCTCGCGCAGCTCCTCCAGGCGGGACATCAGGGTGTCCTCGACCTCCAGGTTGCTGTGCACGGAGTCGATCCGGTCGATCTCGCGGTCGATGAGGTGCAGGGCGCCCCAGCGGTTCTGGTAGCCCATGTCGCCCATCTGCCACCAGTCGCCGTCGAGTTGGCGCAGATAGCGCTCGCGGGCGCCGAGGTAGGTGAGGATGCGGCCGCGGGTGCGGGCCTCGATGCGGCCGGGGGTGCCGGGGGCGACCCGACGGCCCGTCTCGTCGGTTACGCGGACCCGGGTGAAGCCGGGGATGCCGATGCCGACCCGGCGTCCGTCCGCGCGGGCGGCGCTGCGGCGGGTGAACCACTGGACGGCGACCGGGCCGGTCTCGCTCTGCCCGTACAGCTGGATGAGCCAGGGCGAGCGCCGCTTGGAGGCGTCCAGCAGCCGCCGCACGGTCCGCGGGTGGATGGCGTCGAAGGTGGACCCGTAGGAGCGGACGCGGGACAGCGGGGCGCCGGGCGCGTCGGCCAGTTCCTCCCACAGGACGAAGGTGTTGGGGTGGGTCTCGACGATGCCGGGGCGGTGGCGGGCCAGCAGCGGGCCCACGTTCGCCGGCTCCGGGTCGGTGATGAGGACGAGCGGGCTGCCGAAGTGCAGCAGGACGCCGAGCAGATGGTAGAAGCGCGAGTGCACGAACGACATGTGCAGGGCGGCGGTCTCGCCCCGGGTGGGCCAGCCCATGGCCTTCTGCGGGACCAGCCGGTTCCACATGGTGTCGGGGCAGTGCACGGCGAGCTTGGGGAGGCCGGTCGTGCCGGAGCTGTGGGTGATCAGGGAGGGCTCGCGGGGGTGGAGGCGTACGGCGGCGGGCGTTTCCGCCCCCGCGTACTTCTCCAGCGGTTCGGCTCCCGGGGCGTCGTCGACGCTGAGCGTGCGCCGGACGGCGCCGGTGAGGTCGGCGTCCCGCAGCGGGCCGTCCAGCTTTGCCCGGTCGGTGATCAGCCAGGGCTTGTGCAGTCGTTCGAGAAGCTGCCCGGCGACGGGGCCCGCGAGTCCGGGCGACAGCAGGACGGGGACGGCGCCGATACGGGAGACCGCGCAGCTCAGCAGGACGATGTCGACGTTGTCCGTCTTGTGGACGACGACCTCCTCGGAGGGGCGCACGCCCGCTTCCCAGAGGCGGCCGGAGAGTTCGTCGACCAGGTCGGCCAGGGTGGTGTACGTGAGGTCGGTCCCGACGGCGGGGGCGATGTCGAGGGGGCGGTCGAGGGTGACGAAGACCTGCCCGTGACGGTCGGCGGCGTCCCTGAGCATCGAGCCCAGGTAGAAGCCGCGTCCGGCCGGCGCGGGCGACGCGCTCCGTCCGGCCTGCTGCCGGTGGCGCATGAGGCGCGGCCTTTCTGCGGGGGCGGGGGTGTCGGGCATGGCTCACCACGCTCCTCGGCGGACGAGGTGCCGGCGGAGCTTGCCGGTCGCCGTGCGGGGCAGGGTGGGCACGAAGCTGACGTCGCGGGGGACCTTGAAGGCGGCGAGGTTGTCACGGGCCTTGCAGATGAGTTCGGCCTCCAGGCCCACGGCGATGGGCGGGACGGGGACGACGAAGGCCCGCAGACGGCTCGCGCCGCGTTCGTCGGTGACGGCCACGACGGCGACGTCCCGCACTCCCGGGTGGGTGCGCAGCAGGGCTTCCACCTCCAGCGGGGAGACCGTGATGCCGCCGACCATCTCCATGTCGTCGGCCCGGCCCAGATGCCGGTAGGTGCCGTCGGGTTCGCGGCGGGCCCGGTCCCGGGTGTTGAGCCAGCCGCCGGCCAGGGCCCGCTCGGTCTCCTCGGGCCGGTTGAGGTACCCGGGCGTCACCGTCGGCCCCCGCACCCAGAGTTCGCCGGTCTCGCCGTCGGGTACGGGGGTGCCGGCGCGGTCGCGCAGTTCGATCTCGAAGCCGGGTACGGGGCGGCCGACCGTGCCGGGGTGGTTGTGGTCGAAGCCGTTGGCGCAGAAGGCGTGGCCCGCCTCCGTGGAGCCGATCTGCTCCAGGACGGGCGCGCCCAGCAGTTCCGTGACCTGCTTGCCGAGCCCGGCGGGCATCCCCTCACCGGCGGAGACCGCCGCGCGCACCGAGGTGAAGCAGCCCTCGTGGCCGCCCGCGCGGTCGGCGACGAGGGCGGCGTACGCCGACGGCACCGAGTACAGCAGGGTCACCCGGTGGCGGGTGACCAGCTCGTCGACGAGCGCGGGGGTGGGGCGGTGGTCGGTGAGGACCGCGCTGGAGCCGGAGAAGAGCGGGAAGGCGAAGGCGTTGCCGAAGCCGTAGGCGAAGTAGAGCCGGGAGACGGAGAGGGTGACGTCGTCCGGGGTGATGCGCAGGAGCCGTCGGCCGATGAGGTCGTGGTAGGTACCGGGGTCGCCGTGGACGTGGACGACGCCCTTGGGGCGGCCCGTGGTGCCTGAGGTGTACTGGATGTAGAGCGGCGTGCGGGCGTCCACCCGGTGCGCCGTCTCCATCGGCTTCGCGGTGGCGCTCAGCGCGGCCAGCTGGTCCGAACCGAGGCGCTGCTCCGTGCCGGCCGGGACACGGGCCTCCAGGCCCGGGCCCGTCACCCAGAGGACCGCTTCCGTGTCCTGTGCCATGAACTGGATCTCGGGCGGCGGCAGTTCCGGGTTGACGAGGACGGCCACCGCGCCCAGGCGGGCCGTGGCCAGGAAGGCCGTCACCCAGGCGACGGAGTCGGGCAGGGCCAGCAGGACGCGGTCGCCGGGGCGGACTCCGTGGTCGTGGAGCACGGTCGCCGTGCGGGACGCGAGGTCGTGTATGTGGCCGTGGGTGTGGGCGCGGTGGCCCTGGTGGAAGGCGGGGCGGTCGGTCCAGCCCCGGCGTGCCGCGAGGGCGGCCAGGTGGGCGGCGAGGTTTCCGGGAGCGCCCGCGTCGGCCGGCGCGGGCGCCGGGACCGTCCGCTGGGTGGGGATGCCCGCGACGGTCCCGAGCAGCGTGGGGTGCGGTGTCGTCGTCATCGGGTGGTCTCCTGGGTGACGGATGGGGCGGAGGAGTGTTCGCGGTGGGCCCGCATCAGTGCCGCTGTCTTCAGGAGCATCTCGTCGTACTCGGCGGCGGGGTCGGAGTCGAGGACGATCGCGCCGCCGGCACCCAGGTGCATCCGGCCGCCCTGGAAGACGGCGGTCCTGATGACGATGCCGAGGTCGGCGCCGCCGCCGCATCCGAGGTAGCCGAGGGCGCCCGAGTACACCCCTCTCGCCTCGGTCTCCAGGGAGTCGATGATCTCCATGGTGCGCAGCTTGGGCGCCCCGGTCATGGAGCCGCCGGGGAAGCAGGCCCGGACGCAGTCCACGGCGTCGGTGCCCTCGCGCAGCCGTCCCTCGACGGTGGAGACGAGCTGGTGCACGGTGGCGTACGTCTCGGTGGCCATGAGGCGGGAGACCCGTACCGTGCCGGTCCGTGAGACCCGGCCGAGGTCGTTGCGGAGCAGGTCGACGATCATCAGGTTCTCGGCGCGGCTCTTGGCGTCGGCGGCGAGTTCCTCCCGCAGCCGGTCGTCCTCCTCCGGTGTGGCGCCTCTCGGGGCGGTGCCCTTGATGGGTTTGGCCTCGGCGACGCCGTCGCGGGTGATCCTCAGGAAGCGTTCGGGCGAGGAGCCCGCGATGTCGAGGTCGCCGAACCTCAGGAAGACCGCGTACGGGGCCGGGTTGAGGCGGCGCAGCGCCCGGTAGAAGTCGTACGGGTCGTAGGGGGCGGGTAAACGGGCCGCGTTGGTCAGACAGACCTCGTAGCTGGTGCCGGCGTGCAGGTGCGCCTTGCAGGTGTCGATGTCGGCGAGGTAGGTGGCGCGGTCGCGGACGAGCCAGGGTTCGGCGGCACGGGGATAGGGCGCCGACGACCTCAGGGGCAGGGTGGGGTTCGAGGCGATGAAGGTCAGCTGGGCGAGCGCCGTGTCGAGCCAGTCGCCGGCCTCACGGGCGGCTGCCGGGGTGTCCTCGGCCAGGCAGACGGCGTAGGTGTGGCCCTCCTGGTGGTCGACGGCGATCAGCCGGTCCGCGAAGAGCCAGCAGGCGTCGGGCGTGTCGGCGGTGTGCCGGTTCGGGGAGCCGCCGTCGGCCTTGAGTTCGTAGCCGAAGTAGCCGACGTAGCCGCCGGTGAAGTCGAAGGGCAGACCTGCCGCGTCGACCTTGCGGCTCGCCAGCTGCCGTTTCAGATAGTCGTAGACGCTCGCCCGGACCCGGCGGGTGGGCCGTCCCTCCCGCTCGATCTCGCACACGCCGCTGTCGACGTCGTAGCGGACGAACTCGGCGAGCGGGCCGCTGCCGTCGCCGAAGAACGAGAAGCGGGACAGGCCCTCCTCGACGCGGGAGCTGTCCAGCCAGAAGGCGCGCGGCGCGTCGGCGTGCATCCGGGTGAAGGCGGCCTCGGCGTCGACGGCGGTGGCGATGCGGCGGGTGTGCAGCCGGTACGCGGGGCCGGGGGCGCGCCGGGGGCGGGGGATCGCGTCGGAGAGCGGGGTGACGGCGGTGGTCGCCGTGCGGGCCGGAGGGATGACCGGGGTGCCGTCCGGCGGGGCGGCGAGCGCGGCCCGGGTGTTTCTCGTACGGGGGCCGTCGGCGCGTTCCTCCGTGAGGTCGCGGAAGTTGGCCAGCAGGCGGTGGCCGTGGTCGGTGAGGACGGACTCGGGGTGGAACTGCACGCCCCACAGCGGCCGTTCGCGGTGGCGAAGGCCCATGAGGACGCCGTCCTCGGACCAGGCGGTGGCCTCCAGGGTCGGCGGCAGGGGCTCGCGCACGGACAGCGAGTGGTAGCGGACGACGGTGAAGTTCTGCGGCAGTCCGCGGAACAGGTCGCGGCCGTCGTGGCGGACCGTGGAGAGATGTCCGTGGCGGGGCCACGGGGCGGGCTCCACCTCGGCCCGCTCCCCCACCGCGATGCCCTGGTGGCCCAGGCAGACACCCAGGACGGGGATCGCGGCCTCGGCGATGACCTGCGCGGCGATACCGAAGTCGCGCGGCTTCGAGGGGTGCCCGGGCCCGGGCGACACCACGACGTTGTCGAATTCCCGCAGTGCCGGAATGTCGTCGGGTGAGGTGTCGTTGAGCACGACCACCGGCTCCTCGCCGTTGACCTCGGCGATCAGCTGGAACAGGTTGTATGTGTACGAGTCATAATTGTCGATGAGCAGGGTCTTCAACCCGCCCACCCCCCTCTGATCGTTCTCGGACCTAGGCGGTCCGACGCTTGTGCCGGCCGCGCAGCGCCTGCAGCGGCGGGTACAGCCATTTCTTGAGGAATCGCTGGAGCCTCGGCATGAGAATCCAGGTGACGATGGCCGTCACGGACAGACACAGCAGAAGTGTTCGAAACAGTGGATTGAGATCGGTGAGATAAGGGAGGACCAGCAGGTTGAAAAGGAGCACGGGTGGGAACACCGCGCTCATATTCACCAGCCAGAGTTTCCATTTCGGGGGCGGTCGCGGGGCGGCCGGCGCCGGTTCCCGGGCGGTCTGGGAGTCGAACCACGCCTTGGAGCCCGCGACGCTCCGCCGTCCGGTCTCCCGGGCCAGCCCCTCGGCGCGTGCCGCCCACTCGGCCCAGGCCGGGGAGTTCTCCCAGGTCCGGGCCGAGTTCTCACTGTCGAAGCGGTAGACCACATGCCACTCCGCCTCTCCGTCGACCAGTACGCCGCCCCCCAGAAAGCCCGGTTGCCGCGCACTCGTACGCAGCGTGGCCCACCCCCACGAGTGGAAGTCGGCCTCACGTCCCGGCACCACGTGATACGCGATGGTGACGGTAACGGGATTCCTGCTCACGCCGTCGAGTACGCGAAGAACTGACACCCCGTTCAAATCTTCAACGAACTTTTTCAAGGTGTCCGGAACCTTCCCGTATGGCGCTCTTTCGGCCGCCTTGGATCCGTCTGTCGGGGGGTGCACCCGAGTTACTTTCGGTAATTCCCGGAAGTGCTTGCCGAGGAAACTGCTAAAGGCGCACCATCGCCCTCGGGCTCTGCGGAAAAGCGCAGGAAACAGAAGGAGAGCCATGTCCAGGTACGACTGGGATGTGCACCATGAGGGAATCGACAGGGCGCGTGCCGCGATCGAACCCGTACGGAAGGAAGTCACCGCGCACCCGGTCTATCAGCGCATCGACAGCCGTGCGGACATGGCCGTCTTCATGGAGCACCATGTGTTCGCGGTGTGGGACTTCATGTCCCTGCTCAAGTCGCTCCAGCGGGACCTCACCTGTGTCGACGTCCCGTGGGTGCCGCGTGGCTCGGAGGTGAGCCGGCGGCTCGTCAACGACATCGTCCTGGTCGAGGAGAGCGACGAGCTGAACGGCGGGTTCACCAGTCACTTCGAGCTGTATCGGGAGGGCATGGCCGAGGCCGGCGCGGACACCGCCCGCCTCGACACGTTCCTGGGGCTCGTCGAGGAGGGCCACGACGTGCCGGCTGCCCTGAGGGTCGCGCAAGTGCCCTTGCCCGCGGCGGAGTTCGTCCGGACGACGTTCGGGATCATCGGGGAGCGCCCGTTGCACTGCCGGGCCGCGGCGTTCGCGTTCTCCCGGGAGGACCTGATCCCCGACATGTTCGACCAGGTGATCAAGAAGGAGGGGTCGGATCGGTTCCCGTTGTTCTGCGACTATCTGGCGCGGCACATCGAGGTCGACGGGGAGGAGCACACCCCGATGGCGATGGCGATGGTGGCGGATCTGTGCGGGGGCGAGGCCGGCCGGTGGCAGGAGGCGGTGGAGACGGCGACCCTGGCGCTCGAGGCGAGGTCCCGTCTGTGGGACGGGATCGTCGAGGCGATGGGGTAGGGCAGTGGCTGCCGCCCGGTGCCCGGCTCGGCGGTGGCGTCACGCCGACGGGTCCGGTTGGCGGTCGCGCGGTGCGGCGAGAGGGCGTGCCGGACGCCACGACGCCGCGACGCCGCGACGCCGCGGGGATGCTCACAAGGGCGCTGAGGGCTCACCCTCATCCTCCGTCTCCCGCTTCTCGTCGCGCGGGACGCGTGCCACCCGCTCGAAGGAGGTGTTCACGGCCGGCAGACCGCCGTCGACCCGCAGGGTCGTCCCGGTGATCCAGGCGGCGTCCCGGGAGGCCAGGAACGCGACGGCGGCGGCGATGTCCTCCGGTTCGCCGACCCGGCCCAGCGGATGGATCTCGGCCAGGGCGTCGAGTCGGTCCTCACGTCCCGCCCAGGCCGAGGTGCGGACCGTGCCGGGGGCCACCAGGTTGACGCGGACACCGCGCGACGCGGCGTCCCCGGCGAGGGTGCGGGTCAGCGAGATCAGGCCCGCCTTGGCGGCACTGTAGGCGTGGTTGCCGAAGTGCTGGAGGCCGTTGACGGAGCCGATGTTGACGATCGCCCCGCGCCCGGAGGCCACCAGATGCGGCAGTGCGGCGCGGGAGCAGCGGAACGCGCCGGTGAGGGTCAGGTCGAGGTCGCGGTCCCAGGTCTCGTCCGGGGTGTCCTCGAACAGGGGGGCGTCGGGCGTGCAGCTGAAGGCGTTGTTCACCAGCACGTCGAGCGAGCCGAGGACGTCCACGGCGTGGGCGACGGCCGCCTCGACGGAGTCCCGGTCGCCGACGTCGCAGCGGAAGGCGTGCGCGGCCGGCCCCTGGCCGCGCAGTTCCGCCACGGTCCGTTCGGCCGCCGGCAGGTCCACGTCGGTGACGAGGACCCGGGCCCCCTCCTCGGCCGGCCGTCGGGCGGTGGCCGCGCCGATTCCGCGTGCCGCACCCGTGATGAGCACGCCGTACCCGTCGAAGCGTCCCGTCGTCCGCATACGGCAGAACGTACCGCGGGGACGGTCGCGACCACCGATGCGACGTGATCTCGACCCCGGTTACGGTGCGGTCATGTCAACCTTCATCCAGCAACTCCCGGCGCTGCTCGGCGTGGTGATCGGCGCACTCGGCTCCTATCTCGTGGTGATGCGGGGCGAGCAGGTCCGCTTCAGCCGTGAGCAGGCCGCGCGGTGGGAGGAACGCCGCCTCACGGTCTACGCGGACTGGGCCCGGGCCCTGAAGCAGTCCGTCACCCTGGCCTACCGGGTCGCCTCCCACCTCGGCAACGACCCGCATCCCCACCCCCTGGCGCCGGAGGAGGCCGCGCCGCTCCAGGCGGAGGCGACCGTCGCCCGGGACCCCTCCGGTGAGGCGCTTCTCCTCCTCGGCAGCCCCGAGGTCGTGGAGAAGGCACGGGCATGGGTCGCCGTGGTGCTGGAGATGGAGGAGTTCCTGCGTACCGGGACCCGTGACCCGGGCGCCTGGCAGGCCCTGCTGGACCGTCAGCGCGCCGGGCGCGAGGGCTACTACACCGCCGTGCGGGAGGATCTGGCCCTCCCGCCGGGTCACTCGGCGCGCCGGCAACTGCCCTCGGGGCCGGGCGGTCAGCGGTAGCCGGTGGTGTCGGCCGCCCTGCCCGCGTCCTGGACCTCGACGAGGTACCGCCAGGCGTCCGGGCGGCTGCCGTCCAGGTCGGTGAAGCCGTACACCTGGGCGAGGCCGCCGCTGGAGAGGGACGCGCCGTTGTGGCGGGCGACGTCCGGGTCGGCGGCGAGGGCGGCGACCGCCCGGCCGACGTAGCGCGGGGTCTCGGAGATGGCGAAGTGGGGGACGCGTTCCAGGGCGTCGCGCCAGTTGTCCTCGGTGACGCCGTAGGCGTCGAGCATGATCTCCGAGCGCAGCCAGCCGGGGGTGAGCGCGACGGCCGTGGCACCGCGCGGGCCGAGTTCATGACCGAGCGCGAACGCCATGCGCAG
The DNA here is from genome assembly GCF_056437585.1 of Streptomyces sp. NPDC042364. NCBI lineage: Bacteria > Bacillati > Actinomycetota > Actinomycetes > Kitasatosporales > Streptomycetaceae > Streptomyces > Streptomyces sp. NPDC042364. The sequence continues at coordinate 144,383 of NZ_JBWKAJ010000019.1, read as the reverse complement.
CACGGCGGCCTTGGCGAGGTCGTAGAAGAAGGAGACGCGGTAGGTGTCGCGGTTGTAGTCGGCGGTGCCGTCGGTCATCTCGACGACCAGGCCGCCGGGGTGACGCAGCAGCAGGGGCAGCGCGTGGTGGCTGGTGATCGCGTGGGTCTCCACGGCGAGCCGCAGCAGCCGCAGCCCGTTGTCGAGGTCGTGCTCCCAGACCGGGGCCTCCCAGTCGAAGAGCTTCTCGCCGCCCCAGATGTCGTTGACCAGGACGTCGAGCCGGCCCTGCTCCTTGTCGATCCGGTCCACCAGTGCCTTGACCCGGGCCGGTTCGAGGTGGTCCGTCGGGACGGCGACTCCCCTGCCGCCCGCCTCGGTGACCAGGTCGGCCGTGTCCTCCAGTGTCTCCGGACGGTCGTACTCCGACCGCCGCTCCCGTGTGCTGCGGCCCGTCACGTACACCGTCGCCCCGGCCGCCCCCAGTTCGACCGCGATCCCGCGCCCCGCTCCACGTGTCGCGCCCGCCACCAGCGCGACCTTGCCGTCCAACGGCTTCACCATGCCCTGCCTCCCGTGCGTACGACTGCCAGCTTGACCGACGCCGGGTGCGGCCCGGCGTCCTCGACACGAGCCTCTCCGAGAAACCGGACATCCTCTGTCGTCTTTTCCGGCGCCTGACGCGCCTGGCAGGATGCGCGGATCATGGACGAGACGGAACCCTGCGTACGGTGTGGAGGAACGGTCGCCCCGGACGGGCACTGCTGGGACTGCGGCAAGGCCCAGGAGGCTTTCCGGGCGCACCTGGAGATGGAGGTGGACGGCGGTGCGGCCGGGGTGAGCGACCGGGGCCTGCGGCGCGAGATCAACGCGGACGCGATGGCGCTGGTGGCGAGCGGGGCGTGGACGATCGGGGTCGTCTGCGACGGTGTGTCGATGGCGCCCCGCGCCGAGCGGGCCGCCCGTGTCGCGGCCGAGGCGGGTGCCGGTGCGCTGGCGGGGCTGCTGGATTCCGGTGTCCTGCCGGAGGTCGCGCTCGTCGAGGCCGTGGGGCGAGCGGGGCGGGCGGTCGCCGGGCTGGCGGGGACCGGGGGGCGGCAGGAGGCCGCCCCGGCGTGCACCTGGGTGGCGGGCGTGGTGGGGCCGGAGGGCATGTGGAGCGCCTCGGTCGGTGACAGCCGCGCCTACTGGCTGCCCGACGAGGGTCCCGGCATGGTGCTCACCGAGGACGACACGGGCGGCCTGGACGCCCTCACCGCCTGGCTGGGCGCCGACGCGGACGAGGCCGTGCCGCACATCCGGAGCTACCGGCCCGGGTGCCCGGGGCGGTTGCTGCTGTGCACGGACGGGCTGTGGCGGTATCTGCCGGACGCGGCCGGGCTCAGGGCGGTGGTGGGCGGGGCCGGGCCGCTCCCCGGCGCGCGGGCACTGGTGTCGTACGCGCTGGAGGCCGGTGGGCGGGACAACGTGACCGCGCTGCTCGTCCCGGTCGCTCCGGCGACGGGCTGAGGTCTCCGTACGTCCGGCCCCTGGGCCGCCCCGCTGCCCCGCGCGGTGCCGACTGCCATGCCTTCTCGGCAGCCGGCACCGCGCGGCCGGGGATGCCGGCACGCGTACGGCGGTGGCTCAGTGGCCCCGGTCGATCCACTCCTGGAGGTGCGGCGCTTCGGCCCCGATGGTGGTGCTGTCGCCGTGGCCGGTGCGGACGATTGTGTCGGGCGGCAGGGTCAGCAGGCGGTCGCGGATGGAGTCGATGATGGTCGGGAAGTGGGAGTAGGAGCGGCCGGTGGCGCCGGGTCCGCCCGCGAAGAGGGTGTCGCCGGTGAAGACGGTGCCCAGGCCCGGGTCGTGGAGGCACACGGCGCCCGGCGCGTGTCCGGGGGTGTGCAGCACGGTGAGGTCGGTGCCGGCGGTCTCGATGACCTGGCCGTCGGCCAGCCAGTGGTCGGGCTGCCGGTCGGGGTGGGTCTGCTTCCACAGCGGCAGGTCGTCCGGGTGGAGCCAGATCGGTGCTCCGGTGCGCTCGGCGAGGGCGGGCGCGGCGTCGATGTGGTCGTTGTGCGCGTGGGTGCAGATGATGGCCGTCACCCTCCGGTCGCCGATGGCCTCGGCGATGGCGTCGGCGTCGTGGGCGGCGTCGATGACGACGACCTCGTGGTCGTCGCCGACGATCCAGACGTTGTTGTCGACGTCCCAGGTGCCGCCGTCCAGGCTGAACGTGCCCGAGGTGACGAGGTGTTCGATCCGGGCGGCCATCAGAGCGTCACCACCGAGCGCAGGACGTCACCGTGGTGCATCCGCTCGAACGCCTTCTCCACGTCGTCGAGTCCGATGGTCTCGGTGACGAACGCCTCCAGGTCCAGGCGGCCCTGGAGATAGAGGTTGATCAGCATGGGGAAGTCACGGTCGGGCAGGCAGTCGCCGTACCAGGACGACTTCAGGGCGCCGCCCCGTCCGAAGACGTCGAGCAGCGGGAGTTCCAGCTTCATGTCGGGGGTGGGGACGCCGACGAGGACGACCGTGCCGGCGAGGTCGCGGGCGTAGAAGGCCTGCTCGTACGTCTCCGGGCGGCCCACCGCCTCGATGACGACGTCGGCGCCGAAGCCGCCGGTCAGCTCGCGGATCGCCTCGACGGGGTCGGTCTCGCGGGAGTTGACGGTGTGGGTGGCGCCGATCCGCTTCGCGGTGGTCAGTTTCCGGTCGTCGATGTCGACGGCGATGATCTTCTCCGCGCCGGCCAGCAGGGACCCGGCGATGGCCGCGTCCCCGACGCCGCCGCAGCCGATGACGGCGACGCTGTCACCCCGGCCCACGTTGCCGGTGTTGATCGCCGCGCCGATGCCCGCCATCACTCCGCAGCCCAGCAGTCCGGCGACCGCCGGGGAGGCGGCCGGGTCGACCTTGGTGCACTGCCCGGCGGCGACGAGCGTCTTCTCCGCGAAGGCGCCGATGCCGAGCGCGGGCGCCAGTTCCTGGCCGGTGGAGGCCAGGGTCATCTTCTGGCCGGCGTTGTGCGTGGCGAAGCAGTACCAGGGCCGACCACGCCGACAGGCCCGGCAGCTGCCGCACACGGCACGCCAGTTGAGGATGACGAAGTCGCCGGGCGCGACCTCCGTGACGCCCTCGCCGACCGACTCCACCACGCCCGCCGCCTCATGGCCGAGCAGGAAGGGGAAGTCGTCGTTGATGCCGCCCTGCTTGTAGTGGAGGTCGGTGTGGCACACCCCGCACGCCTGTACCTTCACCACGGCCTCCCCGGGCCCCGGATCGGGCACGACGATCGTCTCGATCCGCACCGGTTCGTTCTTGCCCGGTGCGATCACGCCGCGTACTTCCTGCGCCATGGTGAACCCTTCCGTCGATCCGTACGGACGGTCTCCCGTCCACGGTCACCCTACGGACTGACCAGCCGGTAGGCCCTTCGGCAGGGGCGGATACCTGGCCGAAAAGCTCGCCCGTGACGGGTGCGCGACGCCCGCTCCGCGGTAGCCCTGCCCCGCCCCCGGAACGGGGGAGGAGCGCGGCCGTGCACGTCGTCGACACGATCGAGGTGCCGGGGCCGGGCACCGCGGCCGTCCGGCGGGCGGGCGTCGGACCGCCGTGGCGGCCGGTCAGCCGTGGGGGGCGGTCCGCCGCGCGGCATCGCAACGGGGCCGGTGCCAGACGGCGACGCCGTGAAGATCGACGCGGAAGCGACCCTGCGCGGCCATCCCGGACACACTCCCTGCTGGTCGGCACGTCTTCACGGCTTCCGGCCGGGCGGCGCTTCCAGACCGGCGGGGCTTGCGGAGCGAGCGCGTCCTTCCGACCCGGCGGGCTTCCGGGCGGGCGCGGCTTTCCGGCCCGGCGGGTCACGGGTCACGGGTCACGGGTCACGGGTCACGGGTCAGGGTGCCCGGTACGGGCCGCACCAGGACGGCGGCGCCGCCGGGCCCACCCCGGCCCTCACGCCAGCGACAGGAACAGCTTCTCCAGTCGTGCCCGCATCTGCTCCGTCGTCTCCCCGTTCCGCTCGTTCTTGCCGGTGTCGGTGAGGCACTGCTGCAAACCGGTCGCGATGATCGCGAATCCCGCCCGGTCCAGGGCCCGGGAGGCCGCGGCGAGCTGGGTGACGACGTCCTCGCAGTCGCGCCCCTCCTCGATCATCTTGATCACTCCGGAGATCTGCCCCTGCGCCCGGCGCAACCGGTTCAGCACCGACTTGAGCTCATCACCCTCGAACTGCAACTCCACGACCGACCCACTTCCCATGCATACCCTTGGGGGTATTTTACCTCCTTCTCGGGAAAGGATCGCAGGCTCACCGGGGCGCCCGTGGCGCCGGCCCCGGACCGGGGCCGCGGGCCGCTCCTCACCACCCACGTAGGCTGAAGCTCCGCGCCCGGTCCCCACTCCCCGACCGACCTGCCGAGGAGCGTCGTGAACACGACTGACCCCCAGGCCGAGCAGCAGCCCAACTGGCGGCTGCTGCTCGGCTATGTACGGCCCCATCGCTGGGCACTTCTGCTGGGCGCACTGCTGTCCCTGGTCACCGGAGCGACCGGGCTCGCCCTGCCGCTGGTGGCCAGGGAACTGATCGACGACCTGTCCCACGACCGCGCCATCACCTGGGCGCTGCTGCTGATGTCGGCGCTGGTCGTCGGCAACGCGGCCGTGGGCGCGCTGGGTTCGTACGTGCTGCGGCGCACGGCCGAGTCGGTGGTGCTGGGCGCGCGGCGCACCCTTTCGTCGTATCTGCTGCGGCTGCGGATCGCGGCGGTGGACCGCAGCGAGCCGGGCGACCTGATGGCACGGATCACCTCCGACACGACCCTGCTGCGCGAGGTCACCACCGACACCCTCGTGGGCCTCGGCACCGGCGGGCTGACGCTCGTCGCGACGGTCGTGCTCATGGGCTTCGTCGACCCGGTGCTGCTGGCGGTGACCCTGGGCGTGATCCTCGGAGCGGGTGTGGTGTTCGGGGTGATCGTGCCGCGTATCAACCGGGCGAGCCGGGCGGCGCAGGACGCGGTCGGGGCGATGGGCGCCTCGCTGGAGCGGATCCTCGGCGCGCTGCGCACGGTCAAGGCGTCCGGAGCCGAGCACCGCGAGGAGGAGGCAGTGCACGCGGCGGCCGAGGAGTCGTGGCGGCAGAGCGTTCGAGCCGCCAAGTGGTCGGCGGCAGCGGGCAACACGGCCGGGCTCGCGATGCAGATCGCCTTCATCACGGTGCTCGCGGTGGGCGGCGCCCGGGTCGCCACCGGCGCGATCGACGTGGGCACGCTGGTGGCCTTCCTGCTGTACGTCTTCTATCTGATGTCGCCGATACAGCAGGTCGTGGGTGCCATCACCCAGTACCAGACGGGTGCCGCCGCGCTCGCCCGCATCCAGGAGGCGCTGCGGCTGCCCGCCGAGCCGGCCGCCCGGCCCGCGCCGCTGCCGGAACCGGCCGCCGAGCCCGCCGCGCTCGCCTTCGCCGACGTCCGCTTCCGGTACGCCGACGACCTGCCGTATGTGCACCACGGGGTGACCTTCGAGGTCCCGGCCCGGGGGATGACCGCGTTCGTGGGGCCCTCGGGCGCGGGCAAGACCACCGTGTTCTCGCTCATCGAGCGGTTCTACGACCCCGAGGCGGGCGTCATCACGGTCGACGGCCGGGATGTCACCGAGTGGGAGCTGCCCCGGCTGCGGGCGGCGATCGGCTATGTGGAGCAGGACGCGCCGGTGCTCTCCGGGACGCTGCGGGACAACCTGCTGCTGGGCAACCCCCACGCCGACGAGGGCGAGCTGGGACGGGTGCTGAAGACGACCCGGCTGGACGGCCTGATCGCCAAGTTGCCGCAGGGCCTGGAGACGCTGGTGGGCCACCGGGGCACCAAGCTGTCCGGGGGTGAGCGCCAGCGCGTCGCCATCGCCCGGGCGCTGCTGCGGCGCCCGCGTCTGCTGCTGCTCGACGAGGCGACCAGTCAACTGGACGCGGTGAACGAGGCGGCGCTGCGCGACACGGTCGCCGATGTGGCCCGGACGACGACGGTGCTGGTCGTGGCGCACCGGCTGTCCACGGTGACGATGGCCGACCGGATCGTGGTCATGGACGCCGGGCGGGTCCGCGCGGTCGGCACCCACCGGGAGCTGGTGGCCGCCGACCCGCTGTACGCGGAGCTGGCGGCCACGCAGTTCCTGGCGTCCGACCCGGTCGCTCAGAACGGGTAGTGCGCCTGCTGGGTGGCCATGGTCACCCAGCGGGTGTTCGAGAAGGCCTCGATGCCCCAGCGTCCGCCGAACCGCCCGTAGCCGGAGGCCTTCACCCCGCCGAAGGGCACCTGGGGCTCGTCGGCCACGGACTGGTCGTTGATGTGCACGATGCCGGTGCGGATCCGGCGGGCGACGGCCAGGCCGTGGGTGGCGTTCTCGGTGATGATGCCGCAGCTCAGGCCGTTGTCGGTGTCGTTGGCGAGCTTCACGGCGGTGTCGTCGTCGGCGAATGTCTGCAGGACGCAGAGCGGGCCGAAGGACTCGGTGTAGTACAGGTCGGCGTCCTTGGGTACGTCGGTGAGCACGGTCGCCGGGTGCACCGCGCCCTCGGGCCGGCCGCCCCCGGTGAGGACGGTGGCGCCCTTGGCGACCGCGTCCTGCACCAGCCCCGCGATCCGCTCGGCGGCGGAGGCGCTCACCAGGGGCCCGACCACGGTGTGCGGGTGGCCGGGCTCGCCCGCGCGCAGCGTGGCGACCTTGGCGGTGAACTTCTGCGCGAACTCCTCGGCCAGCGACTCGTGGACGAGGATCCGGTCGCCGGACATGCAGATCTGTCCGGCGTTCATGAAGACGCTGAAGGTGACGGCGTCGACCGCGTAGTCCACGTCCGCGTCGTCCAGCACGATGACCGCGTTCTTGCCGCCCAACTCCAGGACCGCGGGCTTGAGATGGCGGGCCGCGTGCTCGCCGATGATCCGTCCGACGTTGGTGGAGCCGGTGAAGTTGACCGCGCGCACCCGCTCGTCGGAGATCAGCGCCTCGGCGATCTCGGCCGCGTCCTCGGGCGCGTTGGTGATCACATTCAGGACGCCGTCGGGCAGGCCGGCCTCCCGGAACACGTCGGCGACGAGCAGTCCGCAGGCGATGGGCGCGTCCTCGCTGGGCTTGACGACGACGGTGTTTCCGGCGGCCAGCGGCGCCGCGACGGCCCGTACGCCGAGGATGACGGGCGCGTTCCACGGTGCGAACGCCGCGACCACGCCGAGCGGTTCGCGGACGGCGAGGCTCAGCGCGCCCTCTTTCTGGGTGCTGAGCACCTCGCCGCGCGGTGCGGTGATGGCGGCGGCCGCCTCGCGCAGGATGTTGGCGGCGAGCATCACGTTGAACAGCGCCCAGGGGCGGGTGCCGCCCGCCTCCCGCGCCATGATCTCGGCGACCTGCTCGCCCCGGGCCTCCAGCAGTTCGGCGGCCTTGAAGAAGATCGCCCGCCGGGCGAAGGGCGCGAGGGCCGCCCAGTCCTCGAACGCCGCGTCGGCGGCGTCCACGGCCCGCCGGACGTCCTCCGGACCGGCCGCCGCGACCGTCGCGTACACCTCCCCGGTGTACGGCTCGAAGTCCTCGGTGGTGCGGCCGGACGCGGCGGGCACGTCCTTGCCGCCGATCAGAAGGTCACGGGTTATGGCCATGGCGCGGCTTCCTCGGGGGTACGGTCGACGACGGTACGGGAGCACGGGAGATCGCTCCCGTTTGTTCGTTAAGTGAAGATCACTTCACGTTACTCACCTGTGATGCTCTGCCCGGGCCGCATGGGAAGTCAAGTGTTCAACCGGTTGGGTTCGCGCTTGCCGGGTGCCCCACCGCGGAGGAGCCTCGATAACAGGAGCCCTCGCGGCCCGCTCCCCCTCGGGCCGCGCCCTTCCAAGGAGGTCACCCCCATGGCTACCGCGGCAAGCCCCGCCTTCGACACCGAGATTCTGCGCCGAGGCACCGAGCAGGCGGACGCGTCGACCCTGTTGTCGCTCTACGCCGACGACGCCGAGATCCGGGTCGTCGACCGCAACACCCAGCCCAGCCACCCCAAGGTCCTGCACGGCCGTGCGGAGATCGGCGAGATGCTGGAGGACGTCTGCAGCCGGGACATGACGCACAAGCTTGAGCAGTGCGTCGTCCAGGGCGACCAGGTCGCCTACACCGAGTCCTGCGAGTACCCGGACGGTGTGCGGGTCCTGGCCAGCTCGATGATCACCCTGCGCGACGGCAAGATCGTCGACCACACGCTGCTCCAGGCCTGGGACGAATAGGCGGGCCGCGCGAGCAGCCGGACGGCCATCGGCCTCCGCCATCGCCCGGGCGACATCAGGCGGTTCGCCCGGCAGCCCCGGCCGACGGGTGCATCAGCGCCGGGCGCAGGCCCACGTACGGGATGTACGCGGGCTTGCGCCCGGTGCGGCGGTGGGGTCCCCTCCCGTCCGAGCGGGGGCTGGAACGGGGGGAGCGTGCACGGTGCCGCGGGGCAGACGGGGGTTGCCAGACGGTCCAGGGGTGCCACCGGGAGAGGTACCGCCGCGGCGCTTGGAGCTCCGGACAAAAGTGGAGTCCGATCGGCTCGCGGCGTCTGGTGCGTGCGATCGCAAGGCGCCGGAAGCTCCTTGTAGCGGGGCTACCAGGGGCTTTCGGCAACGCGGCGAGCGTGCGTGCCAGGCGTCGCGAGCCGGGCTCTACTTTTGTTCGGAGCTCTTGGCCGCCGACGGGCCGGCCGCCGCGTTGCGGCAGGCGACCGCCGACCAGACGTACGGCCGTGGGGCCCGGCCCTTCGCCGAGGCGTCGGGGAAGGGGGACGGATGACGGGGTGACGCCGGCCATGGAGGCGGTGAACCGGCTGACGCGCTGAGGCACCGGCGACCGCGGCCGAGTGCGGACCCCGGCCTGCGGCGACCGCCGCAGGCCCTCTTCGACCACCGCCTCGCCCACCGTCGCAGAACCCCGACGGACATTGCGGGCGCCCACCCCGAACCCCGACGGACGCCGCCCGCCACCGTCCCCGCGGCCCGGCGGGCACGACTCCCCGCCGGCTCAGGCCCCCTCCGGGCGCCACCCGACCGGGCGGAGGATCCCCAGGAGCAGGCGGACGAGTTCGTCGACCACCTCGTCGAGGTCGGCGTCGACGTAGCCGGCCTGCCAGTCGTGGAGGAGGCCGTTGACGCTGCCGATGAAGGCCGTGGCGGCGAGACGGTAGTCGCGGTGGGCGGCCTCGCCTCGGTCGGCGGCCGCGGCGGCCTCCGCGCAGAGGAAGTCGACCCAGCGGGAGCGGCGTTCGAGACGCTGGCGCTCAAGCCGGGGGCTGACGCCGATGATCTCGGTGAAGGTGATCCGCAACCGGCGCGGGTCCCCGGTGACGTTCGCGGCGTAGGCGCGGAACGCCGCGGTGACCCGCTCGGCGACCGGCCGCCCCTCCGCCGTGGCGAGGCCGTCGAGCGCGGCCTCCTCGGCCCAGTCGTTGACCTGGAGGTGGAGCGCGGCCAGCACGTCCTCCAAGGTGCGGAACTCCTCGTAGAACTGACGGGTCGACAGACCCGCCGCCTCGCTGAGCGCCGCGATGGTGGTGCCCCTAAAACCCGGGCTGTCGCCGAAGAGTTGGAGGCCCGCGTCGAGGAAGCGGCGACGGCGCTCGGCCTGGCGCTCCTCGGCGGACCGCCCTCCGTAACGGCCGGTGGGCTGTTTGAGCCTGCCCGCCACGCTTCTCCTCCCGACACAGCGTCACCCGTCCGACGGCCGAACCGGTGCTCGCCCGATTTTGTCGCGTCCTTGGACTTGTGGAGAAGCGGGCCGGTTCCTTACTTTCCAGTAAGTCAACTCTGAACGCTGGCGTATTCAGATTCCTCGCCCGTTTTTCTCCCCAGAGCCGCCTTGTCATGCCCCCAGCAAGCAGGAGGAACCAGCCATGACCCCCACCACCGGCCCCCGCCGGCGCCGGACCCGTCACCTCGGTGCCGCGGCCGCCGCCCTGGCCCTGACCGCCTCCGCCGCCGCCTCCGCGTCCGCCGCCCCCGCGGCCGCCACCGCGGACCTGCGCGAGGTGATGTTCGTGGGCAACAACTGGGAGGGCACCGCCGATGTCATCAAGGCCACCGGCGACTTCGCGAAGATCGGCCGGGTGAACGTCATCCCGGACAAGGCCCAGCGGATGGCCGAGATCAACGCCGACCCGATCAAGTGGATCGCCTTCATGACGATCCGCAACAGCGTGGGCGAGGGCCACGACCAGTTCGTGGACGACATGTACTCCACGCCCGACGGCTCGTCGATGGTCGTCTCCCGGCCCAGCTTCGCCGACGTCGTGTCGATCAACCTCACCACCGGCGCCGTCAACTGGCGTTTCCCGGTGTCGGGTTTCCGCGCCGACCACATGGCGGTCTCCCCCGACGGCAAGCGGGTCGCGGTCTCGGCGTCGACCGGGAACACCGTGCACGTCCTGGACATCGTCACCGGCAAGCAGGTCGGTTCCTTCAAGACCGGCGACAAGCCGCACGAGAACATCTTCACCCGTGACGGCAAGTACATCTGGAACATGGCGATCGGCGATGTGAACACCCAGACCGACGCACCCTGGCTGGACTGGACGAAGGGCGACCGGAAGATCACCGTCGCCGACGCCAACACCTTCCAGCAGGTCAAGGTGATCGACATGCGCGACCGGCTGAACGCGATCGGGCTGAACGACTACTCGGACGCGGTCCGCCCCGCCGCGTTCTCGCCCGACGAGACGAAGCTGTACTTCCAGGTGTCGTTCTTCAACGGCTTCTTCGAGTACGACATCGCCACCGACAGGATCACCCGGACCAAGACCCTGCCGAAGTCCCCGGGGGTCAGCGACGACCGCACCACCTTCGTCAACGACTCCCGTCACCACGGCCTCACGATGAAGCCGGACGGCACCAAGCTGTGCATCGCGGGCACGATGGACGACTACGCGACCGTCGTGGACCGCACGACCCTCCAGGAGGGCCCGCTCGTCCCCGTCTCCAAGCCGTACTGGTCGACCGTCAGCGGTGACGGCAAGTCCTGCGTGGTCTCCGAGAGCGGCGCCGACCAGGTCACGGCGATCGACTTCGCCACCGGGAAGAAGACCGTGTCCGTGCCGGTCGGCGACCACCCCCAGCGGGTGCGGCTGGCGAAGGTGCCCGCCGACTGGACCGGACCGTCCGCTAACTGAACTCGGAGGCGAGCCACCCCGACAGCTCCGTACGCGCCGCGTCCAACCGCGCCGCGGACGGGGCTGTCGCCCCGTTGGTGACCAGGGCATAGTGCAGCTTGCCCGAGTCGGGGGCGGTGAGCAGCAGCCGGCGGCTGCCGGTACCGCCGGGTTCCCTGGCCGCCGCGACCGGCGTGGACGTGGTGTACGCCGGCGGCGAGGAGGTCACCCCGAGGTCGGACACCACCGTGGTGGACGCGGTGGGGAAGGACGCCGGCAGGTGCAGTTCCGTCGGCTCGGAGCTGCCGTCGGAACGCCACACGAGCAGGGCGTACTGCCCGGACCCGACGAGCGAGGAGACGTTCGGCAGGGAAGTGGGCACCGGGTTCCAGGTCAGCGTGGTGGAGCCGTCGCGGGAGCGGTCCTCGTAGGTGAAGGCGAGGGCGCTGCCCGCCGTGGCGCTCGGGTAGACCCGGTCGAGGAGCCGGGCGTCCTGGCGGAGCACGGCCGTGCCGGAGTCGTCGAGGCGTACGGCGGAGAGGTCCTCGCCGTTCCAGGCGTCGCCCTCGGTCTGCACCTTGTCGGGGTTGTCGTTCATCAGCTCGCGGTGGCGGCCGTGGTAGATGTCCCACTGCCACTGCGAACCGGACAGCACCGGGCCGGACGCGGCCGGGTCCGACCACCAACTGCCGCCCTTCACACGGGAGTCGAGCGCCTGGTACATGGCCTTGTAGACCGTGGGCGCCTTGTCGGAGACCGACCCGGCGAGCGGGTGCCCGAACTCGCTGACGATCGCGGTCGTGCCGCCCGCGGCGGCCCGGTCACGGACGGTCCCGAAGTCGCTCGTGTACTGGCCGTTCTCCGCCTTGCCCCACATGAAGACGCCGGAGATCGCCTTCTGGTCGTAGAAGTGGGTGTTGAAGACGTAGCCGGGCCCGATCGTGCCCGCGTCGAGCAGTCCGCCCTCCTGCTTCTGGAAGTCGATGTTGGCGTTCCAGAAGAGGTTCGGCTCGACGAAGGCGGGCTTGGACTGCCAGCCCGCGGCGTCCATTCGGGCACGGAACTTGACGTAGAACGGCCACAGGACGTCCTTCTCCCACGCCCTGCTGGTCTGCCCCGCGTCAAGGGTGCCGGGATGCGGCTCGTTCCACGGGTCGAAGCCGACGACGCCCTGGAACTGGGCTGCCGTGAGGTTCTGCCTGATGTACGCCATGGTCTTCTGGGCGGTGGCCAGGAAGGAGTCCTGGACCCCGTACGCGTTGTGCCAGAAGTCGTGCGTCGACTTCGTCACGGCGGCGTTCGAGGTGATGTTCTGCCCCCAGAACGGGCAGATGCCGCAGTACTCGTCGGGGTAGTTCCCCAGGTCGACGGCCCACTTGGGGGCGCCGTCGCCGGTGTACCAGCTGTCGGGGTCGAACAGCCAGCGGGAGTAGAGGTCCTGGTGGAAGTCCGGGTAGACCCGGATCCCGGCGTCGAGGAAGGCGCCCATCTGGGCGGTGGCCGCCGACAGGTAGGCGGTGTCCACCTGGCCGCGGACGGGCTCGGCGTACGCCCAGGACAGCAGGAAGCGGACGGAGTTGCCGCCGCCGAGCGCCCGGAGCGCGGTCGCCGACTTCCTGGCGTCGGCGACCGAGGCGAAGGGCAGACCGTTGTTCTCCTTGAGCTTCGTCTCACCGGAGACGTTGTAGCCGCGCAGGACGACCTCACGGCCGAGGCCGTCCTTGAACCTGCCGCCCTCGACCGTGAGGGTCGCCGCGGCCTGGGAGTCGAACCAGAGTTCGTCAGTGAGAGCGGAGGCGGGCTTGGTGGAGCCCGCCGTGGTCAGGAAGCCGGTGACGAGTACCAGGACACCGAGCAGACGTGTGCGCAATCTTGACATGTCCGCCACATTCGACATGTCCCCCACCGTCCCAATGGACAGCCGAGCCGTCAATACCATCTGACGCACGAGTAAGTACCCGTTTTCGCAAGACAGTTCACCTGCAACGGCGATTCCTCGCCGTCGCTCCCGCCCGACGGCCCCGTGTCCCTCCCCGACGGGTCAGTCCGCGGCGGCCCGCTCTCCCGACGGGCGCCGGCGCAGGGCCGGCTCGGTGAGGGACCGCGGCTGCCAGACGCCGTCGGCCCGGTAGAGGTCGGTGCCGGGCGCCACGATCTCGTCGATCCGGTCGAGCGCCGCGTCGTCGAGCACCAGGTCGGCCCCCTTGAGCAGCGAGGTGAGCTGGTCCATCGTGCGCGGGCCGATGATCACCGAGGTGACGGCCGGGTGCACCAGCGGGAAGGCGACGGCCAGTTCCGGCAGGGTGCGGCCCATCTCCTCGGCGAGGGCGACGAGGCGCTCGACGGCCGCGTACTTCGCGGCGTTGCCCGGGAGCGCCGGGTCGAAGCGGTGCGGTGCGTGCCTGGGACGGCCGGTGGTGAGGTCGACGGACCGGCCCTCGCGGTAGGCGCCGGACAGGAAGCCCGAGGCGAGCGGAGACCAGGTCAGCACCCCCATGCCCAGGCGCTGCGCGGTGGGCAGCACGGCCCGCTCGATGCCGCGCGCCAGGATCGAGTACGGCGGCTGCTCCGTACGCATCCGCATCAGCCCGCGCCGCTCCGCCACGTGGTGCGCCTCGACGAGGTCCTCCGCGGGGAACGTGGAGCAGCCGAACGCCCGGATCTTGCCCGCCCTTACCAGGTCCGTGAGGACGGACAGCGTCTCCTCGATGTCGGTGGTGTGGTCCGGACGGTGCACCTGGTAGAGGTCGATCCAGTCGGTGTCCAGCCGCCGCAGGCTGTCCTCGACCGCCCGGACGATCCAGCGGCGTGAGTTGCCGCTGCGGTTGCGCCCCTCCCCCAGCGGGAAGTGCACCTTGGTGGCGAGGACGATGTCCTCGCGTACGCCCTTCAGCGCCTTGCCGACGATCTCCTCGCTCTCGCCGGCCGAGTACATGTCGGCGGTGTCCACGAAGTTGATGCCGGCGTCGACCGCGGCGCGGATGATGCGCGCGCCGTCCTCGTGGTCGGGATTACCGGCGGCGCCGAACATCATCGTGCCGAGGCAGTGGGTACTGACCTCGATGCCGGTCTTGCCGAGGACTCGATAGCGCATGCCGATGCTCCGTCGCAGGTGGGGTGGGTCGGGAGCGTCAGACTAGGAGTTGGAGTGCACTCGACGGCAAGTGCCGGGGGCCAGGGTGTCCCGGCCGTCCCGGCCGGGCGTCATCCGAAGGCGGCACGAAGCGCGGGCAGCAGCGTCTTCTCCGACCAGTCCAGATAGGCGGGTTGGGAGTCGCCGCCGATCTGCACCAGGGCGATCTCGGTGAACCCGGCCTCGGCGTACGGGAGTACGGCCTCGACGAAGGCGTCCGGATCGTCGCCGCACGGGACGGACGCGGCGACGTCGTCCGGCGTGACGAACTGTGTGGCCGACGCGAACGAATCGGGGTGCGGCAGCTCGGAGTTGACCTTCCAGCCGCTGCCGAACCAGCGGAACTGGTCGTGGGCGCGCCGGACGGCCGTGTCACGGTCCGGGTCGTAGCAGACCGGCAACTGGCCCACGCGCGGCTTGCCCTCGCCGCCGTGCCGGTCGAAGGCCCGCAGCAGCCCGGCCTCCGGCTCCGTGGCGATGACCAGGTCGGCGAGCCTGCCCGCGAGAGCGCAGGACTGCTCGCCGGAGACGGCGATGCCCAGGGGCGGCGGTTCGTCCGGCAGGTCCCACAACCGGGCGGACTCCACGTCGAAGTGAGTCCCGTGGTGGGTCACATGGCCGCCCTCGAAGAGCGCCCGGATGATCTCCACCGCCTCCTGGAGCATCTCGTGCCGCACGTCGACGGAGGGCCAGCCGCCGCCCACGACGTGCTCGTTGAGGTTCTCGCCCGAGCCGAGCCCGAGCCGGAACCGCCCCTCGGACAGCAGCTGCATCGTCGCCGCCTTCTGCGCCACCACCGCCGGGTGGTAGCGGAACGACGGGCACGTCACATAGGTCATCAGGGGAATGCGGGAGGTCGCCTGGGCGGCGGCGCCGAGGACGCTCCACGCGTACGGCGAGTGGCCCTGCGAGCGCAGCCAGGGGAAGTAGTGGTCGGAGGTGACCGAGAAGTCGAAGCCCGCGTCCTCGGCCCGGACGACATGGTCGACGAGCTCACGCGGACCGGCCTGCTCCGTCATCATCGTGTATCCGATGTGCACCATGGGCCCCGGGTCCCCGACCGAGGAGGGTCCGAAACAGCTCGTGGGCACCTCCCGGATGACACGGGGCCACCACTCCCCGGGGCGGGGAGCCGCTCCCGGGGCGGAGGGGCGGCGCAGGCGGAACTGTCGGACGCTGGAAGCGCGGGGCGGTGAGAGGAGCGCGAGCCATGCGTGAGGTCCTCCCGGCGGTCGGCGAGTGGTATGCGGCGGGCTCCCCGTTCGGGCTCGCGACCGTCGTCACGGTCAGCCGGAGCGCGCCCCGCGAGCCGGGAGCAGCCCTGGCGGTCGGCCCCGGCGCCGAGGTCGTGGGCAGTGTGTCCGGCGGCTGCGTGGAGGGCGCGGTGTTCGAGCTGGCCCAGGAGGTGGTGGCGTCCGGGGAGGCCCGGCTGGAGACGTTCGGGTACAGCGACGAGGACGCGTTCGCGGTGGGGCTCACCTGCGGCGGCGAGATCGGTGTGCTGGTGCGCCGGGTGACACCCGGGGACGACCCGGCTCTCGGGGAGGTCGTACGGTCCGTGGCCGCCGGCCGGCCGGTGACCCTGGCGACCGTCGTCGACGGCCCCGCGCCGCGCGGCGCCACCCTCGCCGTCCGGCCGGAGGCGGTGTCCGGCTCCCTCGGCGCGGCCGGGCTGGACGCGGCGGTCGCCGCCGACGCGCGCGGGGAGCTGGCCCTGGGGGCCACGGTGGAGCGGCACTACGGGCCGCACGGCGAGCGCCGCGAGGACGCCGTCACCGTCTTCCTGCACTCGTTCGCTCCGCCGCCCCGCATGCTGGTGTTCGGCGCGATCGACTACGCGGCCGCGGTCGCCCGTGTCGGCGACTTCCTCGGCTACCGGGTGACGGTGTGCGATGCCCGCCCGGTCTTCGCGACACCCAAGCGGTTCCCCGCCGCCGTCGAGGTGGTCGTCGACTGGCCGCACCGCTTTCTGCGCGGGACGCCGACCGACGACCGCACGGTCGTCTGCGTCCTCACCCATGACCCGAGGTTCGACGTGCCGCTGCTGGAGGAGGCGCTGCGCCGGCCGGCCGCGTACATCGGGGCGATGGGCAGCCGCCGTACGCACGACGCCCGGATGCGGCGGCTGCGGGAGGCGGGCCTCGACGACGCCGAGCTGGCCCGGCTGCGCTCCCCCGTCGGCCTCGACCTCGGCGCCCGTACGCCGGAGGAGGTGGCGGTGTCCGTCGCGGCGGAGATCGTGGCGCTCAGGTGGGGCGGCAGCGGGGTGCCGTTGACGGAGACGTCCGGGGTGATCCATCCGCCGGCTCCGTGAAGGCCGCCCCGCGGGGGTCAGGTGCGGGGCGGCAGCCGGTGCAGCCGGACGTCCCGCAGCTCGCCGTCCACCGCGGCCGCCGTCATGTAGGTGCAGTGCGGCTGCCGGCGCCGGTCCGTCGGGGAGCCGGGGTTGAGCAGCCGCAGGCCGGTGTCGGCGGTGGTGTCCCAGGGGATGTGGCTGTGGCCGAAGACCAGGACGTCGGTGTCGGGGAAGCGGTCGGCGCAGCGGCGTTCGCGGCCCTGGGCGGGGCCCGTCTCGTGGACCACGGCGAGGCGCAGACCGTCCAGGTCGGCGTGGGCCACCTCGGGGAGGCGTGCGCGCAGGGCGGGGCCGTCGTTGTTGCCGTACACCCCGATGAGGCGGCGCGAGCGGCGTTCGAGGAGGTCGAGGGTGGCCTCGTCGACCCAGTCGCCGGCGTGGACGACCACGTCGGCGTGCGGGATGTCGGAGAGGAGCCGCTCGGGCAGCGCCTTGGCGCGTTGCGGCAGGTGGGTGTCGGACATCAGGAGCAGGCGCACACCACCAGGGTGTCAGCCGATGGGGATCTCCGCCCACACCTGCTTGCCGCCGCTGGCCGGCACGGTGCCCCACGCCGACGACATGGCCTCGACGAGGAGGATGCCACGGCCGCCGGTGGCCTCCCAGCCGATGCTGGCCGGCTTGACCGGTGTACGGGGCGAGATGTCGGCGACGGCGACGCGCAGCCGGTCGTGGAGCAGGGTGAGGTCGAGGCGGACCCGGCCGTCGGTGTGCACGAGGGCGTTGGTGACGAGTTCGGAGACCACGAGGAGGACGGCGTCCGCCTCGTCCCGGATGCCCCAGGCCCGCAGGACGCGCCGGGTGTAGCGGCGGGCATGGCCGACCGCCTGGGGCACCCGCCACACCGTCCAGTTCTCCCGGCGCGGGCGCTGGGCCATGCCGTCGTAGCGCACCAGGAGCAGGGCGACGTCGTCGTCGCGGTTGGCGCCGCCGAGGAGGGTGTCGGCCACGACACCGAGGTGGGCGGGGTCGGCGGCGGACAGGCCTGCGGCGAGCTGGTCGAGTCCGTCCTCCACGTCGAGGTCGGCCGACTCGACGAGGCCGTCCGTGGTGAGAGCGAGGAGGCTGCCGGGGGCCAGTCGCAGGGAGGTCATGGGGAAGTCGGCCTGGCGGAGCACGCCGAGCGGGGGTGCGCCGTCGGACCCGGTGATCTCGGTGGTGCCGTCCGGGTGGCGCAGCACGGGCGGGATGTGGCCCGCGCGGACGTACCATGCCAGGCCCTCCTCCATGTCGACGTCGACATAGCAGCAGGTGGCGAAGAGGTCGGTCTCCATGTCGACGAGGAGGCGGTTGGCGTGCGACACGACGACGTCCGGAGGGTGACCCTCGACGGCGTAGGCGCGCAGGGCGGTGCGCATCTGGCCCATGAGGGTGGCGGCGCCCGCGTTGTGGCCCTGGACGTCGCCGATGACGAACGCGACGTGGTTGTCCGGCAGCGGGATCACGTCGTACCAGTCGCCGCCGACCTCCAGACCCGCGGTGGTGGGCAGATAGCGGGCGACGGCGACCGCACCGGGCAGCTGCGGCAGGCGGCGCGGCAGGAGGGTGCGCTGGAGCATGCCGACGAGTTCGTGTTCGGCGTCGAAGGCGTGGGCGCGCATCAGTGCCTGGCCCGCGAGACCCGCGGCGGCGGTGAGCAGGGCGCGTTCCTCGGGGCCGAAGTCGTGGGGACTGTCCCAGCCGATCAGGCAGGCACCGGCCATGCGGCCGCCCGCCGGCAGCGGGAGGACGGCGAGGCCGCCGGGGCCGACCTCGGCCAGGGCGGGCTCCAGATCGGCGTCGGCGGGCCAGATCGCGGCGCGGCCCTCGCGGAGCGCGGCGGCGAGGGTCGGCATGGTGCGCACCGGCGCGTCGGGCCACTCCGAGCGCCATTCCGTGCGCCAGACCTCGGGCCATGCCTCGGGCTGGGGCGGGTCGAGGACGGTGACCACGAGGCGCTCCCCCTCCAGTTCGGCGAGGGCGATCCGGTCCGCCTGGAGGGGCTTGCGGAGGGCGGCGACGACGGCCTGGCTGACGTCGCGGACCGTGCCGGCGGTGGCCAGGGCGGCGGCGAGGCGCTGGACGCGGGCCACGTCGCCGCGGCCGGTGCGCAGGGTGGAGGCGTCGGCGACGGTGCCGACGAGGCGGGGCGGGCGGTCCTCGCCGCCGGGCAGCAGGCGGCCGCGCAGCCGCAGCCACTTCTGCTCGCCGGATGGCTGGCGGATGCGGAACTCCAGCTCACGGTCGCCGATGGACATGTGGTCCGCCTCCACGACGGACATCAGCGCGGGCAGGTCCTCGGGCACGGTCATCGAGAGCAGGGTCTCGACCCGGCCCTCGAAGTCGTCGGGGCCGATCCCGAACAGCTCCAGCAGTTCGTCGTCGACCTCGACCCGTCCGGTGTCCATGGCCAGGTCGAACGGGGCGCCCGGCCCGAGGGGCGGGGCCGGGGCGGCCCGGGTGACCGCCTCGGCGAACAGGTCGAGGCACCGCCGGTCCTCGGCGGCGAAACCGTCCGGGTCGTCGCTCACCGCGAGCAGACAGCCCCGCTCGTCCAGCGGCAGCACACCCACCGAGAACTCCCCGACGACGGAGCGGCGGACATCCGCGTCCTGGACGAGGTCGGCGGAACCGCGCCACACCGGCCGTCCCGTGCGGCCCACCTCGGCCAGGGAGGTCGTGCCGGAGGCGGGATAGCTGTCGAGCAGCCCGTACAGGCTCGTCGGGACGCCTACCGACTCGGTCAGGGAGAGCAGCTCGCCCTCGTCGTCCGGGGTGTACACGCAGGCGACCGTCGCCTCCGTGAAGACGAGCACCTGTTCGAGGATGGCATGGAGGCGCTCCCGCGGATCAAGATCGTCGGGCAGCGCTTCGAGGGCAAGTTCGGCACGCGGCTTCCCCGCTCCGCGTTCCGCCGTGCCCTCACTGACCACGTCCGCAATTACAGCGCTTCCGGCACGCTCGCGCAGCCCCTGTGGCCGTTCTGTGCAGCTCGCGGCCCACCCTCGGCACAACGGGGATCGAAAGGTCCCGAACAAGTCTTTACGCATGCGTTCCGCACGGTGACCGCGTGACACACGTGACGGGTTTCCGGTGACAGCCGTGACTGTCGGGGCGACCCGCCCGGCTGGAAGGCTCGACGGCACACGGCACACGGCACGCGGCACACGGCCCAGGGGACACGGCTCACACCACCCGGGGGATTCGCATGGACAAGCGGTACGAGGCGTACGCGCTCGCCGACCGGCACTTCTACGAGACACCGGACCGGCTCTCGGCCGGTGAGCGCGCCGGAACCACCGCGCCCGAGTACGAGACGGCCCGGCGGGCGGTGGCCGAGGGCTGGCGGTCCGCCCGGATCGGCGACTGGCTGGCACTGACCCCGGTCGACGGCTCCGGTCGGCCTCGCCCCGCGCCCGCACAGGGCTGGAAGGTGCACGCCTCCGCCACCCGGGCGAACGCGGAGCGGATCGCGGCGACCGTGTGGGACTACTGCGTGCCCCGGCTGATCCCGTTCAAGTTCGTGCCGGGCCCGCATCTGCTGCACCTGCGCAACGCCAAGTACGCGGCCCGCGACGCCAGCGGCAAGTTCGTGACGGTCTACCCGGCGGACGAGGAGCAGTTGCACCGGGTACTGCGGGAACTCGGCGCCCTCCTGGACGGTCTCGACGGCCCGTACATCCTCACCGATCTGCGGTGGAACGACGGGCCCCTCCACGTCCGCTACGGCGCCTTCGCCCGGTCCTTCGTCGTCGACGAGCGCGGCTCGCTCGTCCCGGCGGTCCGCGACGGCTCGGGCACCCTGGTGCCGGACCAGCGGAAACCGGCCTTCCATGTACCCGAGTGGGTGACGCTGCCCTCGTTCCTCGAACCGCAGCTCGCGGCGCGGAACACGACGACGGTCGGTGATCTGCCGTACCGCATCGAGAAGGCCCTGCACTTCTCCAACGGCGGCGGCGTCTACGCCGGCACCGACACGCGGGACGGCCGAAGGGTGGTCCTCAAGGAGGGGCGCCCGCACGCCGGGCTGGCCGCCGACGGGGCGGACGCGGTGACCCGCCTGGAGCGGGAGAGGGCCGCGCTGGAGCGGCTGTCGGGGCTCGGCGTCGTCCCCGGGGTCCGTGACTGGTTCACCCTCGGCGACCACCGCTTCCTCGTCATGGACTTCGTCGAGGGCCGCCCGCTCAACTCGTACGTGGCCGAACGGCACCCGCTGCTGGCCGCCGACCCCGAGCCGGACGCCGTGGCCGCGTACACCGGCTGGGCGTTACGCGTCCACCGGGCCGTCGAGGAGGCGGTCGAGGCGGTGCACGCGCGCGGCATCGTCTTCAACGACCTGCATCTGTTCAACATCATGGTCGCGCCCGACGAGCACTCGGTGTCACTGCTTGACTTCGAGGCGGCGGCTCCCGCCGAGGAGAACGGCCGTCAGATCGTCGCCCACCCCGGCTTCCTGGCGCCCCCGGACCGTACGGGCCCCGACGTCGACCGCTACGCCCTGGCCTGTCTGCGCCTCGCCCTGTTCCTGCCGGTCACCTCGCTCCTCGTGGTCGACCGGGCGAAGGCCGCGCATCTGGCCGAGGTGATCGCGGGCCAGTTCCCGGCGGTACCGCGCCGGTTCCTGGACGAGGCGGTCGCCGAGATCGTGCGGCCGGCGCCGGGCGCCGCGACCGGGGCGGGCGTCGACGGCACTCGGGAGCGGGCCGGAGCGGTCGCCGGCGCCGCCGTCCCGCCCCCGGCCTCGCCGTTCGCCTCCCTCGCCGAGGCCGGGGACTGGCCGTACAGCCGGGACTCGATGGTCAAGGCGATCCTGGCGTCGGCCACGCCGGAGCGGGACGACCGGCTGTTCCCGGGTGATGTCGCCCAGTTCTCGGACGGCGGCGGTCTCGGCCTCGCCCACGGTGCCGCCGGTGTGCTGTACGCGCTGGCCGGCACGGGGGCCGGGCGGTACGAGGAGGGCGAGCGCTGGCTGCTCGACCACACCGACCCGGTGCCCCTCGGCACTCCGCTCGGCCTGTACGACGGCCTCGCCGGCGTCGCCCATGTCCTGGACCTGCTCGGGCACCGGGAACGCGCCCTCGACCTCGTCGAGCGCGTGCTGTCCGAGAAGTGGCACAAGCTCTCCTCCGACCTGCGCGGCGGTCTGGCGGGACTGGGACTGGTCCTCGGGCGGCTGGCCCTGGCCACCGGCGAGAAGGAGCTGGACGAACGGGCGGACGAGATCGCGGCGCTCCTCGTACGACGCCTCGCCGAACCCCGGCCCGGACCGCCCCGCCGACGCGCCGGCCTGCTGCGCGGCGCGAGCGGTCCCGCGCTCTTCCTGCTGCGCCGTCACGAGGCGACGGGCGACCCGTCGCTCCTCGACGCGGCGGGCGACGCCCTGCGGCTCGACCTGGAATGCCTCGTCACGCAGAAGAACGGCGGTGTGGCCGTCGACGAGGGCTGGCGGACGATGCCGTACCTCGGCGACGGCGGCGTGGGCGTCGGCATGGTCCTCGACGACTACCTGGCGGCGAGGGGGACGGAGGGTGCCGACGCGCCCGAGGTGTTCGAGCGGGCCCGTGCGGGCGTCCTCGCCGCCGCCACCTACCGCTTCTACGCGCAGCCCGGACTCTTCGAGGGCCGGGCCGGGATGATCCTCCATCTCGCGCGGACGGGCGCGCCCCACGACCTGCTCCGGGAGCAGATCGACACGCTCGGCTGGCACGCCATGCCGTACCAGGGGCAGCTCGCCTTCCCCGGCAATCACCTGATGCGGCTCTCCATGGACCTCGCCACCGGAACGGCGGGGTGCCTGCTGGCGCTCGGTGCGGCGCTCGCCGACGACGCCACGGCGCACCTGCCGTTCCTGCCGCCGCCACGACGGCGGCCCTGAAGACGCGGCTCCGCGCTCCCGCGGAGTCGTGACGCACCATCCCCGTCCTCAGATGTCCCCCTTTGGGGGAACCAACCGAAAGGAAGCGGCCATGGCACTCCTCGACCTGCAGACGATGGAAGCCGACGAGACCACGGGCACCGGCGGGACCAGCTCCCTGAGCGTGCTGTCCTGTGTGAGCGCGGCCAGCATCACGCTCTGCCTCTGACCCGTAGGGGCGGCAGCCCGGGAAGCTCCCGTTGAACCGGCGCGGCACCGCGGTCGCCCCCGCGGCGGCGGGGTCGCGCCGGGGCTCCGGACGGTCCCCCATCCCCTGTCCGGCAGGGGGGCCGTCCGGGCCCCGCACATGTCCGGCGTCCCGCACCGGTCCCCGGCAGCCCCGCCTCGGTCCACGTCAGGACGGATATGACGACCCTCACCGAACCCGGTGGTAGCGGTCCGGCCGCCACGTCCACCACGCCCGCCCCCTCCGGCGCGGCCACCGCGTCCCCCGCGCCGGCCGCCCTGATGTCCGCGACCATCAGGTACTCCGCCCGCCGCTGCACCGCCCTGGCCCTGGTGGCCGCAGCCACGACGGGCGCGAACCTGGTGCTGCCGGTCATGCTGGGCCGCGCCCTGGACCTCCTGCTGACGGGTGACCCCGCGGCCTCCCGCTGGGTGCTGTGGTGCGCCACGTCGCTGCTGTTCATCGCCGTGCTGGACGCCGTGGAGACCGTGGTCGGCGGGACGACGAGCGCGCGGGCCACGGCCTGGCTGCGCCGCCGCCTGGTGGGGCACGTGCTGGCGGTGGGCCCACGGGCCGTCGCCCGGTCCGGGCCGGGGGACCTGGTGGCCCGGCTGGTGGGGAGCGCCGCCCAGGCGGGGACCGCTCCCGCCACCGGGGCCGCACTGCTCGCCGCGCTCGCCGGACCGGTGGGCGCGGTGGTGGCCCTCGGCCTGATCGACCCCTGGCTGGCGGGGGTGTTCCTGACCGGGGCCCCGGCCCTCGCCCTGCTCCTGCGCGGTCTCGCCCGCGACTCCTCGGCCTGCGAGACCCGATACCAGGAGCTCCAGGGCCGTATCGCGAGCGGACTGGCCGAGGCCGTCGCCGGGGCGCGCACGATCGCGGCGGCCGGGACCGCCGGCCGGACCGTCGCCCGCGTCCTTCGTCCACTGCCCGGGCTCTCCCGCGAAGGGCACCGCATGTGGCGGGTCCAGGGGCGTGCGGCCGCGCACGCGGCGGCAATGGCGCCACTGCTCCAGATCGGAGTGCTGGCGACGGCCGGTGTGCTGCTCGCCCGACGACAGGTGTCGGTCGGCGAGTTGCTGGCCGCGTCCCGCTACGCCGTGCTGGCGGCGGGTGTCGGCGTCCTCGTCGGACAGCTCTCCGGTCTGGTCCGTGCCCGGGCGGCGGCCCGGCGCCTCGACGAGGTGCTGGACGAACCTCCGCTCGGGTACGGAGAACGCAGGCTTCCGCCGTCCGGACGCGGCCTGCTGGAGCTGCGCGGGGTGGCCGTCCGCCGTGGCTCGCGCACCGTCCTGGACGGGGTGGACCTCGTCGTACCGGCCGGGACCACGCTCGCCGTGGTCGGTCGTTCCGGCGCGGGCAAGTCGCTGCTGGCCGCCGTCGCCGGGCGTCTGCTCGACCCGGACGAGGGAGAGGTACGTCTCGACGGCGTGCCCCTGCGCACGCTCGACCGCCGGGAGCTGCGCGGCGCGATCACCCACGCCTTCGAACGCCCCGCCCTGCTGGGCGACCTGGTGGAGGACACGATCGCCCTGGGCGTCTCCCGTCCCTCCCCGGCCCGTGTGCGCCGGGCCGCCGGGGCAGCCCACGCCGACACGTTCATCCACCGCCTCCCCCACGGTTACGCCACCCGCTGCGCCGACGCCCCCCTCTCCGGCGGTGAGGCCCAACGGCTGGGACTGGCACGCGCGTTCGCCCGGACGTCCCGTCTGCTGATCCTCGACGACGCCCTCTCCAGCCTCGACACCGTCACCGAACGCCACATCACCGGCTCCCTCCTCCACCACTCCCCCGCCCACACCCGCCTCCTCATCACGCACCGCCCGACCACGGCCGCCCGCGCGGACACCGTCGCCTGGCTCGACGGGGGGAGAGTGCGGGCGACGGGAACGCACACGGAGCTGTGGCGTCTGCCGGGCTACCGGGAGCTGTTCGGGCAGGGGGGCAACCGCCCGGCGGGGGCGGACGGGGGCGGTGACACGGGGGAAGAGGGCGCGCGGAACGGTGATTCCGAGCCGCCCCTCCCGACGGGTGGAGGGGGCTGATGCGGGCCTGCGTCCTCGCCACGCCGCCGTCTCCGCCACGCCGCCCGCACCCCGGTCTGCCGCGTCGCGGTCTCCGGTTTCTGCGGAGGCGGGCCTCCGTCGTCGTGCGGCTCGTGTGCTGGTCGGTGCTGGAGACGGCGCAGACGTTCCTCATGGGGTACGCGCTCGCCCGCGCCCTGGACGAGGGGTTTCTGGCGGGGCGGGCGGGGGCCGGGGCGGGGTGGCTCGGGATCGGGGCCGCGGCCGTGGTCGTCGGGGCGTTCGGGACCGGGCGGGTGTACGGGTGCGTCGCCGCGCTGGTGGAACCGCTGCGGGACCGCCTTGTTCGCGGGGTGGTCGAGCGAGGCGTGCGGGAGGCCGACGACGGCGCCCTGTCCGGGCTGACGCAGCAGGTGGAGATCGCCCGGGACACCTTCGCCGGCGTGGTGATGGTGTCCCGCTCCTTCGTGTTCACGGCCGCCGGGGCGCTCCTCGGGCTGTTCTCGCTCGCTCCCCCGCTGCTGCTGGTCGTGGTGCCCCCGCTGGCCGTGGGCGTGGCCCTGTTCGCCGCGTCGCTGCGTCCCCTGGCCCGCAGGCAGGAGGGGTTCCTCGTGGCCGACGAGGCCCTCGCCACGGGGCTGGGCGCCGTGTGCCCGGGGTTGCGGGACATCACGGCGGCCGGTGCGGAGGAGCCGGTCGCCGACGACACGGGGCGGCGCGTCGACGCCGAGTACCGTGCCGCGCGTTCCCTCGCCCGCTGGGGTGTCCTGCGTGTCGTGTCCCTGGCGGTCGGCGGCCAGGTCCCGGTCGTCCTGCTGCTGGCGGCCGCCCCTTGGCTGCTGGCGCGCGGTGTCACCGTGGGCGCCCTGATCGGTGCCCTCGCCTACGTCACCCAGTCCCTCCTCCCCGCCCTGCGGAACCTGGTCCACGGCCTGGGCACGAGCGGTTCCCGCCTCGCGGTGGTCCTGCGCCGGCTGGCACCGGCGGACGAGCCGTCGCACCCGCCACTTCCGGAGCCGGCCTCCCCTGCGGCCGCGCTTCCGGAGCCGGCCTCCCCTGCGGCCGACCCCGCGGCCCCCGGGTCCCGCCCGGCGCCGACGGGCCCGCCCCTCCCCCCTCCCCCGCGCGACGCCCTCGTCCTCTCCTCCGTCACCTTCGCCTACGGCCCCGCCGCCGCCCCCGTCGTCGAGGGCCTCGACCTCCGCGTGCCTTGGGGCACGCACCTCGCCGTCGTGGGTCCGAGCGGCATCGGCAAGTCCACGCTCACCGGGATCGTCGCGGGCCTCCTCCGCCCCCGGCACGGCACCGTCCACTTGTGCGGACACCGGGTACCCGGCGCCACATCCCGCGCACAGCGGGTGCTCATTCCGCAGGAGGCGTACGTCTTCAGGGGATCCCTCGCGGAAAACCTCGGCGAGCTGCGGCCGAAAACCGTGCCCGAGGAGGAGCTGTGGGCCGCCGCGGAGGCCGTGGGGCTGGCGAAGGTGATGGAACGGATGGGCGGGCCGGGGGCCGAGGTCGACCCCGGCGCGCTGTCCGCCGGCGAGCGGCAGCTGATCGCGCTGGCCCGGGCCCATCTGTCGTACGCGCCGGTCGTGATCCTCGACGAGGCGACCTGTCACCTGGACCCGGAGGCCGAGGAGCGCGCGGAGCGGGCCTTCGCACGGCGACCGGGCACGACCCTCGTCGTGGTCGCCCACCGTGTCAGCTCGGCCCGTCGTGCCGACCGCGTGCTGGTCATGGACGGGCGCCACGTCGCGTTCGGCGGCCACGACGACCTGCTGGCGCGCTCACCGCTCTACCGTGACCTGGTGGGCGCCTGGTCACCCGGGCAGGCTCCCGCCCCGGGGCGGGGGCTCTGACGGTCCCTGGTCTTGGGGCGGCAGGGCGGTCCACGGCATCGGGGCATGCGGGCCGCGGTCCGGCACGGGGCGGAAACAGGGCATGGCCCCTGCGGCCCATGCCCCCGACCGCCAGGCGCCCTGCCCGGCGCCGGACGGTCAGCCCCTCCGGGCCACCGCCGGGCCGTCAGAGCCACCCCTCGCCCTGCGAGATCCGGATGGCGTCGATCCTGTTGCGCGCCCCCGTCTTGCGGGTGATGGCGGCCATGTAGTTGCGCACGGTCCCGTGGGACAGGTGCAGGCTGCCGGCGATCTCCGCGACGGAGGCCCCTTCGGCCGCCAGGGACAACACGCTCAGCTCCCGTCCGGTCAGCGGCATCTCGGCGGCCTTGAGGAAGCCGAAGCCGAGCGAGTCGTCGACGAAACGCCTGCCCCCGGCGACCTGGCGGATCGCGGCCACCAGCCGCTCCGGGGCGCCCTCCTTGTCCACGTAGCCGAGGGCTCCGGCCTCCGCGGCCCGCTTCAGCAGGCCGGGTCTGCCGGCGTGGGCGAGCACCACGAGCCCCGAGGGGGTGCCGCCGCTGCCGCGCAGATCGCCGAGCGGCGGGATGCCCACCGCGTCGGCGCAGTCCAGGTCAGCCGCGCAGACGTCCGGCCGCAGGGACCGCACGCGCCCCGGCGCTCTGCGCCAGGGCTCGTCGTACACCGCCAGGTCGGTCTCCCGGCGGAGCCACTCCGCCAGTACCGACCGGACCAGACACTCGTCGTGCACGAGAAGTACCCGGATCACGTTCGCCCTCCGCCTCCCCCGGCCGCCGCCGCTTCCTCGTCTCAGCGCGTGCCCATTGTCGGCGTCCCCGATCGCGCCCCGGTCGCGAAGAACCAGCCAACGGGGTGCTTGGGGGCGCACGCGCGGCGCTCGTGCGCGCGGTCGCGCATCCACCCGGGGGGAATGCCTGCCGCGCGATGGGGTACTGCGGCTTCGCCTCCGCGAGGTGCGTGCCGGGCCGCCAGGAGGGAGCCTTGACCCGGGGGCGCGTGGCGCGACCGTACGAGGAGGTGGTCGGCATGTCGGACGTCCCGGCGTCCGGTGAGCGGACGACGGTCGAGACCGCACGCATGGGCCACCCCCTGCTGTCCCTGGCGCTGGCCGCGATGATGGACGACGTCCAGGCGCACTCCGGTGCGGTGTACCTGCTGGCCCATGACGCGCCCGTCCTGGAGATGGCGGTGATGGCGGGGCTGCCGCGGTCCTTCGCCGCGCCGTGGGAGCGGGTGAGTCTGAGCGCCCCGGCCCCGGTCTCCGAGGCCGTCCGGGAGCGACGGCTGGTGTGGGTCAACGGCGAGGAGCAGATGGCCCGCCGCTATCCCCGGATCGCCGTCGTCCTGCCCTATCCGTTCGCGATGGCCGCGCTGCCGGTGGCGACCCGTGACACCACCTACGGCGCCGTCTTCCTGACCTGGCCGGGCTCGCACCCCCCGGAGCTCAGCGAACGCGAGCGGGACAAGCTCACCTCGGCCTGCGACCGGCTCGCGATGCGGCTGCGGCGCGCGGAGGAGGAGGGCAGGCCGGTGCTGCCGGAGCCGGACCTCTCCGCGCCGTCGACGACCACGGTGGCCGGGACGCTCGGGACGGTGGAGGCGGCCCGGATGGTGGCGCGGCTGCCGTACGGGATGTGCGCGCTCGATCTGCACGGGCGGATCACCTTCGCCAACGCGGCCACCGCCGAACTGCTGGGCATCCCGGTGAGCGCGCTGCTGGGCATGCAGCTGTGGGCGTCCGTGCCGTGGCTGAACGACCCCGCGCACGAGGACCGCTACCGGGCCGCGCTGATGAGTCAGCACGTCACGTCGTTCATGGCGTTGAAGCCGCCGGGCGAGTGGCTGTCGTTCCGGCTGTACCCGGGGACGAACGGGCTGAGCGTCCGGATCTCCCGGGCCCGTGCGGTCGCCTCGGCGAAGGGTGCCGCACGGCAGGAGGGCGAGGACGACGGACCGGGCCGACTGGTGACCATCGACCACGTGCTGGCCATGGCGAGCGCCCTCACCGAGGCGGTGGGGGTCCAGGACGTGGTGGAGCTGGTCGCGAACGAGATCGTGCCGGCCGTCGGCTCCCAGGCGCTGGTGATGCTCGGCTCACGGGCGGGACGGCTCCATGTGCTGGGCCATCACGGGTACACGGACCCGCATCTCGTCGAACGGTTCGACGGCATGCCGCTCAGCGCCGAGATGCCCGGCGCCCGCGCCCTGACCACCGGGGTGCCGGCCTTCTTCGAGAGCCGCCAGCAGCTGGAGCACCTGTACCCGCTGCGGCAGACGACGCCGGACGGGCTGGGCGCCTGGGCCTATCTGCCGCTGATCGCCCAGGGCCAGCCGGTGGGCACCTGTGTGCTCGGGTACGCCGATCCGCATCCCTTCCCGGCGGAGGAGCGCGCGGTGCTGACCAGCCTCAGTGGGCTGATCGCCCAGGCGTTGCAGCGGGCGCTGCTGTACGACGCCAAGCACCAGCTCGCGCACGGGCTGCAGGCCGCACTGCTGCCGCACTCGCTGCCGTCGATCCCCGGCATCGAGGCTGCCTCCCGCTATCTGCCGGCGACCCGGGGCATGGACATCGGCGGCGACTTCTTCGACCTGGTGCTCTCGCACGGCCGGGCCTCCGCCGTGATCGGGGACGTGCAGGGGCACAACGTGACGGCGGCCGGGCTGATGGGGCAGATCCGTACGGCGGTCCGCGCGTACACGACCGTGGGGCAGGCCCCGGAGGACGTGATGAGCAGCACCAACCGGCTGCTGATCGACCTCGGCAGCGAGTTGTTCGCCAGCTGTCTGTATCTGCGTCTGGACCCGGCGCACGGCACGGCCGTCATGGCGCGTGCGGGTCATCCGCCGCCGCTGCTGCGCCGACCGGACGGGCGGGTGAAGGTGCTGGACCTCGCGGGCGGGCCGCTCCTCGGCATCGACGCGTCCGCCACGTATCCGACGACCGAGGTCGCGCTCGCCGAGGGCTCCGTGCTCGCCCTCTACACCGACGGGCTGATCGAGGCGCCGGGCGTCGACATCGAGGACGCCCTGGCCGATCTCGGGGAACGTCTCACCAGGGCCGGGGACCAGCCGCTGGAGACACTCGCCGACGTGCTCGTCCGGGAGACCGGTACGGCGGAGGAGCGGTCCGACGACGTGGCGTTGCTGCTGCTGCGGGCGACCGGCACCGCCTGACGGCACGGCGGAGCCCGGACGCCGTGCGGCGTCCGGGCTCCGCCGTCCGGGCCGGATGACCGTGTCGGGCTGTGGCAGCCGCCGCCCTGACGGTCACCGTCCGCGGATACGACAGCGGTCCGGCCCTCCCCTCAGAGGGCCGGACCGTTCCACCTGCGGGCCGGTGTGGTGTGGTGTGGAGTGGCAGGCAGGCGGTTCGTGGGGCCGACGGTCCGCTGTCAGTGGCCGCTGATCACGGAACCGCCGCCCACGCCTTCACCGGTGTGAGGTCACTGACCGGCGTTGCCCTGCTCGTCGACGCCCTGGTGACCGGCGCCCTGCTGCTGCTCCTGGCCCGCACCGGCGTCGCCCGCACCGGCCGCGTCGCCGGCACCGCCGGCCGCCTGCTCGCCCGCGCCGGCCTCGCCCGCGCCCTCTTCCTGACCGGCACCGGCTGCGCCCCCGGCGGCCTCCTCGCCGGCACCCGCGTCACCCGCGCCGCCGGCCGCTTCCTCGCCCGCGCCCGCGGCGTCACCGGCTCCGCCGGCGGCCTCCTCGCCGGCGCCCGCGCCGCCCTCGCCGATGGTGGCGCCGACCGCCGCGAGGGCGGTGGTGACGGGCTGGAAGAAGGTCTCGCCGCCGACGGTGCAGTCGCCGCTGCCGCCGGAGGTCAGACCGATGGCCTGGCCGTCCTGGGTGAAGAGCGAGCCGCCGCTGTCGCCGGGCTCGGCGCAGACGTTGGTCTGGATGAGGCCGGTGACGGTGCCCTCGGGGTAGTTCACCGTCGCGTCGAGGCCGGTGACCTGCCCGTCGGCGAGACCGGTGGTGCTGCCCATGCGGAAGACCTGGAGGCCGACCGTGGCCTCGCCCGCCGCGTTGATGTTCACGGTCTGGCCGTTGCCGAGGTCGACGGTGCTGGCCGCCTGGGTGGCGGGGTCGTTGTACTTGACCAGGGCGAAGTCACCGACACCCGGGAAGGTGGCGGTCTCCGCGTCGACGGTGCCGATCGGCGCGCCGCCCTCCTCCTCCGCCCACTCGGGCTCGACGACACCGCAGTGACCGGCCGTCAGGAAGCCCGGGGTGCCGTCGGCGTTGGTGACGTTGAAACCGGCCGAGCAGCGCGCGCCGCCGCCGAAGATGGCGTCGCCGCCCTCCAGGAAGGGCTTGAAGGTGCCGGCGGACTTCTTGATGGCCGCCATGCCGGAGCCGAGGGACTTCACCGTGGACTCGATGGTGTCCCAGTTCTCGCCGGTGACCGTGGAGTCGGCGGTGACCTGGATCTTGTTGGTGCGGGGATCGATCGCCCAGGCGGTGCCCGGGACGGTCGCCTCCTTCTTCAGCGTCGCGGCACCGGCCTTGAGCTCGGACCAGCTGTTGTCGACCTCGCGGATCTCCGCACCGGCCCTCTCGGCCTGAGCGATCGCGTTGTTGCCGCCCTGGTGGCCTTCGACGACACTGACGACGAGCTGCTTCTCACCCGAGTCGTAGTACGCGCCTGCGAACGCGTCCCCGAGCTGCTTCTGGAGCTGGGTGGCGAGGCCGGAGGCGTCGCCCGCGGCGAGCGTCTTCGGGGCGGCGTCGTTGGACTCCGTCTGGGACGCCATCGCGTTCGGCAGGATGAGGGCCGCTGCCCCGAGCGCCGCCACACCGCCTGCGGCAATGAACGCCTTACGCTTGGTGGCTCGTTTGTGACTCAACTCTTGACCTCCTGGGGACGGGGTCCGTACCGCCGTCCGGCGGGTGAACTGGGGGCGCCTGGTTGCCAGTTGGTACGGATGGTTCCGGTGGGGTGTTCAACGTCCCGCAAAAAGATTTCGATGTTGCCTTTCGCAAAGTGCGGTTCGGGTGGCATTTCACGACTTCCCGCCCGTACGGACGGGAACGATGCCCTGTCGGGTCAGGCGCTGTTGGCGGCGGCCGACACGGCGACGGTGATCGCGGTGTCGGCGGCACGCGGCTCCTTCGTGCCGATGACGACGGTCCAGCAGTCCACCGGCTTCCAGCGGGCGGTGACGGAGGAGGACGTCCTGGTGGAGGCCGTTCTCACCAAGCTGGGCCGCCGGACGGCCTTCGCCGAGATCGCCATGACCACGGCGGACTCGGGCGAGCCGGCGGCCCGGGCGAGCACGGCGTACGCCCTGACGGGGTGACAAGAGCCCCTTTTCCCGAGCGAATCCACACAAAGTCAGCGCCGGCGCGGGCACGTTGAGCCACCACGCGACAGCGGTCCGTTCCGGTCACCGATGGGGATGACGGCTTCGGGGAATCTCCACACCGAATGCCCAGTGAGGTCACGGCGCCCGGCGGATCTGCACAGCGGTCCGCCGGGCGCCGCGTCTTTGAGGCGGGAGTGTCCAGTTCGTTTTCCGGGTGGCAACGAAGCGCCCATGACGATGCCGGGAGCGGTGTGAAGAACTTGGCCCCAACGCGTGCGCGGTTGTGCACGGATGACCGGCCTTGGTCACCAAGTGCGCTGGTGGGAGGGCTTCTTGATTGGATGCGCGCCACGGCGATCTGCTTTGATCCATCGCACCGCGAGGGGCCGCCGAGCTCTCCGAGACGAGAGTCGGACGCCCCCGTGTGCGGCCGTCGTTCTGTCCCCAGAAGGGGGCCGCTCCCCCCCCTGTGAATATCCATACGAAGGGAAGTTCCATCATGAACTCCACCCCCCAGGTCGAGACCGCCGAGCTGTCGGACGCCGCGCTGGACGCCGTCGCCGGTGGTCTGCAGGTCAACGCCGTCGGCACCGTCACCGGTGTGGTGGACGGCGTCGCCCCGGTCTCCGGCCTGGTCAACACGGCCGTCGGCACCGTCGAGGGTGTCACCGGCCTGAACACCGCGCCGGTCACGAACCTGGTCGCCGGTCTCTGATCGACCCCCGGTACCGCTGAGTCCCGGAACCGCCTGACGGTTCCGGGGCTCTCGGGTGCCGCAGAACCCGTCCCCCTTTGTTCGCAGGTGAGGGAAGACCCGTGCAGTTCCGCCAACAGGCCCTCGCCAAGCTCCGGTCGCCGGAGGAACTCGACCTCCCCGTGCGTTTCGCCCGCCCGCAGGGCTGGCTCGTGCTGTCCGTGACCGTGGTCGCCATGGCCGCCGCGTCCGTGTGGGCCGTCACGGGTTCCGTCGCGTCCACCGTCAGCGCGCCCGCCGTCCTCACCCACGGCCAGGGCAGTTACGTCCTGCAGAGCCCGGTCGCGGGCCAGGTCACCGCCGTCCTCGCCGAACAGGGCGAGCGGCTCCCCGCCAGTGCCCCGGTCCTGAAGGTCGCCACCGCCGACGGCGAGGCGGTCGTACGGTCCGTCGCCGCGGGCCGGGTCTCCGCGCTCGCCGCCACCATGGGCCAGATCATCCGCACCGGCGCCGATGTCGCGGCCGTCGAGAAGGTCGCGGACCCCGACGACCCGCTGTACGCCACGGTGTATGTGCCCGCCGCGAACGCCGCCTCCATCCCGCGGAACGCGCCCGTGGACCTGACCGTCCAGTCGGCCCCCACCCAGCGGTACGGGGTGCTGCGCGGCCATGTGAAGTCGGTGGACCGCACCGCGCAGACCCCGCAGTCGATCACCGCGTTCCTCGGGGACGGCCAGCTCGGCGAGCAGTTCACCAGGAAGGGCCGGCCGGTGGCCGTCACCGTGCGGCTGGACCGGGCGGCGTCGACCGCCTCGGGCTACCGGTGGTCGTCGCAGGACGGGCCGCCGTTCGAGCTGACCTCCATGACCATGGCCACGGGTTCCATCCGCATGGCCGACGAGCGTCCGATCGATTGGCTGCTCCCGTGACCTCATCACCGGACACCGCGCCGCCGCCGACGCACGGCCGACGCAGGGCGGCGCCGAAGAAGCGCCCGGTGCCCAAGGGCGTCCGCAAGGGTGTCCGCACCCCGACCGTGCTCCAGATGGAGGCCGTGGAGTGCGGCGCCGCCTCCCTCGCCATGGTCCTCGGCCACTACGGGCGGCACATCCCGCTGGAGGAGCTGCGCATCGCCTGCGGAGTCTCCCGCGACGGCTCCCGCGCCAGCAATCTGCTGAAGGCGGCCCGCAGTTACGGGCTGACCGCCAAGGGCATGCAGATGGACGTGGAAGCGCTGGCCGAGGTCAAGGCGCCGGCCATCCTGTTCTGGGAGTTCAACCACTACGTCGTCTACGACGGGATGGGGCGCCGCTTCGGGCGGCGCGGGGTCCACATCAACGACCCCGGCAAGGGCCGCCGGTTCGTGGCGATGGAGGACTTCGACGCCGGCTTCACGGGTGTCGTCCTCGTCATGGAACCGGGCGAGGACTTCGCGAAGGGCGGCCGCAGGCCGGGGGTGCTCGGCGCGATGCCCGCCCGGATGCGCGGCACCTCCGGCACCCTGCCGGCCGCCGTCCTCGCGAGTCTGCTGCTGGTGGCCGTCGGCGCGGCGGTGCCCGCGCTCAGCCGCACCTATATCGACATGTTCCTGATCGGCGGCCAGACCTCGCTGCTGGGCGTGCTGTTCACGTCCATGGGTGCCTGTGTGCTGCTGACGGTCCTGCTGACCTGGCTGCAACAGGCGAACCTGCTGCGCGGGCGGCTGATCTCGTCGACGCTCGGCAGCGCCCGCTTCCTTCGCCATCTGCTGCGCCTGCCCGTCACGTTCTTCGCGCAGCGCAGCCCCGCCGACCTCGTCCAGCGGCTCCAGTCCAACGACGCGGTCGCCGAGACCCTGGCCCGCGACCTCGCGGCGGCCGGCGTGGACGCGGTCGTGGTGGTCCTCTACGCCGTGCTCCTCTACACGTACGATCCGCAGCTCGCCTTCGTCGGCATCGCGGTCGCCCTGCTGAACGTGGTGGCGATGCGGGTGGTGATCCGGCTGCGCGCGACCCGTACGGCCAAGCTGCGCGCCGACAACGCCCGGCTCACCAACACCGCGTACACCGGTCTTCAGCTGATCGAGACGATGAAGGCCACCGGCGGCGAGGACGGCTACTTCCGCAAGTGGGCCGGACAGCACGCGACCACGCTGGAGGAACAGCAGCGGCTGGGCGTGCCGAGCGCCTGGCTGGGAGTCGTCGCCCCGACCCTCGCCACCCTCAACAGCGCCCTGATCCTCTGGATCGGCGGGATGCGCGCGGTCGAGGGGCACATGTCGGTGGGCCTGCTGGTCGCCTTCCAGGCGCTGGTCACCCGTTTCACCGCGCCGATCACCCGGCTCAACGGTGTCGCGGGCCGCATCCAGGACTTCGCGGCCGATGTGGCCCGGCTGAAGGACGTGGAGAACTTCCAGGCCGACCCGCTGTACGCCCGCCCGGACTCGGCCGAGTCCACCCGCCGCCTCCACGGCCACATCGAGCTGGAGAACATCACCTTCGGCTACAGCCCGCTCGACAAGCCGCTGCTCACCGGCTTCGACCTCACGGTCGGGCCGGGCCGGCAGGTGGCGCTCGTCGGCGGCTCGGGCAGCGGCAAGTCGACGGTCTCCCGGCTGATCGCGGGCCTGTACGCCCCCTGGGAGGGCGTGATCCGCATCGACGGGCGGCGGCTCGAGGACATCCCTCGCGGAGCGCTCGCCGCGTCCGTCTCCTTCGTCGACCAGGAGGTGTTCCTGTTCGAGGGCACCGTCCGCGACAACGTGGCCCTGTGGGACCCGTCGATCCCGGACGAGGCCGTGGTGGAGGCGCTGCGGGACGCGGCCCTGTACGACGTGGTGGCGCGCCGCCCCGGTGGCATCCACAGCAGGGTCGAGCAGGACGGGCGGAACTTCTCCGGCGGTCAGCGCCAACGTCTGGAGATCGCGCGGGCGTTGGTCCGCAGGCCCAGCATCCTCGTCCTCGACGAGGTGACCAGCGCGCTCGACGCGGAGACCGAGCTGGTCGTCATGGACAACCTGCGCAAGCGCGGCTGTGCCTGCGTGGTGATCGCCCACCGGCTCAGCACGGTCCGCGACAGCGACGAGATCGTCGTCCTGCAGCACGGCACGGTCGTGGAGCGCGGGCGGCACGAGGAACTGGTGGCGCGCGGCGGCGCGTACGCCCGGCTGGTCAGGGAGCGGTGAGATGACGGCCGTCCACGAGGAGGACCTCGTTCTCGGTGCGCTCGGCGCGATGGGCACGCCCCTCGACTGCGTCGGCCTCACCCGGCTCGACCTCGAAGGCCCGCAGGTTCTGTGGCTGGTGGCCTCCGGTGCCCTGGACCTGTTCGCGGTCGACGCCGTGGAGCAGGGCCACTGGCACCACCTCGGCCGGCTGGAGGCGGGTTCCGTGCTGCTCGGTCCGGTCGCCGGGCCGCAGCACACCCTGGCCGCACGCCCGCTGAGGGACTGTGTGGTGCGCCGTATCGGGCTGCGGGAGCTGTACCAGCCGGTCGGCACCGAGACCTGGTCGTACGACGAGTGGGGCAACCCCCAACCGGTGCCCCCGCAGACGAGCCCGCTGGAGTACGCCCTGGCCCTGGGCGTCGGCCGCGGCCTGTCCGTCCTCTTCCAGGCGCCGATGGCCACCGAGCAGGCCGCGGCCCCCACCGACGACGACGTGTTCTGGATGCGGGTCCCGCCCGGCAGCGTCCAGTACGGCTCGCTGTACGGGGCGGAGGCGGCGGCCGATCTGCTGATGGACCCGGGGGTCTGGCAGAGCATGGTCGACCAGCAGTACCGGCTGCTGGCCACCCTGGACCGCTGGATCGAACAGCTGGAGCGCACCCACGAGGACCGTACGGCCGCCGGTATCAAGGCCGGTGAGGCGGTCCGCGCCCAGGCCGACCGCACGCTGCTCGCCTCCCTCGGCCGGTCCTCGGCAGCCCGGCGGACGACGGCCGCGGACGCCGACGCCACGTACGCGGCGTGCCGGCTCGTCGCCCGCGCGGCCGGGATCGTGCTCGCGGAGCCCGCGCAGAGCGGCACGGAGAGCGACCGGCTCGATCCGGTCGAGCGGATCGCGCTGGCCTCCCGGGTCCGGGTCCGTGCCGTGCGGCTCGCCGGAAACTGGTGGCGGGACGACGTCGGTCCGCTGGTCGGCCACCGGGCACTGTCCGGCGCGCCGGTGGCCCTGTTGTGGCGGCGCGGCGGCTATGTGGCCGTGCAGCCGTCGTCGGGCCGGGAGACGCCGGTCGAGAAGGCGAACGCGGCGGAGTTCGAACCGCGGGCGGTGATGTTCTACCGTCCGCTGCCCGAACGGGTGCTGACGCCGCTGCGGTTGATGCGGTTCAGCCTCCACGGCACCGGCGGCGACATGACGGGCCTGCTGCTGAGCGGTCTGGTGACGGTGGTGCTGGGCTCGCTGGTGCCGATCGCGACGGGCCGGATCCTCGGCGAGTACGTGCCGAAGGCTCAGGAGGACCTGATCGCGCAGGCGTGTCTCGCGGTGATGCTCGCGAGTGTGGTGTCGGCGGCGTTCCTGCTGCTGCAGAACCTGACGATCCTCAGGCTGGAGGGCCGGATCGAGGCGACGCTCCAACCGGCGGTGTGGGACCGGCTGCTGAGGCTGCCGACGAACTTCTTCGCGTCGCGCTCGACGGGTGAGCTGGCGAGCGCCGCCATGGGCATCAGCGCGATCCGCCGCACGCTCGCCGGGGTGGGCCCGGTGGTCGCGCAGTCGGTGACGGTCGGTGCCGTGAACCTGGCGCTGCTGCTCTGGTACAGCGTGCCGATGGCGCTGGCCGCGATCGGCATGCTGGTGGTGGTGACCGCCGTGTTCCTCGGCTTCGGTCTGTGGCAGGTGCGCTGGCAGCGCCGCCTGGTGGTCCTGAACAACAAGCTGAACAACCAGGCGTTCCAGACCCTGCGCGGACTGCCGAAGCTGCGGGTGGCGGCCGCCGAGAACTACGCCTACGCGGCCTGGGCGGGCCAGTTCGCCCGGAGCCGGGAACTCCAGCAGAAGGTCGGTGGCATCAGGAACCTCAACACGGTGCTCGGCGCGGTGTATCTGCCGCTGTGCACCCTGCTGATGTTCATGCTGCTCGCGGGCCCCGCGCGCGGCTCGATGTCGGCGGCGGACTTCCTCACCTTCAACACCTCGGTGACCATGCTCCTCACCTCGGTGACCCAGCTGACCGGCGCGTTCGTGTCGGCGGTGGCCGTCCTGCCGCTGTTCGAGGAGATCAAGCCGGTGCTGGAGGCGGCCCCGGAAGTACGGACGGCGAGCACCCGCCCCGGCCTGCTCTCCGGAGCGATCGAGGCACGCCGGCTGTCCTTCCGGTACGCGGACGACGGTCCGCTGGTGCTGGACGACGTGTCGTTCGCGATCGAGCCCGGCGAGTTCGTCGCGGTGGTCGGTCCGAGCGGCTGCGGCAAGTCGACCCTGCTGCGTCTGCTCATCGGCTTCGACCGTCCGGTGTCGGGCGGTGTCCTGTACGACGGGCAGGAACTGACCGCCCTCGACCAGTCGGCGGTGCGCCGGCAGTGCGGTGTGGTGCTCCAGCACGCCCAGCCGTTCACCGGCTCGATCCTGGACGTCATCTGCGGCACGGAGCCGTACACGCCGGAGGAGGCGATGGCGGCGGCCGAGATGGCGGGTCTCGCCGAGGACATCCGGCGCATGCCGATGGGCCTGCACACCGTCGTCCAGGGCAACGGGGCGGTCTCCGGCGGCCAGCGCCAGCGGCTGATGATCGCCCAGGCCCTCATCCGGCGCCCCCGCATCCTCTTCCTCGACGAGGCGACGAGTGCCCTCGACAACGAGACCCAGCGCACGGTCATGGAGAGCACCCGCGCCCTCAACGCCACACGGATCGTGATCGCGCACCGGCTGTCCACGGTCATGGACGCGGACCGGGTGGTCGTGATGGAGGACGGCAAGGTCGTCGAGGTGGGTCCGCCGGCGCGACTGCTGGCGGACACCGGCGGACGGCTGCGCGAACTGGTGCGACGGCAGATGGCCTGACTCGCCCGGCGGACGCGGGGGCGGGCCGGTCCGCCGCCGCGCCTCAGCCGTGCGCGCGCCGGGCCCGCCCCCGCGGCACGGGGTCGCGCAGCACGTCGACGGCCGTGCACGCCAGTGCCTCCGTGACCGCGCGGAGTACCCGGCGGGCCCGCTCGGAGGCGGCGGCGTCGGCGAACTCGGCGGCGCGACAGCGGCGATGCTCCCGACGGGGATGCCCCGGGCCCGCTCCCCCGACGGAGAGACCGGTGCGAGCAGCCCGGCGGCACACGCGGCCAAGGCGACGGCGAGGTCCACCACGGCACCTCGCCCGGTCCTCCCGGGAACCGGCACCCCCTCTTCCTCTTCACCCGCCGCCCGGCCACGCCGTCGCTGCGCGGCGGCCCGGCCCCTCGGGGAACATCCGAGACCGCAACCCGGCGCGTCCGGCGCGCATCACCCTGCGGCGCCGGCCTCGACCGCGTCCGCCTCGACCGCACCCGCCTCGGCTGCTCCGTCCTCCGGCGGGCCGGGCTCCCAGCGGAGCAGGTCCCCCGGCTGGCATTCCAGCACCTCGCACAGGGCCTCCAGGGTGGTGAACCGCACCGCCCTGGCCCGGCCGTTCTTGAGCACGGCCAGGTTGGCGGGCGTGATCCCGACGCGTTCGGCGAGTTCACCCACGGACATCTTCCGCCTGGCGAGCATCACGTCGATGTCGACGGCGATCGGCATCAGATCACCTCGGCGAGTTCGGCCCGCATCCGAGCCGCCTCGATGTCGCGGGCGACGGCCTTGGCGAGGAGCAGTCGCAGGACGAGCACGATCAGCGCGACGCCCAGGACCGCCAGGGAGACCCCGCCCAGCAGCAGCACGACGCCCGGTGCCACCGCCTCACCCGGGGCGAGCACCACGCCGAGCGCGAACACCAGCGCCGAGGCCGCCACCATCGCGCCGATCACGCCGTGCACATAGCGGAAGGCCGCGTGGGAGAAGACCGTGTCGCGCCGGACCATCGTCACCAGCCGCCACACACAGACCAGTACCGCCTGGACGGTCACCACTCCCAGGACCACGATCACCAGCACCGGGGTACGCACCCGCGCCACGTCCGGGTCGAGATCGTCCAGATCGGCCGCCAGCAACGGCACCATCACCGTCTGCACCAGCACCGAACCCGCCAGCAGCACCGCGATCACCACGCGGAGCGCGAGCGTCGTCAGCTTTCCCATCACCCCTCCTTCTCTCGATGAGCGATGGAAATCTATCGATATTCGATACTCAAGGCAACAGCAGAGGCCCTGACCGCAGGCCGGCGGCGGGCCGTCAGGGCCGCCCGGCCGTCTCCCGGCGGCGGGGCAGGAGCATGATCGAGGCGACCGGGACCGCGGCCAGCGCCACCCAGGGCACGGCCGCGGGCAGCCGGGTGTCCATGAGGAACCCGGTGCCCGCACTGCCCAGCAGGACGATCAGACCGGAGACGGACGACATGGCCCCCGTGTAGAGCCCGAGCCGCCCCTCGACCGCGAGGTCCGGCACCCAGGCACGCGCCGCCGGAGCCACCAGCATCTGCCCCAGCGTCAGCAGCACCACGAACCCGGCGGCGGGCAACAGCCCCGCCATGCCCGTCCACGCGGCGGGCCGGGCCGCGGACACCACCACGAACCCGGCCGCGATCAGCAGCAGCCCCGCCGTCATCGACCGCCTCAGGTCCAGCCGGTCGGCCGCCCAGCGGGTCACCGGCAGCTGCGCGGTCACCACCAGCAGCGAGGACAGCCCGAACAGCCAGGCGAGCGCCGACTGCGACCCGGTCGCGCGCTCCACCTCGTCGGGGAGCAGGAGGTACAGCTGGTTGTAGGCCAGGAGATAGGCCCCGTAGGCGCCGCACAGGGCCAGGAAGCGGCGGTTGCGCAGCAGCCCGCCGAGGCCGCCCCGCACCTCGACCCGCTGCCGTCCGGGTATGTGCTGCGGCAGCAGCCGGGCGTGACCGGCGAGGACGAGGACGAAGACGCCGGCACCCGCGAGGCATACCACGCGGTAGTCGACCGCCAGCAGCAGTGCCCCGATGAGCGGGCCGACGAACGCCCCGGCCTGCCCCGCCACCGTGAACAGCGCGAGGACGGCGGTACGGGGCCCGGCGCCCGACGCCTCCCAGACCACGGCCTGCCGGGCGACCTCGGACTCGACGGCCGGCGAGAACAGCGCCGCCGCGAAGCCGGTCAGCAGCACCGCGCCGAGCACCGACCAGGCCGCGTCCGCGTAGCCGAGCCAGGCGAACCCGGCGATCCGCAGCACACAGCCCGTGAGGACGACGGGCCGCACGCCGTACCTGTCGGCGAGCGCCCCGCCCACCACGAACAGGCCCTGCTGGCTGAACGTCCGCAGCCCGAGGACGAAGCCGACCATCCAGCCGGCCATGCCGATCGCCGTGCCGAGGTGCTCGGCGAGGAAGGGCAGCACCGCGAAGAAACCGACGTTGAAGGCGAGCTGGGTGAGGATCAGCAACCGGAGCAGAGGGTTGAGCTGCGTCCAGACGCGGCGGCGCGAGGGCTTGGCGGGTCGTGGCGCGGGCACGTCACCCGCGTCGGTCACCCGCTCGGGGGCGGTCGGGCTCGGTTGTCGCCGGGGCTCGGTCATGCGGTCTCTCCTGCGGGGGTGGCGACGGCGGGCTCCGCCCGCCGTACGGCCTTGGCGTTCGGGCGGGGGAGGCGCACGCCGCCCGCCGCCGTGACGGCCAGCGCGCCGAACAGGGCGAGGGTGGCGGCGGGTGCGAGGACGGCCCAGGGGGCGCGTTCGGCGTACGGCTGGTTCTCGGCGAGGAGGAGTCCCCACTCGGGGCCGGGGGGCTGGGCACCGAGGCCCAGGAAGCCGAGGGAGGTCAGGGCGAGGGCCACGGCGGGCACCCGCAGCAGGGCGTGTCGGGTGACGGGCGGGAGGAGGGCCGGGAGGAGTTCGCGGCGCAGCAGATGGCCGCGGGTCGCGCCGAGGCCCCTGGTGGCGGCGATGTGGGTGGTGGCCCTCTCCTGTTCGAGCAGGGCGCTGGTGTGGGCGGCCAGTGGCACCCAGGCGACGGCGGCCACGGCGAGCGCCGGGGTGGCCGCTCCGCTCCCGGCGACGCCGGCGACGAGCAGGCCGGCGAGGACCGCCGGTATCGCGTTGACGGTTTCGACGAGCGGCCCGGACAGCCGCGGCAGCAGCCCGAGCAGCACACCGGTCACCAGTGCGGCCGCGCTGATCGCGACGGCCTGGGAGAGCGTGGTGAACGCCCCGTGTCCGACGCGCGCGAGGAGGTCACGGCCGAGTGCGTCGGTGCCCAACGGATGTGCCCAGGAAGGGGGTCGGAGCCGGGCGCCGGTGTCGAGGGCGAGCGGGTCGCGGGTCAGCCCGAGGGCGACGGCGCCCAGCAGGGCGGTACCGAGGAGGAGGGGCGCGACGCGGGGCTCGGGGGGCCTCGGGCCGTGCAGGGAGGTCAGGGCGCCGTCACGCAGGGCGGGGCCGACGAGGAGTCGGGCGGCGAGCCGGGCGAGACCGCCGGCGAGGGCGGCCAGCGCCAGGAGGGCGAGGGTGCCGGCCTGGAGGACGGGGAGGTCCTGGGCGATGGCGGCCTGGAGGGTGGTGCGGCCGAGCCCAGGTATGTCGAAGATCTGCTCGACGGCGACGGCGCCGCCCGTGAGACCGACCACGAACAGGCCGGCGTTCGGCAGGAGTCCGGGCAGACAGCGGCGTACGGCCTGGCGGGCCACCCTCCGCCCGGGTATGCCGCGCGCGGCGGCGGCCAGGGCCCAGGGCTCCGCGAAGGCGGCCGGCAGCAGGTCGTCGAGCATCCGACCGAGCACGGCGCCGGCGGGCAGACCTAGGGCGAGGGCGGGCAGCACCATCCACCGCGGCCCGTACCAGCCGAGCGCGGGCAGCCAGCCGAGGTGCACCCCGACCACCGCCGCGAGAACCGAGCCGGTGAGG
Organism: Streptomyces sp. NPDC042364; assembly: GCF_056437585.1. NCBI lineage: Bacteria > Bacillati > Actinomycetota > Actinomycetes > Kitasatosporales > Streptomycetaceae > Streptomyces > Streptomyces sp. NPDC042364. Next base: position 101,862 of record NZ_JBWKAJ010000019.1, on the reverse strand, counting down.
AACTCGGGCAGCGCGGCCAGTACCGCCGCCCCGCCGCCCGCGCTCCGGCGGTCGTCGAGGCGTCGGCCCGCCCCCAGCCGCAGGCTGCGGGCGCACACCGCCCCGGCCGTGAGGAGCGCGACCACGAGAGCGGCGGCCATCAGCAGCAGGGAGACGCCGAGGGCTTGGACGACGGCGGGGGTGACCTCGGCGCCGGAGATCCACGACCGTCCCGCGTCACCGTGCGCCAGCCCGCCGAACCACTCCCCCAGCAGCTTCGACGGGCCCGCGTCGAGCCCCAGTTGGTCGCGTACGGCGGCCAGGGCGTCCGGTGTCGGGTCGCGTTCGGCGGAGCGCGCCTTGAGGACGGTGAGCGCCGGGTCGGTGTGCGACAGCCACGGCAGCAGGCCGATGCCGCAGAGGAGGGCGGCGGCGAGCAGGGCACGCCAGAGTGTCCGTCTCAGGGCCGGGTCCCCGTTCCTATGAGGGTCCGCTCGTACGGGTCGAGGATCACGCCCCGTACGGAGGTCCGGACGCCGGTGATGATCCGCTGGTGCACGAGGGGGACGATGGCGTCGGTGGTGAGGACCGCGGCCTCGGCGTTCAGCGCCGCCTGCCGCCGCTCGTCGGTGCCGGACTCCTTCTGGGCGTCCGCGACGGCCCGGTCGACCTTCTTGTCGCACAGCAGCGCGAGGTTGTAGCCGCCGTCGCAGGTGAAGTCGCCGGCGAGGATGGAGACGGGATCGCCGGTGTCGAGCAGGGAGTTGCGGGTGCCGACGAACGCGTCGAACTTCCCGGCGAGGGCGTCGCTCTCCAGCCGTGAGTACTCGCGCACCTCCAGCTTCACCTCGAACCCGGCCTTCCGGAGCTGCTGTTGCAGCACCTGGGCGACCTCGGGCAGTTCGGGCCGGTTGTCGTAGGTGGCGACGGTGATCGGGGTGCCCGCGGGGTCGGCCGCCCTGGCCCGTGCGGCGGGCTCGACGCTCCCCCGGCCTTCGGCCGGGGGGATCCCCATCGCGCTTCGCGTGCCTGCGGCCCAGGTCACGGCGGGTCCGAAGATACCGACGCCGGGGTCGGCGTGCCCCTCGTACACGTCCTTGGCGAGGACGGAGCCGTCGACGGCCTCGCGGGCGGCGGCGCGGAGCCTCGGGTCCTGGAACGCGCCCTTCTCGGTGTTGAGGAGGAGGCTGGTGGTGCGGGTGGTGGCCGTCTCGTGGCGGGTGCCCCGGTCGAGGGTGGCTGCCTGCGACACGGGGACGGCCTCCGCCACGTCGACCTGTCCGGTGCGCAGGGCGTTGGTGCGGGCGGTGCCGTCGGCGATGAAGCGGGCGTCGATGCCGGATGCCTGGGCGCGGCCGGCCCAGTGGTCGTCGTAGCGGTCCAGGGTGGCGGCGGTGGTACCGGTGACCCGGGTGATCTCGAACGGGCCGGTGCCCGTGCCCACGGGGTTCACGCGCCGGCCGGCGTAGGCCTTGGCGGAGAGGATCGCGAGGCCCGGGCTGGACAGGCGCAGCGGCAGGGCGGGGTCCGGGTCCGCGGTGGTGATGCGGACCCGGCGGTCGCCGCTCTTCCTCGCGGTGAGCGTGACGCCGGAGAGCGCGGCGGTGACGGGCCGGGCCTCGGTGGCGTGGGTGAGGGCGGCGGCGACTGCGGCGGGAGTGACGTCGGTGCCGTCCTGGAAGGTGGCTTCGCGCAAGGTGAAGAGCCAGTTCCGGTCGTTCTCGCGCGTCCAGGACTCGGCGAGGGCGGGCGCCGGGGCGCCGTTGGCGTCCAGCGCGGTCAGCCCCTCGGTGACACCGAGGCGGCTGAGGAGGGTGGCGTCGGCGCCGTACGGGGAGAGGTTCTCGGCGGGCGGGAACGCGAGGGCGACACGCAGCCGGGAGCCGTCGGCGGAGTCGCCCCTGGACGGATCGCCTCCGGAGGCGAAGCAACCGGTCAGAGCAGGGGCGAGGAGCAGTCCGGCGATGACGCGGCGGCGGGGGGAGCGCATGGTCCTTGGTTCTCCGGGGGGGGCGGGGACGGCCGGGGTAAGGGCGGCCATGGGGAGCGGGCACGGGGTCGACGGGGAGCGGCGGACAGCCGGTAGGGCAGCCGTCTTCATCCGGTGGGCCGGGCGGCCCCGCCGACGGGCCCGCCGGGGACGCGGCGCGCGGGCAGCGGGAGCTCGAAGTGCACCACCCGCTCACCGGTCTCCACTCGTTCGTCGCACACCACGTCACCCTGTGAGCGCCAGAAGTCCTCGGCGCCGGGTACCGCGGGATCGGTGTGCAGATAGACGGAGCGATAGCCGCCGTCGGCCGCCGCGAAGTCCAGCAGTGCCGCGACCAGCCTCCGGGCGAGGCCGCGCCGCCGGTGCTCGGGGCGCACATAGACCCGGCGGAGCTGGGCGGTCCCGCCGGACGGGTAACGCTCGGCCAGACGGCCCGGGTTGGGCGGATGCGCGGGGCCCCGGGAGTCCAGTGCGCCGGTGGCGACGACCGCCCCGTCCTGCCCGTCGACCGCCACCAGCAGAGTGTGCCGGGCGGGCAGGACGTACGCGCCGTGGAGGTCGATGATGTCGCCGTGCCAACGCGGCACGTACCCCGTGCCGAAGTCGCGGTAGACGGTGTCGAGCATCACCGCGCGAGCACGGTCGAGGTCGCCGGGGCCCGCCGGCCTGATGTCGTAATCCTGCACCTGCACATCATATGCAATAAGACCGATCCTCTTGGTCGGGGTGGCCGGGCGCCGGATGCGGCGGGCTCTGCGCGGACGGTCGTCGGCGGACGGGGTGGTGCAGCGGGGGCGCCCCGGCGGCCGGTACACGACTGTTCGCCACCGGCCGCCGTTCCCGGTACGCGTGCCGCGGCGGGGCGCGGGTACTCCGGGGTCATGCGGATGAGCGTGGTGGATGTGGGATCGAACGCCGTACGGCTCGTGGTGGCGGACACCGAGGGCGGAGTGCCGCTGCCGGTGCACACCGCCAAGTGGCGGCTGCGGATGTCGGAACAGGTGCCGCCGGGAGGGGACGTCCCCGGCGAGGCCGTACGACGGCTGTCGGAAGCGGTCGCGGCGGCGGCGCGCACAGCGGAACGCTGGGGCGCCTCGGCCCCGTTGGCCTTCGCTACGGCCGTGGTGCGCTCCGCGCCGAACTGCCGCGAGGTCCTGCGCACCGTACGCGAGGAGACCGGCGTACGACTGTGCACGCTGCCCGGCGAGGTGGAGGCGGAGTTGACCTTCCTCGGGGCGCGGCGGTGGATGGGCTGGCGGTCGGGGCCGCTGGCGCTGCTCGACATCGGGGGCGGCTCCCTGGAGGTCGCGTTCGGGCGGGGGCGGCTGCCGGACTTCGTGGCGTCGCTGCCGCTGGGCGCGGGCCGGCTGACCCATGAGTTCTTCGACGGCCAGGACCCGCCGACACCCGAGAGCGTGAAGGCGCTGCGCCGCAAGGTCCGCCATCAACTCCGGGACGTCGCCGCACGGATCCGGTGGGAAGGGCCGCGCACCGCCGTGGCCACTTCCCGCACCTTCCAGCAGCTGGCCAGGCTGTGCGGGGCCTCGCCGGGCCGGCACGGGCCCTTCGTGGAGCGGGAGTTGCACCGGGCGGACCTGGCGCGCGCGATCGACCGTCTCGCCGCGCTCCCCGCGGCGGAGCGGTCCACGCTCCCGGGCATCTCCGCACCGCGCGCGGCGCAGAGCCTGGCCGGAGCGGTGGTCGGGCACACCACCATGAAGCTCACCGACCTCAGGACGGTGACCGTCTGCCCGTGGGCGATCCGCGAGGGAGTGTTCTTACGACACATCGAGGACGGCCCGGCCTGGTGGGCGGAGGTCACCCACGACGACGTGAAGCCCGCCGCCCCGCTGCCGAGTCCGGCCGGCGCGGTCCCCCTGCGGATCGCGACACCGGCCGGCTGATGCCACAGGGAAGGAGAAGGAACCCATGACCCGTCACGACGAGCGTGCGTCCGGCGACCGGCGACCGGCCCGAGACGGCCCTGGAGGAGGTCCTGCACGAGGCCGAGGAGGCCGTCACCCGCGTCACCGAGTCCGCCCGCCGGCGCCGCCGCCGGGGCGAGGCCGGAGAGGCGATCACGCCCGACGAACGGGCACAGGAGCAGTCGCGCCACGACTGACGTCCACGGGATCGGTGACGAGGCACGGGGCCGGGCAACGGACCGCCCGGCCCCCGCTCGTGCGCGTTCCCGGGAAGGAGAGCCCCCTGTCCGCGAGAGCCATGGCGAAAGGCCCGCACCTGAAACGGGAGTTCATTGTTCCGAATGCCGGGGTCGAGGACGAAGGTGGAACCGCCATGCCTCCGGACGCCGACGCACGGTCCACCGGCCGCCGCGAGGACACGGCCGGCGGACCGGGGCTCGCGGAGCCCAACGCACATGCCCGCAGCCGTCGGGCCGGCCCGTACACCGTGATCGAGGCGTCCGGGGAGATCGACGTGGCGTCCGCGGCCTTCCTGGCCGAGCATCTGACGGCCGCCGTCGGTGGTGACGGCAGGCCGGACGTCCTGGTGGACCTGCGCCCGGTGGTCTTCCTCGACTGCTCGGCGCTGCGGGTGCTGTGCCGGGCGGAGGCCACGGCCAGAGCGCGCGGCGGCCGGCTGCGCCTCGTCTCCGACCGGCCCCGTGTCCACCGCCTGCTCCGCGCCGCACGGCTGCTCGGCCGCTTCCCACCGCTCCCGGAACTCCCTCTCGCCCCTCCCCCACACCAACGGCGAGGTCCCGGTGAGGGGTTGTGAACTGCTCAGGGTTGACTGCGCACAAGCACGTTCCACCGCCACGACGCGGCCGCCGTGGCGATCGGCAGGCGCACCCTCGGGCATCCGGTACGGCGACGGACGGCACCGCCCCCACACGACCGGAGCGATCGTGCGGGGCATCGGACCGTCCAGGCCCCACCGGGCGTCCCGGGAACGCGAGGGACCCCGCCCCCGCGTTCCCGGACCACGAACACGATCCGTGCCGCCCGGACGCGGAGCGAAAGCGGGCGACCAGGACACCCAACACCGTTCGGGGCGTCCGGCTGAGCTCGAGTCCTGGCAACAGGACTCACTCCCGCTCAGTATTCAGGAACGGTCGGGATGAAACGATTGATGGACCCGGGGCAGGTGTACACCGTCGCGGCCGCACCGGTACGGAATCCGAGCCACACAGAAGTGGAGACGCGGAAGTGAAGTTCCTTCTCGAGGTCGACCTGGACAGTACGGGCTGGGACGAGGGCACCACCGTCCAGGAGCTGGAGCGCATCCTGCGGTACTGGGGCGGCAACCTCCGGCACTGCGAGTTGGCACCGGGAGACGGGCAGGCCCTGTACGACTCCGGGCACCGGGAGGTGGGCCGCTGGGCCGTCACCTCCGAGTGACCGGCCGCCCCCGGTCCGGACGGGCGGCTGATCCCGGCCGGACGCCCGGCCGATCCCGGCCCGAACAAGATGCCGGGGGCCGGCCGGCAGCCCCACTCTGCCTGGCCGACCCCCGGATGGGATCGCGTGGCGCACCACGACAGGGCTCGCACTCCCCAGTTACGGGCCCTCGCTCATCACTCGCGGAACCACACGACCCCGGTCTCGGGATCCCCTTCTAGAAGGAGAACAGGGCCGTCGTCGCGGAGTTCTTCACGCACTCGTTGGAGAAGACTCGCTCGTACGCGACGCGCTTGCCCTGCCAGACGCCCTGGACGGTGACGACCACGGGGTCGTACTGCTTGGTGCAGAACGCCCCGGTCGTACCGCTGAGGGCGTCGAAGTCACCGTCGCTCGCCCGGAGTTCGGCACAGGCCTCGACGACGGCCGGGTGGGTTCCGGACGGGCGCGGCGCGCAGGTCAGGGTGACCGCGCGCTCAGGGGTGGCGGCCGCCGCGTACTCGCCGTGGCCCGTGGTCAGGACCAGGGCGGACGGCGCGTACAACCCGGTTGTCCCGGGTTGTGGGGCGGCCAGCGCAGAGCCCGCGAAGGGGCCGCAGACGGCGGTGGCCGTCAGGGTGAGAGTCGCTGCCCATCGCGCGGTTTTCGGCATTGTGTGCATCCTTCCGCTCTTGAAGTGCCGGACGTTTCGTCTCACCTGTCACGTGGACGAAGCCCGTCCGTTCGGTGCCGGTTCGGCGAGCGCGAGTCTGCCGGGTCCGGGACCGGAACACACATCGACCCCACAGGTTTCAGTAACTTTGAGTGTTGAAGTAGTGGCGCGAAGTCACGGAATTCGAACATGCAAACCCCGATTCTGAGCGGTTCTTGATCGTCCGGTGATCATGGATGGCTGGATCTCCACGGCTCGGCAATCGGCCTGAAACATTCCGCTTGCCCCCGTGACGAACCCCGGTGTGACCCCTGTGAGACCCCTGCGAGACCCCTGACGTTCATGTCGGGGGAGCACGGGGCCGGGGTGGAGTCGCCGTGTCGTGGCCGCGTGGTGGACGGCGGCGGGTCGAACTCGTCAGGATCGTCGGCGGGACGGCACCTGCTCGACGACGAGAGGCGGGACGCGGCGCATGGCGAAGCACTGGGCGGATTTCCAGTACGAGATCTATCTGAAAGGTATGAAGGGGGCCGTGCCCCGGCTGCCCACCGACCTCACCCGGCTGGAGGAACTCGCCGAACACCGGCTCGGTGCCGGCCCCGTCGGTTATGTCGCGGGCAGCGCGGGCGACGGCGGCACCGCCCGCGCCAACCGTGCCGCCCTGGACCGCCACCGGATCGTGCCGCGGCTGCTGCGGGACGTGCGGGAACGGGACCTGACCGTCGAGGTGCTGGGCCGCACCCTGCCCGCGCCTCTGGCCCTCGCCCCGGTCGGCGTGCTGTCGATCGTGCACCCGGACGCGGAGTCCGCCGCCGCCGGGGCCGCCGCCGCCCAGGGTGTGCCGTACATCCTGTCCTCGGCCTCCAGCACACCCATGGAGCAGGTCGCGGAGGTGATGGGCGACGCGGAACGCTGGTTCCAGCTGTACTGGGCGAAGGACCGCGAGGTCACCCGGAGCTTCCTCGGGCGGGCGGGGGCCGCCGGGTTCACGGTGCTCGTCGTCACCCTCGACACACCGATGCTCGGCTGGCGGCCACGGGACCTGGAGCGCGCTTATCTGCCGTTCCTGCACGGCGTGGGCACCGCCAACTACTTCTCCGACCCCGCGTTCCGGGCGGGTCTCGCCAAGCCGGTCCACGAGGACCCCGACGCGGCCGTGCTGCACTTCGTGGGCATGTTCGGCGATCCGGGCAAGACCTGGCCGGACCTGGCGTTCCTGAGGGAGCACTGGGACGGGCCGATCGTCCTCAAGGGCGTCCTGCACCCCGACGACGCCCGGCTCGCCGCCGATGCCGGGATGGACGGTGTGGTCGTGTCCAACCACGGCGGCCGTCAGGTGGCCGGCTGCGTCGGCGCCGCGGACGCCCTGCCGGGGGTCGCCGAGGCGGTCGGGGACCGGCTGACCGTGCTGTTCGACAGCGGTGTGCGCACCGGCGACGACGTCTTCAAGGCGCTCGCGCTCGGCGCCCGCGCCGTCCTCGTCGGCCGTCCCTATGTATACGGTCTCGCCCTCGACGGACGGACCGGCGTCGAGCACGTGATCCGTTGCCTGCTGGCCGAGTTCGACCTGACCCTCGCCCTCTCGGGACACCGGACCCCCGGCACGATCGGCAGGGACTCCCTGGCCACCGCCACGGCGTGACCGCAGGCCGGCTGCCGGCCGCCGGCGCATCCGGCGGTTGGGGCGGCCCACCGTCGGCCCCGCGATCAGGCCGCCGGCAGTTCCTCGGCCGGGAGCCGGCCGGCGCGTACGGCGTCGTTCAGCGCCTTGTGGTCACGCTCGTTCTGGTCGGCGTAGGTCTCCGCGAAGGTGGCGAGGGCCCGTTCGAACGACTCACCGCCCCCCAGGTACGCGGCGATGGCGATCCGGTCGCCGGACCGGGCGTGCGCACGGGCCAGGGTGACCCCGCACAGCTGGCCGAACGCCCGCATGTCCTTGGGCCGCATCCGCTCCGGCACCGCGATTCCCTTCCAGTCGCGGAGCTGGCGGACGTAGAAGTCGCGCTGCCTGCCGTCGAACCCGTCCACCCGTTCCCAGCCGAGGAAGATGTCGCTGGTGGCCTGCATCAGCCGCTGGCCCGAGACCACCCGTTCGCCCTGGTTGCTGTATTTGCTCGCGCCGACGTGCGGGGCGAGCACGGAGGTGCCGGCCTCCTTGGCCTGGAGGAAGAGCGGGTCGCGACCGTCCCTGCCGAGCAGGAGGAAGATCCAGCACCGGGTGCCCACACTGCCCACGCCGACGACCTTTCGGGCGACGTCGGCGAGCCGGTAGTCCTCCAGGAGCGTGCGCCGGTCGGACGGCAGGGTCCTGCCGTACCGCTCCAGGAGACCGCGGAACTGGCGTTCGAGGCCGGTGCGCTCGATGTCCGGCAGCAGATCGGCGACCGGGACGAGCAGCGGGGGGTCCGCGGCGATCCTGGGCCGGCCGTCGACCGTCTCCGTGAGCTTGTCGAACGCCTGGAGGCTGTCGCGGGTGCGGGCCTTCGCCAGCGCCCGGGCCACATTGCGCTGACCGCGCTTGTGGAGCCGGCCCGCGGCCAGGGCTTCGAGGAGGTCCGCGCCGATCTTCGCGTACCAGACGTCGAGGTTTCCCGTCCGCGCGAAGCGGTTCATCGACTCGCGGTACGAGCGGACCGTGGCCCGCACGACACGGGCTCGCTCGGCGTCGTCGAACCCGTTCGCCCGGCCCGCGATGACGAGACTGGCCGACAGCCGCTTGACGTCCCACTCCCAGGGGCCCGGCAGTGTCTCGTCGAAGTCGTTGATGTCGAACATCAACTGTCTCTCCGGCGAGGCCAGCAGCCGGAAGTTCAACATGTGCGCGTCCCCGCACAGTTGGGCCGTGAGGCCCGAACTCGGGCTGCCGGCCAGGTCGGAGGCCATGATCGCGGCGGCGCCCCGGTAGAAGCGGAACGGGGACTCCATCATCCGGCCGTAGCGGATGGGGACGAGTTCGGGCACCCGTGCCGCGGACTGCGCCTCCAGGATGGACAGCGGGTCCGGCCGGCCGGGGGACGGCTTGTACACGGCGTGGCCCGACCGCGGCGAGCGGCGGCGCGCCGCCTTGCCGAGGGCCGCGCGTTCCTCGGGCGTGGCGTGGGGTGCCGCACGCATCGCCGTGGTCGCCTTCTGGGACATCGGGGCCCCTCCTGCCTGTGGTGCCGCGGCCGTGCGGTCAGACCTGGGGATCGATCCCGGCATCGGCGACGGCGATGGCGATGCCCAGGGCGGTGGAGATGTTCCCCGCCGCCGTCATGACGCGGGCGGTGCCCACGATGGGCGCGATGGCGACGAGCACGTCCTGGAGCTGCTCTGCGGTCAGACCCGCCCTCAGGGCCGGGTCGATGTGGGCCACGTAGGAGATGGGCGGGGCGTCCGACGCGGCGAGTGCCGCGATCCGCGTGAGGATCAGCATGTCCGGGGGCAGCCCGCACCGCTCCAGCGAGTCGACCGTCATGGCGGCGAGGGTGTCAAGGACCGGGGTTTCAGACGCAGTGGACATCGAATGCCCTCCAAGTGGGGTGCGAGCCGGGGAGACCTGGGCGCAGGGGCTCCGGGTGCCGCGGGCTCGGGGCTTCCCTCAACCGTAGAGCCGGTCCGGTCCGCCCGCACGGGAAGGCATGGCGGCGTCCCCACGGCGGCGCCGCCGTCGCGCGGAGGTCATGCGGATGTCCGATCCCGCTGATGGCAGCAGAATGGTCGGTGTCCACCTTTGCGTGACGGATCGGAGACGTCCATGAAGGACCTCAAGTTCGAGCAGAAGCGCTCGCTGTCACGTCTTGAGGCGGCCGACCAACTCACGGCGCTGGCGGAGGCCCTGCGGGAGGGCGGGGAGGCCGACATCGAACTCACCACCGGAACGCTGAGCCTGCGGATCCCGGACGACCTGCGCAGCGAGATCGAGGTCGGCATCGGAAACGGCGAGATCGAGTTGGAGATCGAGTTCAAGTGGCCGACGGCGGGGAGCCGCACGGAGTCGGGCGGGGCGACGGCGGCGGCGGACCCGGAGAAGGCGGCGGCGCGCAGGAAGGCTCCCGCCGAGCCCGCCCGCGGCACGGGAACGAGCAGGGGCAGGAGCACGAAGCGGCCCCCGGCGAAGAAGTCCTGAGCGCTGTCCCGGGACGTGGGTGACCCGCACCGGGTGCGGGAACAGCCGGGGGCCTTCTGGAACAGCCGGGGGCCTTGCGCCGTCCGGTGGCGGCGAAACGAAATCCCGTACGTGCCCGGACCCCGTACGTGCCCGGACCCCGTACGTGCCCGGACCCCGTACGTGCCCGGACCGCGAACGCGCCCGCGGCCTGCCCCCTGTCCGCGGCTGATCCCGGACCCCGCCTCCACCCCGGCCCGCACATGCCCCCAGCCCGCCGCGCCGCGGTGCCCCGTGCCCCCGCGGCGCCCTCTTCTACAGTTCGGCCCCCGGCAGGACGCCCGGCACCAGATCCGGCAGGTGCCGCGTCGTGAGGGACGACAGGCCGCCGGGGTCCGCCCCGGGCTCTCCCCGCGCGCCGTCGCCGATCGACATGACCGAGCCGCTCCGTTCCGGTGACCCGCCGGGCGTGGGCTCGTCCGGCTTCCCCGCGCCCGGCGCCGGCGCCTCCTCCTTCGCCTCCGGCTCCTCCGTGACCGGTTCGGTCTCGGCGGTGGGCGCCTCGGAGCCGGAGACGGAGAGCGACTCGGGACTGGCGGTGACGCCGTCGGTGAGCCAGCGCTGGGTGGTGGAGTTGTCCCGTCCCTTCACCACGACATCCGCCCTGGCCTCGGTCTCGGTGGGGGCGACGGCCAGCCCCTCGCCCCACCGGGGCAGCAACTCCCCCTGCACCGTGAAGTCGTAGCGCACGTCCTCGCCGCGCCCGGAGTCCTCGTCGGCACAGGTACCGAGCACGACGACACCGGCGTCCACCTGCGAGTCCAGGCACAGCTCGGGGTTGGCCACGCTGCGCAGCAGCCCGTCCTCCTCGTAGGACCACTTCTGGGTCCAGTCGGAGGAGCACACGGCGAGTTCCGTCGAGGCGCCCTTCACGGCCTTGCCGCCCTGGATGTCGAGGCACAGGTCGGCGGCCTGGTTGCGCAGCCGGGTCTGCTGGGGTGCCGTGGGGCGGCCAGCCTTCGCGGGCGGTGTCGGCGAGGCGCTGGTGCCGCTCTCGTCGCCGGTGTCGGGCGCCGTGGCGACGCCGCCGCCGGCGCTGGTGGACGCGGCGGGATCCGCTCCGCTGCCGTCGTCGGACAGCAGGGCGGCCCCGAGGATGGCGGCCAGCAACGCCCCGGAGGAGACGCCGACGGTGAGCAGGGTCCGGGGGGTGCGCGCACCGGCGGTGTTCCGGCGGCGCTGGGCGGGGATCTGGGAGAGCAGGCGGTGCTTGCCGCCGCCGCCGGAACGTCGCTGGTTCCCCTTGTACGGCATCCGGCCGGGCCGGGAGTCGAGATAGCGCCGGGCGCCCCAGCCGAGGACGGCCTCGGCGATGACCCCGCCGAGTCCGCCTTCGAAATGACCGAGCTGGTCGGCCGCGTAACGGCAGTAGCGGCACTCCAGCAGATGCTGCTGGACATCCGGGAGCAGGGCGCCACCGCGGCGAATCGGCACGTCGAGAAGCCGGTTGTAGAAGCGGCAGTCCTTGGACGGCGCGAGTTCCCGGTGGGCACGCACGCAGCCCTCGCGGAATTTCTCGCGTGCCTGTTCCAGTGTGGCGGTCGCGCTGTCGGTGTCCAGGCCCAGGAGACCAGTGGGTATGGTTATCGTTTCGGCTTCTACCTCGGTGTGCCACAACAGGCACTGGGCGACGGCCGGGAGCGCCTGGAAAGACCGCTCGATGAGCTTGCGATTTTCGGGCGTCATGGACTTCGCCGCTCGCATGCCGCGACCGCCGGCGGGTTTCCGCAGGTCCGGCAGAACACCGGAGACGCCGTCCTCCGCGGACCACTCCTTGACGGTGTCGCGCGCGGCCACGAGCAGCCTGGGCCGCAGCGCGACGCCCGACTCGCCCCGCATCAGCCCGTCGAGCACCCGGTGGAAGGCGGTCGCGGTGACCATCGAGGCGACGCTCGACCCCGCGGCAAGGCAGATGACGGCGTAGTCGTACGTCGCCTGCCAGTGCCGCGCCATCAGCAGGGCCACGGGGTCACCGGTGCCGCCTTCCGGCCAGCCTCGCAGCCGGGCGGCGAGAGCCTCGTCGGACTCCCCCGGGACCGGTCCGGGCGCGGGCGCATAAGCAGGGCGGGGAGGGTGGGGGGTGTGCACAGAGCGGGTTCCTTCCAAGGCGCAAGATGGCACACGGAGTTGTGACCGCCGAAAAGGGCCCTGGATTGGTGCGTACCTTTTGGCGGGCGCCGGGAAAGCGGCCGGGGACTGAGCCGCACGATGGCCGGCGACCTAGAGCCTTTTGGACTCTTCGGTGACCCGAAAACCCAAATGGCCTTTCAGGCCGGGCCATTACCCATGCGCAGGAGATTCACCCTTGCACAAGTTACTCGTGGTCAACAAGGCACTTGGGCAACATCTGCATCACCAAAAGCAGGTCAGATGACCGGAACGGTGCCCTCCGATTCGCAGAACGAACCCTTCCGGTTCTGCCGGGCATGCAGGCTTCAAGCGCCCCGTGTGAACCGTGCGCACGTCTCGGTGCTCCACGCACTCTCCCGGCCCGGCGGGGGCCGGTTGTTCACTGAAAGCGGCCGAATCGCAGGGGCCACGCGTGGAACGGCGGCTCTTCCGCGCGAAACGGGCCGCCGACCTTGCTCCTCCCGCCCTCGGTCGGCGGCCCCGGCGTTCCGTCCGCCGGATCCGCCAGGAGCGGAGCCACCGTCCGTCAGATCTGCCAGGAGCGGAGCCGGTCCGCCGCCCCGTACACGTCCGTCTTGCCGGAGATCAGATCGCGGGCGAGGTCCACCAGGGCCCCGTAGGGCGGGTTCATACCGACACCGCTGACGAACATGTACGCGATGGCCGTGGCGCAGGCGAACCGTGCGTTGGCGGCAGGCAGGGGCTTGAGCACCGCCAGGGTGTGCAGCAGCGCGGCGGCCCGCCAGGCCGGATCGGGGTCGACCCCGAGGCGTGGCGGGTCGACGCGGTGCCGGGCCACGGCGGCGACGAGGGCGGAGAAGTCGTTGATCGTGGGCTGCTCGGGCAGGACCTCTTCGTGGCGCTGGAGCAGCCAGGGCACGTCGATGTGGATGACGGGAGCCATCGGTCAGACGGCCCGTCCCCCGGCGGTGCGCGCGACGGGTTCGTCGTCGGGGAAGGCGGCGGCGAACTCGTCGGCGTGCGCCGTGAAGAACCGCCGGAACTCCTCGGCCCCCTCCTTCAGCGCCCGGTGCCGCACGATGTCGGCCGCGGCCGCCTCCCGCACGAGCGCCTTCATCGACGTACCGCGTTCCTTGGCCATCTGCCGCAGGTCCTCTAGCTCGCGGTCGCTGAACTCCACATTCAGAGCTGGCATGCGTCAACGGTACCGCGCGGGTACTTAACCGTAAATACTCCCAGGTCATCGCCGCTTCGGTGCGGTACCGAAAAGGGGCGGCCGGCACCCCCGGGCAGGAGTGCCGGCCGCCGTGATCAGCCGTGGACCTCAGGTCTGGTCCGCCACGAACGAGGCCATCCGGGCCAGCGCCGCGTTCCAGTTGACGGTGTGCTCGTTGGTCGACCAGGACTGGATGTCGTCGATGTAGCAGAACTGGCCGACACAGCCCTGGAGTTTGCCCTGCGCGAAGGGGTCCTGGATGCCCGAGTTCGCGCCCCCCGCCAGGGTGCCCACGGGCGGGTTCGGCTGCGCCGGGTCCAGCTGGTGGGCGTACCACCGGCTGTGCTGGTTGCGGGCGTTGACCTCGCCGTAGCCGGTGACGTACGAGATGTTGAGGGCGTTGCGGCCGAAGAGGTAGTCCATGCTCTGGAGCGCGCCCTCACGGTACTTCGACGCCCCGGTGATGTCGTAGGCGGAGGCGATGACGACCGCGTTGTTGAGGATCTGGTGGTTGGAGCCCCAGTCGTAGAGGTTCTTGTCGGGCGCGTACGGCATGCCGTACGGGTGGTCCCTGAGCGTGGCCAGGTAGCGGTCGGCGCCCTTGATCACGGACTCCCGGACCTTGTCCCGGCCCGGCAGCCGGTTCGGGACGAGCGCGAGGTCGAGGCGCCCGGCGGCGGCCGTCCTCGCCCAGTCGAAGCCGATGGGACCGAAGATGTCGGCGGTGTGCACCGGGGAGCCGAGGACGAAGTCGGCGAACGTCTTCTCACCGGTGGTGAGGTAGAGCTGGGCGGCCGCCCAGTAGAACTCGTCGGCGACGTTGCTGTCGGCGTACGAGCCGCCGCCGGTGCCGTCGCTCTCGGAGGCGTACATGTCGGGGTGCTCCAGGGCCGCCGCCCAGGCCGTGCGGGCCGCGGCGAGGTTCTTCGCCGCGAAGGCGCGGTCGTAGGGGCGGTAGAGGCGGGCCGCCTGGGCCGCGGTGGCCGCGAGGTTCAGGGTCGCCGCCGTGCTCGGCGGGTGCAGTTCACGCTTCTGCGGGTCGTCGGCCGGCATCAGCGGCAGTCCGGTCCACTGCTCGTCGTGGATCTTGTGGTGGGCCATACCCGCGAGCGGCTTGCCCTGCGGCACCTGCATCTTCAGCAGGAAGTCCAGCTCCCAGCGGACCTCGTCGAGCAGGTCGGGCACCTTGTTGCCGCTCTCGGGGATGTTCAGCGAGCCGTCGCCCAGCTTGTGGGTGCGCCCGGTACGGGCGTGCAGCGAGCGCTCGTAGGTGCTCAGCACCTCCCAGGTGGAGATGCCGCCGTTGACGACGTACTTGCCGTGGTCGCCCGCGTCGTACCAGCCGCCGGTGACATCGAGGGTGTAGTCGCAGACGCCGGGCTGGCAGGGCACGTCGTCGTCGCCCTTGTTGGGGGCGGCGTTGAGGTGGCCGGCGGCGCGCCCGTAGCCGGGGCGCAGCTCGTCGTCGATCGCGATGCCGCTGCGCTGGGTGTAGTAGTACTTCAGCGAGTCGAGCCGCAGCCGTTCGTAGGCGCTCGGGTCGATGTCGAAGGGGCGGCTGGTCTCCCCGTCGACGACCAGGGTGAAGCCGGTGCCGCGCTTGCGGTAGGAGCCGAAGTCGATGGAGTGGACGTTCTGCCCGGAGGAGGCGTCCACGCCGCGCGGCCGGGTGGCGCCCCGGGCGACCACGGAACCCGTGGCGCTCCTCAGCTCCCAGGGGAGCTTGGCCGTGGCCTCGGTGACCAGGGTGGCGTTCTTGGGGCCGGCGGGCAGATAGGCGACCTGGTTGACGCGTACCCGTGGCCCGGTGTCGGGCTCGTAGACCTCCGGCGGCACCCCGCCGAGCAGCGACACGTCGTCCATGCAGAAGGTGAACGGGTCGGCGTTGCCGCCGACCTGGAAGCCGACCTGCCCCTGGGTGGTGTCGACGGGCGAGGTGAAGGTGTACGAGTACCGGTCGCCCGAGACGTTCAGCTGCGGGCTCACCTCGAAGTAGGTGTCGTAGGGCGCGGCCTGGAGGCCGACGATCGCCCGCAGGATCTTGCCCTGGGGGGTGCCGGAGGCGTAGAAGCTGAACCGGTAGGACTCGCCCTTGACCAGGGTGATGTCGTTCTGTCCGACGGCCGCGTCCCAGCGGTTGGCGGTGCCGCCGGGGATCTCGGCGCAGAGGCGGCCGTCGGTGAGGCCTGCGGTGACGTTGCCGGTGGTCCACCACGGGGCGGTGGTGGTGTCGAAGGTGCCGTTCTTGACCTGTTCGACCTCCTCGGCCTGGGCCGAGGAGGCGGGCAGCGCGGTGAGCGCCGCCGCGAGGACGGCCGTCAGGGCGAACAGGGCGGTTCTGCGTCGTTTCACGTCTGGGCTCCTCGGAGGAGGTGGGGGCGCGCAGCGGTGACACCTGGCGTGGGAGCGCTCCCAGATGCGGACGATCGCCATGCTGTTCGAGACATGACAGCCCGTCAACGGTCCGGACAGAACTGGTTTTCCGACCGGACCGGGGGGCGGCCCGACGGTCGGGCGCGAACGCCGCCGCCTGGGTCGTGGATCTCACGCGGGCCGGGCGGCCCGGACGGCCGCCTTCCCGCCGCGCCGGCTCGTGCGCCCGCCCTTCAGGGCCCGCGCACGACGGTCACGGCACTCGGTTCGTCGAACGTGCCGGGCGGGCGTCCGGCGAGACGCGGCAGAAAGCGCAGTAAGCCATCACAACCGCTCGCGAGCAAACAGAAGCCGATGAAGCACCCCGTAGACCCCGGCAGTCCCCCTGAGGCCCTCGGGCCCGCGCGGGCCGCCGGAGCCCCGTGGAGATGCGGTTTCCGGTCCGCATTCCCGGCGGAGCACATAGGCTTGAATTCACCCGTAAGCCCGTTCGGTCCGGCGGAATGGAATTCGCGACGATGAGGACCCGCAAGGTAACGCACGGTGACCAGCCTGCGTATGCCCTGGACGGTGCCGCCACGGCGCGGGCGGTCGTGGACCGCGACGGCCGCGTCGTCGAGTGGAACGAAGGAGCCGGTCGCCTGCTGGGCCGGCCCGCGGCGGAGGTCCTCGGCCGGCCCGCCGCCGAACTGCTGTCCCCGGACGCGTGCTTTCTGCCGCCCCCGCCGGGCAGCCTCAGCTGGAGCGGCACGCTCGCGCTGCGTCACCGTGACGGACACAACGTGACGGTGTGGCTCCTCGCACACCAGCGCGATCCGAAGGACGGTGGCGACAGCGGCGGATGGCTGGTTCTGTGCCCGCTCGACGATCCCGGCCCGCTGGTCCGCGACGATCCGCTGGCCGCGGCGGTCATGGTCCAGTCGCCGTGCGCCATGGCGGTCTTCGACGACCGGCTCCGGCTGCGCGGCATCAACGACGTGATGGCCGACGCGGTGGGCATCCCCGAGAAGAATCTCCGGGGACTGCACATGTCGGAGATCGTGGGCGGGCGGCAGGGCGAGAAGCTGGAGGAGCATCTGCGCGAGGTGCTCGCCCTGGGCCGGCGCAAGGACGTGCAGACGTTCCTCAGAGCCGCCGACGAGAACCGTGCCCACGCCTGGTCGGCGGCCATCGCACCGCTCTGCGACGACACCGGCCGGCCGATCGGGGTCTGTGTCACCGGGCACGACATCACCGAGCAGTACCTGGCCCGTCAGCGGCTGCAGCTGGTCAACGAGGCGAGCATCCGCATCGGCACCACCCTCGACGTCCGGCGCACCGCCCAGGAGCTGGCCGACGTCTGCGTCCCGGCGCTCGCCGACTTCGTCAGCGTCGACCTCATGCAGTCCCTGGACCACGGCGACGAACCGCACGAGGGCCCGCTGTCCGCGCCCTTCGTCCTGCGCCGTGTCGCCCACCAGTCGATCACCCAGGGCTGTCCCGAGGCCGTCGTCGAGCTCGGCCGGACCGATGTCTACCCGGCCACGTCACCGCAGGCGGCCTCGCTGTCGGTGGGGCACACGATCGTGGCGACCGACCCCGCCAACACTCTCGTCGACTGGCTCGCCTGGGACCCGATACGCAGCGCGCGGGTCAAGGAGCTGGGCGTCCACACCACCATGTCGGTGCCCATCCGGGCCCGCGGCACGACGCTCGGCGTGGCCGTCCTGACCCGCTTCAAACGGCTCGACCCGTTCACCTCGGACGACGAGCTGCTGGCCGAGGAGGTCACGGCGCGGGCGGCCGTCTGCATCGACAACGCCCGCCGCTACTCCCGCGAGCGCGAGACCGCCCTCGCCCTCCAGCGCAGCCTGCTCCCCCAGACCCTGCCGCACATGCCGGCCCTGGAGGCGGCCTCGCGGTATCTCCCGGCCGCGCAGGCCGGAGTGGGCGGCGACTGGTTCGACGTGATCCCGATGTCCGGGATGCGGGTCGCGATGGTCGTCGGCGACGTCGTGGGACACGGCGTCCAGGCCTCGGCCACCATGGGCCGGCTGCGCACCGCCGTCCGCACCCTCGCCGACGTCGACCTCGCCCCGGACGAACTGCTGACCCACCTCGACGACCTCGTCGTACGGCTCTCCGAGGAGGCCGGCAGCGAGGGCGTGACCGGTGAGGTGGGAGCCACCTGCCTGTATGTCGTCTACGACCCGGTGACCCGCCGCTGCACCTTCGCCCGGGCCGGCCATCCGCCGCCGGTGCTGCTGGACCCGGACGGGCGGCCGATGGAGGTGCACGTGCCGTCGGGGCAGCCCCTCGGCCTGGGCGGACTGCCCTTCGAGTCCGCCGAACTCGAACTCCCCGAGGGCACCGTCATCGCCCTCTACACCGACGGGCTGATCGAGACCCGGGACCGCGACATCGACGCCGGCCAGGAGCTGCTGGCCAACGCCCTCTCCGGTCGCAAGGGGCCGCTGGACGACATCTGCCGTGAGGTCGTCCACTCCCTCCTCCCCGCGGGCGGCGCCCCCGACGACGTGGCGCTCCTGCTGGCCCGCACCAAGGGGCTCAGACCGACCCAGGTCGCCACCTGGCCCATCCCGGCCGACCCGGCGTTCGTCGCCCGCACCCGGCAGTACGTGCTCACCCAGATGGCGCTGTGGGGCATCAGCGAGGCCGCGTTCACGGCGGAACTGGTGGTGAGCGAGCTGGTCACCAACGCCATCCGGCACGGCGCCCCGCCGATCCAGCTGCGGCTGATCCACGACGAGACCACCCTGATCTGCGAGGTGTCCGACGGCAGCGGCACCGCCCCCCACCTGCGCCGGGCGAAGACCTTCGACGAGGGCGGCCGCGGTCTGCTGCTGGTCGCCCAGCTCACCCAGCGGTGGGGCAGCCGGCACACCGAGGACGGCAAGACGATCTGGGCCGAGCTGACCCTGTCGGAGGAGTGATGTCGGTCCTACGGGCCTCCGGCGATTCCAGGGGCCCGGACTCGTCCGACCAGCGCTTTTCCCCCCGGGACCGCTGCGCGGACCGGCCATCCCGGGCCGTACGCCTGTTCGTCGTACGCTGATCCGCGGCGGTAGGGTGCGTCAGTCCCAGCGCCGCCGAAGTCCCGAAAGTCCCCTTGTGAACACCGCCCTCGCCGAGGTCCTCTCCGTCTTTCTGCTCATCGTGGTCCTCGGCGCCGCGGTCGCTCGTCCGTTCGGGCTTCCGGAGGCCGTCGTCGCCGTACCCGCGGCGGGGATCGCGGTCGCGACCGGCGCCGTCTCGTTCGACCACGCGCGTGCCGAGGCCGAACTGCTCGGCCCCGTGCTCGGGTTCCTCGCCGCCGTGCTGGTGCTGGCCAAGCTGTGCGACGACGAGGGGCTCTTCAAGGCGTGCGGGGCATGGATGGCGCGGGCGTCGGCGGGGCGCCCCCAGCGGCTGCTGGGCTCGACCTTCGTGCTGGCCTCCGGGATCACGGCGGTGCTGAGCCTGGACGCGACGATCGTGCTGCTCACACCGGTGGTCTTCGCGACCGTCGCCCGGCTGGGCGCCCGCCCCAAGCCGCATGTGTACGCCACCGCGCATCTGTCGAACACGGCGTCGCTGCTGCTGCCCGTGTCCAACCTGACCAACCTGCTGGCGTTCACGGCGAGCGGGCTCACCTTCACCCGGTTCGCGCTGCTGATGGCGGCGCCCTGGGCGGTGGCCGTGGCCGTCGAGTACGTGGTGTTCCGGCGGTTCTTCGCGGACGACCTCGGCATGGCGGCGCCGCCGGAGGAGGCGGTCGAGCGGCCGGAGATGCCGATGTTCGCGCTGGTCACCGTCCTGTGCACGCTCGCCGGGTTCGTGGTGACGTCGGCGCTCGGCATCGAGCCCGCGTGGGCGGCGCTGGCCGGTGCGCTGGTGCTGTCGGCGCGGGCGCTGGTGCGGCGCAGCACCACCCCGGTGGCGCTGTTCCGGTCCGTCTCACTGCCCTTCCTCGCGTTCGTGCTGGCGCTGGGCATCGTGGTCCGGGCCGTGGTGGACAACGGCCTCGCCGACGCGCTGGGCCGGGTGATGCCGTCCGGGTCGGGCCTCCTGGCCCTGCTGGGTGTCGCCGCGCTGGCCGCTCTGATCGCCAACGTCATCAACAACCTGCCCGCCGTCCTCGTCCTGGTGCCGCTGGCGGCGCCGCTGGGCACGGGCGCCGTCCTCGCCGTCCTCCTCGGCGTGAACATCGGCCCGAACCTCACGTACGCCGGGTCGCTGGCCACCCTGCTGTGGCGGCGCATCGTCCATCACCACGACCACGACGTGGACCTCGGCGAGTTCACCCGGCTCGGGCTGCTCACCGTCCCGGCGGCGCTGGGCTCGGCCGTGGTGGCGCTGTGGCTGTCGCTGCGCGTGTTCGGCGGCTGAACGGGTCCGTGCGGCCGGGCGGTGAGTCGTTCAGCCGCCGTTTCTGAGCGTCTGCCGGTACGCGCCCGGCGGCACCCCGTAGCGCTGCCGGAACACCCGGCTGAAGTGGAACGGACTGCCGAACCCGGAGGCCGTGGCCACCCGCTCGACGGGCAGTTCGGTCGCCTCCAGGAGCCGCGCGGCGTGCAGCAGGCGGGCGTGCAGCAGGGCGCGCATCGGGGAGTGCCCGACCTGCTCGGTGAAGAGGTGGGCGAACCGCGACGGGGAGAGCGCGACCCGCTCGGCGAGCGAGCGGACGGTGTGCGGGGCGCCGGGGTCCGCGGTGATCAGGTCCTGCGCGCGGCGGATCCTCGGGTCGACGCCCGGCCGGTGGGGTTCGGCACGGGCCGCGGTGAGCAGCACGATCTCCTCCAGCGAGCACAGGGCCAGTTCGCGGGCGGCCGTGCCATGCGCGACGGCGACCTCGCCGTCCACCGGGGCGCCCTCGGGCGCCGGTGGTGGTCCCTCTCCCGTCCAGCGGGCGTCGGCGAGCATCCGGCGGAAGGCGGCGTCGACGCGCTGACGGCCGCCCTCGGGGGCGGGGGTGACGGCGTAGACCCGGTCGCCGATCTCGTACGGGCGCAGCCACACCGCCCACGACGCCCTCGGCCGGCAGTGCACCCACCAGAACGCCCAGTGCCCGGTGTCGGGTCCGACGGCGTAGTGCTGGGGCACGCCGGGCCCGAGGACGACGAGGTCGCCCGGGTGCGCGACCGTCCGCGCCGCGCCCTGCCGCAGGACTCCCCCGCCGCCCGTGGTCCAGGTGAACAGCCAGCTGTCGGCGCCGTCCGGCCGGTTGACGGCGTACGGCGGCCGCTGGTCGAAGCGGCCGACGATCACCTGACCGGGCGGCGGCGACGGAACGGCGGGCGCAGCGGTCTCGGACAGGTCGTCAGCATGCACAGGCATCCTCCCGGAAGGCGCGCGGACCTAGCCTGAAGCACAGCGGACACCGATGTGAAGGGACGCGCGGATGGCAGTCGCGGGCAAGGCCGAGTTCGAGGAGAACGGCTATCTGGTGGTGCGGGGACTGTTCTCGTCCACCGAGATCGACCAGCTGTGCGAGCGGTTCGCGGCGCTCCGGGCGGGCGGCCCGGTCCCGGGGCACTTCGAGCCCCGCGGGCCGGCGGCCGACGGACCGGCCGACCCGCTGCACACCCATCCCCGGGTCATGCACCCCCACCGCATCGACGACCTGTCGCTGCGGGTGCTCCTCGACGCACGGTTGCGCGAGGTCCTCGAGGAGCTGCTCGGGGAGGAGGTCCTGGCCGCGCAGAGCATGTTCTACTTCAAGCCGCCGGGCGCCCGCGGGCAGGCGCTGCACCAGGACAACTTCTATCTGCGGGTGGAGCCGGGCACCTGCGTGGCCGCGTGGATCGCCTGCGATGTGATCGACCGGGACAACGGCGGTCTGGAGGTCGTGCCGGGCACGCATCGCATGGACCTGTTCTGCCCGGAGGAGGCGGACGAGCAGCTGTCCTTCGTCCGTGAGTACGTCCCGCCGCCGCCGGGCCTCACCCCGGTTCCCGTCGACATGGCGCCGGGTGACGTGCTGTTCTTCAACGGCAGCCTGGTGCACGGCTCGCAGCCCAACCGCACCGCCGACCGCTTCCGGCGCTCGTTCATCGGTCACTACGTCGGCCGCTCCACCGAACGCATCGGGCGCTACTACGAGACGCTGACGATGAGCGGTGAGCCCGTCGCGCTGGCGGAGAGCGAGGGCGCCGGGCCGTGCGGCACGGAGTTCGAGCCGGCGGGTGCCCACTGAGGGCGGCCCGTACCGGGGCTCCGGCGGCCGGGTGACAGCCCGGTGTGAGCGCCGCCCGGCCGGTCAGCCGATCTCCAGCAGCCCCCGCCGGACGGCCTCCGACACCGTGCCCGCCCGATTCTCCGTGCCCAGCTTGCGGTAGATGCGGACCAGGTGCGTCTTGACCGTGGCCTCGGTGACGTGGAGGGAGGCGGCGATGGAGCGGTTGCTGCCGCCCCGCGCCAGCAGTCGTACGACCTCGATCTCCCGTTCGCTGAGGACGGCCCCCGGATCGGCCAGGTGACAGGCGAGGTGTCCCGCCGCCTCCGGGGCGAGGCCCATGCCGCCCCCGGCGGCGGCGCGCACGGCACGGAACAGCTCCTCGGGCGGGCCCGCCTTGAGGATGTAGCCGCGGGCGCCCGCCTCCATCGCCCGTATGACGTCGCCCTGGCCGCTGTAGCTCGTGAGGACGACCACGCGGGTCTCCGGGGTCCCGGCGGTGATGCGGCGGGTGGCGTCGAGTCCGTTCAGCCGGTCGCCGGGTGCGGTGTCGTCCGTCAGGCGGAGGTCCATCAGGACGACGTCGGGGCGGAGCCGGGCCGTGAGACGGACGGCTTCGGCGCCGTCGCCCGTCTCGCCCACGACCTCGAAGCCCGGTTCGCCGGAGAGGAGGGCGCGCAGTCCGGCGCGTACGACGGTGTGGTCGTCGACGATCAGGACGCGGAGCGGGGCGCGGGGGCTGTCGTTCACCGGCCGCCCGCCCGGCCGGCCAGGGCGGGGGCGCCGACGGGGAGGGTCGCTCGGGCGAGGGTGCCGCGTCCGGGGGCGCTGTCGAGGGTGAGCGATCCGCCGAGGGCGCCGAGGCGCTCCCGGCCCGCGCTCAGCCCGTGGCCCCGGTCGCGGGACCGGGCCGGCGTCGTCCCGGTGTCGAAGCCGACGCCGTCGTCCCGTACCTCGACGGTGACCACCGCCTCGTCACGGTGGTCGAGGGTGACCCACACATGGCGGGCGGCGGCGTGTTCGCAGGCGTTGGCCAACAGGCCCTGGGCGACCCGGAAGAGGGCGGCGGCCCGGTCCGCGGTCAGCGGGGCCGGGCGGCCCTCGCTGCGGAACACCACGCGGGCCGGCGTGGTGGTGCGGCGGGCGCACAGCGAGCGCAGCGCGGTCCCGAGGTCGTCGTGCTCCAGGGCGGGCGGGGTGAGGTCGCGGATGATGGTGCGGGTCTCGGCGAGGTTGGCGCCCAAGGCGTCGGCGACCGCCCGGACCCGGGTCCGGGCGAGGCCGGGGCGGCGGTCCCAGTCGCGGTCGGCGGCCTGGAGGAGCATGCGGCTGCCGGCGAGTTCCTGGGCGAGGGTGTCGTGCAGATCGCGGGCGATGCGGGCGCGTTCGGCGAGCCGTCCGGCCTCGCGCTGGCCGCGCGCCAACTCCTCACGGGTTCGGCGCAGTTCACCGAGGAGCCGCTGCTGGCCCCGGTAGAGGGCGACGGTCGCCCAGACCGCGGCGGCCGGGGGCGCCACCAGTTCGACGTCGAAGGCGCCGGTGGCGCGGGCGACGAGGAGGACCACCAGAGCCGTGATCACACCGACCGCCGCCGACGCCGCCCGCTCGCCGAACATCCGCAGCGCGAGGATCGCGAGCGGGACCGCGAGCCAGAGGTAGCCGCTGCCGTACTCGGCGGGCATGGCCCAGGAGATCCAGCACCACAGTCCCAGCAGCGTGCCCAGCCAGACGGGCCTGCCCCGCGGCCCCAGCCGGTCCCAGAGGGCCAGTCCGCCCACGTACCCCACGGCCAGCAGCACGGTCGGGGGGACGACGACCCAGCACAGCGCGGAGTTCAGGTCGACGAGGCGGATCAGGCCGCCGCTGACGACGGTCAGGAAGACCAGGTCGGGCAGGCGTCCGAGCGACAGCCAACGGCGGCGTACGACGGCGGGGACGGCGATGGCGGGCACGGCGGCGGTTCCCTCTGCGACGATCCGGAACTGACGGGGAGCCAGCCGAGTGTAGGCAGTGACTCGTGTGACCGCGGTAAAGGATGATGCAGTGCCCGCTGTTTTGAGTCAGCCGGTCAGCGACCGGGGTGCAGGCCCAGGAAGCCCGGCGTGGGGTCACCCTTGACCTCGCCGAAGTAGAGGGCGAAGGTCTGCTTCAGCCGTTCGACGGTCGCGCGGTCCTCCATGAAGCGGGGGAAGCCGTCGACGTGCGCGTTGTCGTACTCCCAGACGGGCTTGAGACCGCCGGCCGGGGTGACGTCGGTGCGGACGGACCAGCCGTTGAAGGATCCCTGCTGGCGCTCCGTGGACAGCGACCAGTTGAGGTACAGCTTGGCGGCGGTGGGGTGGGCGGCCTTCCTCAGGATCGCGGCGCGCTGGCCCCAGGCCATGAAGGGGTGCCCGTCGGCCACCGCCCATCGGGTCGGGGCGGTTGCGGGCGTGGTCAGCGAGCCGGAGCCGCCGACGCCGATGACCTTCTGCTTCCCGTTGACGGCGACGCCCGCGGAGTGCGAGCCCCGGTTGAACTGCGGCCGCTGCGCGGCGAACTTCGCGATCCAGTCCCAGCCGTACGCCTGCTGGTAGAGGGAGAAGAGGTAGAGCACCGCGTCGTCGTCGTGCGGGTAGGAGGAGGCGATGGCGCCCTTCCAGCGCGGATCGACCAGCTCGTAGGGCGACTTGGGGGCGTCGGCTCCGGCGGCGGCCACGTCGTACAGGTAGCTGAAGCCGATGACCGTCACGGCCGTCCACGCGCCGTCCGGGTCACGGAAGGACGGGTACAGCCGGGAGAACCCGGCGGGCCGGTACGGCAGCAGCTTGCCCTGGCGCTTCCAGCGGGTGAAGTCCTGGAGGGTCTGGAGCTGGACGATGTCGGGGACCAGGGTGTCGGTCACGAGCTGGTTGTCGACGCGGACGTCGTGGTACTTGCTGTAGTCCACGACGACCGTGAGGTCGATGTCCGGGAAGCGGGTCCGGAACGCCTGGGCCGTGGCGTTCTGCTGGGTGGCGGTGTCGCCGCCCGCGTAGATGACGAGCCTGCCGCCCTCGGCGACGGCGGCGCGGTACAGCTCGTCGATCGACCGGGTCTCCTCCCCGCGGGCCGGCGCGGACCCGTGCGACGACGTGCCGGAGGCGGGGGCGGCCTGGGCGGCACCGGCGGCGGCGAGTCCGCCGAGCGCGGCGCCC
Source organism: Streptomyces sp. NPDC042364 (assembly GCF_056437585.1). Taxonomy (NCBI): domain Bacteria; kingdom Bacillati; phylum Actinomycetota; class Actinomycetes; order Kitasatosporales; family Streptomycetaceae; genus Streptomyces; species Streptomyces sp. NPDC042364. The sequence continues at coordinate 76,722 of NZ_JBWKAJ010000019.1, read as the reverse complement.
GCTCCGGTGGTGAGGATGCGTCGTCGGCTGAAATGGCTGGCCATGGGGGCAAGGTCCTTTCCGCGGCTCTGCTGCGTTGGGCGGCGCCGCTGTGGCGGCGCCGTCAGTCTGCGGCCGGGAAAGGACGTCGCGCGTCGCCCGCGAGGTGATGTTCGGTTCAACCGTTCGGTTGAACGCTGTGGCCCTCCGTCTCCAGCAGGTCCAGGGCCCGCTCCCAGGTGAACTCGGGGTGCGCACCGTCGGACCGGGCCTCACCGGCGTACGGGTCGCCGAACCGTACGCCCATGCCGCGCAGTCGCTCCAGGCTCGCGCGGTACGCCGGGTGGGCCGCCAGGGCGTCGGACACGCAGGGCAGGACGGCGATGGGGACGCCGAGGCCGTACGCCTCGCAGAGCGTGCCGAGGGCGAGGGTGTCGGCCGTGCCCGCCGCCCACTTGTTGAGGGTGTTGAAGGTGGCGGGCGCGACCACGACGGCGTCCGGCGGCGGAAAGGGGCGCGGGTCGCCCGGGGAGCGCCAGGCGGAGCGGATGGGGCGGCCGGTCCGCGCCTCGACGGCCGCCGTGTCGAAGAACCCGCCCATGGCGACGGGTGTCGCGAAGACCCCGACCTCCCAGCCCCGTTCCCGTGCCGCCGTGAGGAGTGTGCCGACCTCGGCGGCGATGCCGGCGGCGCAGACGACGACGTAGAGGAAGGGCTTGTCGGGGGCGGATGCCGGGCTCTGCCGGGTTCCGGGCGCGGTGTCGGTCATCCGTGGAACCCTACTGAACCGCCGTCAGCCGCCGGGCGCCCTCTCGACGAAACGCTCGATGTCCTCGGCGGTCGGGCGGAGCAGCCCGTCCCGTACGGCGAGGGCGGTGGCCTCCGCCCGGGAGGCGGCACCGGTCTTGCGCAGCGGTGTCCCCGCGCACGCGCGTACGCCGATCTGGCGGCCGCGGGGAGCCTGCACGCCCGGGTCAGCGTCCTCCTGCTGCCCGCGCCCATGGGAGGCTCGGCCGCGGACATGCGCAGGGGCTCGCCGAACTCCGCCGCCCCGAGTCGGCCGACCCCCGCCGGCTCAACGCCATCGGTGTGGAGATCTTCGCCGACGGGGTGCCCCCGAACCGTACGGCCTGGATGTCCGAGCCCTACCTCGACGGCGGCCACGGCTCCCTCTGCGTGCACGGGCACACGCCCGAACGCGCGGCGTTCGACGCGGGAGTGGCGGTGTGCGCCGGCTCGGACGCGCCGATCACCGAGCCGGACTGGTGCCGGGGTGTCGCGGGGATGCTGCTGCGCGAGTCGAAGGCCGGCGGCCGGGTCGGCGGTCCCGAGCAGCGCGTGGATCTCGCGGAGGCCCTGCGGGCGTACACGATCAACCCGGCGCGGCAGGACTTCGCGGAGGACTGGAAGGGGTCCGTGGAGGTGGGCAAGGTGGCGGTCCTGTGCGTGCTCGACCGGCCGCTGCTCGGCCTCGACCCGCACGACATCACCCGGGTCGAGGTCGACATGACGGTGTTCGACGGCGGCATCGTCTTCGAGCGGTGACGGGGTCGGGCCCGAGCCAGGGGCCCCGGACGGGTGCGAGCCACGTCCGGGGTCCCTCCCCTGTTTCACCCCGTCAGGACGGCCACCCGTCGCATGACCTCCTTGCAGAAGGCGCCCACCCCGTCGGGGTCGTCGATGAACTGGTTCGGCTTGACGCAGAAGGTCGTGAACCCCTGCTCCAGCTGTTCCGGCAGGGAGGCGAGGGCCGCGCCGAGGTCCGCCGGGGAGTGGTCGTCGGGGAAGACCGCCTGGGTGCCGCCGATCATCTCCAGCTCGGTGATGTCCCGGCCGGCTGCGGTCATCGCCTCCTTCAGGGCCTGGAGGTCCTGTGGTGTGGGCCGGCCCAGGGGGTGGAAGCCGTGGCCGTACCGGACCAGTCGGCGCAGCACCGGGCCGTTGAGGCGCTGCCCGCCGAACCACAGCCGGGGCCCCTCGGGCCGGTACGCCTTGGGCTCGAAGTACACGTCCCGGAACGGGTAGTGCTCGCCGTCGTGGGAGACCGGGGAGGGCCCCCAGGCCTTCGACCAGACTTCGAGGTGCTCGTCGAGCAGCCTCCCACGGCTGCCGAAGGGCACGCCGAGCGCGTCGTACTCGTCCTTGCTCCAGCTCACCGTGGGCTGCACCAGCAACCGCCCCTCGCTGATGAGGTCGAGGGTGCCGAGCTCCCTGGCCATCAGCAGGGGGTGGCGCAGCGGGGCGAGCACCGCTGCGGCGGCGAGCCGCAGCCGCTCGGTGACGGAGGCGATCGCGGCGAGCAGCAGCAGGGAGTTGGGCCAGGGGGTGTACGGGTCCTGGTTGCCCGGGAGGGCGTAGTCGCGGGGGTTGCCCATGATGCCGGCGGCACCGGCGTCCGGGCCGAGCACGATGTGCTCGCTGACCATGACGGAGTCGAACCCGGCGTCCTCCGCCTCGCGCGCCCACCGTACGGCGGCGGGCAGATCGGCCCGGCCGCCCGTCAGCGTCCAGTTCTCGCTGAGCACGAGCAGCATGCGTGGTGCGACGACCATGACACCCCCTCTTCGTTTGACTTCAAACAAGATAGGGAGGCCCGGAATCCCCGGTCAATACCTGTCCAGATGGACACCTTCGCTGTCCACGGCTGGGGCCCGTCTGCCGCCGGGCCTCCGTAATTCGATTGCGGGGGTGGCGCGCCCGGCCTCAAGCTCTGCCCATGTTCATCACCGATGCCTGCCTGCCGCCGACCTCCGCCGCCGTTCGTCCGGTGCGGGGGCGGCAGCAGTCCGGCCGACCGTGGGGACCGACGCCGCCCCGGTCATGACGGGCGCGCTCGTCGCGGGGCTCCTCGCGGGCTATGGCATCGCCATACCCGTCGGAGCGGTCGCGACCTATCTGGTCTCCCTCACCGCCCGTACGTCCCTGCGGACCGGCGCCTGCGCCGCACTCGGCGTCGCGACCGCCGACGGGCTCTACGCCCTGGTCGCCGCCCTCGGCGGCACGGCGCTGGCCGTCGCCCTCCGGCCGGTGCTGGTGCCGCTGCGCTGGGCGTCCGCCCTGGTGCTCCTGGTCCTCGCGGTAAACGGCGCGGTCACGGCCCTGCGCCGGTACCGCGCCCGGCGGCTCGCCGTCCGGCGGCAGCAGGACCCGGTGGGCCCGGCTCGGGCGTACGCCGCTCTCCTCGGCGTCACCCTTCTGAACCCCACCACCGTCGTGTACTTCGCCGCACTCGTCCTGGGCAGCCGCACCGCCGAGGCCGCACGACCGCTGGACCAGGCGGCGTTCGTCCTCGCCGCGTTCCTCGCCTCGGCGAGCTGGCAACTGCTGCTGGCCGGCGGCGGCGCCCTGCTCGGCCGCGCGCTGACCGGGCACCGGGGGCGGCTGGCGACGGGCCTCGTGTCGAGTGCCGTCATCGCGGTCCTGGCGGCAGGCATGCTGCTGCCGTGGTGAACAGCCGGCGGCCCGGCGGAGCCGACCGCCCTGACCGGACCGCCCGGTGAGGATGAAAACGGCGGGGACGTGTGTTGAAGACGGGGCGGTATCCGGACCCGACAGGAAGGGACTGTTGCCCCATGCCCCTTGAAGGCGAGTATGTGCCGAGCCCCACGCAATGGGTGCGCGAGCAGGTGGAGGTGTACGAGAGCTCGGGCGGCACCGAGGGGACGACGCTGCTGGACACGGGAATGCCCGTCGTCATCCTCACCACCCGTGGCGCGAAGAGCGGCAAGATACGCAAGACCCCGCTGATGCGCGTGGAGCACGACGGGCGGTACGCGGTCGTGGCCTCGCAGGGCGGCGCGCCCACGCACCCCGTCTGGTACCACAACGTCAAGTCCGACCCGCACGTGGAGCTCCAGGACGGCCCCACCCGGCAGGACATGACGGCCCGTGAGGTCACCGGGGACGAGAAGGCCGTGTGGTGGGAGCGCGCGGTCGCCGCGTATCCGCCGTACGACGACTACCAGAAGAAGACGGACCGGGAGATACCGGTCTTCGTGCTGGAGCCGGTGGACGGCGCCTAGCAGGGCGTGGTGACCGGCCGGGGGCGGAGGAAAACTCCTCGAAGCGACGCGCATGATCCCCCGGAGGCCGGGCACCCGTGTCTCAGGCCCCGCCGCGTTCCCCCGTCGCGGCGGGGCTTTTCGCTGCCTGCCGCGCCCGCCGCGCGGCGCGGGCATCCGTCACATCGAGGAAGATCTGGTCGGCTTCGGGGACGATGTGGGCGATGGAGCGCTTGATGCGTACGGCGATCTCCTCGACCCGCTCGCTGTCGAGACCGGGGACGAGGTCCACGCGGGCGGCCACCAGGGTGGAGTCCAGGCCCAGTTCCATGGTGAGCAGCGCCTCGACGCTGTCGATCTCGGGCTGCGCGTCCAGCAGGGCGCGGATCCTGCGGCTGGGTTCGGCGCCCGCCGCGCGCCCGATGAGCTGTTCGCGGGCGTCCCCGCCGAGCCAGTAGGCGACGGACATGAGGAGGGCGCCGATCGCGAACGAGGCGAGCGCCTCCCAGAGCACCTGGCCCGTCACCATGTGCAGGGCCATGCCGGCGATCGCGACGGTCACCCCGAGCACGGCGGTGCCGTCCTCGGCGACGACCGTGCGCAGTGCCGGGTCCCGCAGGCCGCCCGCGCCACCGCCCTGCCGGCGCACCTGGTGCAGGGCGCGCAGCAGTGAGGCGCCCTCCGAGAGCAGGGCGACGCCGAGGACGACAAGGCCGGCCACATAGCCGTCGTAGGAGTCCTCCGAGCCGCCGGCCAGGGCGTGGAACCCCTGGAACACGGAGAAGCAGCCGCCCATGACGAAGATGCCGACGGCGGCGAGCAGGGACCAGAAGAAGCGTTCCTTGCCGTAGCCGAAGGGGTGACGGCTGTCCGCCGGGCGGCGGCTGCGGCGCAGGGCGGCGAGCAGGAAGACCTCGTTCAGGCTGTCGGCCACCGAGTGCGCGGCCTCCGACAGGAGTGCCGGGGACCCGGCGATCAGTCCGCCGATGGTCTTGGCGACGGCGATCACGAGATTCGCGCCGAGCGCCACCAGGACGGTGACACGGGTCCTGTGGTCGGCGCCGGCCGCGTCGCTCTGCCGCGGAGTCGGCTCGCAGAGCTCCGCCGGCCCCTCGCCGGTCCGCTCCCTCTCCTCGGGCCCCGCCCCGTCCGTGCCGTGTCGTTCGGATGCTTTTCCGCCGGGCAGTGCGCCGACGGTCCCGTCCCCGGGTATCCCGTCCCCGGGCCGTTCCCTCCCCATCAAGCCCCCTCCTGGCCCTGCCGTCCGGTGTCCTCGTGACCGTCGCGGTGCCGGTCACCTACGCCGACTGCCCCGACCGGTCCGGCTCACACAGTGGAGGTGGCGGAAATCGGGGAACTCGCACCAGGGCATACGGACGCGGCGAACGGATCGGGAAGGCGGGCACGGTGAGCGTCGGCGAGGGCAACGAGGAGTACGGCAGGAAGCGGTTCAGGCGGTCGGCGAGCCACTTCACGGACCGCGTCACCGCCGACGGCCGGGACGGCTGGCCGGTGGAGGCGGGCCGGTACCGGCTGGTCGTCAGCAGGGCCTGTCCCTGGGCGAGCCGGGCGGTGATCTCGCGACGGCTGCTGGGGCTGGAGGACGCGCTGTCGATGGCGATCGCCGACCCGGTCCAGGACGACCGCAGCTGGCGGTTCACCCTGGACCCGGACGGACGCGACCCCGTGCTCGGGATCCGCTTCCTGAAGGAGGCGTACGACGCGCGCGCGAGCGACTACCCGGGCGGGGTGAGCGTCCCCGCGGTGGTGGACGTGCCGAGCGGGAAGCTCGTCACCAACGACTACCAGCGGCTCACCCTCGACCTCGCCACCGAGTGGACCGCGCTGCACCGGGAGGGCGCGCCCGAGCTGTATCCGGAGCGGCTGCGCGACGAGATCGACACGGTGATGGCGGAGGTCTACGAGGACGTCAACAACGGCGTGTACCGGGCGGGCTTCGCGACGGAGCAGAAGGAGTACGAGGAGGCGTGCACCGGGGTGTTCCGGCGGCTGGAGGCGCTGTCGCAGCGGCTCGCCGGGCGGCGTTACCTGGTCGGGGACACGATCACGGAGGCGGACATCCGCCTGTTCACCACACTGGTGCGTTTCGATCCCGTCTATCACGGTCACTTCAAGTGCAACCGCTGGAAGCTGGCGGAGGAGCCGGTGCTGTGGGCGTACGCGCGTGATCTGTTCCAGACCCCCGGGTTCGGCGACACCGTCGACTTCGACCACGTCAAGCGGCACTACTACCGGGTGCACACGGGCATCAACCCGACCGGCATCGTGCCGCTCGGGCCCGATCTGTCCGGCTGGCTCGCGCCGCACGGCCGTGCCTGCCTGGGCGGGCGCCCGTTCGGCGACGGCACACCGCCGGGGCCGGTGCCCGCCGCCGAGGTCGTGCCCCCGCAGGGCCGGGCCTGACGCCGGCCGCACGGCGGCGTGAGATCGCAACGCGAAGGAGGAAGGCCAAGTGTCCAAGAAGAAGAAACTGCCCCTCGCCTACAAGCCCGTCGGCTTCGCCCTCGGCTGGGTGAGCGGTGCGCTGGCCTCGCTGGCGTTCCAGAAGACGTGGAAGGTGATCCGGCACGAGGACGACGCACCGGACGCGCTGGACCGGGATCGCGGGTGGGGCGAGATCCTGCTGGCGGCGGCCGTGCAGGGCGCGATCTTCGCGGTGGTGCGCAGCGCGGTGGACCGCACGGGCGCGAAGGCCATCGAGCGGTCCACGGGCGTGTGGCCGGCTCCGGAGAAGGGGGGCCGGGACTGAGCCTGCCGCGGGTCAGCCCTGTTTCGGTGCCGTGGGGTGCTCGCGGCGCAGGGTGAACGAGTGGCCGGCCGGGTCGGAGTAGCCACGCTCCTCGAAAGGCCCGGCCGGCTCCTTCGTGTCCACCGGGCGCCCGCCGAGCAAGACGATGCGCCGCTCGGCCTCGTCCAGGTCGTCGACGTAGAAGTCCAGGTGGGCCTGGAGGGAGTTCTCGGGCCGCGGCCAGCTCGGCGGGGTGGCGTTCACATCACGGCGGAAGGCCAGACGGGTGCCGCAGGCCCCCAGGATCTCGACGCGATTGGCGGTCGCCTCCGTCTCCTCCGCGTCGAGCAGCTGCCTGTAGAACCCCGCGAGCTTCTCCGGCTCGGCGCAGTCCAGCACCACCAGCCCCGCACGTACCAGTGCCATGTCTCCTCCGCACAGTCTCCCGGACGCGGGCGGACCCCCGGCGCCCATACGCTCCCCGGGTACCCCCTGACGACGGGTTCAGCCGCGGAGTGACGGGCCCGCGCGACGGACGACTCCCGCTCGTGGAACGGGATGCGTCGGCGTGCACCGCGGCCGGCCGTCACCTCGGCGTGCACCGCGACCTGGTGCCGCGCCGACTCGCCGAGGGACCGGACAGGTAACCCGCCACGTCACCGCCGTACAGGGCGGCCAGCAGCAGCCGGGAGGGGTCCTCGAGGGCGGCGGTGAAGGCGGCTCGGCCGTGTCGCCGCGGCCGGTCCGGGCCCGGGTCGCGTGGGCCGCCGTCGTCGGCGCACGGGCGGGAGCCGGCGATCGGGCGGGGGCTGGAGCCGGCGATCCCCGGCGGGTCCTCGGCGCGGGCGCGGCCGGCGGTCACCTCTTGATCACTCATGAACCGGACCGTAGCGGCTGGGTCTGACAGTCCCCGGACTAGTTCTTGGACAGCCGTCCAGCTATAGTGGACACCTGTCCAAGAAGTTTCGGGTACCGCTGAGTGAGTGACGGAGTCTGCCGAGCATGGAGATCCTGGCGAATGTGCTGGTCGCGCTGGTGGCGTTGGAGCACGCGTACATCCTGGTGATGGAGATGTTCCTGTGGCAGAAGGCGCCCGGGATGAGGTTCCACGGGTTCGACGCGGACATGGCGCAGCGGACGGCCGCGCTGGCGGCCAACCAGGGGCTCTACAACGGCTTTCTCGCGGCCGGTCTGGTGTGGGGGCTGGTCTCGGACGATCCGACCGGGTTCCGCGCCCAGGTGTTCTTCCTGAGCTGCGTGATCGTCGCCGGCGTGTACGGCGCCGCCACCGCCAACCGGCGCATCCTCGTCATGCAGGCGCTTCCCGCCGCACTGGCCCTGGCCGCCGTCCTCGTCGCCGGATGACCGCGGAGGACCCCCGGGCTTCCCGTACCCGGGCCAAGCTGCGGGAAGCCCTCCTCGAGGAGTGCGCCCGGCGCCCCCTGGACGAGGTCAGCGTGGCCGCGCTGGTCCGCCGGGCGGGGGTCGGCCGGGCCACGTTCTACGTGCACTACGCCGACCTGGAGGCGCTGGCGGTGGACGCCTGCGCCGATGTCGTCGGGGAGGCCGTGGAGGCACTGCACGCCTGGCGCGGCCGCCCCGACCCGGTCAGGGCACCCGCGGCCCTGGTGGAGTTCTTCGCCTCGCTCACCCCGCACACGGCCCTGTACCGCACCCTGCTGGCACCGGGCGGCGGCGGCCCGCTGGGGCGGGTGCTGTACCAGGACCTGCGGGCGTACAGCCTGCGCGAGCGCGAGCTGGCGGGGGCCGCGGACGCCCCGCTGGTGGCGTCGGCCGTGGCCGCCACCTTCGCGGGGGTCCTCGCCGACTGGCTGCACGGGCGGATCGAGGCGTCCTCGGAGGAGATCGCCCACCAGTCGTGGCAGTTGCTGGTCGCCCTGCACCGCAGCCGGTGAGCAGCCCGCCTGCCCGCCCCGCGCCCGCGACCCCGCCGCGCATTCCCCACCCCTTCCTCGTTCCGAACGCCATGTCTTCTCCTCCGGCGCCGCGGGGCCTCGACGTTCGACGGCCCGGTGGGTGTGACCGTGGTTCCCGGTCACACCCACCGGGCCTGAGCCGCGCGGGCAGGGCGCGGCTCGGGGGGGGGAAGGGCCTTGATCAGAACGTCAGCACCGGCTTGATGCTCCTGCCGCCGCTCATGTCGGCCACCGCCCGGTCGATGTCCTCGAACCTGTAACGGCTGATCAGGCGCTCCAGGGGGAGCTTGCCGTCCTTGACCAGCTGGACGAGGACGGGGATCGCGGTCTGGATCTCGTTGTCGCCGAGGGTGAGACCGACGACACGCTTGCCGCCGAGCATGCCGTTGACGTCGAGGGAGACCTCGGTGCCGAACGGCGGCGCACCGACGATGACGAGGGTGCCGCGCGCGGCCAGGGAGTCCACGCCCTTGCGCAGGACGAAGACGCTGCCGGTGGTCTCCACGGCGCCGTCGACACCCTGGCCGCCGGTGATCTCCATGACGGCCTCGGTGATGTCGGCGGCCTCGCTCGCGTTCACCGTGTGCGTGGCGCCCAGTTCCTTGGCCAGTTCCAGCCGCTCGCCGACCTTGTCGACGGCGATGATCGTGGTCGCCGGCGTGAGGGCGGCGGCCATGACGGCCGACAGGCCGACGGCTCCGGCGCCGAGCACGAGGAGCGCGCTGCCCGCACGCGGCTCCAGCACGTTCCAGACGGCGCCGACACCGGTCTGGACGCCGCAGCCCAGCGGGGCGATGGAGTCGAGCGGCACATCGGGGTCGACCTTGACGAGGCCGCGCTCGTCGACCAGGGCGCGCTCGGCGAAGGACGACTGGCCGAAGAAGTGGCCGCCGAGTTCCTGCCCGTCGCGGCTGATGGTGCTGGTGCCGTCGGCGCGGCGGCCGCCGATCAGGTTCAGCGGCAGCCAGGTGGCGCAGTAGGCCGGGTGCCCGTCACGGCAGTTGCGGCAGCCGCCGCAGGAGGTGAAGGACAGCACGACGTGGTCGCCCGGTTCGACGGAGGTGACGCCCGGGCCGACGGCCTCGACGACACCGGCGCCCTCGTGGCCGAGGACACCGGGCAGCGGGAAGGGCAGCGCGCCGCCGGCGACACCGAGGTCGGTGTGGCACAGCCCGGCGGCGACCATGCGGACCAGTACCTCGCCCGGCCCCGGCTGGTCGAGGACGACCTCACAGAGGGTGAAGGGTGCGCCCCCGGACTCGACCACGGCGGCACGTGTGGTGGTGGACATGCTCGTGTACTCCTTCTTCGTGGCGGGCCGCCGGAGCGCCGCGGCCCACCGGTGATCCCGGGGCGGCGCTCAGTCGAGCGAGACGACGACGGACTTGACCTTGGTGTAGGACTCCAGGGCCTCGGGGCCGTACTCGCGTCCGAAGCCGGAGGACTTGACGCCGCCGAAGGGCACGGCGGGGTCGAGCATGGCCCAGTCGTTGACCCAGACGATGCCCGCCTCCAGCCTGTCGGCGACGCGGTGGGCGCGGGCCAGGTTCGTGGTCTGGAGGCCGGAGGCGAGGCCGTACGGGGTGGAGTTGGCCAGGGCGACGGCCTCGTCCTCGGTGTCGAAGGGCTGGACGGTGAGGACCGGGCCGAAGATCTCCTCCTGGACGACGCGGGAGTCGTTCGCGAGGTCGGCGATGACGGTGGGCTGGTAGTAGAAGCCGCCGTTCAGGTCGAGGCGCTCGCCGCCGCAGACGATGCGGGCGCCCTCCTTGCGGGCCAGCTCGACGTACTCCTCGACCTTCCGCAGGTGCCGCTCCCCCGCCATCGGGCCGACCACGGTCTCGGGCTGCCTGGGGTCGCCGACGGGCACGCCGGGGACGGCGTCGGCGAGGATGCCGACGAGGGTCTCGTACAGCGGGCGGGCGACGAGCAGACGGGGGCCGCCCATGCAGAACTGGCCGGTGTTGAAGACGAAGCCCTTGATGATCGCGCCGACGGCCTTCTCGATGTCGGCGTCCTCGAAGACGATGTGCGCGGCGTTGCCGCCGAGTTCCATCGTGACCGGCTTCAGGCTCTCGCCGGCGACGCTCGCCGCGTGCCGGCCCACGGCGGTGGAACCGGTGAAGGCGATCTTGTCGACACCGGCGTTGCGCAGCAGGGCCTCGCCGGCGACCGGGCCGGTGCCGGTGACGACGTTGTAGACGCCGTCGGGGACGCCGGCCTTCTTGAGGAGTTCCGCCATGTAGAGGGCGCTGAGCGGGGTCTCCTCGGCGGGCTTGTGGACGACCGTGTTGCCGGCCGCGAGCGCCGGGGCGATCTTGCTGCCGGCGAGGATGAGCGGGAAGTTGAAGGGGGTGATCGCGCCGACCACGCCGATCGGACCGCGCTTGGTGTAGGCGAGGCGGTTCATCGGGACGTCGCGGTTGCCGCCGTCCAGGGTCCAGGCGAGGGAGGCGTAGTACTCGTAGTCGTTGGCGGCGTTCGTCACGTCGACGGCGTGGCACAGGGTGATGGGCTTGCCGACGTCACGGCTCTCCAGGGCCGCGATCTCGTCGGCGTTCTCCCGTATCAACTGGGCGACCCGGTTGAGCACCCGCCCGCGCTCGCGGCCGCTCAGCCCGGACCAGGCGCCGCCGTCGAAGGCCTCGCGTGCGGCCCGTACGGCGGCGTCGACATCGGCCGCGCCCGCTTCCGCGACGGTCGTGACCACCTGTCCGGTGGACGGGTCGATCACGTCCATACGTGCCCCGTCAGCCGCCTCGCGCCACTGCCCGCCGATGAACAGCCGCCCGGGCCCGCTCTCGAAGGTGGTCGTCATTGCCCACTCCTCAGCCTTGATCGCCAAGTTTTCAACAAACAGGAATCCTGTTGGTCCGCAGTCTCTGTACACACAGGTTTCCTGTCAATGCCCTAGGCTGGCCCCATGGTCGGCACAAAGGCACCCCCGTCCCTGCTCTACATGGTCAAACAGGTTGAGCTGGTTGTCCGCTCGCGTCTGGACGAGCTGGTGAAGCCGGCCGGGATCACGGCCCTGCAGTACACCTCCCTCACCGTGCTGGAGCGGCACGACGGACTCTCGGCGGCACAGCTCGCCCGCGACTCGTTCGTCACCGCCCAGTCCATCGCGGATCTGGTCCGCAGTCTCGAGAACCGGGGGCTCGTGCGCCGGGAGCGCAATCCGCGCAACCGGCGCGAGCTTCTGATCCTGCTCACCGACGACGGACGCGAGCTGCTCGCCCGCTGCGCCGAGCCGGTGCGCGACCTGGAGGAACGCATGATCCGCGAGCTGACCGCACACCAGGCCGAGCAGTTCCGGCAGGCCCTGTCCAAGGCGTGGCAGGCACTGTCGTAGACCCTGCCGCGCAAAACTTCGGACGACTGGCCGAAGAAATCGAAGACATATGTCAATCGACCATGCTGAAATTCACCCTGACGGGGGTAACTTCCAGAGCGGGGACGGGTTTTGCCCTCACACAGTCCGGTTGGAGGCGATGCCGTCGTGTCGAGCGACCCCACACCTCCGGGCACCGGTCATCTGCGCGTGCACGAGGACCGCGGTCGCACCGTGCTCGAACTGCACGGCGAGATCGACATCGCGGCGGCAGTGGAGATCATCCCGCATCTGGACGCGCTGACCGGCGGGCCCGGCGCCCGCATCGTGATCGACCTCAGGCACGTGGAGTTCTTCGACTGCTCCGGTCTTCGCCTGCTGCACCGGGCCCGGCACCGGGTCCTCGACCGCGGCGGTGAGCTGCGCCTGGTCTGCACCCACCCGCTCACCCTCCGCGTCCTCAAGGTCACGGGCCTGGCCCGGCTGCTGCCACCGGCTCCGACGCTGGACGCGGCCCTGGAACAGCCCGAGGCCACATCCGGCACGTTATGACGCCGCTGCGGAGTCCCTTCCGTGTGCAACGGCCTCCGCGGCGCGGGCTTCTCGGGCACGGTGTCGGCGCAGACCATCTCCAGGCGTCCGGCTGCTCGCCCGGCCGCTTCCGGGCCCCCGCCGCGAACCACCCGTGCGTGCGGACCGGCCGGATCGAGCGCGGCCCCGACTCCCGCAACCGCTGAAGGAGTTCCAGGACGATACCGCCCTCGGCGATCTCGTCGCCGAGCACCGCCGAGCACCGCCGAGCACCGCCGAACACGATGACATCCGCCCGGTGACCCCACCGATCACCGATCACCGATCACCGATCACCGATCACCGATCACCGATCACCGGCCCGATGCTCACCCGGTAGTCCGCGAACACTGCCTGGCACCCGCGCCGACCCCGCGCGCCGATCATCCGGGCGAACGCCGCGCCTCCTTGGCGTTGCCCAGATCATCCGCGACGAGGCGACCGCCGACGGAGATGCGCGGGGCGTCCCGCCGATGCCACTGGCCGCCCCTTCTCCGCGGGTTTCGAGCGGCAGCTGCCGGACGAGGGGTGCCCGCGGCCTACGACGAAGTACGGACAATCCCCAACTCGGCGTTCTCCCAAGGCCTGTGCGGGCATTCGTTGAATCAGGAAGGAGGACCGTCGACATGACGACGTCCATCAAGCGCACTCGTCTGCCCGGCTGGGCCAAGGTGCTCACCGCCGTGGTGGTCCTCATCGTGGTGCTGCTGGCCGCGCTGAGGCTGCTGGTCTTCAAGGGGTTCGACGACATGTTCGGCACCGAGGAGCACGACCGCTCGGGGCCCACGCTGCTCAGGTCCATCCAGGACATGAGCCGCTACGAGGCCGCCTCGGGCAATTTCCAGGTGGTCGTCGACCTGGAGAAGGACGCCAAGTACCTGCCGGACGCGATCCGCGGCACCCGCACGCTGTACGTCGGCGCGGGCACCGTCGACGCCTATGTCGACCTCGGCAAGGTCGGCGAGAACGATGTGAAGGTCGACGAGGGCCGCACGTCGGCCACCATCAACCTGCCGCACGCCCGGCTCGGCACCCCCGCCCTCGACACCGAGCACTCCTACGCCGTCTCCAAGCAGCGCGGTCTCCTCGACCGCCTCGGTGATCTGTTCTCCGACAACCCCAACGGCGAGCAGGCAGTCCAGCGTCTCGCCGTCAAGCACATCGGCGACGCCGCGAAGGACAGCCGGCTGACGGACCGCGCCGAGGCCAACACCACCGACATGCTCGAAGGGCTGCTGAAGTCCCTGGGCTTCGAGGAGGTGAAGGTGACCTACGGCTGACCGTCCACCGGGACCTCCCGGAGCGCGCATCGTGAGCCGCTTCGGGGGTAACCGCCTTGATACAAAAGGAAGTTGAAACTGGGAGGGTTGCATGGCCCGTACCACGTCGCGTTCCCGGTCCACCGTCTCGGGCCGCCGTTCGCCGACCACGCGAAGCGATCGACGGCCCCTTCCGCTGCCCGTGCGGGTGCTGGTGATGGCACTGGCCTTCGCGGCCATGGTGGCCTTCGGCGCGGTGCTGGCGGGGCTCACGCTCCAGCCGTCCCCGGCGTCGGAGACCCTCACCCACAGCAACCTGCAGCCCGGCAGCTCCCTGGAGCTCTACTGGCACCACCCGTCCCCGCGCGACGCCGTCAAGCAGCTCGGCGGGAACGTCCTGCTGGGGGTGCCCTTCGGGATCCTGCTGCCGGTGCTGGCGCCCGGGGCCCGCGGGCTCCTGCGGGTGCCCGCGCTGACCGCCCTGATGATGCTGCTGGTCGAACTGGTGCAGGGCGCGCTCGTGACCGGTCGGGCGTTCGACATCGACGACGTCATCCTCAACACCACGGGTGCGCTGCTGGGCTATCTGCTTCTCGGGCGCCGGCTCGGACGCGCCGTACACGCCCCCTCGGCCCCGGCGCAGCCGGCGAGCCCGCGCGGCGCGACCGCCGGACAGCCGCGCGGGACCCGCAGGCCGGCGTGGCGCCTGCCCCGCCGGGCCAAGGCGGGGGCGGACACCAAGCGTGCTAGTGCAGTGTCCAAGTGAACTTGCCGCCGCCCACCCAGCGCACCTGGTCCGGGTCGTCGAGGTCATGGACGGTGATCCCGTAAGCCGCCGCGGCCCGGAGCACGTCCGTCATCGCCTTCGCCTCGCCGACCACCTGACCGTCGATCTCCACGATCCGGAACGGCGGCGTACCCGGCTGCACCCCGAGCACCGTGACCCGGGGGTGGGAAATATGGGGACTCGAGATTTCCGTCATGTCTAGAGCGTAGGCCCGTTCCGCCGTCCGTGACCCGGGAGACGGGCGGCGGGCGGAGCGGGCGGCGGGCGGCCGCCGTGCGGGTGCCCGGTGCCTGGGCGAGTCTGTAAGCGGAACGCTGGAGGTGCCATGGATCCCGTCGAGGCCCTGGAGCGGATCGCGTTTCTGCTGGAGCGGGACCGGGCCCCCACCTACCGCGTACGGGCGTTCCGTACGGCCGCCGCCGTGCTCGGCGCGTTCACGGCGGACGAGGTGGCCGAACGGGCGGCCTCGGGGTCGCTGGAGTCGCTGAAGGGGATCGGGCCGAAGACCGCGCAGGTGGTGCGGGAGGCGCTGGCCGGGCAGGTGCCGGACTATCTGCGGAAGCTGGAGCGGGAGGCCGAGACCCCGCTCGCCCGGAGCGGCCGGCAGCTGATGGAGCTGATGAGGGGCGACTGCCATGTGCACTCGGACTGGTCGGACGGGGGCAGCCCGATCGAGGAGATGGGCCGGACCGCCGCACGCCTCGGCCATGAGTGGACGGTGCTCACCGACCACTCGCCCCGGCTGACCGTCGCGCGTGGGCTGTCCCCCGACCGGCTGCGCGAGCAGCTCGACGTGGTGGCCGCGCTGAACGAGACATGGGCGCCGTTCCGGCTGCTCACCGGCATCGAGTGCGACATCCTCGACGACGGCTCCCTGGACCAGGAACCCGGGCTGCTGGAGCGGCTCGACATCGTGGTGGTGTCCGTCCACTCCAAGCTGCGAATGGACGCCCGTTCGATGACCCGGCGGATGGTGGCCGCGGTCCGCGATCCGCACTCCGACGTGCTGGGGCACTGCACGGGGCAGCTGCTCACCGGGCGGGGCCGGCCGGAGTCGGAGTTCGACGCGGACGCGGTGTTCGCGGCCTGCGCGGAGACGGGGACGGCCCTGGAGATCAATTCCAGGCCGGAGCGGCTGGACCCGCCCCGGCGGCTGCTGCGGCGGGCGGTGGAGGCGGGGGTGCTGTTCTCCATCGACACGGACGCGCATGCGCCCGGTCAGCTGACCTGGCAGATCCACGGGTGCGCGCGGGCCGAGGAGTGCGGGGTACCCGCCGAGCGGGTGGTGACGACGTGGGGCGTGGAGGACCTGCTGCGGTGGGCCCGGGACCGCGAGGTTCCCGTTCCGGGCGCACCGCAGGGGGCACTCCCCCTCTCGGGAAGCGAGAAGTAACGCCCGATGCGAGGAAAGGTGCGTCATGGTCAAGGCCGCTGTGTTCGATGTCGACGGGACTCTTGTCGATACCAACCATCTGCATGTGGTCGCCTGGTGGGAGGCGTTTCGGCAGGCCGGGCATCAGGTGGCGATGCATGACATCCACCGGGCGGTGGGCCTGCCGTCGGGGGATCTGATCACCCACGTGCTGGCCGAGGAACCGGGGCCGGAGGAGAGCGAGGCGCTGAGCGCGGCGCACAAGGCGCTGTACGGGACGTACTTCGAGCGGCTGCCCCCGCTGCCGGACGCCGGACGGCTGTTGCGGCGGCTCGACGGGCGGGGCTGGCGGGTGGTGCTCGCGACGTCCGCCGGCGGGCCGGAGCTGGCCGCACTGCGCCGGGCCATCGGCGCGGACGACGCCATCACGGCGACGGCGAGCGCGGAGGACGTGGCCGCGGGCAAACCGGCCCCCGACCCGGTGGAGCACGCGCTGGAGCTGGCGAATGCCCCGGCCGAGCGTTCGGTGTTCGTCGGGGACACGGTGTGGGACATGCGGGCGGGCGCCCGGGCGGGGGTGCGCTGCGTGGCGGTGCTCAGCGGAGGCATCCCGCGCGCCGAGCTGGAGGCGGCCGGTGCGGAGATGGTGTTCCGGAACACGGCGCATCTGCTGGCCGCGCTGGACGACAGCCCGCTGGGCCGCGAGGAATGACCTGATTAGGCCGCCGGGGCCGGCCCGGACGGCGTGACACAGGTCACCGGCGATCTCGGGACCGGAGGGAACAGCCACTGGTGGTTGTCCGTTGAACCAACCGTGGGTGCGGATGGGACAGTGTCCCCGGGCCTCACCTTCTGCCCACAGGGACGATCGTTCGGCTGAAGCCCTGTGGAGCCTTCGCCGAGAGGCGACCGCCATCCGCGCCCACCCACAGGCCGCCCCGACCGTGATTCCCCCGTCCGGTCGGGGCTTCTCCCTTTTCCGCGGACGGAACCCCCCGGGGGTCCGGCATCAGAGGAGACCGGTGTGGGCGGGGCCCGGTGAGGTCTTCGGATCGCACATCAGGATGATCCCGGTCATGGCGGTGATCTTCTCCTGGCGCGTGCCGGCACCACCGGATTCGGCCAGGCCGGTCCGGCCGCCGGGGGCCGCCGCGTGCATCGGTGCCGTCCGGGTACTCGTGGGCGGCCCTTGGGAGTCGCGGCGCGAGAGGAGTAAGCGGTGAACGGAGAGTCCGGCGACAGGATCGTGATCACGGGCGCCACCGGCAATGTGGGGACGAGCCTGGTGCGGCTGCTCGCGGAGGACGCACGGGTCGGCCGGGTGCGGGGCCTGGCCCGCCGGGTCCCCGACCGGTCGCCCGAGAAGACGGAGTGGTCGGCCGTGGACCTGGGGTCCGAGGACGCCGATCTGACGAAGGAGTTCGAGGGGGCCGCGGCGGTCGTCCATCTCGCGTGGGCGTTCCAGCCCACCCACGACCCGGCCGCCACCTGGCGGACCAACGTGCTCGGCAGCATACGCGTCTTCGAGGCGGTGGCGGCGGCGAAGGTCCCCGCCCTCGTGCACGCCTCGTCGGTCGGCGCGTATTCGCCGGGCCCGAAGGACCGGTCGGTCGACGAGTCATGGCCCACGCACGGCTGGCCGGACGCCGCCTACTGCCGGGAGAAGGCGTACCTGGAGCGCGCCCTGGACTCCTTCGAGTACGAGCACCCGGAGGTACGCGTGGTGCGGATGCGGCCGGCGTTCCTGTTCAAGCGGGAGTCGGCCGGCGAGCAGCGCCGGATCTTCGGCGGCCGTTTCCTGCCGGGGCAGCTCGCCCGGCCCGAGCTGCTGCCCTTCATGCCCGATGTTCCGGGGCTGCGGGTGCAGGCACTGCACACCGACGATGCCGCCCACGCGTACCGGCTGGCGCTCCACTCCGATGTGCGCGGTGCCTTCAACCTGGCGGCGGAGCCGCCCGTGGACGCGGGGCTGCTGGGCGAGATGACGGGGTCGCGTCCGATGCGGCTGCCGAGGGCCGCGGTCCGTGGGGCGGTCGCCGCCGCGTGGAACCTGCGGCTGCTGCCCGCCTCGCCGCACCTCTTCGACGCGGTGGTGCGGCTGCCGCTGATGGACTGCAGCCGGGCCCGCGACGAGTTGCACTGGCGGCCGGAGCGGACGGCCGTGGAGGTGCTGGAGGAGTTCCTGGAGGGGCTGCGGCAGGGGGCCGGAGCCGACACGGAGCCGCTCAGGGGGCGGAAGGTGGGCTGAAGCGCCACCGTGCACCGGCGTGCTCGCCCGCGGCCGGCCCGGCATCTCGTACGGCTCGGGCAGTACGGTTCCGGCGCGGACATGACGGCGCCTCCCCGGGTCCCACCGGGGAGGCGCCGAGTCGGTGCGGCCTGAGCGGCCGTGAGGCCGGCCGCCTCGCAGGGCCGCCGTGCAGCCCTGCGGGTCAGCCGGACGGCTCGTCGGGGACGGGCTGCTCGGGGTTGACGCCGCCCGAGCGGGGCGCGCCCTGCCGTCCGGTGCCCGCCTCGTCCGTGTCGGGCACGTCGGTACCGGTCTCGTCGGACACGTCGTCGTCCCCGGGGCCTCCGGTCCCCCTCCCGGGGGCCACCTCCCAGGGGTCCTCGCCCGCGTGCGCCTGCTGATCGGGCAGGTCCCTCGGTATCGGGTCACCGTTCTCGCCGGGACCCTCCAGCCTGTGATCGGTCACGGCGTGCTCCCTTCCTGTCGTGCACCGCGCGCGAGTACCGCGTACCGATCGGCTGAAACCCCGTCGTCCTCAGACGGGGTCGGCCAGTTCGTCGAGGGCGGCCGTCAGCTGCGGTGCGACCTGTTCCCGGCGCCAGGCGACGTCGTGCTCGCCCGCCTCGCGCGGCACCGTCTCGACCAGCATGATCAGGTACAGGTAGCTGCGGTAGAGCGCGTACCGCCGGGCGGCGGAGGGACGGAGGTGGGTCTCCCCTCCCGCTTCCTGATAGCCCGCCAGGAAGTCCGCGTCCCGGCGGATGTCCCCGAGCAGCGCGAGCGACACGAAGTCCGCGACCGGGTCGCCCCAGAGCATGCGCTCACCGTCGATCAGTCCGCCCACTCGGGCGGACACGCCGTGCTCCACGAGGATGTTGCCGCTCCACAGGTCGAAGTGGACGAGCCTCGGCACGGTCACCTCGTCCAGGGCGTCGTACGCGGACTCCGCGGTACGGGCCACCTCGTCGACGGGCCGGGGCAGCCAGGCCGTATGGCGGCGGGCGTCGTCGAGCACGGCCTCGTACATGGCGGTGAAGGCGGTGCGCCAGTCGGGGGCGAGGGGGCCGAGGGCCCCCGTCGGATAGCCGAAGCCGGGGCCGGTGACCTGGTGCAGCCGGGCCACCAGCGTGCCCAACTCCCGCCGCAGGGAGGCCTTCCGAGGAGCCGTCAATCCCTCCCATCCGGCGCCCGGGCAGTGGGACAGCAGCAGGTGGCGGCCCGTCGGCGCGGTCTCGTCGAGGACGGCGGCGACCACACCCGGCGCGGGGACGCCGACGGTCCCGGCCGCCCGGCAGAACTCGGCCTCGCCGACGAGGAGGTCACGCTCGTGGGACAGGCCGGGAGCGGTGGACGGCGGGGGGATCTTGAGCACCAGTCTGGTGCCGTCGGTGAGGCGGAGTTCCTCGACGGTGTTGTAGGTGCCGCCGCCGAGCGGCCGCCGCTCGGCGAGGCTCTCGGGCGGCAGTCCCGCCGCCGCCAGTACCAGCCGAGCGCGCTCCTGCGCGTCCACCGCGGTCCCCCCTCGTTCACAGCCGGCATCCGGGGCCCACTGTGCCAGGTGGGCCCCACCGAGCACAGCGGGTCGTCCCGCCACGCCCGCACCCGCCGCGACGGAATCCATTGGCCCCTCCCCGAAAGTCTGAGTAGCTTAGCCCAGAACCTAGGCGCCCTAGGTTCTGGGCTTCACTGTGTTCTGGAGGACCGCCATGAAACCGCTCACCGAGCCGGAGATCCGCAGCTCTTTCATCAACTGCTCCAAGGGGGAGGCGAAGCGCATCTCCCTGCCCCGCGACCTGGCCGAACGGCCTTGGGACGACCTGGACTTCCTCGGCTGGCGGGACCCCGGAGCGCCGGACCGCAGTTATCTCGTGGCCGAACGCGACGGCCGGGCCGTGGGAGTCGCGCTGCGGTTCCCCTCCGCGCAGCGCGGCTTCCTGCACCGCAGCATGTGCTCACTGTGCCTGACGACGCACCGGGGCGGCGGGGTCTCGCTGATGACGGCCCGTAAGGCGGGCGCGGCCGGGCGGGAGGGGAACTCGGTGGGGGTCTACATGTGCGCCGACCTGGCGTGTTCCCTGTATGTACGCGGCAGGAAGGCCCTCGACACCGGCAGCAGGTTCGAGGAGAGCCTCACCACGGAGGAACAGATCGCCCGGACGGTCGGCCATCTGTCCGCCTTCCTGGACAAGCTGTACGCCTGAGCTCCCGGGCGGGCCGCAAGTCCGGGCAAAGCTCATGTCCGAGCCCCGGGCAAGCCGCAAGTCCGAACCTCTCGCCGGTGGGGTGGAACCGCCGTACGCACGCGGGTGAAACCGCCGCACGCACGGGGGCCGCCCCTCCTCCTGCCGAATCGTTCCGGTGATTAGGGTCCTCGGTCAGGAGTTCGGCGTACCGGCACGGGGAACAGCGCAAGGATGCGAGACGTACGTGGTGTGTGGACCCCGGTGAGGACACGGGTGTCCAAGTGGCGACAGGATCCGGTGGTCGTGCAGTCGGTGCGGTCGGCCGCCGCGGCGACGGTCGCGTATGTGGTGGCGCTGCAGTTCAGCACGTCGTCGGCCCCCCTGACCGCACCGCTGACCGCTCTCCTCGTCGTCCAGGTCACCCTCTACGCCACCCTCACCAACGGCATCCGCCGGGTGAACTCGGTGGTCGCCGGCGTGGTCGTCGCCATCGCCTTCAGTGTGCTGGTGGGCCTGACCTGGTGGAGCCTCGCGTTGCTGATCCTCGCCTCACTGGCCGTCGGCCACCTGGTCCGGGTCAGCGAGTACGTGCCCGAGGTGGCGATCAGCGCGATGCTGGTGCTCGGGGTGACGAGGGTCGGGGACACGGCGTGGACACGGGTGCTGGAGACGCTGATCGGCGCCGTGGTCGGCCTCGCCTTCAATCTGCTGCTCGCTCCCCCGGTGTGGGTGGAGGCGGCCGGTGAGTCCATCGAGGACCTGGCCCGCCGTATGCGGCGGCTGATGATCCGGGTCGGCGAGGAGGCCGCCGGCCGCCCCGCCTTCGAGGTGGCGGCGGCGCGGCTGCACGAGGCGCGTGAGCTCGACTTCGACATCGTCGAGGTGGACGCGGCCCTCAAACAGGCCGAGGACAGCCTGAAGCTCAATCCGCGGGTCCGGGAGGGGCTGCTGCACCGGGTCGTGCTGCGCACCGGTCTGGACACGCTGGAGATCTGCACGGTGGTGCTGCGCGTGCTGGCCCGCACCCTCACCGATCTGGCCCGCGAGCGGGAGCCCAGCCCCCTGTTCTCCCCCGAGGTGGGGGCGACCCTGGAACGGCTGCTCGGCGAGATCGGCGACGCGGTGGTCAGCTTCGCGGTACTCGTCACCACCGACGTCAGCCGCAGCGCCGAGTCCGCGGAGGACCGCCTCGCCGCCGAGCTGTCAACGGCCGCCGCGACCCGCGACAAGCTCGCCCAGCTGCTGCTGGAGGAGGTCCGGCGGGACCCGGGTCACTGGCAGCTGCACGGCGCCGTACTGACCGAGGTCAACCGCATACTGGACGAGATGGACACGCAGCACCGCTCCCAGCGGCTGCTGGAGGAACTCGACCGCTGCACCCGCGAACAGCGGGAGCGCGCCCCTCGCCTCACCGGCCTCCGTGACCGCCTGCGCATCGTGCTTCCCTCCCGGCGGAACCGGTCCGCCCTCATGGGACGTACTAAGGGACAAGGCACGACGCGATGACGAGGGGAGCGTACGGAATGGCCGATGGCACCGTGCGGATCGACGGGACGACACTTCACCTGCCGGGTGGGGTGCGGGTGCGCTTCATCCGCACCCTGCGCCTGCCCGAGACGGGTACGCACCAGCTTCCGCCCGGCCTGGGCGACTTCCCGATCCGCCGGGTCGAGGACTATCCGCACACGGCCCCCGAGGAGATGCGGGCGCGCGGCGGGGTGATGCTCCCCGTGTATCTGCGCGAGGCCATGTGGCTGCACTTCGGCGGCTCCCTGGAGCCGGCCGCGCTGCAGGTCGGCGTCGGCAAGGTGTGCGCCGTGTCGGGCGAGCCGTGGAGCAACCGGCTCAGCCGGGACCCGCAGAACTACGTGGTGCTGCCGCGTCAGCCGTGGCTCGACGGTATCAACTCCGGCAAGGGCACGGTCCGCCAGTTCGTCGCCGTACCGCTCGGGCTCGGTGCGACGGTCGAGGGTCAGGTCACCGGCGAGGAGGTCTTCGGCGGGGTGCAACTGCAGTCGTTCCCGCTGAACGACACCCGGCTCGCCCTCTGGCGGGAGGAGCAGCGGCAGCGGGCCACGCGCGAGCGGAACCCCGGGGCGTTCGGCGGGTACGGCGACCCGGTCCCGATGCCGCCGCCGGGCGCCGCGCCCATGCCCGCACCGTTCGCCGCGCCGCCCGGCGGTGCGCCCCTGCCTCCCCCGGCGCCGGGCGCCGCCCCGACGGCTGCGGGCGGCGCGTACCCGATGGCGGCTCCGGGTGCCGCGCCGGCGGCCCGTGCGGCGGTGCCACAGCGGGCGCCGGCCGCGATGGGGCTCGGTGTCGGCGGCTCGATGCGCCAGGAGGTCTACAAGGACACCTGGCCGCGCGGCAGCTGGGCGGAGCAGCCGGCCGGCCGGGTCTTCGTGCACCTGGTCACCCCGCCCGAGTGGCGCCGGATCACCGGTGAGGCCCCGCCGCCGTCGCCGGTGGACCGCGCGGCCTACACGAACGCGGGGCTCCCCTGGTTCGACTACTACGACCAGGACGGGATCGACGTCGAGCCCGCCGACACCCTCGGCGCGGTCAAGCCGGTCGGCGACTGGCTCGGCACCGACCTCGACCCCTGGCAGCCGCCCGTCCCCGGGCAGATCAAGCCGCTCGGCGACGCGCCGGGCAGGCCGATCCAGGACGGCGACTGGTAGCGGCCGGACAGGCCCTGTCCGGGGCCGTGGCCCTTGCCGGGGCCGTGGCCCTTGCGGGACCGCGACCGGACGGCCACCGCGCTCCGGGCTCCTCGACGGTGGACGTCGCATGGCGCGCGGCGTCCGACGTCCGTCTTTGCGCCGGGCCCCTCGCAGCCGTCAAGGTGGTGTCCGACGGGACGGGCGACACCTGGGGTGCGACGGATGACGAGTGAGGCGGGGCGGGAGCCCGGCGGCTGGAGCAGGCGCCGGGTTCTGGGCATGCTGACGGCGACGGCGGTACCGGCGTCCCTGGCGGGGTGCGGCGGGTCCGAAGGGACCGCCGGCCCCTCGTCGCCGTCGCCTTCGGCGAGCGCCCCGGCGGTGGAGGCGGAGGGCCGTTCCCCCTCGCCCTCCCCCGCCCCCACCGGCCCGCGGCCGCTGTTCCTCGGTACGTACACCTCGGCGGAGGGCGGCGGCACCGGTGTCGGCGTGGCGACGTACGACGCCCGCACCGGCCGGATCACCGGCCGGGGGACGATCAGCGGCGTCGGCGATCCGTCGTATCTCGCGGTCCATCCGGACGGCCGGACGCTGTACGCGGTGAACGAGCGCGCCGAGGGCGGGGTGACCGCGGTGCGGCTGTCCGACCGGAAGGTCCTCGGCACCCGGAGCAGCGGCGGCGAGGCCCCGTGCCATCTCTCGGTGCACCCCGGCGGGCGGTGGCTGCTGAGCGCGAACTACGGCACGGGCAGCGTGGCCGTGCACCCCGTCGAGGCCTCCGGTGCTCTCGGCGAGCGCACGGACCTGGTCGTGCACCGCAGCCCGGCGCCGGGCCCGGGGCAGCAGGGCCCGCACGCGCACCAGGTCGTCACGAGCCCCGACGGCGGTCACGTCCTCGCCGTCGATCTGGGCACGGACACGGTGTACACGTACCGCCTCGACGAGAGCCGGGGCACGTTGAGCGAGGTCTCCCGGGCTCGGACCCGGCCGGGCGCGGGGCCCAGGCACCTCACCTTCCACCCCGGCGGCCGGTACGCCTACCTGGCCGACGAGGTCGACAACACCGTCGTGGTCTGCGCCTACGACCCGGACAGCGGCCGGCTCACACCGGGCGCCCCCCAGTCCACGGGGACGGGGTCCGGCACGAACCATCCGGCGCAGCTGGTGGTGACACCGAACGGCGCGTACGCGTATCTGGCCAACCGGGGGCACGACAGCCTGACGCGGTACGCGGTCGAGGCCGAGGGCGCCCGGCTGCGGCTGTTGGACACGGTGCCGGTGGGCGGGGAGTTCCCCCGTCAGATCGCGCTCTCCCCCGACGGCGGTCTGCTGTTCGCCGCGCTCCAGCGGTCCGGCGCGGTCAGTGTCTTCCAGGTCGACCAGGAGTCCGGTGAACTGCGGCGCGCGGGCGAGCCGTTCGCGTCACCCGTCGCCGTCTGCGCGCTGCCGCTGTAGGGCGCGGGGGCAGGACGCGGCGCTCGCCTGCGAGAGCAGAGCGTGCATGCGCTCGGTGAGCTGCGCCATGTCGTCGGCGGGTCGGTGGAACGTCAGACGTACGTCTCCGTTGGTGCGGGCCCGTTCGATGCGCAGGGTGAGCCCGTGGCGGTCGACGGCGAGCGGCTGGACGCGTACGGCGCCGTGCAGCGTGTCGGGCGGGGCGAGTCGGGTGAGTCGCTCGACGGCGTCGGGGTGCGCGTCGGCGAGATGGGTCAGCAGCCGGGGCTCGGCCGTCGCCAGCGGGTCGGGGGCCGCGGCGGCGAAGTCGTCGAGGTCGACCACGACCGCGCCGGACGGCTCGCGCAGCACGATCCGGGTGGCCCGGAACTCCAGGTCGCCGTCCTTGGGCGCGAGCCGGCCGGCCAGCCAGAGCCGGGCCCTGATGCGGTCGCGCACGGGGACGGGCGCCACGTCGGCGAACTCCAGCACGGCGGACGGCTCGCCGCGCGGCGCGCAGATCGCGGCGGCGACGAGGGTGCTGTCCTCGGGGACGGAAAGGATCACCCGGCCGTCCTCGGTGACGCTGTGCGCGCCGACGAACTCCTCGCGGCCGCCCTCGGCGGTCACCGCACAGGACCACGCCGCGGCCAGCACCGAGCGGGCGCGCTCCGCCGCCGCGGGCGCGGCCGTCCAGGTGTGACGGTCAGCCATTCCCCACCTCCATTAGGTAAGCCTTGCCTAACCTATCGAAGATCCGGGCGCACGCCAACCGGCACCCGCAGAGTCCGCGGGCTTCGACTCGGGGACAGTGACGTCGGGTCAGGGAGCGAGGACCCCGAAGAGCGCCCGCACACACAGGTCCCGCACCTGCTCCCGTGAGAGCTCCGAACCGCGAAGCCACTCCAGGCAGACGGCGGTCGTGAAGGACAGCCACCCCCGAACGGCGAGCCGCGTCCCGGCCCGCCCGTCCAGCGCCGCCCCGAACTCGGCGTCGGTCGCGAGCACCTGAAGGATCTGCGCCTCCTGGGCGGCGAGCGCCCGCTGGTAGACCCTGCGCACGACCTGGTCCCCGGTGGCGTCGGCCCGGTGGAAGGCCCGGAAGCCATGGGCGTGCTCCTCGACGTACGCGAGGAAGACGTCGAGGCCGTTGGTGAGCCGCTCCCGTGCCGAGCGGCCGGGCGCCGGGGTCATCGTGCGCAGCATCCGCTCGCTCTCGCACTCCACGACGGCCGCGAAGAACTCCCGCTTGTTCGGGAAGTAGTGGTAGAGCAGGCCCCGCGAGACGCCCGCGATCTCGGCCACCTGCTCGATCCACACATCGTCGTACGGGCTCTCCGAGAACAGCCGGGCCCCGACGTCGAGGAGCTGCTCCCGCCGCTCGGCGGTGCTGAGCCGCCGACGCGGGCGCTCCCCCTGCTTGGCTGCCATGGCGTCACCTTACTTGACGTGTATTCAACAGGGGGCAGACACTGAACCCGTTATTGAACCCGAGTACAACAGCTTCGACGGGGCCTGTGCGCAAGGGAGACGGTGTCATGACGGCGACGAAGGGGGCCACGGCCGCCAGGGGTTTCCGCAGCGCGGAGCTGGGCTGGCCGGAGCTCCGTCGGATACCGCATCCGCCGCACCGGCTGCCCCTGATCGGCGACGCCCTCGGCTCCAGCCCCCGTACGCCGGTCCAGGACTCCACGCGGCTCGGGCAGCGGCTCGGGCCGATCTTCCGGCGGAAGGCGTTCGGCAAGGAGATCGTCTTCGTCGGGGGCGCGGCTCTCGCGGCCGACATGGCGGACGAGTCGCGGTTCGCCAAGCACGTGGGGCTGGGGGTCGCCAATCTGCGGCCGGTCGCCGGGGACGGGCTGTTCACGGCGTACAACGACGAGCCCAACTGGCAGCTCGCGCACGACGTCCTGGCCCCGGGCTTCAGCCGGGAGGCCATGGCCGGCTACCACCCGATGATGCTCGACGTCACCGAGCGGCTGATGGACCACTGGGACCGGGCGGGTGCGGCCGGGCGGTCCGTGGACGTTCCCGGCGACATGACCAAGCTGACCCTGGAGACGATCGCCCGGACCGGCTTCGGCCATGACTTCGGCTCCTTCGAGCGCGAACGCCCGCACCCCTTCGTCTCCGCGATGGTCGGCGTCCTGGGCTACGCCCAGCGCCGCAACGTCGTCCCCGACCCGCTGGCGCCCCTGCTGCTGCGGGCCGCCTCACGGCAGAACGCGGCGGACATGGCCTACCTGAACGACACGGTCGACGCGGTGGTGCGGGCACGCCGGTCGTCCGGTGCCGGCGGAGGCGGCGGCGCCGGAGACCTGCTCGACCGGATGCTGGAGACGGCGCATCCGGAGACCGGGGAGCGGCTGTCCGCCCGGAACGTGCGCCGCCAGGTCATCACCTTCCTGATCGCCGGCCACGAGACCACCTCGGGCGCCCTGTCGTTCGCCCTGCACTACCTCGCCCGGCGCCCCGAACTCGCCGCCCGCGCCCGCGCCGAGGTGGACCGGGTGTGGGGCGACACGGCCAGGCCCGGCTACGACCAGGTCGCCAGACTGCGCTACGTACGGCGGGTGCTCGACGAGACGCTGCGGCTGTGGCCGACGGCGCCCGCCTACTCAAGGGAGGCCCTGGCGGACACCGTGCTGGGCGGTGTCCATCCGATGCGGCGGGGTGCCTGGGCGCTGGTCCTGACGACGCTGGTGCACCGGGATGCGGAGGTGTGGGGCGCGGACGCCGAGCGGTTCGAGCCGGACCGCTTCGACGCGGCGGCCGTCCGCGCACGGCCCCCGCACACCTACAAGCCGTTCGGCACGGGGGCACGGGCCTGCATCGGCCGCCAGTTCGCGCTGCACGAGGCCACGCTGGTGCTGGGGCTGCTGCTGCGCCGTTACGAGCTGCGGCCGGACCCGGCGTACCGGCTGACGGTCGCCGAGCGGCTGACGCTGATGCCGGAGGGGCTGCGGGTGCGCCTGGAGCGCCGGCCGGAGGGCCGGGCCGAGGCCGCATCGGGCGCGGGCACCGAAGGGAGGGCCGGGGGCGCGGAGGTGGGGCCGTCCCGGTCACGCCGCCCAGTGGGCGGGGCGGGTGACTGACTCCGGGAGGCGGGTGCCGGCACTGCCCCGGGCGGCGTTGATCTGCGGCTGGGTGAGGAAGAAGGCGCCGGTCAGGTCCGCGTCGGTGAGGTCCGCGTCGCGCAGGTCAGCACCGATCAGATCGGCGCCGCGCAGGTCGGCTCCGGTCAGGTCGGCGGCTATCAGGTACGCGCCGCGCAGGCTGGCCTTCCTGAGGTCGGCGCCTTTGAGACGCGCGCCCATGAGGTCGGCTCCCCTGCGGTTCTTCCCACGTGCCGCGCCCGCCCCCATGAGGCCGCTGACCTTCAGCAGCACCTCGTTGACCCGCTGCCGGTGCGCTGCGACATCCAGCTCCGCCAGTTCCCCGGCCGTGCGCCGGGTCAGCCGCTCGGTCTCGTCGAGCGCCCGGCGGACCTCGGCGTGCGCCGGGCGGGCGGCGGTCAGGGTCAGCGCTTCGGTGAGGTACCAGAGCAGTTCGTGCAGGTGGCGTACGACCGGGAACACGTCGAACATCCGCCTGGCGTGCTCACGGCCGCCCGTACGCCAGTCCCGGCCGCCGAAGGTGACCTGCGAGACCTTCTGTCCGGCGCCGAAGCAGTCGTAGACGGTGCAGCCGGTGAAGCCCTCGTCCCGCAGCCGGGTGTGGATACCGCACCGGAAGTCGTCCCGGAGGTTCCCGCACGGTTTCCCCGCGGCCTTGTCGACGGCGAAGTCCGCCGAGGCGGCGAAGGGCAGCGCGACACAGCACAGGCCGAAGCAGTTGCCGCAGTCGGCGCGCAGGTCGTCCGGGCCCGGCGGGTCCTGCGGAGCCTGTGAAGTGTGCGGGTTGAGCACATCACCGGATGTTCGTTCCATAGGGCTCACCCTAACGACCCCGCCCGCGTCGCCGGCCGCGTCCAAAGGGCGGCGCAGGGCGGTGCCGTCGGCGTCCGGCCCGCCCCTGCCGGTGTCCTCGTCACTCCTCGTCGCGTGCCAGCGCCAGCAGCCGGTCCAGGACCCGCGGCCCGCCGGCCCGTACGCCGTCGTGTTCGAACTCGTCGGTGACCCAGGTGCGCAGGCCCCGGACGGCACGGGCCGTCCGCAGCGAATGGGCGGTGTCGACGTACATGTCGTCGTGGTAGATCGCCGCGGCGACCGGGACGTCGTTGACGGCGAGCCGGTCCGGGTCGTACAGGGGTCCCCACCCTCGCTCCCCGGCCAGGTCCTCGGCCGTCTCGCGCAGGGGGCGCAGGGCCGGATCGTTCTCGAACATCCAGGGGTGGACGGACTCGCCCGTGAACAGCAGCGGGCCGTCGCCGGTGAGGGTCTTGGCGGCGTCGAACTGCGGGAACTCGGCGCGCACCCGCTCCGCGGCCCAGTCCGTGGGGCCCGGGTCCTGGCCGTAGATCGCCTCGTGGAGGAGCGCGTACAGCGGATGGCCCGCGTACGACAGGAGCCCCTGGACCTCCTCCTGGAAGGCGTCGGAGAGGGCGGGCCCCGTGGGGGTGCGGACGAAGGCGTCCTCCAGCAGGAAGTGCAGCCGGTGGCTGCCGTCGGAGCGGCCGAGCATGATGCCCAGCGACTGGAACGCCTCGACGGTGAACCGGTAGCCGTTCGGCAGGACCACGTCCTGCTGGAGCAGGTGCTCGGCGATCCGCCGGGCCCGCTCGACGTCCTGCGGGTAGCGGGCGTAGTGGGCGGCGACCTTGCGTTCGATGCGCGGGTAGGCGGCGCGGTAGACGTCGTCGGCGGTCGCGTCGAGGGAGGGCAGTCCGCCGGTGATGACGGCGGTGCTCAGCCCCTCGGGGGCGAAGGACAGATAGGTGACCGCGCAGAAGCCGCCGAAGCTCTGCCCGAGGACCGTCCAGGGGGCGCCGCCGGTGACCTCGCGGCGGATGGCCTCGCAGTCGCGGACGATGGAGTCGGCGCGGAAGCGGGCGAGGTAGTCGGCCTGCTCCCGGGGCCCGCCGCGCAGCGGGAGCGTCTGGCGGTTGGCCGGGGTGGAGGCGCCGGTGCCGCGCTGGTCGAGGAGGAGGACCCGGTACTCCTTCAGCGCCCGGTCCAGCCACGCCTGACGGCCGACGAACCGGTTGGCGCCGAAGCCGGGGCCGCCCTGCAGATAGAGCAGCCAGGGCAGGTCCTGGCCGGCCTTGCCGCTCGCGACGACCTCACGCCCGTAGAGCTCGATCCGCTCCCCCGCCGGGTCGTGGTGGTCGAGGGGGACGGCGAAGCGGCGGTCGGTGAGGACGACACCGGGCTGCCGGTAGCTGACGGACAACAGGGCTCCTTGAACGGACGGACTCCGGGCCGTGGCCCAGTCCAGCACAGATTCTCCGCCCGGCCGAGTCCGTGGATCAAGAAAATCCGGCTGACTCCGGAGTCGGTAAGAGCGGCGGTGCGGCCGGGCGGCGGCCGGCCGCTCAGCGCGCCGAGAGGCTGGAGCGGCGCACCACCAGCTCCGGCTGGAGGACGACCCGCCGGTGCTCGTGCGGGCTCGGCGCTGTGTCGGCCTCGGTCTCCTCCAGGAGCAGCTCGGCGGCGAGGGCGCCCATGGTGACGGCGGGCTGGCGTACGGAGGTGAGGGGGACGGCGGCGGCCGCGGCGAACTCGATGTCGTCGTAGCCGACGATGGCGAGGTCGTCGGGGACGCTGACACCGGCCGCGTACATGGCCTGGAGGACGCCCAGGGCGAGCAGGTCGTTGGCGCAGAACACGGCGGTCGGGCGCTCCGCGAGACCGAGCAGTCGGGCGCCCGCGTCCCGCCCGGCGGCCACGTCGAGGCGCTCGGTGGGCAGTTCCCGCAGGGCCTCGGGGCCGAGGCCCGCCTCCTCCAGCGCCTTCAGGGCGCCGGTGCGGCGGTCGCGGACCTGGTTGAGGCCCGAGGGGCCGCTGACATAGGCGATGGAGCGGTGGCCCGCGTCCACCAGGTGCCGCACGGCGAGGGCGCCCCCGGCGACGTCGTCGACGGACACCGAGCACTCGGTGGTGCCCTCGGCGACCCGGTCGACGAGGACGAAGGGGATGCCGTGGCGGCGGAACGCCTCGATGTTGCGCCCGGTCGCGTCCGCGGGGGTCAGCAGCACGCCCCGTACGCGCTGTTCGGCGAAGAGCGACAGGTACTCGGACTCCTCGCCGGCGCTCTGCGCGCTGTTGCAGACCATCACGCCGAGCCCGGCGTCGCGCGCGGCCCGCTCGGCACCGCGCGCGACGTCGACGAAGAAGGGGTTGCCCATGTCGAGCACGAGCAGCCCCATGATCCGGCTCCGCCCGGCCCGCAGCTGGCGCGCCGACTCACTGCGGACGTAGCCGAGTCGGTCGATGGCGGCCAGCACCCGGGCACGGGTTCCGGAGGCCACCGAATCCGGCCGGTTGATGACGTTCGACACCGTGCCGACGGAGACTCCGGCGGCAGCGGCGACGTCCTTGATACCCACCGACTGGGCCATGGGGTGGGGACCTCCAGGAAGGTGCGGAGCGGCGGGCATACGTTCACATTACCTTCGGGCCACCGCAGGAATGACCGGGTCGGGCGCAGGAACGCCGCCGTCGTGGGGGAATCAGGCGGGGAGGGCGAAGTCGATGACGCGGAGCGCCGACGGAGTGGTTCCGCTGGACTTCACCTGGTACATCACGGACAGGACGTTGTCCTGGGCGATGCGGGTCTCGTCGATGACGACCTCGCCGAAGGCGTTGAGTCCTGCGCCGTCGAAGAGGATCCTCCAGTCGGTGTGCCCGGAGGCCACCGAGGCACCGGCGATCCGGCCGAACGGGAAGATCGCGTAGGCGTTGTCGTACTTGTCCATGACCAGCTTGGTGCGCTGGCTGGAGTTGAGCGGCACCGGTATCTCGGTCTTCGCCCACGCGCCGGAGGAGCTCTTGCGGACCAGGAAGGCACGGCCGTTGGCCGTTCGGTCGGCGACGTAGTTCGTGGTGCACTGGCCGAAGCGGCCCGGAACGTAGCTGATGACGGCGTGCGGGCGGCCGGCGGAGTCGGTGGTCTGGCTCTCCTGGTTCATCAGCGAGTGGTCGGGGTTGAGCGGGTCGACGACGAGGCCCGCGTCGTTGACGGATACGCGGTCGGAGCCGCCGGTGACGCCGACGACGGTGCCCGCGTTGTTGCGCCAGGTGCGGCCGCGGTCGTCGGAGTAGACGTAGCCGGTGTCGTGGTTGGTGATGCCGCCGCCGTTGCACATCACGGCGCCGTTCTGCTCGCGCCAGGTGAACATGGCGTGCAGGCGCCCGCCTCGGTCGTAGTCGATGCCGTGCAGGTACATGTTGCGGGCCGTGCTGGAGCCGTGCTCGCTGGTGTACGTGCCGGTGGAGCTCGTCCACTCGCCGAGGTTGGTCCAGGTGGTGCCGTTGTATTCGGCGAGGGCGTTGCGGCCGTTGCCGGAGATGCCGGCGCGGTAGCTCAGCTGGAGGTTGCCCTCCGGGGTGGAGATGAACTGCGGGTAGGTGAACTGGGAGGTGAGGGCGAGCCCGTCGAGGGTGGTCTGCGGGGCGCCGAAGCGGCTGGTGGTCCAGCTCAGCCCGGCCGGGTTGTCCATGAGGCCGGCGACGGACTTGACGTAGGTGAAGCCGTCGCTGTGGGAGTCCATGTTGAGGTGGAGGCGGCCGTCGCCCTTGGAGACGCCCATGGAGATGACGTTGTGGGAGTCGTTGTAGCGCAGCGTGTGGCCGACCTTGACGGTGGACCAGGTGCCGGAGCCGAGGGCGCGGCGGCCGACGACGGCGTTGCGGTCGGCGGTGTACCAGACGGCGTACTGGTAGCCCTTGTAGGTCAGCAGGCCGTTCTTCTGGAACGAGTTGTTGTTGACCAGCCCGTCGTAGGAGACGAAGTAGATGGCCTGGCCGTCCAGCAGGGTGTTGCCGGTCTGGCTGACCGAGGGCCCCGGGTCGGCGGCGCGTGCGGTGGCGGAGCCGAGGGCGGGGGTCACCACGGCGCCTGCGACGGCGGCGCCGAGCAGCGTGCGTCTCTTCATCTCTGGGGACTCCGTTGTCGTCGAAATGAGAAGGGGAGGAAGCAGGTCGAGCAGGAGGTCAGGCCAGGTGGAACACCTCGGTGAGGGGCTTCATGGCCTCGTCGGGGCGGGCGCCGTCGAGGGACTCGAAGAACGGCCCCATCTCCTTCTGCCAGCGGGCGTTGACCTCGGTGGCCTCCATGCCGGCGAGGGCGGCCCGGAAGTCCTCGGTCTCCAGGTAGCCGACGAGGAGGCCGTCGTCGCGCAGGAAGAGGGAGTAGTTGTGCCAGCCGGTGGCCGAGAGCGCCTGGAGCATCTCCGGCCACACGGCGGCGTGCCGCTCGCGGTACTCGTCGATCCGGTCCTCGCGGACCTTGAGCAGGAAGCAGACGCGCTGCATGAGATACCGCTCCTGGGGGGGTGAGGGGGGTGGCTGTGGCTCGTTCGGAGGATCGGGGGATCAGACGGTCGGGTGGCCGGTCCGCCGGTCAGAAGTCGAACTTGTCGATGTTCTCCTTGGTGAAGACGGTGGGCTTGCCGAGGTTGATCACACCGTCCTTGCCGATGGTGTACTCGCCCATGTCGCCGGCGGTGAAGGTCTCGCCCTCCTTGCCGGTGATCTGGCCGGAGACCAGCGCCACCGCGGTGCGGGCGGCCAGCTCGCCGAGCTTCGCCGGGTCCCACAGCTCGAAGCCCTCGACGGTGCCGTCCTTGACGTACTTGCGCATGTCGTTGGGGGTGCCGAGGCCGGTCAGCTTGACCTTGCCCTTGTACTTGGAGCCCGACAGGTACTGGGCGGCGGCCTTGATGCCGACCGTGGTCGGGGAGATGATCCCCTTCAGGTTCGGGTACTCCTGGAGCAGGCCCTGGGTCTGCTGGAAGGACTTCTGGGCGTCGTCGTCGCCGTAGGCGACCTTGACGAGCTTGATGTCCTTGTACTTGTCCTGCTTGAGCTCGTCCTTCATGAACTCGATCCAGGTGTTCTGGTTGGTCGCGGTCTGCGCGGCCGACAGGATCGCGATCTCGCCCTTGTAGCCGATCTGCTCGGCGAGCAGCTGGACCTCGGTGCGGCCCAGGTCCTCCGCGCTGGCCTGCGAGACGAAGGCGTTGCGGCACTCGGGCTTGGTGTCCGAGTCGTAGGTGACGACCTTGATGTCGTTGGACATGGCCTGCTTGAGCGCGGTGCACAGGGCGCCGGGGTCCTGCGCGGAGACGGCCATGGCGTCGACCTGCTGCTGAGTGAGGGTGTTGACGTAGTTCACCTGGCCGGAGGTGTCCGTGGCGCTGGAGGGGCCGACCTCCTTGTAGCTGGAGCCCAGCTCCTTCAGGGCGGCCTCGCCGCCCTTGTCGGCGGAGGTGAAGTACGGGTTGTTGACCTGCTTGGGCAGGAAGCCGACCGTCAGGCCCTTCTTCAGCTCGGCGTTCGGGTCGGCCTTTCGGGTCGCGCTCGCCGAGGCGGCGTCGTTCTTGACGTCCTCCTTGGTGGTGCCGCCGCAGGCGGTGGCCGCCAGGGCGAAGGAGGTGACGGCCGCGAGTGCCGCACAGGAGCGACGCAGGGTTGCCTTGCGCATGAGGATTCCTTGGATACGGAGGGACGGGCGGGTGTGCGTGTGCGGATGGCGGTGGGGGCCCAGCCGTCAGGGGGCTGGAGTGGGCGCCTTGGGAACCGGCGCTGAGGCCGCGCCGCGGCCGGCCCTCGCGACGGAGATCTGACGTGCGACCCGGGGGCCGAGCACGGAGAGGACGAGCAGGACACCGGTGACGACGATCTGCGACTGGGCGGAGACGTCCTGCAGGCTCATCACGTTCTGGAGGGTGCCGAGGAGGAACACACCGGCGATCGCGCCGCCGAGGGTGCCCTTGCCGCCGTCGAAGTCGATACCGCCGAGCAACACGGCGGCGATGACGGAGAGTTCGAGACCGGTGGCGTTGTCGTAGCGGGCGCTGGCGTAGTGCAGGGCCCAGAAGATTCCGGTGAGGGAGGCCATCAGACCGGTGACGGTGAAGAGGATCAGCTTCTGGCGCCTGACGCGGATGCCGGTGAAGCGCGCGGCCTCCTCACTGGCGCCGATCGCGAACAGGGAGCGCCCGAACGGGGTGGCGTGCAGGGCGACCACGGCGATGACGAGCAGCACCAGGAAGGGGATGAAGGCCTGCGGGACGAAGCTGTCGCCGATGCGGCCGGCCGCGAAGTCCAGGTACTGCGTGGGGAAGTCGGTCACCGCGTCGGAGCCGAGCACGATCTGCGCGATGCCCCGGTAGGCGGCGAGGGTTCCGATGGTGACGGCGAGGGAGGACAGACCGAGCCGGGTGACCAGCAGGCCGTTGATCAGGCCGCACACCACACCGAGGGCCAGACAGATCGGAATGATCGCCTCGATGGTCATGCCCTGGTTCCACAGGGCGCCCATCACCGCGCCGGACAGCCCGGCCGTGGAGGCGACCGACAGGTCGATCTCGCCGGACACCACCAGCAGGGTCATCGGCAGGGCGATCAGCGCGATCGGCAGGGTGTTGCCGATGAGGAACGACAGGTTGAGCGCGTTGCCGAAGCCGTCGACGGTGGAGAAGGACAGCAGGAGCACGACGATCAGGAGGGCGCCGACCACGGTGTCCCAGCGAATGGCGCGCGACAGGGTGGAGTCAGCCATGGCGGGCGTTCCTCTTCTTCAGGGCGGTCGCCACCCGCAGTGCGACCGCGCGGTCCACGGCGATGGCGAGGATGAGCAGGATGCCGTTGATGGCGAGCACCCACACCGAGCTGACGCCGAGGGCGGGCAGCACGCTGTTGATGGACGTCAGCAGCAGGGCACCCAGTGCGGCCCCGTAGACGCTGCCGGAGCCCCCGGTGAAGACGACTCCGCCGACCACGACCGCGCTGACGACGGTCAGTTCGTAGCCGTTGCCCGTGCCGGAGTCGACGTTGCCGAAGCGGGCCAGGTACAGCGCTCCGGCGAGGCCGGCGAGAGCGCCGCAGAAGGTGTAGGCGACCAGGATCCGCTTGCGGACCGGGATGCCGGCGAGCCGGGCGGCCTCCGGGTTGGAGCCGAGCGCGTACAGCTCGCGTCCGCTGCCGAAGTGCTTCAGGTAGTACGCCGTGGCCACCAGCACCGCCAGGGCGATCAGCGCCAGGTACGGCACCGCGGTGATGCCGCCGGAGCCGAAGTCCACGAAACCGTCGGGCAGGTCGGCCGCGGTGATCTGACGGGAACCGACCCAGATGGAGTCGATGCCGCGGATGATGTACAGCGTGCCGAGGGTGACGACTAGGGCCGGGACCTGGCCGAGGCTGACGAGCAGTCCGTTCAGCAGCCCGAAGCCGATGCCCATCAGGACCGCCAGGAACACGGCGACGACCGCGTTGCCGCCGCCCTGGAGATAGGTGCCGGCGGCGAAGGCGCTGATGCCGAGCGTGGAGCCCACCGACAGGTCGACGTTTCGGGTGATGACGACCAGCGACTGGCCTACGGCGACCAGCACCAGGATGGTCGCGTTCAGCAGCAGGTCCTTGATGCCCTGCTCGGTGAGGAACTCGCTGTTGCCGAGCTGGGTGACGACGATCATCGCCACGAAGACGACGAGGATGGCGAGTTCCCGCATCTTGAAGACGCGGTCCACGAGCCGGGTGCCGCTGGACCGGGGCACCTCGACGGGGGTGTTCTGCGGAGTGGTCACCGTCATGCGGCGGCCCTCCCCGTGGCTGCGGCCATCACGGATTCCTCGGTGGCTTCGGAGCGAGGGATCTCGGCGGTGAGCCGGCCCTCGTGCATCACGAGCACGCGGTCGGCCATTCCGAGGATCTCGGGCAGGTCGGAGGAGATCATCAGCACCGCCACACCGTCGGCGGCGAGTTCGCTGAGGAGGCGGTGCACCTCGGCCTTGGTGCCGACGTCGATGCCGCGGGTGGGCTCGTCGACGATCAGCACCTTCGGGCCGGTGGCGAGCCACTTGGCGAGCACGACCTTCTGCTGGTTGCCGCCGGACAGGGTGTTGACGGTGTCGGCGATACGGGCGTACTTCACCTGGAGCCTGACCGCCCAGTCGAGGGAACGGCTGCGCTCCGCTCCGCGGTCGACCAGGCCGGCCTTCACGGTCGTCCGGAGCCCGGTGAGACCGATGTTCCGCTCGATGGACATGTCCATCACCAGCCCCTGGGCGCGGCGGTCCTCGGGGACCAGGGCGAGTCCGGCGGACATGGCGGTGGAGGGCGCCCCGTTGGTGAGGGGCTTTCCGTCGACGGCGACCTCGCCCGCGTCCCAGCGGTCGATGCCGAAGACGGCCCGTGCCACCTCCGTGCGGCCGGCGCCGACGAGGCCGGCCAGGCCGACGATCTCGCCCCGGCGGACGTCGAAGGAGACGTCGGTGAAGACGCCCTCTCGGGTCAGCCGGCGGACGCTCAGGGCGACTTCACCGGGCTCGACCTGCTGCTTGGGGTACAGCTCCGCCAGGTCGCGGCCCACCATGCGGCGGACGAGGTCGTCCTCGGTCATGCCGTCGAGGGGTTCGCTGGAGATCCAGGCGCCGTCGCGCAGGGTGGTGACCCGTCGGCAGATCTGGAAGATCTCCTCCAGCCGGTGGGAGATGAAGAGGACCGCCGAGCCCTGCTCGCGCAGGGTGCGGACGACGCCGAAGAGCCGGGCCACCTCGCTGCCGGTGAGGGCCGCCGTCGGCTCGTCCATGATCAGGACGCGGGCGTCGAACGAGAGCGCCTTGGCGATCTCGACGATCTGCTGGTCGGCGATGGACAGGCCGCGTGCCGGGCGGTCGGGGTCGAGTTCGACGCCGAGCCGCTGCATCAGGGCGAGGGTCGCCGTGTGCGTGGCCTTGTGGTCGATCCGGCCGAGGGCGCGCCGCGGCCGGCGGCCCATGAAGATGTTCTCGGCGATCGACAGGTCGGGGAAGAGCGTGGGCTCCTGGTAGATGACGGCGATGCCCGCGTCCCGGGCGTCGGCCGGACCGTGGAACACCGTGGGCGCTCCGTCGAGGAGCACCTGGCCGGAGTCCGGTCGGTGCACCCCGGCGAGCGTCTTGATCAGGGTCGACTTGCCCGCGCCGTTCTCACCGGCGAGTGCGTGCACCTCGCCCGGGAACAGTTCGAGGGACACGTCCCGCAGGGCGCGTACGGCGCCGAAGGACTTGGAGATGCCCTTCAGTGCGAGAACGGGGGCCGGACCCGTGTCGGACCGGTCTGTCATGAGGGCTCCTTGACGACGCCGGTGGCGGAGGGCGGGGCCCTCACTGCGTCGTGAAAGGTTTCAACTTGGTTGCCGGGACGTTAGGCACCACACGCAGGTCACGTCAATGGGTTTCGATCGAAATTTTTTCGACAGGAGAGGTCACAACAGGGTCACGACCGACGGTCTTGACCTGGGGGGTTGACAGTCGGACGAGCCGCTCATAGTTTCCCGTGCTGAATCGTTTCAGACATCAAAGCCGGTAGGAGCCCTGACGTGACCGAGCTCGCCGCGGTGAAGGCCGCCCTCAAGACCCAGGCCGTCGAGACGCCGTCGTGGGCGTACGGAAACTCCGGAACCCGTTTCAAGGTGTTCGCCCAAGCCGGTGTGCCGCGCAACCCCTGGGAGAAGCTCGACGACGCCGGCAAGGTGCACGAGTTCACCGGTGTGGCCCCGACCGTGGCCCTGCACATCCCCTGGGACAAGGTCGACGGCTCCGATGGATACGCAGAGCTCGCCAAGCACGCCGAACAGCGCGGGGTGAGGCTCGGCGCGATCAACTCCAACACCTTCCAGGACGACGACTACAAGCTGGGCAGCATCTGCCACCCGGACGCGGCCGTGCGCCGCAAGGCCGTCGACCATCTGCTGGAGTGCGTCGACATCATGGACGCCACCGGGTCCCGCGATCTGAAGCTGTGGTTCGCGGACGGCACGAACTACCCCGGCCAGGACGATGTGCGCGAGCGGCAGGACCGGCTGGCCGAGGGTCTGGCCGAGGTGTACGAGCGGCTCGGGGACGGGCAGCGGATGCTTCTGGAGTACAAGTTCTTCGAGCCCGCCTTCTACACCACCGACGTCCCGGACTGGGGCACCGCCTACGCGCACTGCCTGAAGCTCGGGCCGAAGGCGCAGGTCGTGGTCGACACCGGGCACCACGCGCCCGGCACCAACATCGAGTTCATCGTGGCGACGCTGCTGCGCGAGGGGAGGCTCGGCGCGTTCGACTTCAACTCCCGGTTCTACGCGGACGACGACCTGATGGTCGGGGCCGCCGACCCGTTCCAGCTGTTCCGGATCATGTACGAGGTGGTGCGCGGGGGCGGGTTCACTCCCGAGGTCGCGTTCATGCTCGACCAGTGCCACAACATCGAGGCGAAGATCCCGGCGATCATCCGGTCGGTGATGAACGTCCAGGAGGCCACGGCGAAGGCGCTGCTGGTGGACCGGGAGGCGCTTCGCTCCGCCCAGCAGGCCGGGGACGTGCTGGAGGCCAACGCGGTGCTGATGGACGCGTACAACACGGATGTGCGGCCGCTGCTTCGTGAGGTGCGGGAGGAGATGGGGCTGGACCCCGACCCGATCTCCGCGTACCGCCGGTCCGGGTGGGCCTCGAAGATCGTCGAGGAGCGGGTCGGCGGGGAGCAGGCGGGGTGGGGAGCGTGACCGCTGCGGTGGGCTGACGGCGATGGCCGAGCCCCGTCTGCCGGGTCCTGCCGGTCGCGGACTGCGGGCCGGTTCGTGGCTGGTCGCGCCCACGCGGCGGTGGCCGCCATTCGGCACAGCCCCGTGCCCCTGAGAAGTCTCCCCCTGGTTACATCGTCACGTAAGGATTGATCGCACATGGCTACCCATCCCGAAGCCGCCGCCCTGCTCGCCCGGTCCCGTCGCCTCGGTGCCGACCCCCGCAACACCAACTACGCCGGCGGCAACGCGTCCGCCAAGGGGACCGCCACCGACCCCGTCACCGGGGGTGATGTGGAGCTGATGTGGGTGAAGGGGTCCGGGGGTGACCTCGGGACGCTCACCGAGGCCGGCCTCGCGGTACTGCGGCTGGACCGGATGCGGGCCCTCGTCGACGTGTACCCGGGGGTGGAGCGCGAGGACGAGATGGTCGCCGCGTTCGACTACTGCCTGCACGGCAAGGGCGGGGCGGCGCCGTCCATCGACACGGCCATGCACGGCCTGGTGGACGCCGCCCACGTGGACCATCTGCACCCCGACTCCGGGATCGCGCTGGCCTGCGCGGCCGACGGGGAGAAGCTGACCGCCGAGTGCTTCGGGGACAGCGTGGTGTGGGTGCCGTGGCGACGGCCGGGCTTCCAGCTGGGGCTGGACATCGCCGCCGTGAAGCGGGAGAACCCGCGGGCCATCGGGTGTGTGCTCGGCGGACACGGCATCACCGCCTGGGGCGACACGGCCGAGGAGTGCGAGCGGAACTCGCTCCGCATCATCCGTACCGCCGAGGCGTTTCTGAAGGAGAAGGGGAGGGCCGAGCCCTTCGGAGCGGTCATCGAGGGCTACGAGGCCCTCGACGCCGCCGCGCGCCGGGAGCGGGCCGCCGCACTGGCGCCCCACGTCCGGGCCGTCGCCTCGCAGGACAGGCCGCAGGTCGGGCACTTCACCGACTCCGAGGCCGTGCTCGACTTCCTGTCCCGTGCGGAGCACCCGCGGCTCGCCGCGCTGGGCACCTCGTGCCCGGACCACTTCCTCCGGACGAAGGTCCGTCCGCTCGTGCTGGACCTGCCCCCGAGCGTGGACCTGGACACGGCGATCGCCCGGCTGAAGGAGCTGCACGCCGAGTACCGCGAGGAGTACGCCGCCTACTACCGGCGGCACGCCGAGCCCGACTCCCCGGCGATGCGCGGCGCCGACCCGGCGATCGTGCTGATCCCGGGCGTGGGCATGTTCAGCTTCGGCAAGGACAAGCAGACGGCACGGGTGGCCGGCGAGTTCTACGTCAACGCGATCAACGTGATGCGGGGGGCCGAGGCGGTCTCCACGTACGCGCCGATCGAGGAGTCGGAGAAGTTCCGCATCGAGTACTGGGCGCTGGAGGAGGCCAAGCTCCGGCGGATGCCCCAGCCGAAGCCGCTGGCCACACGGGTGGCGCTGGTGACGGGGGCGGGCAGCGGGATCGGCAGGGCCATCGCGCACCGGCTGGTCGCCGAGGGCGCGTGTGTCGTCGTCGCCGATCTCAACGGCGACAACGCCGCCACCGTCGCGGAGGAGCTGGGCGGGCCGGACAGGGCCGTCGCCGTGACCGTCGACGTGACCGACGAGGAGCAGATCGCCGGGGCCTTCAAGGCGGCCGTGCTCGCCTTCGGCGGTGTCGACCTCGTCGTCAACAACGCCGGCATCTCGATCTCCAAGCCGCTGCTGGAGACCACCGCCGGGGACTGGGACCTCCAGCACGACATCATGGCCCGCGGTTCGTTCCTCGTCTCGCGCGAGGCGGCGCGGGTGATGATCGCGCAGGGGCTGGGCGGCGACATCGTCTACATCGCCTCCAAGAACGCCGTCTTCGCCGGCCCGAACAACATCGCGTACTCCGCGACCAAGGCCGACCAGGCCCACCAGGTGCGGCTGCTCGCCGCCGAGCTGGGCGGGCACGGCATCCGCGTCAACGGCGTCAACCCGGACGGTGTGGTGCGCGGGTCCGGCATCTTCGCCGGCGGCTGGGGCGCCCAGCGGGCGGCGACCTACGGTATCGAGGAGGAGAAGCTCGGCGAGTTCTACGCCCAGCGGACCATCCTCAAGCGCGAAGTGCTGCCCGAGCACGTGGCGGCCGCGGTGTTCGCGCTGACCGGCGGGGAGCTGACGCACACCACCGGGCTGCACGTCCCGGTCGACGCCGGCGTCGCCGCCGCCTTCCTGCGATGAGCACGGCCGTGACGTCGTACGCCGCGGTCGACCTCGGCGCGTCCAGCGGGCGGGTCATGGTCGGCCGGGCGGGCCGGGACTCGCTGGACCTGGTCGAGGCGCACCGGTTCCCGAACCGGCCGGTGCGGACACCCGAGGGGCTGCGCTGGGACGTGCTCGGCCTGTACGCGGGGGTCCTCGACGGGCTGAGGGCGGCCGGGCAGGTCGACTCCGTCGGCATCGACAGCTGGGCCGTCGACTACGGGCTGCTGGACGCCGACGGCGCCCTCCTCGGCAACCCGGTGCACTACCGGGACACCCGGACCGAGGGCGTCGCGGAGAAGGTGTGGGCCACCGTGCCCGCCGCCGAGCTGTACGCGGCCACCGGCCTGCAGTACGCCCCTTTCAACACGCTGTACCAGCTGGTCGCCGCCAGGTCGTCCGCGCAGCTGGCGTACGCGAGGCGGCTGCTGCTGATCCCGGACCTGCTGTCGTACTGGCTCACGGGCGAGTTCGGCACGGAGCTGACGAACGCCTCCACGACCCAGCTGATCGATCCGCGCACCCGCGACTGGGCGTACGACGTGGCGGAGCGGCTCGGCGTCGACCTGGGGCTGTTCGCCCCGCTGCGGCGGCCGGGCGACCCGGCGGGGCTGTTGCGTCGGCGGGTGCTGGAGGAGACGGGGCTGACCGGACCGGTGCCGGTGACGACCGTGGGGTCCCACGACACCGCCTCGGCGGTCGCCGCCGTGCCCGCGACCGGGGAGCGGTTCGCGTACATCTGCACCGGCACCTGGTCCCTGGCGGGGCTGGAGCTGGAGGCGCCGGTGCTGACCGAGGAGAGCCGGGCCGCCAACTTCACCAATGAGCTGGGGCTGGACGGCACGGTCCGTTACCTGCGGAACATCATGGGCCTGTGGCTGCTCCAGGAGTGCGTACGGGACTGGGGGAACCCCGATCTCGGGGCGCTGCTGCGGGCCGCCGCCGATGTGCCGGCGCTGCGGTCGGTCGTGGACGCCGGGGATGCGGCGTTCCTGGCGCCCGGCCGGATGCCGGAGCGGATCGCGACGGCGTGCCGGGAGTCGGGGCAGCCGGTGCCCTCCTCCCCCGCCGAGACCACCCGCTGCATCCTCGACTCCCTCGCCCTCGCCCACCGGCGGGCCGTCGCCGAGGCCCAGGCGCTCGCCGACCACCCGGTGGACGTCGTCCACATCGTCGGGGGCGGCACCCGCAACGCCCTGCTGTGCCGGCTCACCGCCGACGCCTGCGGGCTGCCGGTGGTGGCGGGCCCCGCGGAGGCTGCGGCCCTGGGCAACGTACTCGTCCAGGCCCGGACGCACGGTGTGGTGGGCGACCGGGCCTCGATGCGACGGCTCGTCGCCCGCACGCAGCCGCTGGTGCGGTACGAACCGCGGGGCGACCCGGCTGCCTGGCGCGCCGCGGAGGACCGGCTCGCCCCGAGGTGAGCTGCGCCGTGCCGGGGCGGCCGGTGAACGACACCCCGGTGCGGCGGCCGATGGACGCCCCCGGCACCCGGCTCCGCGGCCGGGTGAGTGAGCGACGGCCCGCGGCATGCCGTCCGGCTGGACGACCCCGTCCCGCCCGGCGCACGTTCGGCTTGGCGCCCCGTACGCACAGCCGCGAGCCGGACGCGCGCGGCCAACCCCGCCGCCGGGGCCCTCTCGCCCTCCGGGCACAGGCGTCGTACCCTGCTTTCATCCGATGACCGACCTTCAAGGAGCCGCGATGCGTGTCGCCCTGTTCCTGACCTGCGTCAACGACACGCTCTATCCGGACACCGGCCGAGCCGTGGTGAAACTGCTGACCAGGCTAGGCGTGGACGTGGACTTCCCGATGGGTCAGACCTGCTGCGGGCAGGCCCACTACAACACCGGCTACCGGCATCAGGCAGAACCACTCGCCCGTAAGTTCTCCGATGTATTCGGAGGGTACGAGGCGATCGTGACGCCGTCCGGTTCCTGCGGGGCGATGGTGCGGGAGCTGTATCCGCGCATGGGTGAGCGGGCGCGGGCCGAGGGGCGCGGCGACACGCTGGCGCGGACTCTCGCGCCGGTCGTGCCGAAGACGTTCGAGCTGACCGAGTTCCTGGTGGACGTGCTCGGTGTGACGGACGTCGGGGCGTACTACCCGCACACGGTGACCTACCACCCGACCTGCCACGGCCTGCGCGGTCTGGGGCTCGGTGACCGGCCTCGCCGCCTGCTCCAGGCGGTGAGGGGACTGGAGCTGGTGGAGCTGCCGGGGGCGGAGGAGTGCTGCGGCTTCGGCGGCACCTTCGCCGTGAAGAACTCCGACGTCTCGGCGGCGATGGGCAGGGACAAGGTGCGCAACGCCGAGTCGACGGGCGCGGAGGTGCTGTGCGCGGCCGACAACTCGTGTCTGATGCACATCGGCGGCACCATGGCACGGCTGCGCACGGGTATGCGTCCCGTCCACATCGCGGAGATCCTGGCGAGCACGGAAGAGGAGCCGGCGGCATGACGGTTCGTACGGAGCAGACGGTGAGCGGGACCGGGAGCCGCGGATGAGCGGGACGTTCGTCGGGATGCCGGCGTTTCCGAAGGCGGCCCACGAGGCCGTGCACAACGCGACCCTGCGC
This sequence comes from Streptomyces sp. NPDC042364, assembly GCF_056437585.1. Taxonomy (NCBI): domain Bacteria; kingdom Bacillati; phylum Actinomycetota; class Actinomycetes; order Kitasatosporales; family Streptomycetaceae; genus Streptomyces; species Streptomyces sp. NPDC042364. The sequence goes on along the minus strand of NZ_JBWKAJ010000019.1, from coordinate 32,777 downwards.
GGCAATCTGCGGCACGCCACGCACACGATCCGCGCGAAGCGGGAGAAGGCCGTCACGGAGGTGTCGGACTGGGCGGAGCTGCGCGAGGCCGGAAAGCGGATCAAGGACCACACGCTCCGTCATCTCGACCGGTATCTGGTCCGGTTGGAGGAGTCGGTGACGGCGGCGGGCGGCACCGTCCACTGGGCCGCCGACGCGGACGAGGCCAACCGCATCGTGACCTGTCTGGTCAAGGCGACCGGTGAGACGGAGGTCGTCAAGGTCAAGTCGATGGCGACGCAGGAGATCGGGCTGAACGAGGCGCTGGAGGCCGAGGGCATCCACGCCTACGAGACGGATCTCGCGGAGCTGATCGTGCAGTTGGGCAAGGACCGCCCGTCGCACATCCTCGTCCCCGCGATCCACCGGAACCGGGGCGAGATCCGGGACATCTTCGCGCGTGAGATGAGCGAGTGGGGCCGCCCCGCCCCCGAAGGCCTGACCGACACACCCGCGGAGCTGGCGGAGGCGGCGCGGCTGCATCTGCGGGAGAAGTTCCTGCGGGCCAGGGTCGGCGTCTCCGGCGCCAACTTCATGGTCGCCGACACCGGCACGCTGGTCGTGGTGGAGTCCGAGGGCAACGGCCGGATGTGCCTGACCCTGCCCGAGACGCTGATCTCGGTCGTCGGCATCGAGAAGATCGTGCCGACCTGGCGGGACCTGGAGGTGTTCCTGCAGACCCTGCCCCGCTCCTCCACGGCCGAGCGGATGAACCCGTACACGTCGACGTGGACCGGCACGACCGACGAGGACGGCCCGAGCACCTTCCACCTCGTCCTCATCGACAACGGCCGTACCGACGCGCTCGCCGACCAGGTCGGCCGTCAGGCGCTGCGCTGCATCCGCTGCTCGGCGTGTCTGAACGTCTGCCCCGTCTACGAGCGGGCGGGCGGCCATGCGTACGGCTCGGTCTACCCCGGGCCCATCGGCGCCATCCTCAGCCCTCAGCTCCGAGGCATCGGCAGCGAGATCGACGCGTCGCTGCCGTACGCATCGTCGCTGTGCGGCGCCTGCTACGAGGTGTGCCCCGTGGCCATCGACATCCCCGAGGTGCTGGTGCATCTGCGGGAGCGTGTCGCGCAGGGCGGGCAGACGACCGAGAGGGGCAACAAGGTCGTCCTCAAGCCCGCGAGGGGACACGCCGCCGAGCGGGCGGCGATGCGGGCGGCCCGCTGGGCCTTCAGCCACCCCGGCGCGCTGCGCACCGGCCAGCGGCTCGCGTCCCGCACCCGCCGCTTCCACCCGCGCACGCTGCCGGGCCCCGGCATGGCGTGGAGCGCGAGCCGCGACCTGCCGACGCTGCCGGCGGAGCCGTTCCGCGACTGGTGGCAGCGGACGGACGGGGGGCGGACGGAGGCCGGGGGCGCGGACGCCGGCCGAGGGGACGAAGGGCGTCCGAGCGGCGGGCGTGTGAGGGGCGAACGGGCGGACGGCGGAAGGGACACCGGCAAGTGAGCAGCAGGGATCTGATCCTGGGGCGCGTGCGGCGCGCCCTCGCCGACGTGCCGCGCGAGGACATTCCGTACGAGCGGGCCGTTCCGCGAACCTACCTCCGGGAGCACGGCGAGCGCAGCGTCACGGAGACGGTGGATCTGCTGGCCGGGAACCTGGCGGACTACCGGGCGATCGTGCACCGCACGGACACCGCCCAACTCCCCGGTGTCATCGCGGGGTTGCTGACCGAGCACGGGTCGGCCTCGGTACTCGTCCCGCCCGCGCTGCCCGAGGAATGGCTGTCGGCGACCGAGGTGACACGGGTCCCCGACCGCGTCGAGAGCACCCCGCACGAACTGGACGGTGTGGACAGCGTCGTCACGGCCTGCGCCCTCGCCGTCGCGGAGACCGGCACGATCGTGCTGGACGGCTCCCCGGACCAGGGCCGCCGCCGGATCACCCTGGTCCCCGACCACCACATCTGCGTCGTACGCGTCCCCGACCAGGTCGTCTCCTCGGTCCCCCGGGCCCTGGAACGCCTCGACCCCACCCGCCCGTTGACCTGGATCTCCGGCCCCTCCGCCACGAGCGACATCGAACTGGACCGCGTGGAGGGCGTCCACGGCCCGCGCACGCTGGAGGTGGTGCTGGTCGGCGGGGGCGACGGCGAGTGAGCGTCGTCGGCTGCCCGTGGACGGCGGGCAAGGAGCGGCGTCCTCGCGGACTCGCGCCCTCGCCGAAGACCGTCCGCGTGGCGTCCTCGTACAGCGGGCAGCCGCGGCAGTCGGCCGCCGCGCGCCGGTGTGCCGCGAGCCCGCCACGGCTCGGCAGGAACGGTTCCGCGTCGTAGGCCCGGCCGCTGTCGGGCGAGGCGCTCCTGGACCGGGTGCCGCTCGTGGACCGGGTGTCCCTCCCGGGCTCTGTGTCGCTCGTGGAGCGTGTGACGCTCGTGGGTCGGGCGGGGTGCGGGGTTCATCCGGGTCCGCCTCCTTCGCCGGAGCCGGTGCTGCGGGGCCCGTCCCGGGTACCCCGCCCGGCGGGCGTCCACCCCGGACCGCCGCGCCCGGGGTGGCACCGGGCTCACCCGTCCTCCAGCGCCGCGAGGACGTCGTCGTCCGTGAGCTGGTCGAAGTTCTCGTACCAGAGGCCGACGGCGCGGAAGCCGTGCGGGCTGCGCAGACAGATCACCCGGTCGGCCTCACCGCGCAGCAGCTCGACGGACTCGGGTGCGCCGACGGGCACGGCGAGGACCACGCGGGCGGGACCCCCGCGGCGGACGGAGTGCAGCGCGGCTCGGGCCGTGGCGCCGGTGGCCAGTCCGTCGTCGACGACGATCACGGTGCGGCCGCGCAGGTCGGGGGCGGGGCGGCCGCGCCGGTAGCGGCGCTCCCGGCGGTGCGCTTCCTCCCGCTCCCGTGCCACCACGGCGGCGAGGTCGGCTTCGGTGAGCCCCAGCCAGGCGAGTGCCGACCGGTCGAACAGGGGCGGGTCGTCGCCGACGAGGGCGCCGACGCCCAGTTCCTCCTGGAACGGCGCGCCGATCTTGCGGGCCACCAGCACGTCGAGCGGCGCGCCGAGCGCCCGTGCGACCTCCCGCGCCACCGGGACGCCACCGCGCGGCAGGGCGAGGACGACCGGGTCGGGCAGCTCCCCCCTCTCCCCCGCCCTGCGCAGGCGCGCGGCCAGCTCCCGGCCGGCGTGCGCACGGTCGCGGAAGCGTGTCGACGCCGGGGCGCCACCCCGGCTCAGGCGCGGATTCATGACATCCCTCGGTTCCAGTGTCACCGCACCCGAGCGGGCCGTCACGCCGAACCGTCGCACCGACGCACCGACGCACCGACGCACCGACGCACCGACGCACCGACGGTGTCCGAAACCGTTCACCAAACTTGGGTCATTCGTTTTCTTGAACAGTTCGTGTTTGAGGGAGTAGGTTGGGCGTCATGACCGAGCCCCAGACTCCGACCACCGCCGAGGCGCTGCGCGGTGCCGGCCTGCGGGTGACGGCCGCGCGGGTCGCTCTGCTGGAGACCGTCCGGGACGGCGACCACCTCGGCGTCGAGGCGATCGCCTCCGGCGTGCGCGATCGCGTCGGCCACATATCCGTCCAGGCCGTGTACGACGCGCTCAGCGCACTCACCGAAGCGGGACTCGTACGCCGCCTCGAACCACCCGGCAGCCCGGCCCTGTACGAGGGCCGCGTCGGGGACAACCACCATCACCTCGTGTGCCGGTCCTGCGGCACCGTGGTCGACGTCGACTGCGCGGTGGGCCACGCCCCGTGCCTGACCGCGTCCGACGACCGCGGCTTCGCGATCGACGAGGCCGAGGTCATCTACTGGGGCCTGTGCCCGCAGTGCTCGCAAGCCAAAGCCAGCAGTTCAGCACCGTGATCCACCCAGTTCGGAAGGACTCCCATGACTGAGAACCACGACGCGATCGTCACGGATCAGAAGGCCGAGGGGGCCGGCGGCTGCCCGGTCGCTCATGGCCGCGCCGCGCACCCCACCCAGGGTGGCGGAAACCGTCAGTGGTGGCCGGAGCGGCTCAACCTGAAGATCCTTGCCAAGAACCCCGCCGTGGCCAACCCCCTCGGTGAGGAGTTCGACTACGCCGAGGCGTTCAAGAACCTCGACCTGGCGGCCGTGAAACAGGACATCGCCGAGGTACTGACCACCTCCCAGGACTGGTGGCCGGCCGACTTCGGCAACTACGGGCCGCTGATGATCCGTATGGCCTGGCACAGCGCCGGCACCTACCGGATCAGCGACGGCCGCGGCGGCGCCGGCGCCGGCCAGCAGCGCTTCGCGCCGCTGAACAGCTGGCCGGACAACGCCAACCTGGACAAGGCGCGCCGTCTGCTGTGGCCGGTGAAGAAGAAGTACGGCCAGTCCATCTCCTGGGCCGACCTCATGATCCTCACCGGCAATGTCGCGCTGGAGCAGATGGGCTTCGAGACCTTCGGCTTCGCCGGCGGCCGCGAGGACGTCTGGGAGGCCGACGAGGACGTCTACTGGGGTCCCGAGACCACCTGGCTCGACGACCAGCGCTACTCCGGCGACCGCGAGCTGGAGAACCCGCTCGCCGCCGTCCAGATGGGTCTGATCTACGTCAACCCCGAGGGCCCCAACGGCAACCCGGACCCGATCGCCGCCGCCCGCGACATCCGTGAGACGTTCCGCCGCATGGCGATGAACGACGAGGAGACCGTCGCCCTCATCGCCGGTGGCCACACCTTCGGCAAGACCCACGGCGCCGGCCCCGCGGACAACGTCGGCGCCGACCCCGAGGCCGCCTCGTTGGAGGAGCAGGGCCTGGGCTGGAAGTCCGGCTACGGCACCGGCAAGGGCGGCGACACCATCACCTCCGGCCTGGAGGTGACCTGGACGGCCACGCCGACCCAGTGGAGCAACGGCTTCTTCAAGAACCTCTTCGAGTACGAGTACGAGCTGACGGAGTCCCCGGCCGGCGCCAAGCAGTGGGTCGCCAAGAACGCCGAGGCGATCATCCCCGACGCGCACGACCCGTCGAAGAAGCACCTCCCGACCATGCTCACCACCGACCTGTCGCTGCGTTTCGACCCGGTCTACGAGCAGATCTCCCGTCGCTTCTACGAGAACCCGGACCAGTTCGCGGACGCCTTCGCCCGCGCCTGGTACAAGCTGACCCACCGTGACATGGGCCCGAAGTCGCTGTACCTCGGCCCGGAGGTCCCGGAGGAGACGCTGCTCTGGCAGGACCCGCTGCCGGAGGCCGAGGGCGAGGCCATCGACGCCGCCGACATCGCGGCGCTCAAGGCCAAGCTGCTCGACTCGGGTCTCACCGTCTCCCAGCTGGTGTCCACCGCGTGGGCGTCGGCGTCCACGTTCCGCGGCAGCGACAAGCGCGGCGGCGCCAACGGTGCCCGTATCCGCCTGGAGCCGCAGCGCGGCTGGGAGGTCAACAACCCGGACGAGCTGCGTCACGTCCTGAGCATCCTCGAGGGCATCCAGGCCGGGTTCAACACCGGCGCCAAGAAGGTCTCCCTCGCCGACCTGATCATCCTCGGTGGTGCCGCCGCCGTGGAGAAGGCCGCCAAGGACGCCGGCTTCGACGTGGAGGTCCCCTTCACGCCGGGTCGTGTGGACGCGACGGAGGAGCACACCGACGTCGAGTCGTTCGCCGCGCTGGAGCCGACCTCCGACGGCTTCCGCAACTACCTGGGCAAGGGCAACCGCCTCCCCGCCGAGTACCTGCTGCTCGACCGGGCGAACCTGCTCACCCTGAGCGCCCCCGAGATGACGGCCCTCGTCGGTGGTCTGCGCGTCCTGGGCGCCAACAGCGGCGGGTCCACGCACGGCGTCTTCACCGAGACCCCGGGCAAGCTGACCAACGACTTCTTCGTCAACCTGCTCGACCTGGGCACGACCTGGAAGTCCACCTCAGAGGACCAGACCCTCTTCGAAGGCCGTGACGCGGCCACCGGCGAGGTCAAGTGGACCGGCACCCGTGCCGACCTCGTCTTCGGCTCGAACTCCGAGCTGCGTGCCCTCGCCGAGGTGTACGCGAGCGACGACGCCAAGCAGAAGTTCGTCAACGACTTCGTCGCGGCGTGGGTCAAGGTCTCCAACCTGGACCGGTTCGACCTCGTCTGATCCCGCGGGTCCCCGGGATCCGATCACCGAGTGACGCGGGTCGGGAGCTGATCCGACCCCGTCCGACCCCCGCGTCCGGGCCGGCCCCCACGGGCCGGCCCGGACGTCCCCGTGTGGCGGCCTCCCGCGGCCCAGGTCGGCGGCAATGTCCGGGGCTGCTCCCGGGGTACCTGGGGCGAGCGGACCCCGTACGGCCGTGACGTGGCATGGCCCGTGCGCGTGGACAGCTGTCTCGCGGACGGGTGCCCGGCACGCGACCGTGCACCTCGCCCCCCGTCTCGGCACCCATGTGGCCCTGCTGAACGCACCCGCGGACGCTGCGCCCGACGCGCTGGACCCACACCATGATCAAGACGATGTCGCCGCAGGTGCCGACGAGTCTGTGACCCCGGCCGTGGGTGCGATGACCAGTTCCTCGATCAGCGTCCGCTCCGGGAGCGAGACGCACAGCAGTACTGCCCGTGCCACGTCCTCCGGCCGCACCATGGCCGCCCGCTGCTCCGGGCTCGGTGGCACGGGGCGGCTGTCGAGGACGGGGGTGTCGACCGCGCCCGGCAGGACGCAGGTGGCCCGGATGCGGTCGTCGCGGTAGCTGTTGCGGAGGTAGGCCATGAAGTTCCGCACCCCGGCCTTCGCCGCGCCGTAGGGGGCGCCGCCCAGGAGGGTGGGCCGGATCGCGGCCATGGAGGAGATGGTGACGATCGAGCCGCCGCCCCGCTCCAGCATGTCCGGGAGGACGGCCCGGGTGAGCAGGTAGACGGCGGTGAGGTTGACGTCCATGACGGCGTTCCACTCGTCCTCGCCGGTCCAGCGGACGTCGCCGACCTGGCCGGCGCCGCCCGCGTTGTTGACGAGGATGTCGACGGGCCCGGCCGCGCCCCTGGTCCAGGCGACGAGGTCGCGTACCTCCTCGGCGTCCTCGATGTGCGCGGGGCGGGTGAAGGCCGTGCCGCCGGCTTCCCCGACGGCGGCGGCGACCTCGTCCAGCGGCTGCGGGCGCCGCCCCACGAGGACGACGGCCGCGCCCTCCTCGGCGAGCAGCAGCGCCGTCTCCCGGCCGATGCCGGTGCCCGCGCCGGTGATCAGCGCGGTCCTGCCCTCCAGGGGACGCATCTTCCCCTCCGGAGGTCGCGCCTGCCTGCGGTCCCCGATTCCCATGCCCCATCACCCTCCAGCCGGAGCGCATCACACGCCCTTTGAGGTGAGCATGCCCACCGGATGGGAAGCACCAAGGGGCCGGGCCCGGCGGCGAGCCACCGCCGGACCCGGGCGGCCGTACGGGAGGTCAGGGGCCGTGGAAGTCGGGGCGGTCCACGAGGGTCACCTCGACGCGGCCGCCCTCGGTCTGGGAGCGGACCGCCGCCTCGCAGATCGCCGCGACGGCGTAGCCGTCCCAGGTGCCGGGGCCGGTGACCTCGCCGCGGCGGGTGGCGTCGACCCACGCCTGGACCTCGCGGTCGTAGGCGTCCTCGAAGCGCTCCAGATAGCCGGGGGTGACCGTGCCGCCCCAGCGGCCCGCGGTGGTGACCAGCAGGTCGTGCCCGTCGCCGATGCGCGCCGTGCCGTGCTCGCAGACGGCCTCGGCCTGCACCTGGTAGCCGTAGCGGGCGTTGAGGTAGATCTCGACGTCGGAGAGGGCGCCGCCGTCGGTCTCGAAGACGACGAACTGGGGGTCGGCCAGGCCCACGGGGGCGTTCGCGGACGGCCGGGGCCGCAGCACGGTGACGGCGGTGATCTCCTGGCCCAGCAGCCAGCGGGTGATGTCCATCTCGTGGGCCACGGAGTCGTTGAGGGCCATGGCGCTGGTGAAGCCGGGCGGGTTCTCGGGGTTGCGGTGCCGGTGGTGCAGCATCAGCGGCCGGCCCAGTTCCCCGCTGTCCAGCAGGGCCTTGAGTCTGGCGTACTCGCGGTCGTGGCGGCGCATGAACCCCACCTGCACCCTGCGGTGGCCGAGCCGCTGTTCCGCCTCCAGCAGGCGGAACGCGGAGGCGGTGTCCGGGGTGAGGGGCTTCTCGCACAGGACGGGCAGGTCGTGGGCGAAGGCGGTGAGCAGGGCCGCCTCGTGGGCCGGGCCCGGGGAGGCGACCAGCACGGCGTCGACGCCCGGCGCGGCCAGCGCCTCGGCGGTGTCGGCGAAGGCCGTGCAGCCCTCGATGCCGGCGGCGATCGCCTCCGCGCGGTCGGTGTCGAGGTCGACGACGGCGGCGACATGGGCCCCGCTGGTGACCTCGGTGATCCGGCGCACATGGTCGGCGCCCATCCGGCCGGTGCCGATGACGGCGACACCGAGGGAGTTCTGCTGGGTCATTCGGGTCCCTCACTCGACGGGAGACGACAGGGCCGTACGGCGCCTCGACGGGCCGTGGGGTGATCGCCGGGCCCGCTGCCGGGGTTCTACCCGTCGGTGAACCCACGGCGTCGCGAACCCGATGATCACATGGTCTCAATATCGTTTCGCGGCCGGACGATCACCCGCTAAGCTCCCCCGGCGCGCACGGGGCGCGCACGGGGTGGGGGGACATGAACGACCGTCAAGGGGAGCCCGGGAAGGGCACGGGGGCGTGGGGCCAGGCGATACTGGCGTTCGTCCTGTTCGGGGTGGTGGCCGGTGGCCTGTGGCTGCAGGACGCCTTCGACGGGACGGCCACGAGCACCGGGCCGGCCACCTGCTCGACCTCGGACGACGCCTCACCGGCGCCGAGGAATCGGGTGTCGGGGGCTCGGTTGTGCACCGCGCTGAACCGCGAGGACCTGCCGAAGCTCGTCGGCACACCGCTCGAGGAGGCGGTGAACGCCTCGGGCGGCGAGAGCGAGTCCCGCTGGGCGGGGGGCACCAAGACCATCACCCCCGAGGCGAAGGTCGAACTGGAGTCCCACACCGTACAGATCTCGGCGTCCTACGACGATCTCCCGGTCAGGGACTCGATCGGCTACCTGGGCGGCGGCGCCGAGCCCAAGGAGGTCCTGGGGCATCCGGCGGTCCTCTACTCGGGCCGGACCATCGCCATCTCCTTCCGACTCGACGGCGGCGACGCCACGTCGGGCCCCGGCGGTGTAGCCCGCCATCTGCTGGTGGCGGGCGACACCGAGGACAAGGGAGACTCCTACGACCTGGTCATCTGGCGTGAGGACCGGCTCCCGCCGGACGACGCGGCACTGTTCCGCATCGCGGAGAAGGTGCTGCCGACGCTGCCCGGCTGGAAGTCCGGCTGAGGCAGGGGCGGGACGGGCGGAGGACGGGCGGCACGAGGGTGGTCAGGCCAGGGTCACCTCGACCGGCAGCTTCTTGATGCCGTTGACGAAGTTCGACCGCACGCGCGGGACGTCACCGGCGAGCCGGATGCCGGCGAGCCGGGGGATCAGCTCCTCGAACATGATGCGGATCTCGGTGCGGGCCAGCAGATTGCCGAGGCACAGGTGCGGGCTGCCCTTGCCGAAGGTGACGTGGTCGTTGTTCTGCCGGGCCACGTCGAAGTCGTACGGGTTGCCGAAGACCTCCTCGTCGCGGTTGCCGGAGGCGAACCACATGACGACCTTCTCGCCCTCCTTGATGTGCTTGCCGCCCAGTTCCACGTCCCGGGTCGCGGTGCGGCGGAAGTGGTAGACGGGCGAGGCCCAGCGCAGGAACTCCTCGACCGCGACCGGGATCAGCGACGGGTCCTCCTGGAGGCGGGCGAGCTGCTCGGGGTGCTGGAGCAGGGCCAGCATGGAGTGGGAGATGGTGTGCCGGGTGGTCTCGTTGCCGGCCACCACCAGCAGCAGGAAGTAGTTGTCGAAGTCCTGCGCGGACAGCGGCACACCGTCGCGCGGGACCGTGTTCACCAGGCGCGAGACCAGGTCGGTGCCGTCCCCGCCGCGCCGCTGCCGGGCCAGTTCGCGGCCGTACTCGAAGACCTCCACCGAGGCGGGCGAGCGGAACGGCAGATGACGGTACTTCTCGCTCTCCGCGCTGTGCAGCAGGACGTCGGCGTAGTCGGGGTCGGTGTTGCCGATGATGCGGTTGCCCCAGTCGATGAGCTGCTGGTTGTCCTCCGGCGGCACGTCGAGGAGGCGGGCCAGGACATTGATGGGGAAGTCGGCGGAGACGTCGGCGACGAAGTCGAAGGTGCCCTTCGCCAGTGCCGCGTCCAGCGTGGTGGCGGTCAGACCGCGCAGGAAGTCGGTGTAGCCGTTGATCACGCTCGCGCCGAACTGCCGCTGGATCACGCTGCGCAGCGCGCGGTGGCGTACGCCGTCCATCTCCAGGATGGAGGCGCGGGTCTTGATCTGGTCGTCGTCGACCTCCTCCAGGTTGACGAACCTGGTCGAGGTGAAGGTCTCGGCGTCCCGGTCGACGCGGGCGATGTCGGCGTGCCGGGTGACGGACCAGAAGCCGGAGTTGGGGGCCTGCTCGGGCTGCCAGTGCACCGGGTCCTCGTGGCGCAGGGTGTGGAACATGCGCCAGGGGGTGACGCCGTCGGTGAAGTTGTCGAGGTCGGCGAGATCCACGTCGGCCAGCGGCAGGGGCTCCTGCACGGCCTCGCGGGCGGAGGGAAGGTGGGCGGAAGTGGTCATGGTCTTCGTTCTCCTGGACGTCACAGGTGGTAGGCGTACTCGGTGAACTCCCAGTCGGTGACGTGCCGGTGGAAGCGTTCGACCTCGTTCCGCTTGTAGCCGAGGTACGAGGTGGTGAAGTCCTTGCCGAGCACCTCGGTGAGGGCGGTGTCCGCCTCCAGTGCGTCGAGGGCGTCGGACAGGCTCATGGGCAGGAGGGCCGACCGGGCGGTGTCGTAGCCGTAGCCCTCCAGCGGGGCGGGGGGCTCCTCGCCCGCCCGCACCCCGAGCAGGGCGGCGGCGAGCGTGCCGGCGATCAGCAGGTACGGGTTGGCGCTCGCGTCACCGAGCCGCAGTTCGAGTCGGGCGCCGGAGCCGCGCTCGGGCGGGATGCGGACCATGGCGCTGCGGTTGTCGAGCCCCCAGTCGATCAGCCAGGGCGCGAGGGTGTCCGGGCCGAAGCGCTTGTAGGAGTTGACCGTGGGGTTGGCGAGCGCGGCGAGGGCCGGGGCGTGGGCGAGGACGCCGGCGATGGCGTGCCGGGCGGTGGCGGACAGGCCGTGGGCGCCGGACGGGTCGTCGAAGGCGTTCCTCCCGTCCTCGCCGTCGCAGGACAGATGGAGGTGGAAGCCGGAGCCGCCCGCGTCGTTGAACGGCTTGGCCATGAAGGTGGCGATCCTGCCCTCCTTTCGGGCGAGTTCCTTGACGGCGGCCTTGAAGCGGAAGGACCGGTCGGCGGCCGACAGTGCCTCGGAGTGGTCGAGGTTGATCTCGAACTGTCCGCCGTCGAACTCGTGGTTGCCGTTGGTGGCGCCGATCCGCAGGTCGCGGAGGTGGCGCAGGGTGCGCAGCAGATGGTTGTCGGGGTCGGCGCGCAGGCCGGCGGTGTAGACGACTCCGTCCGCGCCCGAGTAGCGCTTCCAGCCGCTCGGGGACGCCGGGTCCTCGTCGCACAGGAAGTACTCCAGCTCGGGTCCGACGATCGGGGTCAGGCCCTGTTCGGCACAGCGGTCGAGCACGCCGCGCAGCAGGTCGCGGGGCGACTCGGGGGCGGGTGACCCGGTGGCCGGGTCGACGGTCTCGCCCAGACAGACGGCGACGCCGGGCTCCCACGGCAGGGGGACCAGGGTGTCGAGGTCCGGTCGTACGTGGATGTCGGGCAGTCCCGCGTCGAGGCCCCCGGGCACGGGGACGACGTCCCCCTGGGGCGAGGTGTGGTAGACGGCCCGACAGAAGGTGAGTCCGTGCGCGCAGGCCGCGGGAAGGCTGTCGAGCAGGACGTCACGGGCGCGGTCGGTGCCGATGAGATCGGGATAGGTCACCCGGACCACGTCGATGCCGTCGGCGGCGAGCCGCTCCTGGTGCTGACGAACGTCCGGTGTTGGGGATGCGCTCACCGTTGTCTCCTCGGCGGCAGGCAAATGTTTGAGGCCAAACGATAAGAAGGGGCACACCGGCCCGCAAGGGGCTGAGGGCAAAAAATTATCCACCTGGACAGGTATTGACCAGGGGTGCGCCGCTTCCTATTTTGTTTGGAACCAAATGACCCGAGGAGGACCGGCCATGAAGGTCGTCGTCGACATGAACAAGTGCCAGGACCACGGCCAGTGCGTTTTCGCCGCCCCCGAGGTCTTCCAGCTGGACGCGAACGGGCGGCTGGCGTACGTCAGCGACCCTGACGACGCGCTGCTCGACGAGGTCGAGGAAGCCGCCGACGTCTGCCCGCTCCAGGCCATCCGGATCGAGGTCTGACCATGGCTCCCACCAGCGCACGCGTCGTCGTGGCCGGCGCCTCCATGGCCGGTCTGCGCGCCGCCGAGCAGCTGCGCGCGGCCGGCTGGACCGGGGCGATCACGCTCGTCGGCGACGAGCCCCACATGCCCTACAACCGGCCCCCGCTCTCCAAGGAGGTGCTGGCCGGGAAGGCGCCCTTCGAGTCCCTCGCCTTCCGGCCCCGCGCGAGCGTGGCCGACGCGGAGTGGCGCCTCGGCACCAGGGTCGTCGCGTCCCGCCTCGCCGAACGGACCGTGGTGCTCGACGACGGCTCGCAGCTGTCGTACGACGGGCTGGTGGTCGCCACGGGTATGCGGCCCCGGCGGCTGCGCTGCCCCGGTCCCCTCGCCGGACGCCACACGGTCCGCACCCTCGCCGACGCGCAGGGCCTGCGGGCGGAGCTGACCCGGCCCGGCGCCCGGGTGGTCGTCGTCGGCGCCGGGTTCATCGGCTGCGAGGTGGCCGCCACCGCGGTGGGCCTCGGTGTCGCCGAGGTGACCGTCGTCGATCCGCTGCCGCTGCCCATGGCCGGCCCGCTCGGCGACCTGCTCGGCCGCGCGCTGCTCGCCCGGCACGAGGAGCGCGGGGTGCGCTTCGCCCTCGGCACCGGGGTCGCCGGCTTCGCGGGCGAGGACCGCGTCACCGGGGTGATCCTCGACGACGGGACGGTGCTGCCCGCCGATGTGGTGGTGGAGTCGGTCGGCTCGCTCGCCAACACCGAGTGGCTGGACGGCAACGGCCTCGACCTGACCGACGGGGTGCTCACCGACGAGCAGCTGCGGGTCGGCGGACGGCCCGAGGTCGTCGCGGTGGGGGACGTGGCGCGTTTCCCCAACGCCCGCTACGACGGCGTACCGCGCCGGGTGGAGCACTGGTGCATCCCCACGGACACCGCCAAGCACGCGGCCAAGGTACTCACCGGCGCCGAGACCGCGCCCTTCGCCCCGCTGCCCGCCTTCTGGAGCGACCAGCACGACTTCCGGCTCCAGTCCTTCGGCGCCCCTGTCCTCGGCAAGGACGACGTACGGGTCCTGGACGGCGACCCGGCCGGGGACGTCCTGGCCGGCTACCACCACGACGACCGGCTGGTCGCCGTCGTGGCGCTCGGCGGCCCGGCCGCCATGTCCGCCGCCGCCCGCTACCGCGCCGAACTCCTGAAGCAGCCCGCCCTCACCGCGTAAGGAACCGCCTGACCATGACCACCGTCCGTGGATTCTTCCAGCCCAAGACGGCGACGGGCTCCTCGTCGCTGATCCCGTCCCCGCCCTGGCGCTACTCGGGCGACCTGCTCACCGTCGAGTACCGCACGGACCCCGCCCGCGTGCGCGAACTGCTGCCGGAGCCGCTGGAGCCTGCCGACGAGGACCCGGGCGCGGTCGCGCTGATCTGGGCCGACTGGCAGTCCTGCTCGGCGTCCGGCGCGGAGCTGCTCGACCCGGTGCTCTCCCAGTACAAGGAGGCCTTCGCGGTCGTCCGGTGCAAGTACAAGGGGCTGACGTACTCGCGGTGCGTCTACATCTGGGTCGACAAGGACTTCGCGATCGCGCGCGGGCTGCACCAGGGCTATCCCAAGAAGCTCGGGTCCATCCACCAGACCCGGCCCCACCCCTACGGGCCCGCTCCCCGGATCGAGGCGGGGGCCCGCTTCGGGGCGACCCTCGCCGCGGCGGACCGGCGGCTCGCGCAGGCGGTGGTGACGCTGCGGGAGCCGTCGGAGACGAACGGGTTCGTCAACGGGCACCCCATGGCCCACCACCGGTGGCTGCCGTCGATCGAGAAGGGGAAGGGACTGGCGCTGGACGAGCTGATCGAGTCCGGCGCGGCCTCCTTCGAGGGCGGGCAGCCGTGGGTCGGCGACGCGGAGCTGGAGCTGTTCGAGGCGCCGACGGAGGAGTTGGCGCGACTGACGGTGGAGGAGCCGATCGCCGCCTACTACCGCCAGGTCGGCGTGGTGTGGGACGGGGGGCGCCTGCTGGAGACCGGGACGTCCGAGGCGGCCGCCGGGTGAGGTCCGCGGTCGCCCATGGGTTCGCCGTGACCGGCCGCGCCCATGCGGCGCGGCCGCATACCGATACGGCCCGCGCCCCTGGGCGGGCGCACTGCCCCTTCATGGAAAAGGAAGCTCCCTCTCATGTCTGACAAGATCATCGTCGGCGGTGTGTCCGTCGACACCCGGCACTGGATCGGTGGCGAACGTGTCGCCTCCTCCGGCACCTTCACCGACCACTCCCCCATCGACGGCGCCGCCCTCGGCGAGATCGCCCGGGGCGGGCCCGCCGAGGCCGCCGCCGCCGTCGCCGCCGCGAAGGCCGCGTTTCCCGGGTGGGCCGCCACCTCGCGGGCCGAGCGGGCGCGGATCCTGCACGCCGTCGCGGACGGCGTGGAGAAGCGCCTCGAGGAACTCGCGGTCGTCGAGACCACCGACAACGGCGCCCTGCTGCGGTCCCACCGGCGCGGGGTGATGCCTCGGGTCGCGCACAACTTCCGGTTCTTCGCCGACTGGCTGCTGCGGCTGGAGCACGAGGAGTTCGAGACACGGGGGCACACGAACCACGTGTCGTGGGACCCGGCCGGCCCCTGCGTGCTGATCACACCGTGGAACGCCCCGCTGATGCTCGCCACGTGGAAGGTCGCCCCGGCGCTCGCCGCCGGGAACACCGTGGTGCTGAAGCCCGCCGAGTGGTCGCCGCTGACGGCCTCCCTGCTCGCCGACATCGCCGCCGAGGCGGGACTGCCGGCCGGCGTGCTGAACGTCGTGCAGGGGTACGGCTCCGAGATCGGCGACGCCCTCACCTCGCACCCGGACGTGCGCCGGATCAGCTTCACCGGATCGGTGCCCACGGCCCGGCGGATCGCCGCCTCGGCCGCCGCCCGTCTGACCCCGCTCAGCCTCGAACTCGGCGGCAAGTCGCCGCTGCTGGTCTTCGCGGACGCCGACCTGGACCTCGCCGTCGACCTGGCGGTGGAGCAGTACGACAACGCCGGGCAGGTGTGTCTGGCCGCGACGCGCTTCCTCGTCGAGGAGGCGGTCGCCGAGGAGTTCACACGCCGGTTCGCCGAGAAGGCGAGCGCGCTGAAGCAGGGCGATCCCCGGGACGAGGCCACCGACATCGGGCCCAACATCCATCCCCGGCAGCTGGAGAAGATCGACGGGTTCGTCCAGCGGGCCCTCGCGGCCGGGGCGCGGGCCGTCATCGGCGGGCACCGGCTCGACGGGCAGTACTACGCGCCGACCCTGCTCACCGATGTGGCCCAGGACTCGGAGATCGTGCAGGAGGAGGTCTTCGGGCCGGTCCTCACCCTCCAGACCTTCGCCGACGAGGACGAGGCCGTCCGGCTCGCCAACGACACCCGCTTCGGGCTCGCCGCCACCCTCGCCACCGGCGACCGGGCACGCGCCGAACGGGTCACCGCACGACTCGTCGCGGGCACGGTCTGGGTCAACTGCTTCTTCGTACGCGACCTCCAGGCGCCCTTCGGCGGCTCCCGCCAGTCGGGGGTGGGCCGCGAGGGCGGCACCTGGAGCTTCGACTTCTACTGCGACCTGAAGAACACCGTCACCGCACCGAACGGATGGACGAACCATGGGTGAGATCGTCGGGGCGGGCCTCCTCGCCCACGTCCCCACCATCGTGCTGCCGGAGGAGGACCGGCTGGAGCTCAACGAGGGCAAGGAGATCACCCTCGTCACCGGCCTCCAGCAGCTCCGCAGGGACGTCTTCGAGCGGGACGACTACGACACCGTCGTCGTCCTCGACTCGCACTGGGCGACCACGGTCGAGTTCGTGGTCACCGCGCAAGCGCGGCGGGCCGGGCTGTTCACCTCCGAGGAGCTGCCGCGCGGCATGTGCCGGATGCCGTACGACTTCCCCGGCGACCCCGAACTCGCCCGCAACATCGAGAAGTTCGCTGACAAGCACGGCACCTGGATCACCGCGATCGAGGACGACTACCTGCCGGTCTACTACGCCACCATCAACCTGTGGAAGTTCCTCGGGGAGGGGCTGCCGGACAAGCGGTGGGTGACGATCGGCGTCTGCCAGACCGGCGACATGGAGGACCATCTGCGGCTGGGCCGGGCGCTGGCCGACGGCATCGCGGCCACCCCGGGCCGCCGGGTGCTGCTGATCGCCTCGGGCGCCCTCTCCCACACCTTCTGGCCGCTGCGCGAACTGCGCGACCACGAGGCCAGCGACCCGGTGCACATCTTCACGCCCGAGGCGCGTGCGGCCGACGAGGAGCGGATCGCCTGGTTCAAGGAGGGCCGCCACGACCGGGTCCTCGACACCATGGACGAGTTCTGGAAGTACAAGCCGGAGGCGAGGTTCTTCCACTACCTGATGATGGCCGGCGCCCTCGGCGAGCGCGCGTGCGTGGCCAGCGCCCGCCAGTACGGCGAGTACGAGAACTCGATCGGCACCGGCCAGGTGCACCTCTGGTTCGACCGGCCCGCCGACGGCTGGACCGCATCCCACACCCCCGTAGAGGAGTCCGCCCATGCCTGAGTACCGCCGCATCCTGCTCGACGGCGCCGCCGTCCAGGTCACCGTCGACGGTGACGAGCTGGTCGCCGGGGACGGCCGCCGGGTCAAGACCGAGGAGGCGCACCACCTGACGCCGGTCGTGCCGTCGAAGGTGATCGCCGTCCACCTCAACCACCGCAGCCGGGTCGACGAGTTCGGGATCGAACTGCCGGACACGCCCACCTACTTCCACAAGCCGACCTCGGCCCTCAACTCCCACAAGGGCGCGGTCGTGCGCCCCGAGGGCTGCAAGTGGCTCAACTACGAGGGCGAGGTCGCCATCGTCATCGGACGCACGGCGCGGAACATCTCCCCGGACGAGGCGGGCGAGTACATCGCGGGCTACACCGTCGCCAACGACTACGGCCTGCACGACTTCCGTGACACCGACGCCGGCTCCATGCTCCGGGTCAAGGGCTCCGACACCCTCTGCCCGCTCGGGCCGGGGCTGGTCACCGACTGGGACTTCCGCGGCAAGAGCCTCAGGACATACGTCAACGGCGAGGTCGCGCAGGACGGTTCGACCGACGAGATGCAGTGGGACATGCACTACCTCGTCGCCGACATCGCCCGCACCATCACCCTGTACCCGGGCGACGTCCTGCTGTCGGGCACCCCGGCCAACTCCCGGCCCGTACAGCCGGGCGACGTCGTCGAGGTCGAGGTGGAGGGCCTCGGACGGCTCACCAACCACATCGTGACCGGCCCGACCCCGATCCGTACCGACGTCGGCGCGCAGCCCACCGAGTCCGAGGAGGTGCTGTCCACCGCGCTCGGCGGCGACTGGGAGTTCCGCGGCATCCGCCCGCCCCGGCGCTGACGCCGCCCTTCGCCGGAGGCTGCGGAACCGTACCGGTAGGGTCACCGGCATGACCGAATCCGCCGACGCGCCCGAGAGCCGGAAACCCCGTAAGCGCCTGCACTACGGCGAAGGACGGGAGGCCCTGCTCAACGCCGCGGTACGGGTGGTGGCGCGCGGCGGACTGCGCAAGCTCACCTATCGGGCCGTCGCGGAGGAGGCCGGTGTCACCCATGGTCTCGTGGTCCACCACTTCGGGTCGCGGGACGCGCTGATCGAGGAGGCGCTCGCCCACACCATCCGCACGTCGTTGAGCGTCAGCGCGCTCGAACCCGGCACCGGCAGGGTCGCCGACTTCTCGACGGGGCTGTCCGAGATGGTCACGGCGGACCCCGGGAGGCAGGCGTTCCAGTACGAGCTGCTGCTGGAGTCACGCCGCAGCCCGGAGCTGCTGCCTCAGTTGCGCGCGCTGTACGACGAGTACTTCGACGCCACCCGGCGGGAGCTGAGCCGGATGCTGCCGGCCGGCGCGGACCATGCGCTGGCCCGGCTGGTGTTCGCCGCGCTCGACGGTCTGGTGCTGCACCAGCTCGTGCTGGGTGAGCCGGAGGTCACGGACGCCGCCCTGGAGCGGCTGCGCGCCCTGCTGCGGCTCCTGGACGCCGACGGGGACGACAGCCGGGCGGGCGGCGGCAGCGTCGCCGACGACGCCGGAGACGCCCCGGAGTAACGCTCCCACCTGCATATTCCGAGGCCCCGGACGCCGAGCGTCCGGGGCCTGCCCGTGTTCCTGGGCGGCGATCGGGGGCAGCTGTGCGGCGCTGTCCACCCACTGGAAAATCTTGCTCCCAGCCCCTTGCCAAACGGATAGTTCAAGCCCACGATAAGGCAACTCGTTTGGCCCTAAACGAACCTCCATCCCTCCCCGTCCCCGACAGGTGATCCGAGTGGACAGTCAGACGGCGGTCGCCCCGCACACCACGCAAGGTTCCTCCACGGCCCGCAGGCTCAAGCCCGATTCCCTCGGCGTCCTGGGCATCCTCTTCTTCGTCCTATCCGCCCAGGCCCCGCTGACCGGCATCGCCGGTGCCGTGCCCATCGCCGTCGTCATCGGCAACGGGGCGGGCGCCCCCGCCGCGTACGTCGCGGCCGGCGTGGTGGTCCTGCTGTTCTCCATCGGCTTCGTCGCCATGGGCCGCCACGTCGTGGACGCCGGCGCCTTCTACACGTACATCGGCAAGGGCCTCGGCCGGTCGACGGGCTCCGGCAGCGCCGGGGTCGCGCTCTTCGCCTACTGCGCGATCCAGGCCGCGATGTACGGGCTGTACGGCGCGACGATGAGCGGCCTGGTCGAGCACTACGCCGACGTACGCATCGCCTGGTGGGTCTGGGCGCTGGTCACGATGGCGGTCGTCCAGGTGCTCGGCGCCGCCGGGATCGAGATGGGCGCCAAGGTGCTCGCCGTGTTCGTGCTCGCCGAGTTCAGCATCCTCACCGCCTTCGCCCTGGTGACCTTCTTCAAGGGCGGCGGCCCCGAGGGGCTCGGCCTCGCCGACAGCTTCTCCCCCGACGCGGCGCTCCAGGGCGCCCCGGGTGTGGCGCTGATGTTCGCGGTGGCGTCGATGTTCGGCTTCGAGGCCACCGCCATCTACGGCGAGGAGGCGCGGGAACCGAGGAGAACCGTCCCCCGGGCCACCTATCTGTCGGTCGCCGTCGTCACCTGCTTCTTCGCCTTCACCTCATGGATGCTGGTCTCCGCGCACGGCGCCTCCCGGGCCACGGCCGAGGCGGGCAGGGCACTGGAGAGCGGCGACGCCACGGCCTGGGTGTTCGCCCCGATCGCGGACCTGTTCGGCGCGTGGACGGGCGATGTCCTGCCGATCCTGCTGGCCACCTCACTGTTCGCGGGCGTCCTGGCGTTCCACAACTCCGCCAACCGCTACCTGTTCTCCCTGGGCCGCGAGGGTCTGCTGCCGCACGGTCTGACCGCGCTCAACGGCCGTCACTCCCCCTGGGTGGCCGGCACCGTCCAGACGGTGATCGCGGTGGCCCTCGTCGTCCCGTTCGCGCTCCTCGGCAAGGACCCGGTGCTGACGCTCTTCTCCTGGTTCAGCGGGGTCGCCGTGCTCGCGATGATGCTCCTCTACTTCCTGACCTCCGTGTCCGTGGTCGTCTTCTTCCGCCGCTCACGCGCCGACACCCGGCCCTGGAACACGCTGATCGCCCCCGTGCTGGGCGCGCTCGGCATCGCCGGGGCGATCTGGCTGATCATCGAGAACTTCACCACCCTGATCGGCGGCGACCCCGCCACCGCCGTCTGGCTCCAGCTGACCGTGCCGGCCGTGCTGGTCCTGGGGCTCGTCGCGGCCCGCCTGACCCGGCGGAGCCACGCCGCCGCGGGCTGACCCCGACGTCCCGCCACGCGGCCGGCGGCGGCGCCACTCCCCTGGTGCCGCCGCCGGCCCACCCACCGCCGTCGAACCGCCTCGTCGGTACGACCCCGCCCGTCGGTACGACCCCGCCGATCGATCCGACGGCCCAACGCTCCCACCGCCCGTCGATCCGACCTGCCGCCGACCCGAACCAGGAAGAGGAGAGCTGATGCCGGCCCTCGCCCACGACGACCTCCTGCGCAGCGCCAAGGACCTGGACCTGCCCGCCCACCACCACATCGACGGGGTGGACGAGCCGGGCGGGGGCGCGGCGTTCACGGTCGTCTCGCCCCGGAACGGGCAGGTCCTGCGCGAGGTCGCCGACGCGCGCCCCGCCGAGGTCGACCTGGCCGTGGCCGCCGCGCGGCGCGCCTTCGACTCCGGCCCCTGGCCCCGGCTCGCGCCCGCCGACCGCGGCCGGATCCTGCTGCGCGTCGCCGAACTGCTCGAAGAGCAGCGGGAGAAGCTGGCCCTCACCGTCAGCCTGGAGATGGGCAAGCCGATCACGGACGCCTACGGGATCGAGCTGCGGGCCGCGATCAACACCTTCCGCTGGTACGGACAGCTGGCCGACAAACTCACCGACGAGTCCCCCCACACCGCCCCGGACGCCCTGGCCCTGGTCACGCGGGAGCCGGCCGGTGTCGTCGGCGCCGTCGTGCCCTGGAACTTCCCTCTCACCCTGGCCAGTTGGAAGGTCGCCCCGGCGCTCGCCGCCGGCTGCACGGTCGTGCTGAAGCCGTCGGAGAACTCGCCCCTCTCGGCACTGCTGCTCGGCCGGATCGCCACCGAGGCCGGGCTGCCGCCGGGCGTCCTCAACGTCGTCACCGGCGACGGACCCGCGGCCGGGCAGGCCATCGGGCTGCACCCGGACGTGGATGTGCTGGCGTTCACCGGCTCCACCGCGGTCGGCCGCCACTTCCTGCGCTACGCCGCCGACTCCAACCTCAAACGCGTCTGGCTGGAGCTGGGCGGCAAGTCGCCGAACATCATCCTCCCCGACGCCCCCGACCTGGAGAAGGCGGCCGCCACCGCCGCCTGGGGCATCTTCTTCAACCAGGGCGAGATGTGCACCGCCCCCTCCCGGCTGCTGGTGCACTCCTCCGTCGCCGAGCGCGTCACCGAGGCGATCGTGGCCCGCGCCCGGGAGCTGCGCGTCGGCGACCCGCTGGACCCGGCGACCGAGATGGGCCCGCTGGTGGGCGAGGCCCATCTGGAGCGCGTCCTCGACCACATCGGCACCGGGCGGGAGGAGGGCGCGCGGCTGCGGGCCGGCGGCGAGCGCACCCTGACCGGCACCGGCGGCAGCTATCTGCGGCCCACCGTCTTCGACGGGGTGGACCCGGGCATGCGCCTGGCGCGCGAGGAGATCTTCGGCCCGGTGCTCTCGGTGCTGACCTTCGACGACCTGGACGAGGCCGTACGCCTGGCCAACGCCACCGAGTACGGCCTCGCCGCCGGACTGTGGACCTCCGACCTGTCCACCGCGCACCGGGTCTCCCGCGCCCTGAGGGCGGGCACCGTCTGGGTCAACTGCTACGAGGAGGGCGACCTCACCGTGCCCTTCGGCGGCATGAAGCAGTCGGGCAACGGCCGCGACAAGTCCATCCACGCCATCGAGAAGTACACCGAACTGAAGACCACCTGGATCCAGCTGTGACTCCTTCGCACCCGCGGCCCCTGATCGCGATTCCGGCCCGGTTCGCCGCCACCACGTCCGCGCTGCGGTACGCCGCCGAGGTCAACGCCCGCGCCCTGGTCGAGGCGGTGTGGCGGGCCGGCGGCGAGCCGGTGGGAGTGCACCCCGCCGCCGAGGACGTGGCCGCCCGCCTCGCCCGCTTCGACGGTGTCCTGCTGCCCGGTGGCGGCGACCTCGCCCCCCACCGCTACGGCGCCACCGACACCCACGACACCGTGTACGACGTGGACGAGGCGCAGGACGCCTTCGACCTGGCGGTCGCCCGCGAGACCCTCGCCCTGGGCCTGCCGCTGCTGGCGATCTGCCGGGGCCTCCAGGTCGTCAACGTCGCCCTCGGCGGCACCCTGGAGCAGGACATGGGCGGCCCGGAGCGCGAGCACCGGCACCTCGTGCACCCCGTCACCCTGCGTCCGGCGTCGCTGACGGCCCGGGTGACGGGTGCCGAGAAGGTCGACGCGTCCTGCTACCACCACCAGCGGGTGGACCGGCTCGGCGCCGGCCTGGAGGTGGCGGCCACGGCGGTGGACGGCACGGTGGAGGCGCTGGAACTGCCGGGTGCGCAGGGCTGGTTCACGGCCGTCCAGTGGCATCCCGAGGACACCGCCGCCGACGACCGCGCCCAGCAGAACCTCTTCGACGCCCTCGTCGGGGCCGCCCGGGATCGGATCTGAACCCGGCCTCAGTTCTGCGGGGCGAAGGAGAGCAGTTCGTCGCCGCCCTGCTGCACCACGCCGTAGCTGCTCTCCGGGACCTTGTTCCAGGCGCCGGGCAGATCGCCCAGGGGCTCGGAGACGACGAGCCGGGTCTCGTCGGAGACCTCGCGCAGGAAGGTCAGATCGGGGTGGAGCGACCGGAGCGTCTCCACCCGGGTGCTGTAGTAGAGGGAGCGTGAGGCGCCCTGGCTGGAGTAGCGGAAGGCCCACAGCCGCTCTCCCTCCGTGACGGCCACCGTCATCTGGAGCGGGAACTCCACCCCGTGCTCCCGGCCGGTCCGTTCCACCAGGCCGGCCATGCGCGCCACGGCACCCGGCGGATCCTGCTCCAGGCCGAAGGTGAGGGCCAGGTAGAACATCATCTCGGAGTCCGTCGAGCCCTCCATGTCGAGGAAGAGTTCCGGGTCGACGGCGAGCGCGAGGTCCCGGCGCATCCGCTGGAACTCGGCGATCGCACCGTTGTGCATCCACATCCAGCGGCCGTGGCGGAACGGGTGGCAGTTGGTCTGCTGCACCGCCGTGCCGGTCGTCGCCCGGATGTGGGCGAAGAACAGCGGGGACTCGACGTGGTCGGCGATCTCCCGGAGATTGCGGTTGCTCCACGCCGGTCCGATGTCCCGGAAGACGGCCGGTGTGTGGGTGCGCGAGGAAGAGTCGTACCAGCCGATGCCGAACCCGTCGCCGTTGGTCGTCTCCACGCCCATCCGCGAGTGCAGGCTCTGGTCGATCAGCGAGTGCGCGGGCCGGTAGAGGATGGTGTCGAGCAGAACGGGTGTTCCCGAGTAGGCAAGCCACCGGCACATGGGTCTCCGCCTTTCTGGGTGTTCTGGTGCGCCGACCGGCGCGTCCCACCCGGTTCGGCCGGACGGGGTGGCCGTCGGGTGCCCGCTGCCCGCCCGGGGCCGGCCGGCCCTGGCGCGGGCCGGGGTGACGCGATGGCGCTACGGACGGACTGACCCGTGTCCCTCCGCCGGGGGGTCGACGCGCCACCGGGGGTGGGCCGGGGCCGGCCAGGACCCGGACGGCGAGGGGGACCGGCACCGGCCACGGCACGCCGCCGGCGGCGTGCACCGCCTGCGCCGGGAGGGGCGCTGTCGCGTCCGGGACCGGCCGACCGTCCGTACCGGGCGGTGTGGGCCAGGGGCCGGCCCGGGCGGTGTGGGCCAGGGGCCGGCCCGGGCGACGGCGGCGAGAGCCCCCGGCGCCACGGCCGTTCCCGCGCGGCGCTTCCGTCCTGCGTCCCTCACATGTCGCTCGATGCGAGGGAGTCGTCCTTGCGCACCACGCACAGGGCCCAGATGACGAAGCCGGACATCGCGATCATCACGATCGACCAGGCCGGGTAGTACGGCAGCGAGAGGAAGTTCGCGATGATGATGAGCGAGGCGATCCCCACGCCGGCGACGCGTGCCCACGTGGACGCCTGGAACAGGCCGGCACTCACGATCAGGGCGACGGCACCCAGGATCAGATGGATCCAGCCCCAGCTGGTGAGGTCGAACTCGTAGACGTAGTTGCGGGTGGCGAGGAAGATGTCGTCCTCGGCGATCGCCGCGATCCCGCGCATCACATCGAGAACACCTGCGATCAGGAGCATGACGGCGGCGAACGCCGTCAGTCCGACGGCCCATCCCTGCTTGGCCGAGTGTGTGCCCGTGGGGCGGGTGTGGTGTGTGGTTGCCATTCTGCTGCCTCGTTTCGTGTCGGCTCCGGGCGCGGTCGGCGACCGGAGCAGTGGGGGACGTGAGTCAGCGTTCCGAGGTGCCGGAGCCGCTCAGCACCAGTTCCTTGGCCCGGCGGAACTCGTCGTCGGTGATGTCACCCCGGGCGCGGATCTCGGACAGCCTGGTGAGTTCGTCGACGCTGGAAGGCCGGCCACCGGAGCCGGCCGCGGTCTCACGGACGTAGCTGTCGAAGGCCTGCTGCTGGGCCCGCGCCTGCGCCACCTCGCGGCGGCCCATGTTCTTGCCACGGGCGACCACGTAGACGAACACGCCCAGGAAGGGCAGGAGGATGGCGAACACCAGCCAGCCCGCCTTGGCCCATCCGCTCAGCTCGTCGTCGCGGAAGATGTCGGCGATGACCCGGAACAGCAGGACGAACCACATGATCCACAGGAAGAACACCAGCATCGTCCAGAAGGCGCTCAGCAGTGGATAGTCGTACGCGAGATAGGTCGGCCCACTCATGTCTCTCCTCCGTCCTGCCCGAGCCCGGCGGTCACGCCCGGCCTTGCCCCCTCAGCGTGCGCACGGCGGGGACCGCGCGTCCTCACCCGGGAAGGGTGAAGCCGAGGCGCCGTAGCGGACGGGGGGCACATCGGCTCACTCGTGGTCCGGCGTCCGGCGGCGAGGGAGGGCGGCCGTCCGGTACCAGGCGCTGGACGCGACCACCGGGCCGAGGGCCAGGCCCGACACGGCGACCAGGAAGACCGCGATCAGCCAGGACATGAAGGTGAAGACCGGCCCGAGCGGGCCGAACTCCTCCAGGCTGCGCTGCATGGCCGCGGGCATGAACAGGCGGGCCGCCCAGCTCAGCACCACTGTGCCCGTTCCCGCCAGCACGGCTCCGGGGAACAGCTCACGCCAGCCGACCCGTCCTCCCAGCAGCAGGTGCTGGGACCACCACCACAGCAGCGGCGCCGACAGCACGGACAGCACCAGCCCCGTCACGGCGCCCAGCCCGAAGCCGCCGCGCAGGGGAGCCTGGAACAGCAGGACGCCCAGCCAGACCACCAGCCAGAGCAGCCAGCGCCATGCCGTCACCCACCGCAGTGGTGCCCGCGGCAGGTGCCAGCACCGTTCGCACACCGCCTGGAGGGCCCGGCTGAAGGCGGTGGCGGAGACCAGCGTGATCACCACCCCCAGGGCGCCCACGGTGTCCCTGGTCGTGCCGGTCGCCGCGTAGGCCCGGCGCATCTCGTCGAGCGTGTCACCGCGTATCCCGAGCACCGCGCGGAGCGAGTCGACCAGCAGTTCCTGCACCGCTCCGGGCGCGAACGCCGCCACCGTCATGAGCAGGGGGAGGGCGGTGACGAAGGCCTGGGCGGCCAGGCGCACGGAGCCCTCCACCACGTTGAGGGCCGTGAGGCGGGGCAGGAGTCGGGCGGCCGGACCCGCGCGCAGCCCGGCGGCGACCCGTTCGGTCCTGCCCCTAGGGGTGGGCACCACCGGGGCACGCCTTCCGGCCTTGGCTCTCACCGCGTACGGCATCGCCGGAGTGGGGCGTGCCCGGGGTCTCCTCAGAGCCCATCGCTCCTCCTTCGGGCGGACGCCCTGCCGAGTGCGGCGCGCCCGCCGAGGGCTACGGCGCCCTCGGCCAGACCGAGCAGCACGAGCCACAGGCCGAGCAGGCGGGTCAGGGCCCGGGCGGACTCGGCCGGCAGAGCCAGCACCACGACCCCCGCGACGACGCCGAGCAGCGCGGCGCCGACGAGGAAGCCGCGATGGGGCAGGTCCCCGGACGAGATGGCCGTGTAGAGGGCGATGAGGCCCGTCACCAGCCACACCATGCCGACGATCAGTGCCAGTGCGGCGATGGTCTGCAGGGGGTTCCTCAGGCACAGCACTCCGGCCACGACGTACAGCACGGCGACCAGCAGTCCGGCGAGTCGTTCGCCGTGGCCGGGGCGGGCGAACACCGCGACGAAGCGGAAGCCGCCGAGCACGAGCAGGTGCAGGCCGACCAGGACCGCGAGGACGTGCAGCGTCCCGTCCGGCCAGACCAGCACCAGGATGCCCGGCACGATCGTGGCGACGGCCGAGCCCAGAAGCCAGGCCCGGGATCCGCCGAGGCCCCCGAGCGCCTCCGCCGGGCCGTCCGCCGGCCGGGAGGCCGCGGAGCCGGGTCCTGCCGCGGGGGCGTGCGCCGCCGGGTCCGGGCCGGCCGCGCGGTGGTGAGCCGCGGGGCCCGGTCCGGGTGCGGAGTGGTGGGCGGCGGAGCCGGGGGCCATCGTCGGCCGGGAGGTGACGGGGTCGGTTTCACCCGGCCGCCCGGAGGCCGGCGCGGGGTCGTGCGACGCGGTCATGGAGTCCTCCTCGCACTGTCACGCGGGGCGTTCGCACTCCCCTGGCCGTGGGACGGCCGACCGCCCCAGGGCCCGGTGGCGGCCGACTCGGCCGGCGTGCCCCGTTCGGCCGACTCGGCCAGCGTGCCCCGTTCGGCCGACCGCCGGGTCACCCGCGGCGGGTGATCCGGGGGCGTCCGGGCGGGGGCGGGCCGGTGGGAGGGGCATCCCCGTGGCGCCGGGCCGGTGGAGGCGGGAGCGCGCATCTGCCGTGTGGCGGAGAGGATGGGAACGAGATGAGTGATCCCTCTGAGATGCGGGCGGGCCACGGCCGCTCCCGTCCGGCCGGCTCCCGGCGGAACCGGGAGCGCCGTGCCCGGCGTCGGACGACGGTCACGGTGGTCACCCGGACGGTGCTCATGACCGCCGGTCTCCTCACCGCGTACTACCTGCTGCCGCTGGACGACTACCGCGCCGGCGGTGCTCTGGTGCTGATCGTGGGCGGCCTGCTGGCGGTCCTGCTGCTGTTCGTGTGGGAGGTCAGGACCATCGCGCGCTCGCCCTACCCCCGGCTGCGGGCCGTCGAGTCCCTCGCCGTCACCCTGCTCCTGTTCCTGGTGGTGTTCGCCACCACGTACTACCTGATGGAGCGCACCACGCCGGGCTCCTTCAGCGAGCCGATGACCAGGACGGACTCCCTGTACTTCACTCTGACGACGTTCACCACCGTCGGCTTCGGCGACATCTCCGCCCGTTCGCAGACGGCAAGGGTGGCGACCATGGTCCAGATGGTGGTGGGGCTGCTCCTCGTGGGCGGGGCCGCGCGGGTGCTGGCGACCGCGGTGGAGGTGGGGCTCCGCCGACGGGGCGGGGGACCGTCCCCCTCGGAGGGCTCCGATGCCGGTTCCGGGGGGCGGGAGGGGGAGTCAGGGCGGTGACTCACTCCGGCAGCTGCCGCATCTCCATGACTCGCAGTCCCAGCGATTGGCAGCGCGCCAGCAGCCCGTACAGGTGTGCCTCGTCGACGACGTGACCGAACAGCAGGGTCTGACCGGACATCAGCACATGGTCCAGCTCCGGAAAGGCCTTGGCCAGCGTCTCCGACATATGTCCCTCGACGCGGATCTCGTAGCGCATGAGCTGCTCTCCCGCGGGCGGCCGGGGTACGGACTCCGTCCCTACCCCAACGATCGTGCCGGTCGGTGTGTCCCGAGACCTCACCCCGTGCAGGTGAACCGGCCCGTGCCAGGGACCAGGGACCAGGGACCAGGGACCAGGGACCAGGGACCAGGGAAGCGGATCAGTGCTTCACGAGGAGCTTGAAGCAGATGATCGGCAGGCCGAGGAGCACATTGACGGAGGCCGCGATCACCACGAGGCGCCAGGAGGCCCCGGCCCAGCGTGCCGCCGCGACGGACCAGCCCACCTGCCCGGCCAGGGCGACCGAGAGCGCCAGCCAGACGGCGCCCTGGACGCCCAGGCCCAGGAGCGGGCTGATCGCCACCGCCAGCGCCGGTGGGACGGCGGCCTTCATGATCGGCCACTCCTCCCGGCAGACGCGCAGCACGACCCGGCGGTCCAGGGTGCGCTCGGCGAGACGTTCCCCGAACAGCACGGCGTGCACGTGCGCGATCCAGAAGACGATGCCGGTGAGCAGCAACAGCAGCACGATCTCCAGCCGTGGGAAGGAGCCCAGGGTGCCGGCGCCGAGTACCACGGACGCCGCCAGCATGGAGCCGTAGATACCGCCCGTGTAGTCCGCGTGGGCCCGGCGCTCGGCCCGCTTAGCCCGGGCCGTGGGGCGGTCGTGGGCGGTGGTCCGCGCCGGGCCGGTGGACTGCGCCGGGGTGGTGGACTGTGCCGGGGTGGTGGTCCGGTCGCTGTCGGACACGGGAGCCCCCTTCATGAGCGGCGGGTAGGTCCGGGCGTTCCGGCGGCCGGGGCGCCGGAGTCCGGCGGCAGTGCGCGGCCCTTCCCGCCCGTCCGTCCCGTCCGCCCCGTCGGCAGATGCGGTGTGACGAGGTAGCTGGCGAGGGTGATGCCGCCGGCGGCGAGGAGGGCCGCCTTGAGGCCGTTCAGCTGGGCCGAGGCGTACGCGTCGGTGAGCGCCTCGACCTCGGACGGCGGCAGTCCGGCCCGCTCGGCGGCCGAGCGCACCTGGTCGGTGGGGACGAACGAGATCCCTGCCTCCAGGGCGACGCCCGTCCGCTCACGGGTCTCCTCGGACAGGCGCGGGTCGTCGGCCACCTGCGAGGTGAAGGCGTGGGCCAGCGCGCCCACGAGGATCGAGCCGATGAGCGCCGTACCCAGCGCGGAGCCCAGGTTCTGCGCGGTGAACTGCAAACCGCCGGCCTCGCTGCGTTCCTCCTCGTCCACACTGGACTGGACTACGTTGCCCAGCTGCGAGGCGAGCATGCCCATGCCCACGCCGAGCAGGGCCATGGCGCAGGCGAACTGCGCGTCGTCGATGACGGGGTCCAGGGTGGCCAGCAGCCACACCACGGCCCCGACGAGTGCGGCCAGGCCCAGCCGGACCATGCGGCGCGGCCCCACCAGCCGCCCGAGCCGGGCGGCGACCGTGGACGCCACGAGCATGGTGACGGAGACCGGGAGCAGCCGCAGGCCCGTCTGGAACGCGTCGAACCCCTGGACGACCTGGAGGTACAACGGGACGGTGAAGAACAGGCCGAGGAGGATGAGGTTCTGGCTCAGCAGGGTCATCAGGCCGGACCGCAGCGCCGGTACGCCCAGCAGGGACAGATGCACCAGGGGATCGCGGTCCTGGCGCTCCCGGCGCGCTTCCCAGTGCCGGAAGAAGGCCAGTACGGCCACTCCGGCGGCGACGACGAACAGCGTCGGCGCGAATCCGAGAATCGTGAAGGGCGGGTTCCGGGGCTGCACCCAGCCCCAGGTGCCGCTCTGGAGCACCCCCAGCACACCCAGCGCGAGGCCGGCGGCCGAGAGGGTCGCGCCGACGGCGTCCAGCGTGGGACGCGGGCCGGTCCGCGGGGTGTCCGCGATCACCCGGCGGAAGAGAAGGACGGTCACGACGACGACCACCTCGCCGGCGAAGACCAGCCGCCAGGTGAGGTAGGTCGTGACCCAGCCGCCCAGCAGCGGGCCGACCGCGATGCCGGCACCGGCGAGTCCGCCGATGACGCCGTAGGCGACGGCCCGGTCCCGTCCCCGGTAGGACTCGGCGACGAGGGCCGCCATGGCCGGCAGCACCATGGCGGCCCCGATTCCCTCGATGACGGACCAGCCCAGCGCGAGGACCCACAGGGTGGGGGCGACGGCGGTCAGGGCCGAGCCGGTGGCGTAGACGACGAGGCCCAGGAGGAAGACACGGCGTCGCCCGAGGATGTCCCCGAGGCGTCCTCCGATGAGCATGAACGCTGCCATGACCAGCGCGTACAGGGTGATCACGGCCTGGATGGCCGTGACCTCGGTGTCGAAGTCCTCGACCAGCTGACTGATCGAGACGTTCATGACGGAGGTGTCCAGGACCATCAGGAACTGGGCCGTTCCGAGAACGATCAGAGCCCGCCAGTGCGCCACGGTGTCCCCTTCGCCGAGTCGGCCCGGGACACCGCTGGGCGTCACCCGGACAGCGACCCCCGCCGACGGGCCGCCACCCCCATCGCAGCCCAGTGGCCGTTCCGGCGCCTCACCCGCCACGGGGGAGCTGCCCCTTGTCCCGGCATGCCCGGTGACCGCGGGCCTCGGGCCTCGGCCCGATGGGCTCCCGTCCGCCGCCCTTTCGTGTCACCGCCTCACGCCTGACCAGGGGGAGAGTCGACCCCCGGAACGGGGTTGCCGGGGACGCGCGCAGGACACGCCGCCGGATGGTCTATCCGGCCTGTTCACCCGGGTCAGGGAAATACCGTGCCAAATATGAAGAAATCACATATCACCTCCATGGTGTGTGCCGCAGCGGTCATCGGCACGGGGCTCGCGGCCGCCCCGCCGGTCGCCGCCCACCCGATGATCCTGGTCTTCCCCGGGGAGTCGATCCAGGAGGCCGTGGACTCGGCCGAACCGGGTGACACCGTTCTCGTGACCCCTGGCACGTACCGCGAGAGCGTCACGGTGAGCACGCCCTGGATCACCCTGCGCGGCATGGGCCGCAGCACCGTCGTCAGACCGAGCGCGCGGAAGGCCGGCGACAGCTGCTCCCAGGGCGGCAACGGCATCTGCGTGACCGGCACGAAGGACCGCGACGTCCAGGGCGTCACCATCGCTTCCCTCACCGTGACCGGATTCGCGGGCAGCGGCGTGGTCGGCCTGGCGACCGACGGGCTGACGGTGCGCAACGTGACCGCGACGGACAACGGCATCTGGGGCATCGCCCAGGAGCGTTCCGTCCGCAGTGTGCTCCGGGGGAACACCGCCCGGGGGAACGGCGACGCCGGCCTGTTCCTGGCGAACACCATCAAGGCCGAGGAGGGCGCCAAGGACACCCGGGGAACGGTGGTCGAGGGCAACCGTCTGACGGGCAACCGCATCGGTGTCACCGTCCGGCGTCTGCGGAACCTCACGGTCGCGGACAACCACCTGACCGGCAACTGCGCGGGCGTGTTCGTCGTGGGCGACGAGAACAAGCCGAAGGCCGGCGCCCTGACCGTGCGCGACAACCTCGTCGCGCGGAACAACAAGTCCTGTCCCAAGACCGCGCGGCTGGACGCTCTGCAGGGTTCCGGCATCGTGCTGACCGGTACCGAGGACACCCTGGTGACGGGGAACCGGGTCATGGACAACGTCGGCGCCTCCTCGCTGTCGGGCGGCGTCGTCCTGTTCAAGAGCTTCGTGGGCACCCCCGGCGAGCGGAACCGGATCACCGACAACGTGGTGACGGGCAACGCTCCGGCGGACCTGGTCAACGCCGACACCGGCACGGGCAACGTCTTCGCGCGCAACTCCTGCCGGGCGTCCAAGCCGGCGGGACTGTGCTGACCGGCGCCATGGCCGCTCAGGAGCGTCTCTCATGAACTCGACGAAGGGAAGCGGCGCATGACGACCGCACAGACTGCACCACCGCCTGCCATGCGGCTACGGGAGCTGGTGTTCGGGGCCGCGTGTGCCGCCGCCATCCGTGCGGCCGCCCGGCTCGGGATCGCCGACGCCCTCGGAGACGAACCGCGATCCGTGACCGACCTCGCGGCCGCGGTGAAGGCGGAACCGAAGCCGCTGCGCCGGCTGTTGCGGGCGCTGTCCTGCTACGGCATCTTCGCCGAGCGGCAGGACGGGACCTTCGCGCACACCGACATGTCCCGTCTGCTGCGCGAGGACGCCCCGGACAGCCTGCACTTCATCTCGCTGTGGTGCACCGAACCGTGGACCTGGGACGCCTGGCCCAGGCTGGACGAGGCGGTCCGCTCGGGCCGGAACGTCGTGGAGGACCTGTACGGGAAGGAGTTCTTCGACTACCTCAACAACGACGCCCCGGAATCGGCCGATGTCTTCAACCGCGCCATGACGACCTCCAGCGCGCAGTCCGCGCGGGACGTCGCGCAGTTCCTCGACCTGTCGGGGAGCTCGTCCGTGGCGGACCTCGGAGGCGGCCAGGGGCACGTCGTGGCGAGCCTGCTGGAGAAGCACCCGTCGCTGAAGGGCATCCTGCTCGATCTGCCGCGCGTGGTGGAGAACGCCGACCCGCGGCTGCGACCGGGAGGCGCGCTCGCGGACCGGATGCGCATCGTGCCCGGGGACTGCCGCGTGGCCGTCCCGGCGGGGGCCGACGTGTACATCATCAAGAACATCCTGGAGTGGGACGAGGACAGCACCCGCCGGACCCTGCGCAACGTCATCGAGGCGGGCGGTCCCGGAGCGCGGGTCATCGTCATCGAGAACCTCGTCGACGACTCGCCGTCGATGCGGTTCAGCACCGCCATGGACCTGCTGCTGCTCCTCAACGTCGGAGGGGCCAAGCACACCACCGAGAGCATGGTCGCCCGGATCACGGAAGCGGGCCTGGTCATCGAGGACATCCGCCCCGTCAACCCCTACCTGCACGCGTTCGACTGCACCGTCCCCGGATGACCTCGTCCCCCGGCGGATCCGGACGGCCGGGGGGCGGGGGCCCCCCCCCGGGGGGGGCCCCCCCCCCCCCCCCGCGGGGGCGGGGGGGGGGGGGGGGTGGCGCGCCCCCCCGGTGAAGAAACCGGCCCCCGCCCGGCAGGGCGCGCCCCCCCG
>NZ_JBWKAJ010000018.1:173705-184893 GCF_056437585.1 Streptomyces sp. NPDC042364 | reverse complement strand
TCCAGTGGCCAGATGTTCTGCTCAAGACGGTCGAGCATCTCGTGGAGAGTTGCGGTCGCCCGCTCACGCTTCATGGGCAGCTCCAGATCTTCACAGCTGGTGGGTCAGGGCGGCCCAGCGGCGGAGGTTGCCGTAGGCCCACATGTCGTCCAGGCGGGCGAGGGTGTTGCGGTGGGTGTTCTGCCACAGCGGGTGGAAGCGGGGCAGCACGGTGAAGACTTCGTCCGCGGCGAGGGGTTCCATGTGGTGCCAGGTAGTGACCCTGCTGAGCAGGGCGGGCTTTGAGACGGGGCCTGCTGGCGAGCAGCAGGATGGTGACCTGTGGGACGGGGTCGTCGTGAAGATAGCGCAGGTATTCGATGCAGGAGGCAGAGAGCTGGTGGGCTTCGTCGACGGCGAGGAATCGGGGCGGCTGTGCCAGTGCGTGGCGTAGGTAGTCGCCGCAGATGCCGGCGTCCTGGGGTGGGTCGCCGGGCAGGTCGAGGGCATGGTGCAGGCTGTGGCGCAGGTCGTCGGGGCGTGCTTGGGGGCGCGGGAGCAGCCGTAGTGCGGACAGGGTGGGGCACTGCTGGCACAGGGTTTACAGGGTGAAGGTCTTGCCGACGCCGGGGTCCGCGGTCAGGCACATCATGGTCTGCTCGTGTCGGCGTACAAGCGAACATGGCTCTGGCAAGATTTTCGTAGTCGGAGATCATCTCGGTGCGACGGTCAGTCCGCCTGCGAAACGGGCAGCCTTTGACTGTGTTCTGTTGAACTAACCGAGCTGTTACCGCAGTTGACGGCTGTGCTGGTGGTCTCGGTCGATGTTTCTGGTCCTGCCGTTGTGATGCAGGCTCGTACGAGATCCGGTGCTCCAGCAGGGTGTACGGGGTGCGGCACGCTGAGCGAGTGGGTACACAGCCGCTACGTACGGCGCCTCGCCGATGCCGCGCTGGGAGGCAGGCCGGTCCGCATCGACTTGAGCGTGCGCCGTCTGTACTGCGAGAACTCGGCCTGCCCGAAGGTGACCTTCGCCGAGCAGGTGCCGGGACTGACCGTGCGCTATCAGCGGCGCACGCCGCTGCTGCAGCAGCTGGTCGAGGCGGTCGGCGTGGTGCTGGCCGGCCGAGGTGGGGCGAGGATGCTGCGCGTCCTCAACATCAGGCTGTCGCGGTGCACCGTGCTCGCGCAGCTGATGCGGGTGCCGCTGCCGCCGCTGGTCACACCCCGGGTGCTCGGCGTGGACGACTTCGCGCTGTACGGCGATACCTACGGCACTCTCCTGGTCGACGCCGAAACCAGACTCCCGCTGACGCTCTGGGAAGGCAGAGACGCCGAACAGCTCAGCCGATGGCTGCGCGGACATCCGGGTGTGGAGATCGTCTGCCGCGACGGCTCGCTTACCTATCGACAGTGCATCGCCGATGGCGCCCCACAGGCGGTCCAGGTCAGCGACCGTTTTCATTTGTGGCAGGGCCTGTCCCGGCGCGTTCAGGAAATCGCCGCCACCCACCGCGGCTGCCTGCCGGAAGCTCTCCCTTCCTCCGGAGCGACCGAGCCCGAGCTCGCGAACACCGCGGCGACACAACCTGAGCCGGCGGACACTCCGGCCGCCCGGCATGCCCGTCGGCTCTTCGAGGCAGTGCACGCGCTGACCGATACCGGCCGCTCCTACAGTTCGGCAGCCCGCGAGCTCGGCCTCGACCGCCGCACAGTGCGCAAGTACGCCCGCGCCCGAACCTGGCACGAGGTGGTCCGCCGACCTCCGCGCCGCCCTTCCCCCCTCGACCCGTACCTCGACTACCTGCAGCAACGCTGGGACGAGGGCGAGCACAGCGCCAAGGTCCTGCACCAGGTACTCCTCACCAAGGGCTACTTGGGCCACTATCAGCGCGTGAAGATGGCCGTCGCACCGCTACGGCGCGGCCTGCCCCTGGACGAGCCACGCGAGCGGCCGCCCTCACCACGCGAAGCCGCCCGCTGGATCATCACAGCTCCCGACCGGCACGGCCCGCACACCGCGCAACGTCTGCAGCGGTTACTCGAACACTGCCCGGAGCTTCACCGCACCCACGACCTGGTCCGTCAGTTCGCCGCCATGCTCGATGCCCGCGATGCCGCATCCCTGCCCAACTGGCTCGACACGCTCACGGCCAGCGGACTGGCTCCGCTCGCTGGTGCCGCCGCAGCTCTGCGCGAAGACCAGCACGCGGTCACCCAGGGGATCACCACCCTCTACAACTCGGGGGTCAACGAAGGCCGTATCACCGACGTGAAGCTCCAGAAACGCATCATGGGAGGCCGTGCCAGCGTCCCGCTCCTGCGCCATCGCGTCGTCCTGATCGCCCACCTCCGCCGCCGTTTCGCAGGCGGACTGACCGTCGCACCGAGATGATCTCCGACTACGAAAATCTTGCCAGAGCCGCGAACATGCACCGCCTCGTACGGATGAAAGTGCACCATTTTTGATGCGGTGACGGGGTGTTGGCCGTGAGTCTGCTGCTGTCGGTTCGGGGTGGCAGAGAGGCGGCTGACGCTGGTCTTGGATCCGCATCGCTGGCTGGAGTTGAGGCGGTTTCGTCCGCTGTTCGAGTCCGGTGCGATGAGCCTGCAGGAGATCGCGAAGGAGACGGGGCTGAACCGCCGGACGGTCAGCAAGTACCTCAAGGACCCCGCGTCGGTCGCACCGCCGAAGAGAGAAGCAGCAGATCAGCGGCCACGGCGGGTGGTGGACGAGGTGGCGCCGCTGATCGATCGATGCTCAGGTCCGAGATCCTGCTCAAGGGGAGGGTGATCCACGAGCGCCTGGCCCAGGAGTACGGGGGTATCGATCAACTACCAGCGGGTGAGGCTCTATCTGCAGGAAGCCCGGCCCCGGATCGCGGAGGAACTGGGCATCAGCTCGGGTGAGCTGGCGGGCCTGCATAGGAGGTTCGAGGTCGTCCCGGGTGCTCAGGCCCAGGTCGACTGGGGAGGTGCGACACGAGGTCGCGCATATGAGTGAACTCGCAGATTGGAGGCCGGTCATGCCGGTTGCGTAGTTCTCGGTCACTGTTCGAGACCGATCTCCGCTCTGACGTGCGCTCGCGGGTCCTGCTCGCAGAGGGTGCGGAGCTCAGGGAAGACGCCCAAGGGCCCCCGATCCGTCAGGGGGAGCAACCGGGCAAGGAGAAGGCCGGACGGGCGAACGCGAGTGAACCCCCTGTGATGCCTCGTCATCGACAAGCCCGGGGAGACGGGAAGAACACCGGGCGATAGGACCTGGCCGCTGGAAGAGGCGGCGAGCGGCGACCGGAGCCTGCCCCGTCGGTCGTAAGAACACCGCTGGTCCCGGGGTTTAGGGGGCGCCCTCCCCGGTCGCGTCTCGTATGCGCGGAACGTGGAAACCCCGTCGGGGTCCGAGCCTTCGGGTTCGGTAGGCCGATCGTGAGAGGGGCGGAAGCCCCCGGCGGGACAGGATGCCCAAGAAGCGGATGCCGGCTGCCGAAAGGCAACGGGACTCGTGACACCACGGCCGCCTCTCCAGGCGGCCGTCACGGGGAACCGGCCGGATGCCGGTCCTGGCGACCGGGCCCGAAAGGGCGCTGACGTGGGCTGGTGAGCCTTTGAACGCCGAGGCTGAGGGCCTCTCGAACCGAGGGACATGTTGGACACCATTGCGGTGAACGGATCCGAGGACGTTCTCGACTGGGACGCCATTGCCTGGCGGACTCACGAGGAGAACGTAGTGAGGCTGCGGCGGAGGATCTTCAAGGCGACGCGAGAAGGGGACTGGGCTCAGGTTCGATCCTTGCAGAAACTGATGCTGAGGTCCTGGTCGAACACGCTGGTCAGCGTGCGACAGGTCACTCAGCGCAACGCTGGGCGTCGGACGGCGGGGATCGACGGGGAGACAGCTTTGTCCCCTGAGGCCAGGGCGGCGGTGGCGGTGCGGGTGCATCGCACGCGTTCGTCCTGGGATCCCATGCCCGTCCGCCGTGTGTACATTCCGAAGGCCAATGGCAAGCAGAGACCACTCGGCATTCCCGTGATCTTGGACCGGTGTCATCAGGCACGGGTCCGCAGTGCACTGGAGCCCGAGTGGGAAGCCCGGTTCGAGCCCCGTTCCTACGGGTTCCGCCCCGGGCGAAGCTGCGCTGACGCGATCGGTTCCCTGTTCTCCACGCTCAGCGGGCCACGCGCCCGCCGGTTGTGGATTTTGGACGCTGATCTGTCAGCTGCGTTCGACAAGATCGGCCACGCTCGGCTGCTCGACTCGCTCGGTTCGTTCCCGGCCAGGGACCTGATCGAGCGGTGGTTGAAGGCTGGAGTGGTCGACAAAGGGCAGTTCGCGCCGACCGAGGAGGGCTCTCCTCAAGGCGGTGTGATCAGTCCGTTGTTGATGAACGTGGCCCTCCATGGGCTGGAGGAGGCCGCAGGGGTCCGCTATCTCACCACCGGCACACACGCCGGGGATGTGGTGGCGGGCTCTCCGATCTTGGTGAGATACGCCGACGATATGGTCGCCTGCTGTCACTCCAGACAGCAGTCCGAGCAGGTCAAGGCACGGCTTGCGGAGTGGCTGGCGCCTCGGGGACTGGTCTTCAACGAGGACAAGACGCGCATCGTCCACCTCGAAGAGGGCTTCAACTTCCTCGGGTTCAACGTTCGCCGCTATCGACGTGGCAAGCTGCTGATCAAACCGAGTGCGGAGGCGGTCAGGCGCATCCGGAAGAGGCTCGCGGACGAGGTGCGCGCCCTGCGCGGCTTGAACGCGACGGCGGTCATCGCCAAGCTCAACCCGATCGTGCGGGGCTGGGCTGCCTACTACCGGGGGGGTGGTGTCCAGCAGGATCTTCACGGCGCTGGATCACTACGTGTGGTGGCTCACCTACCGGTGGGCCAGACGCATGCACCCCAACAAGTCGAAGAAGTGGATCGTTCGACGCTACTTCGGCAGGTTCAACAAGTTCAGGAACGACCGGTGGGTGTTTGGAGATCGCGCCAACGTGCTCAACGACCGCGGCGAGATCCCGATTCTCCTCAAGTTCTCCTGGACGAACATCGTTCGGCACCAGTTGATCGCAGGCGGGGCGTCACCCGATGACCCCGGTCTGACGGACTACTGGGTCAAGCGGCGACGAAAGGTCAAACCCCCGCTGGACAGCTACAACTTGCGCCTGCTTGCCAAGCAGGACGGCCGCTGTCCGCTCTGCGGGGAACACCTGCTCACCGCCGATCAGCCTCCGCAGTCGCCCCAGGAATGGGAACGGTGGTGGTTGAACGTCGTCAAGAGGGCGATAGCCGCCGACTATCTCACTCACCACGGACGGCCCGACGCGCCGAGCACGGACCGAACACGCCTCGTGCACGCCTCCTGTCACCGCAGGCTTCGGCCTCGCAGCCGCAGGAGACCGGCAGTTGCTGCACTCTCGTGAAGCCCATGGGGCTTGCTTGAGCCGTGGTGCGGGGAAACCCGCTCGCCCGGTTCTGAGGGGGCGGGGACGCAGCAATGTGTCCCCGCTACCCGACACGAGGGCAAGATCCTCGCTCATGTCGGCATCCCGGAGGTCTACTCCTTCCACATGACCCTGCCGTACTCGCGTCACCCGTTCTGCTGCTTCACCACCAGCCAGGACCTGGCCACGTTCTTCGACTGCCACCGGGCCGCGTTCGCGCACTTCGGCGGGGTGCCGATGAGCATCGTCTACGACCGCACCAAGACGGTCGTGCGCCGACATGTCGCCCCCGGCGAGGCGGTCCCGCTGCACCCGGAGGCGGTCGCCTTCGCCGGGCACTACGACTTCGACATCGACGTGCTGGCCGCCTACCGGCCTCAGGGCAAGGGGCGGGTCGAGCGACAGGTGAACATCGTCCGTGACCATGTCCTGGCCGGTCGAGCTTTCTCTTCCATCGAGGAGCTGAACGCTGCCTTCGCCGCCGGGGTCCCACTGCGGCGGGCGAAGGTCCACGGCACCCACGGCGAAATCATCGGGCACCGGGCCGTGCGCGACCATGTGGCCCTGCGTCCGCTGCCGGCGAGCCCGTATGTGGTCACTCAGCGGCATCTGCGGCATGTGGGCAAGGACTGCCTGGTCGCCTTCGACGCGAACCTCTGTTCCGTTCCCGCCCGCAAGGTCCGCCCCCGCCACCTGATCGAGGTCCGGGCCTCGAAGGCGCAGGTCAGCCTGCACTCCACCGTCCCCGACACAGGTGGCCAGACCTTGTTGGCCGTCCACCCACGTGCCGTTGGACGAGGCGCCCGCATCGTGGATGAGACGCACTGGGACGGCCTTCCCACCGGCGCCGGCCGCCGCGTCACCACCGGCGACGCTCTGCCCTCGCCCCGCCGCGGCCAGCCGTCGAAGACGGAGGCCGGACCACTGCAGGCCCTGCTGAACCGGGCCGCCGCCGCGAACGTCGAGGTCGGCCGCCGTCCGCTGTCGGTCTATGACGAGCTGACCGGCACCCGTCCCTTCACTGCCAACTCCTCCAGCAAGGAAGCCCGTTGAGCGAGCTGACCAGCACCCGCATCCGCACCACGGCCGCCAAGCTCGGCCTGCCGCACCTGGCCGAGGCCCTGAACCAGTACATCCAGCTGGCCGACGAGGCCAAGATGGGCCACCTCGACCTGCTCGACCTGGTGCTGTCCGAGGAACTCGCTGTCCGCGACGACCGCCGCTTCCGCAACGGCCTGCGGCTGTCGAAGCTGCCGCACCACAAGACGCTGGAGGACTACGACTTCTCCTTCCAGCCCGACCTCGACCCCACGCAAGGTCAAAGACCTGGTCACCCTCTCCTTCGTCGAGGACAAGGCCAACGTCGCTCTGCTCGGACCGCCCGGGGTCGGCAAGACGCACATCGCCGTCGCCCTGGCCGTCGCGGCCTGCCGGGCCGGCTACTCGATCTACTTCACCAGCTTCGCCGACATGGTCCGCCACCTCAAGGCCGCCGAGGACCAGGGCCGGCTGATCAGCAAGCTCACCAGCTACCTCCGGCCCAGCCACGCGCTGGTACCACTGACAGCCCAAGGCGATCACACCAGCGCGAAAGTCCATGAAACTGTCGTCGGAGCACCCGCCCCCGATGAGGTAAGCAGCCGCCCACACATCCCAGCGATACAGGGCGTCATGCAACTTATCGAAGCATTCCGCATACTCCAGGATCTCCTGCCGCGGTCTCTCCGCGAGCTGCTTGACGAGAACCTGGTCAAATGGCTCGCCCGTTGCGGCAGCCCCGGCTTGCGCGGCTTCGATGACGTCCCAGAACGTGTCGATCTCCATGACCGCGCACTCTGCCACGCCCCGGTGACAATCGATCCTGGCCGCCCTGCCGGCACCTGGTCGTTTCACGGAACTGCGGCCAGAGCCTTGATTTTCCCCAGCCCGTGCTCGGCGCTTCCCCGGACCTGCTCACCTTGGATCCCCACTCCGAGGTGCGGGAACCATCTGGGTGCGGTTGACGGTGTGCCGTGATGGGTTGTCCAGGGACGCCTTGGCCGGAGACGCAAGGTCTATCGGAAGGCGGCGATGTGGCGCTGGGCCCAGTCGGCGAAGGTGCGGGGTGCGCGGCCGAGGAGCCGTTCGACGTCGGGGCTGATGCGTTGCTCGGCTGGGGTGGGCTCGCCCAGAATGGACAGTGTGGTCTCGACCACGGGCTCGGGCATGAACCGCAGCATGTGCGCATGGGCCTCGTCACGGGTCTGCTCGATGAACCGGACTGGTTCGCCGAGTGCATCGGCAATGCCCTCGGCCCGCTGGCGGGGTGTGCTGAGGGCGGGCCCGGTCAGCTCGTATATCTGTCCGTCGTGGCCGTCCTCCCGCAGGGCTGCGGCGGCGACCTCGGCGATGTCGTCCGGGTCGATGGTCGGCAGGCCGATGTCGGCGAACGGCGCGGCGGCGGTCCGTCGGGCGCGCACCGACTCGGCCCAGGCGTACGCATTGGAGTTGAAGCCTCCAGGCCGCAGGATCGTCCAGTCCATGCCTGAGTGCTGGACGGCGTCCTCAATGGACCGTCCCAGGTCCCCGTGCGAGGCCGAATGCGGTCGGGTCGCGACTCCTTGGGAGGACAGCAGGACGACCCGCCCGACGCCGCCGGCCTTGGCGACGTCGAGGATGTACTGCGGGCTCAGCAGGTGCGCGCTGGGGCCGCCGCTTTGCAGGAACAGCGCGTCGGCTCCGTCGAAAACGGGCCGAAGGCTCTCAGGATCGACCAGGTCCGCCCGCGTGTACTGGACGCCCTCCGGCACGTCCGCGTCCGAGATCCCCCGGGATGTCGCGGTCACCTGCGCACCGGCTGCCGCGAGGGCCTGCACGAGCGATCGGCCGACGTTACCGGTCGCACCCGTTACTGCGAACATGAACAACTCCCGTGTCACTTCAGCATGGTTGTCGCCGCCCGAGTGGGCGGGACCGCCGCGGAGAGCTGCTCCCCGGGCGACTCGGGGACGCTAGCACCGTCGATATAGTAGGTACCTAGAGGAAAGTGACTATCCTGAGGAATGTGCATGGCCGACGATGCTGACTGGGTGGCAGCCGCTGGGACCGACCCGGAACTCGCATGTCCGACTAGTGCTGTCGTGGACATAGTGTTCAGCCGGTGGACCACGCCGATCCTGTGGACTCTCAACATGCATGGTCGCCAACGGTTCGTCGAACTGGAGCGACGGATCGGAACGATCACACCCAAGGTACTGACCCAGCGGCTGCGGCAGCTGGAACGCGACGGCATGGTCGTGCGTACGTACCACCCGGAGGTCCCCCCTAGGGTCGAGTACGAAATCAGCGAGCTGGGCCGCAGCCTGGCCCCACTCTTCGCACACCTCGCCGGATGGGCTGCCAGCAACCTGGACAAGGTCGAGCAGGCCCGGCACGACTACGACACCGTTCCACCCCGGTAGCGCGTCAGCGTGAGGGCTCGACCCTTGTAGGGACTTCCGCTACCTGGAGACCCGCAAGCAAGCGGGGTGAAGAGCCGGACTGGCGTTTCCATGGAGCCCAACGGCAATCCCAGGTCGGTAACGATCGACCCGTGCCGAAAGGACCCGG
The DNA here is from genome assembly GCF_056437585.1 of Streptomyces sp. NPDC042364. NCBI lineage: Bacteria > Bacillati > Actinomycetota > Actinomycetes > Kitasatosporales > Streptomycetaceae > Streptomyces > Streptomyces sp. NPDC042364. The sequence goes on along the minus strand of NZ_JBWKAJ010000018.1, from coordinate 175,888 downwards.
CCGTGCCCTGATCCGCAACGTCACGGACCTACACCACGACGCAAACGCACAGGTCATCGGCCTGTCAAGTGAGCGAACTCAGCATGGTCCGGGCAGCCGGTGCGCATGGCCCGGCGGATGAGGGAAGCGCTCGTGACTGCTTGGATCGTGATGGCGGTTGCCTTGGCAGCGGCGGCCCCGTCGGTGCTGTTCACATGGCTGGTGCGCCGGGCTTGGCAGCGCGCCTGGGATGATCTGGCCCGCCAGGCGCCCGGGTACGGCCGTGGCATCTGCGACAGGAGGCCTCGGGACGGCCGCCTGCGGTTAGTCCTGGTACGCCGCAGGTGACCCCTGCGACGGCTCGCCCTCCGGTTCTTCCTGCGGAGGTTCCTCCTCCTGCTCCGGCAGCAGCTCGTCGTCGCGCAGCAAGCTCGTCATCGTGCAGCAGACAGCTCGTCGTCCTGTGGGAGTTCCTGTTGACGGCTGCGGTCTGCGGACGCCGGGAACGATGAGCTGGGCCTGGGCGGGTGGGGATGACGGGCCAGGGTCGGCCGCGGACCTCGCGCCGGCCCGGCCGACGACGCATTCGCCCAGGAGCCGGTTCAGATGAACGGTGTCGCCCTGGGCCCACCGTGGTGGCCGAAGTCCTGGCGCGCCTGAACGCGTTGCTCGCCGGGGCGCGTGACCTGGGCTTCCCGTGCGTCCGGCAGGGTTGTTCGGGTGATCCGCGGCGTTCGGGATATCGGTTTCGTTCGCCCCATTGACGACGTCCCTGAACCGCCCTTACGTTTCGTCCGCACTTCCGGACGTTGTTCTCAGTATCGAACATGACGCGACCGACGGCGTCGACGTACGCCGGTGGAGCCGTCTCAGCACCAACTGTCGGCCGTGGCAGCTCGTCCCCACGACCGTCTGATCCCGAAGGGCCGCAACAGAAACATGAGACATCTCGCCAGAGGGGTTCTGGTGGCCGCGGCGGCCGCGCTCGCCGTGCTCACCTCCGTGACCACCCCCGCCCAGGCCGCCGCGCCCGCGTCCCCCGCCGTGACCTTCACCAACCCCATCGCGCTCCAGCGCGCCGACCCGCATATCTTCAAGCACACCGACGGCTACTACTACTTCACGGCCACCGTGCCCGCCTACGACAAGATCGTGATGCGCCGGGCCACCACCCTCCAGGGCCTCTCCACGGCCCCGGAGACCACGATCTGGACCAAGCACGCCACCGGTGAGATGGGCGCCCACATCTGGGCCCCGGAGATCCACTTCATCGACGGCAAGTGGTACGTCTACTTCACGGCCGGCTGGTCCAACGACATCTGGCGGATCCGCCCGTACGTCCTGGAGTCCAGCTCCGCCAACCCGCTCACCGGCACCTGGACCGAGAAGGGCCGCATCAGCCTGCCCATGGACACCTTCTCGCTGGACGCCACGACCTTCACCCACAACGGCACCCGCTACCTCAGCTGGGCCCAGGAAGACCCGGCGCTCGGCAAGGGAACGCAACTGTACCTGGCGAAGATGGCCAACCCCTGGACCATCGAGGGCACCCCGGCCATGATCTCCAAGCCCCAGTACGCCTGGGAGACCGCCGGCGCCCGCGTCAACGAGGGCCCGGCCGTCATCGAGAAGAACGGCAAGGTCTTCATGACCTACTCGGCCAGCGCCACCAACGCCAACTACTGCCTCGGCCTGCTCACCGCCGACGCCACCGCCGACCTGATGAACCCGGCCTCCTGGAGCAAGACCCCCACACCGGTCCTCAAGAGCAACGACAGAACCGGCCAGTACGGCCCCGGCCACAACACCTTCACGGTCTCCGAGGACGGCAAGTCCGACGTCCTCGTCTACCACGACCGCAACTACAGGGACATCGTCGGCGACCCGCTCAAGGACCCCAACCGCCGCACCCGCTACCAGAAGATCTACTGGAACGCCGACGGCACACCCAACTTCGGCATCCCCGTCGCCGACGGTGTCACCCCCGTCCGCTTCTCCTCGTACAACTACCCGGACAGGTTCATCCGGCACTGGGAGTTCCGGGCCAGGACCGAGGCCAACGTCACCGAACTCGCCGACTCACAGTTTCGTGGGGGGGGGGGGGGGGGCCGGCCCCCCCCCCCCCCCCCCCCACACGGGCCCAACCCCCCCCCCCCCACCCCCCCCCCCCACAACCCCCGGGGGGGGGGGGTTGAGCCCCCGCC
>NZ_JBWKAJ010000018.1:0-173695 GCF_056437585.1 Streptomyces sp. NPDC042364 | reverse complement strand
CCCGACTTGTTCCCGGGGCCCGGGGGTGGGGGGCCCCGCCCCCCCCCCAACCTCCCCCAACCCCCCATAACCTTTTTGGGGGGTGGGGGCGGCCGGGCCCCCCCCCGACACCGTCTCCCTCGAATCGGCCAACTTCCCCGGCTACTACCTGCGCCACAAGAACAACGAGGTGTGGGTGGAGAAGGACGACGGCACCACCCTGTTCGACAACGACGCCTCGTTCCACGAGCGACCCGGTCTCGCCGACCCCGCGGCCGTCTCGTACGAGTCGTACAACTTCCCCGGCCGCTACATCCGGCACTACAACCACCTGCTCTACACCCAGCCGGTGAGCACCACGCTCGGCAGGCAGGACGCCACCTTCTACAAGGAGTAGAACCGGCCGGACGCACCGACCGGCTTCCCGCGAGGGCGCCAACCGGGCCGGGCGAGAGCGCCACGCGGAGAGCGATGTGATCAGTGAGCCAGCCGCGCGCCGCCTCGGGGCGGCGCGCGGCTGGCGACCTGCTCCATGCCCCACCTCTCGCCGGCGGCCGAGGCCCTCGCCGTCGACAGCCGACGCGTGTCAGCCGGAGCCACGGGAATGTCCCTCCGCCCGGCGGGCATTCCCCCGTCTGCACACAGTTCACCACGGTGACGGTAGCGTTCCGGGTGCCCCGTACAGGCCTGGGCTGGGCTCGGATCAGGCCACCTCATGTCATCGGCGACAAGCTGATGTGGGCCTGACATCCACGCCTCAGCGCGCAGACCGCCGACGACACCGCGGAGTCCTCGGCGGCAAGTGTCCCGCGCGGCCCGTGCGGCCCATCGGCTACCGATGGCGGACAGGCACGGCACCTGGGACGCGTCGAGGCTGCCGACGGAGGTCTCGCGAGTGAGAACCCGCCCGTCGCCGGCCTGCCGACGGTCGGAGTGGACGCGGACGACGATCACTGCGACGGAGTAGTACCAGACGCCGCGAAAGACCACCACGGCCTGCTCGGGCGTGCTCCGCGGCCGCCGGCTCCGGACAGGACGGCTACGACCGTCCACAGCGCGGATTCGTCGAGGAAGCCGACAAAACCGCCAAATGGAACGATCCCGACCCCCGCGCCCAGCCCTCGAGGGCTTCGTGCATCGCCGTGACGGCCGTGACGATGCGCTCCCGCGGATCACTCGCCAGGTCCCGGCGCCCAAGCTGATCGATGAAGTGGTTGAACAGGAGGACCAGGAGGCCCCCCTTGTCCTGGACAGGACCCGGCGCCCCAACGGCTCGGCGGCCCCGGCCCGCGAAACAGCACGAAAGACGGCCGGAAAGCAACGAAGAAAACCGCCGCCCGGAAGACTCCCGCCGAACCCGACCCCCACACCGCCCACATCCCGCAGCCAGCACCACACCGCCAGAAGCGACCTACGGCAACCAAGCAAGGCGGAGCTCTCGTGTACTCGCTGCCCCTGTCCGTGTGCATGATCACGCCGCGTACGTCGCCGCCGCGAGTGGCCGTGGCCATGTTGAGCGACGCCACCACAGCTCTGCATCATGCCGCTCGCCCATCGCGTAGCCCAGCAGACGGCGGGAGAAAAGATCGATGGCCGTCGCCAAGTACGGCTTGCCCTCGCTCGTGTCGATCTCCGTGAGATCGCCGCGCCAGAGGAATCGGGCTCCTCGGGCGTGAAGTCCCGGCGCACGAAGTCCGGGGCCACCGGCCGCTCGCCCGCCTGGTCGGCGACCGGCGCCGCCGGACCTTCCGTCCGGCCAGCCCGACCCCGGCCATGACCTTGGCGAACGTGTTCACTGCCACCTGCCGGCCGCGCCGGACCAGCTCGATGAACACCTTCGGCGAGCCGTAGGAGCCCCCGGACCGCTGGAAGATCTCCTCGATCCCCTCCGCCCGGTGCTGCCGGCGCACCTGGCGCGCGGTCGGCTCACGATCGCGCCACGTGTGGAACCAGCTCGCCGATGCGTTTGTCCTTCCCCCGGGCCTCGGCCCGCAGCCGCTCCAACTCGGCCCGCTCACCCTCCCGCAACCGGCCTCCCGACTCTGCCCCCGCCGACGCCTGGACGGGCGTGTCCGACGATGGCGAGCCATTGTGCTTGGCCCGCGACACCCGGCTGTGCGGCGTCCCCGTACGCACCGCGAGCTCCTCGGCCACCTCCGGGATCGGCTTCCCGGTCTCCGTCACGACCCCCTCGCGGAACTCCGCGTTCTACCTGCGCTTCCTGGCTCCCACGACCCTCAACTATCCCTCCGATCAAGGTCTCCACGCTACGAGGGGAGGTTCGAGACGGGCGCAGGCCACAGCTGGTGGGGGTTCCCACGTCCTCCTCGGACGCGGATGATGACGACGAGGCGTGGTTCGAACTCGCCGGGGCACTCGGCGGGTTCGATCCAGATGCTGCTGAAGACGTTGGCGGCGCCTTCGGAGCCGATGGTCTTGTCGAGAACAAGCCGGACACGCATTTCCGACGCGCCCGTTCCCCCGAAGCCCGGGCACCCGACCCCAAAACCTTGCAGACTACTTCGCAGGCACAGTGCACGTTGGGGGTGCGGATGGCGGGGATCGGTCTTGCTGCGGCGATCGAGGAATTACGGCAGGAGCTCTATAGGGCGCAGGACCTGGGGGCGGACCAGCAATTCGCGTTCGGAATCGAGGATGCCGAACTTGAGCTGCATCTGCAGCTACACAACAGCGGCAAGGGGGACGGCAAGGTCAGCTTCGGTGTGGCGACCGTCGGCGCAGGCGGTGAGCACTCCACCGTTCGCACCCACAGACTGACGCTGAAACTCTCCGTCCGGGACCGGGCCCGCGGTGGTTCCAGTCCCGAGATCAGCGACACCGAAACCGGGTCCTGGGACGAGGAGTGATGGACCCGCACAGACTGGTGCTGATCCACAGCGGGACCACGCGAATGCGCCACCGCGTCGGCTCCGGCTATCTCGTCGCCCCTCGCCTGGTGCTCACGGCCGCACACGTCCTCAGGGACGGCGACAGCGGCACCTGCTGGGAGGAGATCCAGGTCAGAGTGGGACACCCGGGCCGCGGTGAGACGCTACGCACCGGGGCAAAGCTGATCTGGAGCCATCCGCAGGACCTGGACGTCGCCCTGCTGCTCACACACGCCGAGATCGACGTACCGGGTTCGGTTCGGTGGGGCCACCCCGTGGGCACGGCCCCGCTGCGCTACGAGGGGCTGGGCTTTCCGCTTGCATCCGCGGAAGAAGGTCGTGACGCCGAACACCTCCGGGGCGTCCTGCCTCCGCTGTCCTCCGGGGCTCGCGGGCTCTACGTGCTGGACCAGGAGCCCGCACCCGACCTCCGTGACGACGGCCGCAAGGCCTGGGGAGGCGCTTCGGGAACCGCGGTGTTCTGCGACGACCACCTGGTGGGCGTGGTGATTCACGACGACCGGTCCTACGGCAACCGCCGCCTGCGGGCTCTCCCGGCACATCGCTTCGTCCAGGACGACGGCTTCGATGCACTCCTGCGGCGGTACGCCGACGGTCCGGCACGCCCTGCCGAGATCGGTGCCGCCTTCCCTACGGCCCTGCCCGCGGCGCAACGCAGCCCGGCCGAGCAGGAGACCGAGCGGCTCCTGTGGTCGCTGCTCGGCGGCCCGATCACCTACCAGGCACACGCCCGCGCCCTCACACGGCGGCTCGGATACACCATCCCCGACAGTTACGAACCGACCATGCCCGACCTCGCGGCACTCGTGGCGGCCCACCCCCGCGCCCTGCCCTCCCTGAGCGGCACCCTGGCCCCGGCGCTCACCGGCGAGGACGGGCGCACCCGCCTGACGGACGTCCTCACTCGCGCCCGTGCCGGCGGACTGTGCCTGCTCCTGTCCTTGGATGAGTGCGAGCACTTACTGGAACTGTTCCGCGGCATCTGCAAGGAGCAGCCCACGCTGATACCTCGCGCCGCCCGCGAGGCCCTGCGCTACGTTTGGCTGCCCGACCCGCTGAACCGCACGCATCTTCACCCCGACGACCTCGAACACGTCGTCGAGCACCTGGAGTCCGTCTCCGACAGCGAACGCGTACCGGACGGCACACCGCCCGTACCGGCCCTGCTCCGCCTGGTCGAATGCGTGGCCGCCGCTCTGGGAAGGGAAGCCGGCGCGGAGCTGCGCAGCTGGTCCGATCAGGTGGCCGCCCGGACCGGCATCCACCCAGCGGCGCTTGCCGAGCGCCGCACGGACGCCGGCCGCTGGGCCGCCCGGCAGTCGCCTCCCTTCTCCCGTGTCGTCGTCGAAGTCTCCCGCGCGCGGACCGAACCGCGCGAGAGCTACTACTGCCGCATCCTGCTCGCTCGCGCCGACGGCACGCACACCCCACTACACGAGGCGGAGAGCGCGCCGAGGACACCCGAGGAAGTGGCCCGGCGGGTACGCGACGCCGTCGAGGTCGTCGCGGACGAACTCGGCCCGACGGCCGCGCCCCACGCGACGGTTCTGGTGGCCCGCGACAGCCTGCATCTGCCCATCGACGAATGGAACCCCGGGGCACCCAACGAGTTCGTGCCCGACCAGCCGATCGGCGCCGAGTTCTGCATCACCCTGAGCTGCCCGGAGATGAGCGACCTGGTGCGAGGCAGAGAACGTGAGCACCGGCGACGCTGGGAGAGCGGACACGCGGCCCCCCTGGTGGTCGACGACGAACGTGTCACTCGGCCAAGGCTCAGGCGGCTGTTACAGACCACTCACCGTGACGCCACCCAGGTCGTGCTCTACGGTTCCCCGGAACAGCGGGAGGCGCTGCTCGAACTGTGCCTGGCACTCGGCGTCCCGGTCGTCCTCTGGGACCGGCGGGCCGACTGCCCCGCGGACGCGGCCGAGTTGCAGGAGCTGGACCCCACAGGCCCCCTCGGCGATCTGCCCGAGCGGGTCCGCGTCTTCCGCGGATCCGCGTTCGACGAGCCGGAGACGCTCCCGGCGCGCCCCGCACTCGTATGGGAGGAGCACGGCCGGTGGCCGCGGCCTGAATCGCTGACCCTGCAGGACCCCTCAGAAGGAGCGCACGCGTCATGACCGCCGCCGAATCCGCTGCCACCGACCACCTCACTCCGTCCGGCGACGGGGACTGGCGGCTCTTCCGCGGCGATGGAGCGCCCCGTGCGGTCGCCTTCCCGCCCGCCCCGCCGTGGCGCCGGCTCCACCCGGATGAGCCCGACGGCTCGCGGACCGCACGCCCCCGCCCGTACCTGATCGACCCCGACGACGCGGACATCGTCAACGCCGCCCTCCACCTGCGCCGGCCTCTGCTGGTCACGGGACACCCCGGCACCGGAAAGTCCTCCCTGGCCCACGCGATCGCCCACGAACTGGCCCTCGGCCGCGTCCTGCACTGGCCGGTCAACAGCCGCTCGACCCTGCAGGACGCCCTCTACCACTACGACGCGATCGGCCGGCTGCGGGAAGCGAACCTCCGCCAGGACACGGACGGCCTGGAACCCGGCATCGGCCAGTACGTCCGGCTCGGCCCCCTGGGCAACGCGCTGCTGGCCCGGGAGCGGCCCAGGGTCCTGCTCATCGACGAGCTGGACAAGGGGGATGTCGACCTGCCCAACGACCTGCTCACCGTGTTCGAGGAGGGCGAGTTCGAGATTCCGGAGCTCAGCCGCCTCCCCGAGGAACACTCCACGGTCCACGTCCGGACCGACGACCCGGACGCGCCGGCCCCGGTGATCCGCGGCCGCGTCCGCTGCCGTGAGTTCCCCGTCGTGGTCATCACCAGCAACGGTGAACGCGAGTTCCCACCTGCCTTCCTCCGACGGTGCGTCCGTCTCGACCTGCCCGAGCCCGACGAGGAGCGGCTGCGGGACATCGTCGCCGCGCACCTCGGCCGCGAGGCGCTCGACGACATCGACGATCTGCTGGAGGAGTTCCTCGGCCGCCGCGCGCCCGGAGAACTCGCGACCGATCAGCTCCTCAACGCGGTCTTCCTGCGCAAGGGCGGCATCGATCTGGACGCCGGCCGACTACTCGACGCCGTGCTGCACCAACTCGGCGGGGCGGTATGAGGTCGTGTTCGGACGTCTGAGAGAGATCCTGGCCGGGAGCGGTGTCGACCTCGCGGACGAGGAACTCCTCGACGTCCTGTGGCTGGCCAGGAATCTGCCGGGCGACGTCGCTCCGCTGGCGCGACGTCCGATCCCGACCGCACCCTCACGGCAGGCCGCCGAGCAGGATGAGCCCCGGGCCCCCGGCGCGGACGATCCCGCGCGGCGGGGCCCGCACCCGTCGCCGGAGCTCGCCCCGCGCCGCACGTTCCCTCTGCACGCGGCCCCGCGGGGGAAGGCAACCGGCAGGCCGGAGCTGACCCCATACCGGGCGCACGCCGTACGCACCCCGGGCCCTCATGGCTTGCCCAGCGGCCATCTCACGCTCGGCAAGGCATTACGGCCGCTGCGGCAGCGGCTCCCCGATCGGCGCCGGCAAGAACTGGACGTGGCACGGACAGTGGACGCCATGGCCGAGACGGGGCTGCCCGAGACCGTGACGAGTCCCGCCCGCAACCGGTGGCTCTCCCTCGCCCTGCTGATCGACGACGGCGTGTCCATGGTCTTGTGGAAGCGACTGGCCTCCGAGATCCGCACACTGATGGAACGGGCCGGGGCTTTCCGTGACGTCCGTGTCCTCGGACTGAACACCCGTGGTTCCCACGCCCCGTTGCTGAGCAATCGTCCCTACGTGCAGCAAGGTCCCTGTCTTCCGACGACCGCGCTGTGCGATCCCACCGGCGGCACCCTTGTCCTGGTGGTCAGCGACGGCGTCGGCGAAGCCTGGCGGGACGGCCGGATGAGCGAGGCAGCGGCCCTGTGGGCCCGACGGCAGCCCACCGCCATCCTGCACGCGCTGCCCGCCCGGCTATGGGCGAACTCGGGCATCACGACTCGGCCATGGCATGTCACCAGTGTCTGCAGGGGCGGTCCCACCACCCGCTGGCAGGTCACCGACCCGAAACTGCCGGCGGATCTGGTCGGCTTCGACTCCGTCCCCGTCCCGGTGCTCGAACCCACGCTGGCCGCCGTCGGCGACTGGGCCCGGCTGGTCGCCTCGCCGAGCGCCACCGCGGTGCTGCCGCTGTGGGACGTCGAACAGTCCCTCAGCCAGCCCCGGAGCACCGAGACCCGGCAGGGTCCGGACGCCGAAGCCGTCCTGCGCTTCCGCAGCGCGGCCAGCCCGGAAGCGTATCGGCTCGCCGCCCATCTCGCGGCCGTGGCGCCCGTCACTCCGCCCGTCATGCGCATGGTTCAGGAGGCCCTCGGCCCTCCGACGGACACCGGGCACCTCGTGGAGGTCTTTCTCGGCGGCCTCATGCACAACGCCGCAGACACCACCGGCCGGTCGCCGCAGCCGGAATTCTTCGACTTCTCCGACGACGCACGGCGCATCCTCCTCGGCACGCTCCCCGCCCGCGAGTTGCTGCGCACCACACGACTGATCGCCGACCGCCTGGCAGCGTGTGTCCGGCACTCACCGAGCTTCACCGCCTGGGTGGCACACCCCGGAGGCGCCGCCGCCGTCGGCGCACCCGAACGGTCCTTCGCCCAACTGGAAGAGCGGCTGCTGAAACGCCTCGGCGTCGCAACGCACATCGGCGCCCCACCCGCCGACCAGCCTCCTCCGGCTCCGCAACCCCCCGAACCCACAGAACGGGTCCGGCCACGGCCTTCTGCGGCTCAGCGGACGGACACCAGGCCCCCCACACCGTCCTCCGCGCCGGACACGAAGGCCAGGATCCTTCTGGTCGACGGCCAGCCGGAGAACCTGCTGGCCCTGGAGGCCGTCCTGTCCGGGCTCGACCAGACACTCGTCCGCGCCTCGTCGGGGGAGCAAGCACTCAAGGCGCTGAACGACGACGAATTCGCCCTCGTTCTACTGGCCACCCGGATGTCAGGAATGGACGGCTACGAGACCGCCGCACATATCAAGGCCCGCCTGCGGACTCGCGACATCCCGATCATCTTCGTCAGCAGCCACGCAATGGGCCCCCACCAGACCTTTCAAGGCTATGCGGCTGGTGCCGTGGACCACTTGGAGCGGCCATTCGATCCCTGGGTGCTGCGTGCCAAGGTGGCCGTCTACGTCCAGCTGCACCTTACGAACATGCAACTGCGTAAACAGGCGGCCTGGTTGGGCACCGGGCCCGCGACCGATCTGCTGGCGCAGCTATCCGCCCTCGTGTCCGACGCCGAGAGGCAGGCGCACGACCTGACGGAACAGCTTCAGACACAGGCATCGCGCGCGACGGTAAGGACCACGGCCGCCCGCCTGGAGCACGCGGTCAGGAGCCTGCGCCAGGTGCTGCAGGGCACGGTGGAACTGCAGAAGGAATCCGGTGCCCACCCCGCCCCGGCTTCCCTGCATTCACCACGACATCGAGACCGGTGAAGACAGCCCGGTCCTGAGCGATCGTGCCGATTCCTGGGCCGACGCCCATGAGTGCCTGTTTGCGGTTTCGCAGGGCCATTCGAGAACAGACGCGACTTCGGATCACGGCGGCGCGCCCGCCGGGCGCCGTCGACGAGACGGCGGCCCCTGAGGATCTGTGAAATCGGCCAGGGACGCTCTCCCTCCACCTCGTTGCGTCTTGAAGCGTGTGGGGAATGTGGGGCGTGAAGAGCGCGTGTGAGGGATCAGCGACCCAGGGTCGCCGGGCCCTGTTGATCGGTGACGGTCAGGCGAATCGTTACCCGCGGTGCTCACGAAGTCCGCCACCAGGAAGGTATCTCGCGAACTCTGCCGGCGATGGTGGGACGGGCCGCTTCCGGGGTGGTCAGCAGGGCGACGATGGTGACCGGCCGTTCGCAGTGCGGGCAGTTGCGGACGGCTCCGCGCCCGCCGGCGCCGGCCTGGCGGCCGTCCAGCCGGCGGACGGGGCGACGTCACGCGGGGACGCCGAGCGGCGGGTGCTCGAGTACGCGGGGTTTGTACTCGACCAGCTGGATGCGGCCGTCGAAGGTGCGGTGCTCGAGCATCTCGAGGGCAACGTCCGGGTAGCCGTCGTAGATGCGCTCCTCGCCCGTGGCCCCGGTGATCACCGGGAACATCACGACCCGGAAGCGGTCGACGAGTCCGGCTCGTAGCAGGGACCGGCACAGGCTGAGGCTGCCGATCGTGCTGAGGAGCCCCGTGCCGCTCGACTTCATGGCGCGGACCACCTCGACGGCGTCGTCGCGGACGAGCGTGCAGTTGGCCCACGTCAGTGGCTCCTCCAGTGAGGAGGAGAACACCACCTTGGACGCTTGCGTGAGCTCGTCGACGGACGCCTCTTCCTCGGGCCTGAACTCGGCTTGGCCACTCGGGACCTCGCCTGCGGCGAAGCCCGACATCAGGCGGTAGGTGTTCGCTCCCATCAGGTAGGTAACCTCAGGCTGCTCACCGAGCCACGCGAGGTACTCCGGGCCCTCGAGGCCCCAGAACCCGGGCCACCCCTCTCCCGATGCGTAGCCGTCGAGGGAAGTGATGAAGTCGACGAGAAGCTCCGACATGACGGTGTCCTTTCCTGGGGTGTCACGAGCTTGGACCGGCCGGGAGCCACAAACTCATCGGCCGCGCCGTGAAGTGACGAGAAAACCCATGACTCTGCAGCCGATCAGGTCGGCGGAGCGGCACTGCTTCGGAGCGCCGGAGGCCCACATGGTTGCACTATGCACGCAGTCGGGTGATGATCTCCACGCGATTGAGAACGGCGGTTTGCGTACTGTCAAAGCCCCGGCTCAGCCCCCGCCGCTGCCCGACGTCGACAGCGGGTACCTCATCCACTCACCTGCGACGGCAGCGAAGCACTTCCGTGAGTACGGCCCCTCTCCGATCGACGGCGAACCGATCGCGCTGGTCTTCGCCAGCGACGGCGGGGCCATCTGTTCGCCATCGGAGCCAGCGGACAGGTCTGGAAGTCCACCACGGCCTCCTGGTTTGACGGCTTCGAGGTCACCGCGTCCGACTTGCAGAGGTTCCTCGGGTAGTTCGGCCGCAGATCGCGAACCAGACCTGATCATCGGCCGAGGACAAACGGGCCCCTGCCCCAGGAGGTCATTCCACAACCGGGGAATCGCGAGCAGGTGTGGAGACGCCCCTGAGCAGGGTGCGCCGACGCCCCCAGTCGGCGACTACGAAGTCGCGACCCGCCTCGCCGACGGGCGCGGCGCCCGGCACCACCACGCAGCAGCGAGGCCCCGCCGCCTCCCGCGCCATGGAACGCTCCCGCGTGATGCGGCTCATCGCCCAGCTCGCGCCCAGGCTTCGCCACCACCAGGTCCGCGAACGCACAACCGCCTGGGACGCGCTCGAACTGGCAGCCCCCGAGCCGGCGACCTGGATGAGGGCCCTGGGCATGGACGGCGCCGCAGCCGCAGGGGCATGCCGGGCCTACGGCATCGGCCCCGCCGCCCTCGACGTCATCCTGGACGGTCGGCCGGTTCGCCGTCGGCTGCGCGAGGGCACGACGGTCACCCCCTGCTGGCCCTGGCCGCCGAGCGCGGGATCGACCTGCGCCGACGGTCAGTCAGGAGTTGGAGGAGGGCTCGCTCTGTCCGGCCACCGCACTCGACTATCTCGCCAGAGCCACCAGCGCTCCCGCACCACGGGCTTCCGCACGTCACGAGGTTTCAAACCAGTGGGGCTTCGGCCACTCCGGCATCCAATCCGTAGCGAAATTCCCCGAGAACACCCCGACCAACCAGTCGATAACAGACTCCTCGAACTCGTACCAGTCCCCCCAGGACCGCCGAAATGCGGAGACTACCCACTCCCCGTCTCCGCGATCTTCAAGGAAGAACTTATCGCCTTCGACGGAGTGCCCCCAGTGAAGCATTCCTCCCGGATCAGGCAGGACCTTTCGAGGAATTACGGGATGCCCATCTCGGACGAAATCACTCATCCAGACATTCTTGTCCACCAGGGACTGCTTCCCGAAAAGGAATATGTAATCCGAGATCAACGCGTCGCCATATCGGGAGCACACCTGCTTGAGTTCATCCGGGAGGGGTACACCCAAATCCCTCTCCACAGCATTGAAGGAAGCACCAGCCCGCCCCGGAGGAGCCCCGAGCAAATCCTCCAACTCTTCAAATGAAGACATTTCCCACCTTTCGACGCTACCAGCATCTGTAGGTGGCGGCGGCATTGTCATCAAACTCACGATGCACACACAGCATGATCGACACCGGCGTCTTCACCCCGCCGACCAGCAAGCCGGCACCCGTGTCGCAGCCGGCGGCGCGCCGGCCGGCCCGGCCAACACACCAACGCAACAGCCCCTTCCGAGTGGCATCCGGATGCGAAAGATCATGGACGCTTCAGCGCAAGACAACACGTTGGCAGCCTCAGGTCCGCAGACGCCGCCGCAAGCCGCCACCAGCACGGACATCACGGTGGAGACTGGGGCCCGGATCGGGCACACCGCACCCGTCAGCACCACCGACACTGGGCGGCCGAGTTGGCGGTCAGCATGCTGACGTGCGGGTTTCGCCGGGCCGGCTTTCATGAATCGGGTCACCATCGTGCGCGCAGCACGCCGTCGCTGTCAGGTAGAACGGCTTGGAGCAGTGGACTGCGTTCGTCGGTGTAGAGGGGCAGGGCATGGGCCGCTCGCGCGTCGGCCGCCAGAGCGGCGAGCTCCTGGTACTCGGTCTCATCGACGACCACGTCCCTGATCGTTCCGTCCTTCGTCTCCCAGACGAACTCAATGTGCCATTCGGACGGCAGCGCGGTCAGGACCGCACCGACGTCGGGTTGCAGGTCTGGCCAGACGGTCAGCAGGGCGCGCGGGCCGAGACCGGCGCGCACCGCGTTGAGGTTTTCCGTGGTGAGACGGTGCCAGCGTGTGGCGTTGACAACGGCGGTCTCCTCCAGGAGCAGGCCTTGTCGCGCTGCCAGCTCGGTGCGCACCCGCGCCCAGAAGCCTTCGTCCGCGGCCTCTGTCACCTCTGGTTCCGCGGCGTAGGGGGAAGTCCCTACCGGTTCCGCGAAGAGGCCGAGTTCCCGCGTACGGGCCACGGCGTCCGTGCAGGGCTGGTCGCTGCCCACGTACACGTACTGGTCCCATCCGACGTGCACGGCGAAAACGTCTCCCGCCTCCAGCCGGCACCAGGCGCCCTGCTCACGGAGCATGACGCGGATCAGCTCCAGGGCCACCGCCAGGGAGACTCGGCCCCGTCGTGGTAGCCGGTGAGGTCAGCCGGGAAGAGCCCGCTGAGACCGTGCCCCTCGATCGCCGGCCGGGCACCGAGGTGGACGAGGCCGGCGACAGAGGGCTCACGGATCTCCAGCCGGTCGATGCCCGCGGCTTCCGCGAACGCGGAGACCGCCTCCAGATAGGCGGCCTCGACCGGCCCGTGGTCGCTGATCGCCTCCTCGGCGCCCTGGTAGCTGCCGTGTTCGTCACGGTCGGCGGGGTCGTACTTCGTGATCCGGTGAACGAAGGCAGGCGGCACGCTACTCCTAGGCAGGGGGGAAGGTAACGCCAGCGTAGGTCCCGGGCCGAACTCGCAGTTCCCGATTTCGCCGCACGGCCCGACAGGTTCAGTGCTCAGTCACAGGGTGCGATGCCGTGAGGCTGCACGGGTGATCGTCCGCTGCCACCACATCATCAGCCCCGCGACCGGCAAGGTGGTGCCGGAGCACCCGGGCATCCGGGTGGGGGCGGGGCGCGGGGGTGACGAAGGCAGCGTCCACCCTCGGGTGGTCAGCGCTCAGCTACTCGCCGGGAGCCGTTGTCGATTGGCTTGGGCAGGTGCCTGGCGTGGTCTGCGAACAGTGGCTCGAGGGCTCCGTAGCGGGGCTGGTTGTCGGCTTTGCGGAGCCGGTGGAGCACGTTGGGTCGCTCCCGGGTCCAGACAGCGCGTAGTGCCGGTTCGGATGCGAGGTGCGGTGGGCAGGAGGCGAAGTCAGGCTCGCCTTCGGTGACCGGGTGCAGATGCGGGAGCTGACGGCCAGGCGCCTGCCGTCGTCGCTGATGGGTTTTCGATGGCTTGTGAGAACCGGGAGCTGGGCGAGCATGCGCTGCCAGTTCTCGGGTTCCGGCGTCCAGGAGGCGAGGGCCTCGCGTCGGTGCGGGCAGGAAAGTCCGGACGGCGCCGTCGTGATGACGACGCGGGGCCGCCCACATTCCAGGGCAGTCAGCGGAAACACACCAGGCCTGCCGCCACTCCGTACACCAACAGGCTCCTTCCGAGCGTCAGCCGGCGAGTGTTCCTGACAGGCGTTGATGCCGGGCTGCGCGGCGAGTTCCGCGACCCGTCGCTTGCGCGCACCGCCCGCGTCCACCGCCGTGGCCTCGGGGGGTGAACGCCGACGAGGTGGGCGCGGGAAGCACAACAACCCCATATACGGACACGGAATGCGGAACGCGACCCTGCGGGATTGTCTGCGACGGCAGGAGGGGGGTGCCAAACAACTTCCCGGCTGTGAGCGTCGGTCGTGACATCGCCGCACGTCGAACAGTTCCGGAGCACACCTTGCCCACCAGCGTCCTGGCCGTGGTCGCCCTGTCCGTCCTCCTCGGATTCCTGGTGATCATCTTGCACTGGGTGGACAGCCACGGGCCGGACTCCACGGCGGCGGACCATACGACGGCCGGCACCGAGACCGCCGCCGGCACGAAGCACATCGACTTCCCACAAGCCGGCTCGAACAGCAACCGCGGTCCAGGCGCCTGATCACACAGAAGAACCGGGGGACGCACCGCACATGCGCATCGCCTTCCTGCTGCACAATGCCTACGCGATGGGCGGCACCGTACGGACGACCATGACGCTTGCCGACACGCTCGCCGGGCGACACCAGGTGGAACTCGTGTCGGTCTGCGAAGTCCTCGGCGATGGTCCGGGACCTGGAGCCGATCCGGTGGGCGTCGTGACCTCCGCGCCGCCCCCGCCTCCCCTGCCCGGCGAGCCGCTGTCGGGCCCGGTGGGACACCTGCGGCAAGGCAGACGCCGTGGCCGAAGGGGATAAGTTCACCGCCGTCCGATCGACAGAGCCGTGGGGGCGGAGAGAGGGGACGAAGGCGGTCCGTCCCTCCGGACGGTCAGCAGCGGACAGGGATGCGCTTTAAGGATCCCAGGCCCTCGGCATTGGCGCGGCGGCGCCGACACGGCATTGCCGGATCTTTGGGGTCCCCGCTGGTGTGGACTCGGCCGGGCCGGGCTCTTTAGCCTCGACCTCAGAGCGGACGTGGTGGCACGGCCGGGGGTGTGCGAGGAGAGACGAGAGGGGCAGCGCCGCGGCGGCGTTGGCGTTGGCTGTATTCGGTGATGGCCCGCCACAGGTCACGCCGGTCTACGTCGGGCCAGTAGTCGGGGGTGAAGTGCAGCTCGGCGTAGGTCGCTTGCCAGGGGAGGAAGTTGGAGGTCCGCTGTTCGTTGCCGGTGCGCCAAAGCAGGTCGACATCCGGCATGTCGGGGTGAGGCAGATGGCGGGCGAAGTCGACTTCGTTGATGAGGTGAGGGTCGACCTCGCCTGCTCTGGCGGCCTGGGCGAGGGCTGCGGCGGTCCTGGTGATCTCGTCGCGGCCCCCGTAGTTGATGCACACGGTGAGGGTCAGTCCGGTGCGGGCGCGGGTGCGGCGCTCCTCGCGCAGGAGGGCTTGGACGAGCTCTTCGGGCAGTTTGTCGGGGCGGCCCGACCAGCGCTGTCGTACGTCGAGGTCACGGATGGGGCCTTCATCGAGGTCGTGTCGGATCGTTTCCAGAATGGTGGCGATTTCCTCGGTGTCGCGTTTCCAGTTCTCGGTGGAGAACGCGTAGAGGGTCAGGTGGCGCAGGCCGATCTCCAGGGCGCCGTAGACCATCTCGTGGGCGGCGGCGGTGCCGGCGCGGTGGCCTTCCGGGCGGGGCATGCCCCGCTGCTGGGCCCAGCGGCCGTTGCCATCCATGATGATCGCCACGTGCGAGGGCATCTGGTCGGTGGCGATCTGCGGTGGCCGGGCGCCGTCGGGATGCGGTGGCGGGAGCCTCAGGGCGGTGTCTTCGGCCGCCGGGATCGGATCCCGGGCGACCGCCGCGGGCCGTCGGGGTCCCGGCATGGTCAGGGGCGTCAGGCTCCAGGCCAGATGCGAGCGGATGCGGGCGGGGGCGAGGATGCGGGCGCGGGACATGAGAGAAGGGCGCGGAGCGCCTCTGAGCAGGTCGGCGCCGGCTGCGTCGACGGCATCGAGTTGGGCTCGCAGCAGGCGCGCCGCCGTGTCGAGCAACGTAGCGGCGCCCGGGTGCATGCCTCTTGTCATGGCGGGCCTGGTCACCCATCGGCGAGCCAGAGCGGTCAGTTCTCCGATCAGAGCCGCTGTTGCGGGGCTCCAGCGCCGCTGCCGCAGATCGTCTTCCGCGCCGGGGTGGGCGTCCAGGGTCTCCTGCGGCAGGAGCAGGTGGCCCTGGACAAGGTCGGATCCCAGGTCGGTGAGGATGTCGGTGAGCTGGGCACCGTCGATGAACTGCTCGTAGTCCCCCTGCCGGTCCAGCCTCAGCGTCATCGGTGCTCCGGCCTGTTCGAGCAGGTGCCGTACCTGGTCGACCCAGGGTGCGATTTGCTCGTCGCACCAGGCCCGCCACGCGGCCCAGTCGGGTAGGTGCCGGCTGCGGGTGTCGTCCCGTGCGCTGGTCATGGCACCTTGCAGGCCGGACAGGTCAAGACGCCATCGCAGGGCGGTGTCCACCAGGGCGTGCCGGACCGGATCCGAGCCGGTGCCGGCCGCCAGGTCGCGTTGTAGTGCTGCTGTCCACGCTTCGACCCGGGCCGCGCGCTCGGCCGGGGCGGCATCCTGCTGGTCGGCCAGGTCGTCCAGGACGCTCGCTGCCGCCCACAGGGCCCACCCGGCCGGGCGCAGCACGGCCGGCATCAGCTGGATAAGGGTGTGGATCGCGGGATCGTGCACTCGTGTGGTGCGTCGGCACAGCCGGTACGCCGCCCGCAGGGCCGGGTCGTCACCGGTGAGCGACCGGGCGGTGGGTCGCCCCCGCCGTGCTCGCGGGGCCGCATCGTGGTCTGCCGTCGTGGACTGTGGTGTGGCGCGCATGTGCGGGAGTGGGGCCTCAGTGTGCTTCTGTGTCGGATGCGGCTGGTGAGGGGGCCTGGCGGGGCGCGGGAAGGCCGACCTTGTCGCGTCCTGGCCCGGGCAACGGAGTCCGGGCGGTCAGCGGCAGACGGTTGCGGGTGCTACGGCGGAAGCCCACCAGCGCGATCAGGGAGGCTGCCGCGAACCAGGCGAGCTGGATGGCAAGGTGGCCGGGTACCGGGCTGGTGGAGAATCCGGCCGCTGTGCTGACCTGCATGGCCCCGTAGGAGGGCAGGTAGCGCATGACCGGGTTGTCGGCGCCGGAACTGGTGATGGGGTTTTGCAGCGCGAGGTCGATGATGCTGGTCATCACGATGGCGAACATGCCCTCGACTTCCCGGCGCAGCAGGGAGCCGAAGCCGACGCCGAGCGCACCGTAGGTGAGACCGGCGCAGAACAGCGCGGCGGCGAGCAGGCAGGGCTGACGGGGTGTCCAGGCAAGGCAGGTGACGGCGGTGGCATAGACGGCGACCGCCGCCGAGACCAGAGCCAAGGCGGTGACCTTGGCCAGGACGAGGTGCGTGCGGGGGTAGCCGGCCATGGCCAGCCTGCGGTCGAAGCCGCTGCCGGAGAACGTGGCGGCGAACATCATGAAGCCGGTGATCAGCGTGACGGCGTTGAGCGCGCCGCTGATCTCGGTCAGTTCATTGCCGTGCGGCGCGAGCGTCTCTCCGGTGGCGCGAAGCCGCATCCGGGCCGGGGTGTCGGGCATCGCCAGGTACGCCAGGGTCGTCCACACCGGGACGAACAGGCCCACCAGGACCATGGCGAACCGGTTGCGGCCATGCTCGACCAGCGTGAACCGGGTGGCGACGGCGAAGCCGGCCAGGTGGAACCTCATGCGGCGGTCTCCGCCTCGTCCGGGCGGAGCGTCCCGCCGTCCAGCCGCCACAGCTCGTCCAGGCGTTCGGTGTCGTACGCCAGGTGAGAGACGACCAGGACCGAACGTCCTGCATCCCGCAGCCGCACGACCAGGTCCCAGAACCGCTGGTAGGTGTCCCAGTCGAAACCCTGATAGGGCTCGTCGAGCAACAGCACCTGCGGGTCGTGCATGAGCGCCAGCGTCACGTTCAGCTTCTGCCGGGTGCCGCCACTGAGCACCCCGGCCCGCTCGTCGGCGTAGCCGGTGAAGCCCAGCACTTCCATGATCTCCTCGGCATGGCACACATCGGCCAGGCGGTAGGCCGTCTGGAAGAAGGTCAGGTGCTGCCGCACGGTGAGCGCGTCGTTGAGCACCACGTGTTGAGGGCAATAGCCCAACCGGCCGCTGTGGCGGACCGTGCCGCGCATGGGCCGCAGCTCGCCGGAAAGGACCTTCAACAGCGTGGACTTGCCCGCGCCGTTCTCCCCCACGATCCCGCACACCGTCCCGGCCCGAAGCCGCAGGTCAACACCCCGCAGGACTGAGCGCCGATGATAGGCGTGATGCACATCCCTGACCTCCACAGCGTCTCCCGCCCGTAGATCTGACCCGACCTTGCCCGAATGGCCTAACGATCACGAGGTGGAACGGACACGAGCGCGTGTCGTCGTGCCACCAGGACGCCTGCATGCCTGTCGAGTCCGGTGCCGGGTACCCGGTGCATGCACGCGCTGGGGAGGACAAGGGAGAGGGAGTCGGGGCAGTGGCGGTGAAGGCAATGGGATGGGCGCACTCTTTCCCCATGTCGAAGGGAGTGCGTGCGGGGCGGCAGTGGACACGAAGGCGACTCGAGTCCCTGCCCTGGGCCGCCGCCGAGCCGGACACGGTGGATTCCATCGTGCTGGCGGTGTCCGAGCTGATCACCAATGCGCACATCCACGCGCACAGCGACGCATACTTGGTCCTCACGTGGGACGGCGACTGCCTCCATGTGAGTGTCCACGACGAGGATCCGACGCTGCCGCGCCATCGCGAACCACAGCCGGGTGAGGTCTCCGGCCGCGGAGTGGCCATCGTGCGGAAGCTTGCCGACGAGTGGGGAATCAGGTGCCAGCGGCGGGGCAAGACGGTGACGGCGTGCTTCCGCCCCGCCGAAGCCGAACCTGACACCACTGCTGATCCCGATGTCGGTGTGCTTGGCCACCGGCGCGACGGCGGGGGCAGCTGAGCGCGTCGGTACGGCGGCGCACTCGGCCTCAGGCAGGGCCGGCTGCCGCTTCGTGCGGGCGCGCGCCTGTACGTGCCACGGGTGGGTGCTGCGGTCACGGCGGCGGTGCTCTGTCAGTCCCCGCTCATAGGATCGCGGCATGTCTGACGCCTTCACCGTCTTGTGGACCCATGACACGTGCCGTGCCCTGCGCAAAGCGGGCCGCGTGGGCGAGCGGCCGCCCGTCGCCTTCAGCGGCGTTCATTCCTCCCTGCCGGCGTGGGCGGGTGCTCGTGCTGGAGACGAGGTGTACGCGCTTCACGTCAACCGCTGCGAGGTGTTCGTGGTGAGCCGTATGCGGGTGATCGACATGGAGCGGCGCGACTGCTGCGGCACGGCTCCCGCAACCTGGGAGGACCGTGCGTATCCCGGGCACGGCGGCTGGTCGATGCTCGGTGCCGACGGCTGCGGTGCCATGGCGGTGCACGTGGACGCGACGCCCGTACGCTTCGACGTGCCCCTGCCCGGCGAACTGCTTGCGCGGCTCACCTGGCGTAACCGCCGTGGTCAGACCCGTGGTTTGAAGTACGTGGTCGATGGCCGTCTCGAGCGCTCGGTCAGCCTTCAGGGGTTCTACCGTCTGACCTCCGAGTCGGCTGACGAGTTGGCAGCAGTCATGGGTGGCGCCGTCTCTTGATGCCGACGGACGGAAAGATCTCGGGCATGGCACTTCACGCGAACCAAGCCCGCGCACTTTCCTTCGACTCCGTTGCCACGCAGTACGCTGCGGCCCGCCCGGACTATCCGCCGGCCCTCTTCGACGCCGTTGAGGAGCTTGCCGGCCGGCCGCTGGCCGGCTCGGACGTGCTGGACTGCGGAGCGGGCACCGGCATCGCCACCCGGCTGATGCGCGACCGCGGCGCCCGCGTCGTCGCCCTGGAGCCGGGCGCCGGTATGGCAGCCGAGCTGCACACGGCCGAGCCGGAGATCCCGTTGGTCCGGGGCGAAGGGAACCGTCTGCCCTTCGCCGCCCGCAGCTTCGACGTGATCACCTACGCCCAAGCCTGGCACTGGACCGACCCGGTCCATTCCGTCCCCGAGGCGCTACGCGTGTTACGCCCGCACGGCGTGCTGGCCCTGTGGTGGAACCAAGCCGACATCCGCATCCCATGGGTCGCGGAGGAGGATGCCCGACTCGCGCCCTTCACCCGCAACTACCCGGCAACCGTGGCAGAGTTGTTCGCCCCGTTCCCGGTCCACGTCGCTACCCGCGAGATCCCGTGGTCGCGCCGGATCACCGTCGAGGAGCACATCCGCAACCTCGGGACCCACTCGTACTTCGCGGTCATGGACCCCGTCGAGCGGGCCGAACTCCTCGGCATGAACCGCACCGCGCTGGCACGCGTCTTCCCCGACGGCGAGCTCGACGAGCCATACCGGTGCGGACTGACCGTCGTGCGATCAGCAACCTCCCACACCTGAAGAGAACTCCACGCTCACAGCGTCGTGGAACGGTCAACACCGGAGCGGTGTCCGTTCTCGGTCTCTGGTGCACTCCTCGTATCCGTGCGTGCCTCGTGGCTTGGCCGAGGCTTCGGTCGCTGTCCTGCGGTTCATCAGTGGCAGCGAGTGGGGCAGTGTGATCGCCGCTGCGCTCCACGCCGGCAGTCGGTGGCGCCTTGCGACGGGGTGAGCATGGGGGCGAAGAACGGACGTGACCGGCGAGTGCCTCCGGTTCGGGGTGCGTCAGTTCATTCCCGACAGGGTCCTGCCGCCGGGGGCCCCGCCGGGCGCGGCAAACGGGCTCAGTACGGCCTCGATCACCCCCTTGTGACGTGGAACCGCCCTGACGCGCTGCGGCTTCCCGCCCGTCGACCGCCCCTTGCCGGTCTGGTGCGTGCGGCGCCGCGGTGCCTGTGCCCCGCCGGACAGCCTCCTCTGCCGCTTCCTGCGGACCCTCGGCTCGATCGGGCCGCACGGATCGCGGCGCAGGTCGCCTGTTCCGCACCCGAACATCTGCCGCCGGGCCACGGCCCCCTCACCGACGCACCAGCGGTGCGCCGCGGCAAGCCTCCTGACGGTTCGGCTCCCCCAGGCAACCCCGCGGAGCGCTGCCCCCTCATACCAGTCGAACCACCGGGATACTCGGAGAGGAGCATCCGTTGGCCGGTCAGTTGTCCCGCCGAAAGTTCGTGGTCTACTCGCTCGCGGCATCGACGCTCACCGTCGCCGCGTCGCTGGGCTGCGACGAGGCCACCGCGGAAGGCAGCGAGCCCACCGCGGCCACGACCCGTCGGCCGTCCGATGTCCTGGTGACCGGCACCGACGAGGAGATGCTGGTCCTCCAGGTCACCGAAGCCAACAAGGTCGTCGTACGACTGCCGCGTGTCGAGGTGGGCCAGGGAGTCACGACCGCCGTGGCCATGATGATCGCCGAGGAACTGGACGCCCGGCTCGTCGATGTCGACATCCCGCTCGCCGGCGCCCGCACGAGGGGCAACCAGTTCACCGGCGGTTCGAGTTCGGTGAGTTCGCTGTACGGTCCGGCCCGCGAGCTGGCCGCCCTGGCGCGTGCCAAGCTGGTGACCGCGGCGGCCAAGCGGTGGGATCTGCCCGCGCGCTCCCTGCGCACCCGGGACACGAAGGTGATCGCACCGGACGGGCGTTCGGCCACCTTCGGATCGCTGACCGCGAGCGCCGCCCGGATTCGGCGGCCTGCCGTGTCGAGCAAGCCCAAGCCGGCGTCCCGGCACCGGGTGATCGGGAAGGCGACGACCCGGATCGACGCCCGGGACATCGTCACCGGGAAGGCCGAGTTCGCCGGGGACCTGACGGTGGCCGGAGCGAAGCCGACCGTGGTGGCCCGGCCGCCGACGCTCGGCGGGAAGCTCGTCTCGGTCGACTCCCGGGCCGCGAAGGCCATGCCGGGCGTCCATGCCGTGGTCACGATCGCCGGTGGGGTCGCCGTGGTGGCGGAGACGTTCCACCACGCCTTCGAGGCGAGGGACGCGCTGCGGATCACCTGGGCGCCCGGGCCGCTCGCATCGCTCTCCGACACCGCGATCCGTTCGCGGCTGCGGGCCGCCGTCCCCCGGCTCGGCAAGCCTCCGCGCGGTTCGGCGCAGACGGAGGCCGAGTTCGAGTTCGCCTTCGTCAGCCACGCCCCGATGGAGGTGCTGACCGCGGTGGCGGACGTTCGTGCGAACCGGGCGGAGATCTGGTTCTCCTCCCAGACGCCGATGGGTGCGAGGGAGGACATCGCCTCCGTGGTCGGGCTGCCCGCGTCGAAGGTGAAGGTCCACGTCATACGGGGCGGCGGTTCCTTCGGCCGACGGCTGAACCACGACGCCGCGATCGAGGCGGCCCTCATCTCGAAGGCTGCGCGCCGGCCGGTCAAGCTGATGTGGAGCCGCGCCGACGACATCCGGCACGGCCGGATGCGCCCGGCCAGCCACCACCGGATCCGGGCCAGCCACGCACGGGGCCGGGTGGTGGCGTTCACTCACGCCGTGGCCTCGGTGAGCGAGGCGTACGAGGGGCAGGGGCTGTCCGTCCAGGGGGCCGCGTGGGGGCCCGCCCAGGGCCGGGTGACACCGGCCGCCGCGCACGCCGCCGGGCCGTTGCCCAGTGACAGCGGTCTGTACAACTTCGGCCGCGTGTCCGGGGACTCGGGTTCGGTCGAGCTGGCGATGCCTCTCGGCGCCTGGCGGTCGGTGGACTCGGGGACGATGCGGACCGCGGAGGAGATCGTGGTCGACGAGGTCGCGAGGAGCCTGGGCAGGGACCCGGTCGCCTTCCGGCGCAGCACACTCAGGAACAAGGCCGTCAAAGCCGTGCTCGACAAGGTCGCGGACGCCGGCCACTGGGGCCGGGCTCTGCCGGCCGGCCAGGCACAGGGCGTCGCCGTGCACGAGGAGTACGGCTCCTGTGTGGCGTGCCTGGTGGAGATCGACGCCACCGACCCGAACGAACCCCGGGTGACCAGGGTGGTGATGGCGGCCGACGTCGGAACGGCCGTCAACCCGCGCGGACTTGAGGCGCAGCTCATGGGCACAGCGATCGACGGCATCTCCACCATTCTCCGCGCCGGCCTGCACATCGACCGGGGCGCCGTCCGCGAGAGCAGTTACGCCGACTTCCGATACGCCCGCCAGCGGCACGCCCCGCTGCGCTTCGAGGCGTACATCATGCCCTCGCGGCGGGAGCCGGGCGGGGCGGGCGAACTCGGCGTCCCCGCCGCGGCGGGCGCCGTCGCCAACGCCTACGCCCGGGCGACCGGCACCAAGCCCCGCCGCTTTCCCCTCGACTTCTGACCCGACTCCGAGAAGGTGTCCATGCCCTCCTACTCCTTCGTCCTCAACGGGAAGCAGGTCACCGTCGAGGCACCTGCCGACATGCCGCTGCTGTGGGTCCTGCGGGACCTGCTGGACGTCACCGGCCCCAAGTACGGCTGTGGCGTGGGCGTCTGCCGCTCCTGCACTAGCCACCTCGACGGCGCGGACATACAGCCGTGTGTCGTTCCGGTCGCGGACTGCGCGGACCGTGAGGTCACCACGATCGAGGGACTGGCCGACGGTGAGCGGCTGCACCCCGTGCAACAGGCGTGGCTCGAGTGCGACGTCGCGCAGTGCGGCTTCTGCCAGCCGGGGCAGATCATGGCGGCGGTGGCGCTGCTGAAGAAGACGCCCCATCCGACCGACGCGGACATCGACCGCATCGAGAACGTCTGCCGCTGCGGTACGTACTCCAGGATCCGCGAGGCGATCAAGAAGGCCGCGGCGCACGGCTGACGGCCTCCGGACGGCCGTCGGGGGAGGCCGACGCCCGGCACGCGCCCGGGCTCGTCCCGGGCGTTCGCCCACGGCCGGTCCTCGCGATCCACTCCGTCCCTTGGGGTCGCCCGCGATGGCGCTCGGGCGGAGCACGACCGCGGTGCCGGTCCCGTGGGTCCGCACGGTGGCGCTCGGCGGCAATCAGCGGCGGTGAACTCCGCGGGAGCAGTCCACACGGTCGCCCCGGCAACGCCGACGGGGCCCGCCCGGTTGCCGAACCCGGAGCCAGGCGTCCGGAGCAGCGGTCCGGCTGGCCCCGCCCGCTCCGGACAGCCCGACCGAACCCCGGGGCCGGCCGGGCCAGGCCCGGCCGCCAGAGCAGCGGCGGCGGCCCTGATGTCGGAGGTGCGGACCGGAGACGGTCGTGCGAATCAGGGGCATCGCTGCGGACGGTGTGAAAGCGGTTCCGCGCCTGGCGGGCGACGGAGCCCGGCTCGCCGGCCTGGTGCCGCCCTGCCCCTGGGTGCAGGCGAGGATCAGCTGGTACCGCGTGGGCCCGTTCCCGTCGCAGAACACCCGAGCCGACGTGGTCGTCCTCGATATCAAGGAGCAGCGAACGACCGCCGCGATCACCGTCTGCCTCGCACCCGCCGACCCCGCCTGCACGGTCGCCGGCACTGCATCCGTCCACGATGAAGACGTGCCCGAACCCGAGAACGAAGGCGATGTCCTCCTGCTCACCCACCGACTACTTGCCCGCGTGCAGCTTGGTGGGCCGCCGACGGCGCGGTCCGTGGCGGGAGCGGATCGGCGGGATCCCCGCACCAAGGGCATGAAGGCCGATGCCGTCTGGCGAGGGGGAACACCGATGACGACCGCACATGCCTTGTCCGGGGGTGGGAGCGGCCCACCGCCGGAGAGCGACAGGGTCATCGCCGTACGTGAGCTGCGGATGCGCTACCGCAGCCAGGACGTACTGAAGGGCGTAGGCTTCACGGCCCGGCGAGGTGAAGTCGTCGTGCTGCTCGGCCCGAACGGCGCGGACAAGACGACCACGATCGAGGTCCTGGAAGGCTTCCGGCTGCGCTCGGCGGGTGACGTGACCGTCCTCGGCACCGATCCGGCTCGCGGGGACGAGCGGTGGCGTGCACGCCTCGGCATCGTGTTGCAGTCCTGGCGCGACCACGGCAAGTGGCGGGTACGGGAGTTGCTGTCCCATCTGGGCTCGTACTACGCGCCGTACTCCACCACCCTCGTACGACGCCCTTGGGACGTTGACGAGCTCCTCGCCGCAGTGGGGCTGACCGAGCAGGCGGACAAGCGGGTCGGGACCCTGTCCGGTGGGCAGCGCAGGCGTTTCGACGTGGCCGTCGGCATCGTGGGCAGACCCGAGGTGCTGTTCCTGGACGAGCCGACGGCCGGGCTGGACCCGGAGGCCAGGAACGAGTTCCACGGCCTGGTACGCGGGCTCGCGGACGAGAACACCACCGTTCTGCTGACCACGCACGACCTGGCCGAGGCGGAGAAGCTCGCCGACCGGATCCTCATTCTGGCCGGCGGCCGGATCGTGGCCGACGGCTCGGCCCTGGAGCTGTCCCGGCAGGCATCGGCCGAGGCCACCGTCCGCTGGACGCGGGACGGGCGGCCCTTCGAGCAGGCGACGACCGAGCCCACCCGGTTCGTCCGTCGGCTGTTCGAGGAGCACGGCGAGGCGATCGGCGGGCTGGAGGTGCGCCGGGCGAGCCTGGAGGACACCTACCTGACGATGGTGCGGGAGCTGGAGGCGGGGAGCGTTCCCGGTGGGCGGGCGGCGCAGACTTTCGGGGAGGGGTCGCGATGAGTCCGGTGTGGTACGCGGCGGGAATAGGGCTGCGGCGAGGCTGGACGGAACTGCGGCAGACCTTCACCACCGGCCAGGACGTGTTCGGGTACGTGCTCTGGACGGTCCTGCTCATCGTTCCGCTGTTCTTGCTCAGGGACGATCCGCTGAAGGGCGCAGGCATCTCGGCCGGCGCTTTCATGCTGCCGAGCATGGTGGGGATGACACTTGCGTTCACCGGGGTGATGACCACGGCGCAGCTCCTGACGACCGAGCGCGAGGACGGCACCCTGCTGCGGGCCAAGGCCGTGCCCCATGGCATGGTCGGCCACCTGGTCGGCAAGATCGTCATGGTGTCGGGGACGGCTCTCGTCTCCATGGCGCTCCCTTTTGCCGTGGGGGTGTTCCTGGTGGACGAGGTGGCCCGACAGGGCAGCGCGTTGCTGACGCTCGTGTGGGTGGTGCCGCTGGGTCTCCTGGCAACCCTTCCGATGGGCGCCGTCATCGGCTCACTCGTCGGCAGTCCGCGCACCGTCGGGTTGCTGATGCTTCCGGTGATGGGACTCGTCGTGATTTCGGGGATCTACTTCCCCCTGTCGGAGCTGCCCGGGTGGTTGCAGACCGTCGGGCAGATCTTCCCCGTGTACTGGCTCGGCCTCGGCCTCCGGGCCGCGCTGCTGCCGGCCGAAGCGGTCGCCGCCGAGATCGGCCAGTCCTGGCGGTATGTGGAGACGGTCGGGGTGCTGGGCGCCTGGTCGGTCGCGGGGCTCCTCCTCGCGCCGTCCGTCCTGCGCAGGATGGCCCGCCGCGAGTCCGGGGCCGCGATGGCGGAACGGCACCGGAAGGCGATGCAGCGGGTCGGCTAGTGATGTGCCAGGGAGGTCGGCCCGGCTCCCTGATCGGGCCGCACCGGACAGAGAGCGCCCGCCCAGCGGACGCCGGGCGGTCCTCGCCGAACCGACTCAGGGACATGCCGGCGGGGCGGCGCGAACCATGGCGGTGGATGCCGTGGCGGCCACGACTCCTGAGGTGAGCAGGCCACATAGCGGTCGAAAGATCGTGCTGGGAGTGGTCACGACCTACCTTGTCCACCACAATCCGGTGCCTTCCTGGCCGGCGTGACCGGTCCGGCCCTTCTCCCGCAGATGTTTCGGCCGAGATGGAGCGTCTGGCTTCGTCCACGGAAGACGGCAGCCCGCCGGGCAGGACACCGAGCGAAGAGTATCGGGACCCAAGCACCCTTGGTCCGACGCCAAGTGATGCCGCATCAAGTCAAAGTTGGCGAAGTCCCCTCGTCCGCCTTCCGGTGCGGGGGCTTCGCCCATATCCTCATGCGCCGACGTTACCGACGGTAAGGGGTTGGCTGTGAGCGGCACGACGCGCAGAAGGTTCCTGGGTACGGCCGCAGCCGCCGGCGGCGGGGCCGCCCTCGGCACGCCCCAGTCGGCCTCGGCCGAGAACGGCGCCAGAGCACAGTCCGTGGCCGTACTGGGCGGGGGCGTCGCCGGGCTCACGGCCGCGCACGAACTCGCCGAGCGGGGCTTCCGGGTCACGGTCTACGAACGCAAGGCTCTGGGCGGCAAGGCCAGAAGCATCGACGTACCGGGCAGCGGAACGGGCGGTCGCCGCCCGCTGCCAGGGGAGCACGGCTTCCGCTTCATCCCCGGCATTTACCACAATCTGCCCGACACCATGCGGCGCATCCCGTTCCCCGGCAACCCCAACGGTGTGCACGACAACCTCGTCGCTCCGAAGGAGATGATGTTCGCCCGGTCGGGCGGTCGCGAGGACATCAGGATCCCGCTGCCCTCACCCGGCAGCACCCCGGTCGAACTCACCCCCGACGAACTCCGCCGCGCCCTCACCTCACTGCTGGACACTGCCTTCAACCTCCCCCTCCACGAGGCCCTCTACTTCGCCAACCGCTTTCTGGTCTTCCTCACCAGCTGCGACGAGCGCCGCGACGAGGTGTGGGAGCGGACGCCATGGTGGGAGTTCGTACGGGCCGGACAGATGTCCGACGACTACCAGCGGATCCTCGCTGTCGGCATCACCCGCAACATCGTGGCCACCAAGGCGGAGGAGGCCAGCACCCGTACGGTAGCCACCCTGATGGAGGCCTTCGTCTTCAACCTCCTCGGGCGGGGCGCGGACGGACCACTGGACCGGGTCCTCAACGCGCCCACCAACGAGGCCTGGATCGACCCCTGGGTGACGTATCTGAGGACCCTCGGGGTCGAGTTCCACCTCGGCTGGACCGTACGGGATCTGACCCTGGGCGCGGGCGTGATCACCGGAGCTGTCGTGGAGGACCCGGGAGGCTCTCGGCGGACCGTTATCGCCGACCATTACATCTCGGCGATGCCTGTCGAGCACGCCCGCCGCACATGGAACGCCGCCGTACGCGCCGCCGACCCCCAACTGGCCGAGTGCGACCGGCTCGAGACGGACTGGATGACCGGCATACAGTTCTATCTGACCGAACGTACGCCGATCCTGCACGGCCATCTCAACCTCATCGACTCCCCCTGGTCGCTGACCGCGATCGCCCAAGCCCAGCACTGGCCGGGCCACGACTTCCCCGCCGACTTCGGCGACGGCGCGGTCGAGGACTGCCTGTCCGTGGACGTCTCCGAGTGGGACCGCCCGGGCATCCTGTACGGCAAGACAGCCAAGCAGTGCACCCGCGCCGAAGTCGCCCGCGAGGTGTGGGCGCAGTTGAAGGCGGCTCTCAACGACAGCGGCCGTACGGTCCTCAAGGATTCCGTGCTGCACTCCTGGTTTCTCGATCCGGCGGTGGACGGACTCGGCACGCCGCACCCTGTCAACGAGGAACAACTGCTCATCCACCCGGTGGGGACCTATCACCACCGCCCGCGGTCGGCCACGAAGATCCCCAACCTCTTCCTGGCCGGCGACTATGTCGCCGTACCCATCGATCTCGCCACCATGGAGGGCGCCAACTCCTCGGCCCGGCAAGCCGTCAACGCCCTACTGGAACGGATCGGCTCGACCGCCGAGCGGTGCACCGTGACGCCCCTGTACCGGGCCCCCGAGTTGGAGGCGCTCAAGCGGCACGACCGTACCCGACACCTCCTCCGACTGCCGAATGTCTTCGACATCGGCTGAAGGCCTTGTCCCACCGCGAGGCCCGTGACAGCACAGCGCCGTCCCGGCCGGCGAGGACCAGGCACCTGGGCACATCGGATCATCGGGATCCGGATCTGCGAACGCCAGGGCGTTGCCATCCTCGCCGACCGCGCCATACCTCGGCTATTTCCTTAAAGGGGGTGCCTCCGGAGGCCCGCGCATCACGAAACGCCCCTTACCCACCCGGTAGGGACGATCGCAGCAGTACCCCACGTGGTAGTTCCTCTCACCCCCACCCCATGTCCACATCAACAGCCTCGGCGCTGTACAGACACGCGATCGGCCCGACAGGCCC
Source organism: Streptomyces sp. NPDC042364 (assembly GCF_056437585.1). Lineage (NCBI taxonomy): Bacteria > Bacillati > Actinomycetota > Actinomycetes > Kitasatosporales > Streptomycetaceae > Streptomyces > Streptomyces sp. NPDC042364. The sequence goes on along the minus strand of NZ_JBWKAJ010000018.1, from coordinate 145,553 downwards.
AGGGTCCACTATCACCGGATTTGAATATTCTTGCGAAAAATGTAATAGTTATGCCGCGCAAGACCTCTACCCGAGGAGCACAGCCGCATGATCCACGGAGCCCACCCAAACGCTCCTGCCACTGCCCGCAACGTGAACATCGCCCGCGCCCGCGACTGCGACAACTGTCGCGGCTGGGGAAGCGTCGTCAACCATGGACGGTTCCAGCTCTGCCCTGTCTGCCAAGGCCCGGCGCAGACTCCGTGAGGACGTTCAGCGCTCAGGAGCACCATCCCCGGCGAGCGCAACGAGGTCCGGAGGCATCCCCGCCAGTCCCCCCAGCAGCCTGTCCATGGCCACCGCGCCGGGCAGCGGTGGTAGACAACCTCCGGCGGACGGCCCGCTCGATGCCGAACGGGAACTCCAGCAGGCACACCGCGTCCTTCGTCACCGAAACCGCCGGCCCGGTGAGCTTGACCAGACGCTCCGGCAGATCCGAGGCGTAGAACCGCTCGGTCGTCCCCGTGCGGTCGTCGCTCGTCGACAGGTACGGCGCATCCTTGTGGAAGGTGAGCCCGAGCTCCGCCGCACTCCAGTCGCGGCAGCCACGCGTGTGGAACGATGCTCGCCCACCGACCCGGTCTGCTGTGCATGGCGGCGGCCGGCGCTTGTCCGACACCTCGTTGATGCTCCGAGCCGGTGTCAGGTGCCGTTCCGGCAACGGATGAGAAATCGTGTTGGCCGCCTGCCGGTGAACTGCGAAGATGCGTCCTCTGTTTCTGACCGGAGGATATTTGTTCGTCTTCGTGTGTGCGGGATGCGGCGCCGAGTTGACCACCCCGCTGTCCCAGGTCTCACTGCCGGTCCACGCCCGTCAGAAGTACGGGAACGGGACTCAGCTTCCGGTGCTCATGCAGTCAGGGGCGTTTGCCGTGGACCCGGACCCCTGGGGAGGGCCGTGGCGCACGTGGGACGAGATCGATCCGGGCGAAGCCGAGGCACGCGGCATCTACGCACCGGTATACGCCCTCTCCGACAGTACGCCCGGAGCGATCGTCATCGCGCCCGGTGACATCCGTGGAACCCGGCTGATTCCGGAGAAGCGCGGCGGTGCCTGCTGTGGCCTCGACGGAGCCGACGGGCCCAACATGGCCTGTGAGGCATGCGCCCTCCCCGTGGCGACCAGGGTCGACGACTGCTCGCTCTGGCAGGCAGTGCGGCTCAGCGCGGAGGCCGTGCGCCGCGTCCCTGTTGACGGTATCCACGCTGCGCCTGTCTCCTGGGCCGAGCTGGTGGGGAAGAGCGAGAAAACTCCCCCGTTCGAGCCGATTGCCACGTGGGGAGGCCGGTTGGGATCGAGCCACTACTGGTCGTGGAGCCCGCAGTGGGAGGCAGCAGCCGGCCAGGCGCTCGCCCACCTGCTGGTCGCCTCCCAAGGACGGCCGGTGAAGGTCCCGGGCGGTCTGACCTCGGACATCTTCCAACGCACGCTCGACGCCCTGCTGCCCGCAGGCCCCCCGAAGCGGCGCGCCGTCCTGGCTGGACCGGGACAGCCTTCCCCGGCCGCGGGCGTCGACATCCTCCTCGTACCGGTCCATCCCCAGACAGGTCGGACCTGGATCCCCGCCAGCCCGACGGCGTCGACATACCTGGTGCCCCTGCCCCTGGGTGTATGGCTGTGGCTGGTCTCTCCCCAGCACTACTTGCCGGTTCCCGCATCGGGCCGCATACCCCGAGACGTCCTCCGCGACTACCCGCTCCCGCTGCTTCCCCATTGCCTGTTCCGGGTCGACTGGGGAACGTTCCAGCACACCTTGGTCCGGCTACCAGCCGTGCGTAGTCCGTGGCTGCGCACAATCCTCGATACGCTCACACAGGGCAGATCGGCAGACTTCTTCTAGTGTGATGCGCCAGAAACACTGAGGGTTGATTGGTCCCTTCTTTTCATGGCGCATCGAGGCCCGGGTTTGCCGCCACCACCTGGCCGGCCTGCCTGACGGCGTGGTGTGGTGGCCCGGGCGCCGACCGGGCCGGCGCCTGGCTCACCCAGCAGGCCGCCCGCCGGCCCTGCTCCAGCCCGCGCAACGGGACCTCGTCGACGAACTCATCAACCTGGCCGGTTACGTGCCCGGCTGGCGGCCACGGATCTCCGATGAGGCCTGCAGATCCTGTCCGCGCTGCCGACTCCGCTCCCCCACCACGGCGGCCGCCGCCGCAGCGACCGCCAGATCCTGGAGGCCATCGTCCACATCGCCTGCACCGGCCAGCCGTGGACCCACCTCCCCCAGGCCCTGGGCCCTGGGCCCTTCCATGCCTGCCTCCGCCGCCACCAGCTCTGGACGCAGGACGGCACCCTGGCACTCGTCAGCCACGCTGTGCTGCCCGAACCTGACACCGGCCGGCAGCAGCACCTGGCCGCCCATATCGCGTCGGCTGCGCGGAGCAGATGATTCTTGGCCGGGCCACCGGGGGGCGGATCGTGGGGCGGGACGCGGTCGTCTTCCCCGAGGTGGTGACCGTCGCCGACACGCTGCTGGACCCGGCCATGGCCCAGTCGGCCTGGCTCGCCAGTGGCGCCCTGACGGTGCCGCCGCACTCGACCTGGTGCGCGCCGACGCCTGGCAGACCGGCCAACCACTCGCCCTCACCAGAACCTCCCGCTTCACCCGGCTCCGCCCCGCATAGACAACCGCCGAATTCGACAACGATGTCCGACGAGGGACACCATCCAGGAACCCGCGCGCCTTCCCCTGCGGTACCGAGGAACTACGTACTCGCACACGTAGTCACCGCCGTACGGCCATGGCGGGAAACACGTAACTCGCAACCCAACCGGCAATCCTTCGCGGTCAGAGCACTAGTCTCTGCGCCCATGCATCCTTCACAGCCGTACGCCACGCCCGCCCCGATGGGCGCTGCACCGTCGCCCCGGCGTCGGGCCCCTTTGATCGCCGCGCTGGCCGTCGGCGTCGTGTTCGGGGGCGGTGGCGTGGGTACCGCATGGATACTCTCCGGGAGCGACGGTGGCTCCGGGTCTGACGCTGCGGCCGACGCGATCGCCGCCTGCGGGGCACTCGACCGGCTCGACGAGTCGAACAGCGCGGCCGAAGGCGCGGCAGGTGACATATCGATCCGTCAATGGTCGGCCGCGCAGTTGCTGGCCGAATCAGCTGCCGCGGGCGACCCGACGTACAAGCCGCTCTCGACGGCCCTGGCCAATTCACGCAACTATTTCGCCGAAACGCTTGATGTCGGCGGCGAGGTCAAGGCGGAATTGACCAAGGCCCGCCGCATCTGTGACGACCTCTGATCTCGCCGGTATACCAGGGTTCTCCGACCTGACGGTGCTCTGACCCCGAGTTGGACATTCCCACCCAACGGCGAAGTACCTTGTAGACGATTACTGTAGATCCATCCGGTGGGAAGCTCTAGTTGATGTCGATCTTGGTCTGCCGGACGGCACATCCAGCTGGCAACCGATATGTCCTCGGCCAGCGCGACGTGCTTCTCCAGCAGGCGCAGCGACCAGCGGGCGTGTCCTTGGGGCGGCTTCGAGCAGGCCAGCGCAATCAGCCTTGCCTCGACCTCGCCGGTCACCGGCGAGGGCACCGGCGGCAGTGCGCGTTCCTTCCGACCGACCGTGGCCCACACATCGCCGCCGGTCTCCGCGAACCGCTTCGAGATCAGGCGGACCGAATCGCACGAGACCCCGACCCGCTCCGCGATCACCGCCCGCGCAGCGACCTCGCCGACCGAGGTGTCCAACGCGAGCAGCACCCGCGCCCGCCTGATCATCGACGCGCTGCGGACCCCCGTCGTCGTCACACGCTCCAACGCACGACGGTCTTCGGCACTCAAGACAACCGGATACTTCATCTGCGAGGACACGGCACCCCTGCCCGGCCGAACGCAGGCTCAAGCGAAGCCTGCCCGCCCCAACTCCACCAACCAGAAAGACACTTAGTCGCGACAATCTACTCGCTGCCCGGCAATCGAGCACCGTCAGATTCTCGTCCCTCGCGAAGCGGTCGACATCGGCTGTCCAAGCTCGGGTTCTGGCTCAGGTGCAGTGGAGTGGTCACGGCGAGTGAGCGAGCCGCTGCCGAATCAGACGCGCTCGGAGCCGGGGTGAGGTGAGCTCCAGAGCCCGGTTGTCCTGTCCGGCAGCCATGTGGTCGAGCCATCGTTCATACCAGGCGAGGAAGTCCGGGGCCGAGGAAACATTCGGGCCCCAGAAGCCGTCTGCGTTGCCGATGAGCATGCGCCCGGTGAGAGGCCCGGTAATGCCTATGAGGACGAGATCGCTGCAGCCGCGTTCGATGACGTGTAGGAACACGTCACCACGGCGGGTGGGGCGGTAGGCCCGGCTGAATCCTCTTGAGCCCGTGCTGGCGTCTGTGGGGTTCATCGTGAAGGGCGTGCAGTCCCCCAACGGGATCAGTCCGTAGTACGGAGACGCACCACTGCCGCCCATGTGGGTGAGGAAGTCTCGATAGGGCTGCGGGAGTTCCACGTCATGCTCGGCCTGAAAGGCATCTGCCTCACCGGTGGTGAGGCGCGGGCCGAGACGGAATTCGTGCCGCTCCTCCCCGAAGGAATGACTTCGGTCGGGCGCGTAGGGGATGCGTGCCAGCTTGCGTCGCAACCGCGGGATACGGCAGTCCATGCGAGCTCTTCTCTCGTGTCGCCCGCAATCTATCGCGCGGCACCAGAGCTCATCCTGGGGACTTGCTCGTCTGGACAACGTCAGTAGCGATTTTCACGGTAGACACCGTCTGCGTCGACGCCACTCCCCCACTCACCGAAGCCGGTGTTCGCCAGCTCCATGTTGACGACGAGGGAACCGGCCGCTGCGAGGGTGATCCTGAACGGACCGTCCTCTTCACCGGGCAGGTTGTTCACGGCCAGCAGCGGGAACTCCGCTGAGGTCAGCGCCGTCTCGTCGGCGATGAGGATGAGCGTACTGTCGGGCCAGCCCTCGCCATCGTGAACGATCTGCGCCTGGATCTGGTCTGCGGTGAAGCCCGCATAGGCACGGCTGTCGACGACGGTGATCGACTCGTAGTGCGCTGGGCCTCCTTCCAGTGTCTGCAGCAGGCGTGTCCACTCGTCTGGCTGCTCGAATGACGTGCGTACCAGGAGCGGACCGGCGGCTTCCTCGATCGTGGAAGAGGACGGAGGCGCCGGATCGGCTCCCGTACGCTCGCCGGGAATGACCTGGATGAGGAAGCGGGGTTGCCTGCCGTCCGTCGACCGGTCACGGGCATGGACACGGATGAGATACGGGCCGGCTCCTGCAGTTGCGAGGTTTTTCTTGCGCACAGGCTCGTATCCGCTGTCGCACAGGGTGAGGAAGCCGGTCGTGGAGATCACGGTGATCTCCTCGACCTCGTCCCAGCCGCTCTCCGTCCCAGGATCCGCTCCGGCACAGAGGGTGACGACGGGGTTCTCCAGGGTGCTTCCGGCGTCGATGTGCAGCCAGTCCTTCTCGGCTGCCAGGAACCCGTGGCCGCGCGGCGGCTTGCCGGCGTCGGGGTCCATGACGGCCAGGTCGCCCCACTCCTTCATCCTCAACGGCCGCGTACGACCTTTGAGGAGCGGCCAGTTGGAACGTCGCATGGTCAACCCCCATCGGGCTGTGCCCGCCGTTTACGTCTCGGAAGGGTAGACGGGCGCCGCGGCTGGCGCGTTGTGCGCGCCTTGCTTGATACGGACGTAGTAGCCGTCACCTTTGAGGACACGTCGGTTCTTGCAGCAACCACCGAGGCGGGCATGGGCACAGCGGTTGTCGCCGTCGGGAGTGGTGCGGATGTTGCCGTGGGCCGGCCTGCCACCCTGCCTGCCTGCGGCGCCCGGATGACCCGTGATCTCGCTCTGGGCATCGAGGGCGTCGCCGGCGCTGCCTTGGGGGAAGACCGACGGGTCGGCCCGGCCGGCCGCCTGCCTCACGGCCGCGGTCAACACCCCTGGCTCGACGGATGCCGCTGGTGCGGATCACCGTGGCTTGGGTTCTCGCGACATCCGGTAGGTGCAGAGGCACCGCGCTGACGCCGCCCGCGTCCGGTCGTGCAGGGGCGGCGTCGGCGCGTCATGGCGTCGGGTCAGCGCGGGCGTGAGCCGCTGGCCAGCTCCATGTAGAGCACGTAAGCGATGAGCTGCTGCAGTGTGGCGAAGGTGCGCAGGAAGGCGCCTGTGCCGATCTGGAGCGGCCGTACTCCGGGGTTCTGCAGCACTCGGTAGGTCCAGTTGGAAATGGAGCCCCAGTTCTGCTGCAGGTCGACGTTCTCCTCACCCATCTGGGCGCCGCCGCTGCCGTGGACCCGGATGTTGTTCCTGATGTGGCGGCGGCGGCCTTGGTCCCCCGCCCAGTCGGAGAAGTTGGTGTAGCTGCCGTTCCACGGCAGCGCTGTGGAGTGGACGCCCAGGACCTGGTCGAACCTGGCGCGCCGGGACTCGTTGAAGGCGTAGTGGCCGCCGCCCGCACCGGCTTGGTAGAAGCCGGCCAGGTACAGGTCGTTGGTCCAGAAGTACAGGGCACCCACGTAGGTGCCGTATCGATGGATGCTGACCTGGAAAAGCGCGTTGCCGTTGGTGGTGGTTTCGTCCAGCGTGTCGCGGAAGAAGTCGTGGCCGGTGACGCGATGCATCACCGCGATCATGTTCCAGTATTCCTGGTGGGGGTCTTGGCCCCCGTTGAGCAGGTCGTCGATGACCCAGTCGTGCACGGTGAGAGACCGGTCGGGATCGGCGGATGCCGCAGGCGACGCGAGGCCCAGCAAGCCGACCGGTAAGGCCAGCGCCAAGAGGGCGCCGACAGCACGCCGGCCCGCGCGTATGAGGATCTTCATCTGGAACATGGGGGGATTCCTTCACGTTCTCCGTGTTCGTCGGCGGACACCGGCGGACACGAAAGGGCGAACCCCTGACGGGGCGGGTCTCCTCGACGCTGCTTCCGGGCGCACCTCCCGAGTTGACTGTCGGCGCCCCGGCTCTTGCCCCACAGTGCACACTCGGCCGGGATTCGCCGGATCCGCGTTGCAGGCCCCCGCCCGCACTCCCCTCCCCTTGCGCCGTACGGGTCAGCTCCCACAGCCCCGTCCGGCCCCTCAAGGGCGCCTTCAGCGGGTCGCTCGGTGGACTCCACTCCTCGGACCAGAACAGCACATCCGTCAAACTCCGAGACGAAGACGGCGCGCCCCGGCGAGGGCGCGCCGTTCCAGGCCGAGGCTGTCGTCCTGGTCGGTGCGTGAGGGAGGATCAAGGGCAACCTGGCCCATCGAGTGTTCTAGAGGAACATGTGATTGACGACGCACAAACGCTCGAGCTGTTTCGGTTTGCAGACTCACTCCAGAGCGTCACCGTCGAGATGAAATGCGACGCGCCGCTGATGATGGGCGAAGAGCGGTACTTCCAAGCAGCGATCGTTCTGCAGAGTGACTTCGTCAGCGGGCGGGTCGGCCTTCGGGTGTCCCACGAGGATCTGGACGAGTGGGGGCGTTGCCTCGATGCCCTCCAGACTGAGGAAGGGGCCGAGTGGCCGGCCGGTGACCGCAGTGCCTGGGTGGCCATTGCTCCCGATGATCCGGTGGAGGTGACTGTGCACGACTCGCCGTCGACGCAGATCGCGGTGTGTGTACCGGTCGACGTTGCCTCGGACTGGCTGGAGGAGAACCGGCTGCGGTTGGAGCGTGTCCGAGCGGCTGTCTCAGGGGCCTCGTGAGCGACACGGGGCGTGGTGATCGTCATCCCCGTCTACCGACACATCTACCGGGCCGGCAGCCGGGGCCAGCGGTTCGCCTTCGTCCTCGTCAGCGACGAGGACGAGTTCGTCGGCCGGCTCGGCGCCACGCACCCGTACCGCGACAGCCCCTTCACCGGCTTCTGCTTCGAGATCGCAGCCGACCCCGTAGGCGAGCCGAGCGGATCCACCACATCAACCTGGTACGAGCTGTTCGCCTGGACAGCCACGGGAGTACACGCCCAGCGCCTCGACCTGGAAGGCAAGCGGTACAAGTCGCTTAAGCGCTTCACGCTCATGGAGTGCACTCCCAGAGGCGCGCTGATCCTCGTGCACCGCACGCAGCACCTGCTGCTCCGCATTCCGTGCCCTGGCGCCCTCGGCGATCTCGGCCAGGTGGTGGAGGATGCGCTGCGCTCTCGTTCCTCGCCCCTGGCGCATGGCGGACGTTGCCGCATTGGTCGAGGTGAGCCCGGATCCCGCACTGCGCCAGTGGGCGAGCTCTGTCGTGGACGACGATGCCGACGGGGCACGCTGGGAGCAGGTTCAGCAGCAGGGCTGGGCAGCGGGGGACCGGTTCGGCTTCGCCGTCCTTGAGACACAACCCGGTTCAGTTCGTGACACAGTCGGGCGGACTCAGTTCCAGGCGGTACTGGTGAAGATCCGCGTTCCGTGGGTCGGTCCGGTCCGGCCCCGCACGAAGCCCGACAGCATCGCGGCCGACAAGGGCTGTCGCAACGGCCCGTGCCTCGAGTGCCTGCGGCGCCGGGGCATCCCGGAGAAGACCGACAGCCAGGCCGCCCGCCTGCGCAAAGGCTCGCGCGGTGGACGGCCACCCGGCTTCGACGAAGAGCGGTACAAGAAGCGCAACACCGACTTCATCGGAGGCGCAGCCCGCATCCATGATGCGCTGACGAGCGCGACTTCCTCCGCGCGGCTCATGGGCGCGGGGGCCGCCGGGAAGGCGGCCACGGTGAAGACCGGCCCCGTGTCGCGACCTCATGGCGTTCGGTAGCACGGGGTGCTAGCGGCTTGAGCGCCTGGGCACCCCCGAGACCCCCTATCGGGGGCTCAGTCGCTCTGGGGCTTCGTCTTCGATTCATCGCGTGAACGGGGCCGTTCGGACTCGTCCTCTTCGTCGGCAAGGTCAGCTTGTTCGGGAGCGTCACTGCTCCACGCGACGGGCGGGGTCGGCGCCGAGATCGTCTGTGGTTCATCGGAACCCGGGTGGACGCTCGGCTGGGAACCTGGTGTGTGGGGCGTCTTGGCTTTGTCATTGGAATTCGTCATAGCGTGCGAGTTCCCCTCGTTCCCATTCGAATACCCCTGATCAAGTTCATCCGTCAGGCGCGGCGCGGCCGCGCGTGGCGGCTGGGCCGATCGCGTCGGCGCGGAGCATGGGGCCCGCCCACCGACCGGCGCAGTCCGACGGCCGCCGCGTCCTGCGGCAAGCACTCCGGTCTTGAGAGCGGCGGCCAGTCCGGCGAACGGGTGCTCGTGCGGCAGATGCCCGATCGATGAAGAGGACCGACCTCGGTCAGCGTTCGGGCTCCGCCCCGCTCGCCATGGGCCATGACGACAGCGTCCCACCAGACCTCCGGGACGGGCGTGAAGCGGGCTGCGGACCGTGCCCGGTCGAGCTGGTGTCGTCAGCGGGTTTGTCGAACACGTACGCCGTGTAGCGAGTGACGCGCCCTATTGCCCGGTGAGCGCGGATGACGGCGAGGACAGCGTCCCAGTCCTGCGCGTCGAGTGTTCTCAGGCCCGGCCACCGCACACACAGGGCCTGTCGGCCGGCCCGGGTCGACGCGGCGCCGGCGAACAGGGCGCAGAGCTGGGCCGCCCTGTGGAGTACGGGGGTGGTCCAGTCGAGGATCCGGCGCGTGCTGAAGCCGGCGGCGGAAGCCGTCAGCGGGTACCGCTCGTACGGTTCGATGTCGTCGAAGCGCCAGGTCCCGCGTACAAGGCCGTTCGGGGCGACGGCATCGATCGGCTGATCCGTGCGGGAAGTGACGTCGACGAGGACGAGCCTGCCGCCTGGGCGTAGCAGCCGGAAGCTTTCGCTCAGGAACGACATTCGGCCCGCATGGCCGAAGTGGAGGGCGGCCTCCAGGCAGTGCACTCGGTCGAAGGATCCGTCCGTCAGCCGGATCCCCGCGGCCTGCTGCGGCAGAGCCGTGGCGTCCGCGACGGCGAAGCGCGTCTGGACGGCCGCTGAAGCGGCTACGGGCCCGGTCGATCTGCTCGGGCTGGATGTCCACCCCCAGTGCTCGGCATCCTGAGGCGCCCAACCGCGCCGTGGTCTCACCGCGACCGCATCCCGCGTCCAGGACGAGTTGCCCGGGCCGGGCGTCCAGCAACGCCGGCGACCGGCGAGCGAGTCGGCGCTGGAAGGGCACCGGCCCGGTCAGAACCACGAGGGGAAGGGTGGGCAGCGTGAAGTAGCCGATGTCGACCAGGCCGCCCCAGCCCAGGTGCCGAAGCACCCGGAAAAGCACGCTGTCGTCGCTGTACGCGCTCGCAAGGTCACCGCTGTCGGACATCCCGCACCTCCGCCTGCCGTGGGCACCCGCACGGGACCCACTCCCCGTGTCACCGCCCCGGCCTGTGCTTACACTGAGTCCATCGGGGATGTTCGTGATGTACCGGAACCGCCGTGCGTTATCAGCGGATACTCGTACCGGCCCTCACCTTGGTCGTCGTGATGATGCCCGCGATCTCCGCACGGGCACAGGGTGAGGAAGTCCTGCGCGGCCCATCGTTCGCCGCGCGCACTCTGCAGGCGCTGATCGACGGTATCCAGTTCGGGGTGATCATCGCGATCACGTCGGTCGGGCTGTCACTGATCTTCGGCACCATCCACTTGATCAACTTCGCGCACGGTGAGTTCGTCACGATCGGCGCCACCTTCGCGTTCTTCCTCAACGCCTCCGCCGCCGGTCCGGGCTGGCACCTGATTCCCGCCGGCCTCGCCGCCGTGGTCTTCGGCGCTTTGCTGGGCGGGGCGGTCGAGCGCGGCATCTGGCGTCCGCTCCGGGCTCGGGGCACCGGGCTGATCAACATGTTCATCGTCACCATCGGGCTCTCGCTGCTGCTGCGCCATGTCGTACTCGTGCTGTACGGAACCCGGCCCGCCTCCTACGCGCAGTACGACATCCAGAGCGTGATCAACCTGGGGCCGGCCGGCATCACCCCACGGGACCTCACCGTCACCCTGCTCTCCGTACTGGTGCTGCTCGGCGTCGCCGCACTGCTGCAGAAGACGCGGATCGGCACGGCCGTGCGGGCCGTCTCCGCCAACCGTGACCTCGCGGAGGCGTCGGGTATCGACGTGCAGAGGGTGGTGCTGTTCGTGTGGATGCTCGGCGGCGGACTGGCCGCGCTCGGCGGGGTCTTCTTCGGTTTGGTGGAGATCGTCACCTGGGACATGGGCTTCAAGCTCCTGCTGCTCATGTTCGCGGGGATCATCCTGGGTGGGCTCGGCTCCGCCTACGGTGCGATGGTCGGCAGCCTCGTCATCGGCATCGTGGCGCAGATGTCCACCCTGTGGTTCCCGGTCGACCTGCAGTACGCCTGGGCTCTCCTCGTTCTGATCCTCGTCCTCCTCGTCCGGCCGCAGGGCATTCTCGGCCGGGCCGAACGCGTCGGATGAGGGGTGTGCCATGGACTTCTCGGCCATCGTCTCCGACGCCCTGCGCTCGGGGATCGGACCCATCGCCGCCGTCTACGCGCTCGCCGCGATGGGGTTGAACCTGCACTTCGGTTACACGGGGCTGCTGAACTTCGGCCAGGTCGGCTTCATGCTGGTCGGCGGCTACGGGCTCGCCGTCACGGTGTCGACGTACGACGGCCCGATGTGGCTCGGGGTCCTGGCCGGCATTGCCTGCGCGATCGTGCTGGCGCTGCTCCTGGGCCTGCCCACCCTGCGGCTGCGCGCCGACTACCTCGCGATCACCACCATCGCGGCGGGAGAGACACTACGGCTGTTCTACCGTTCCAGCTGGGCCGAGCCGGTCACCGGTGGGGTGTTCGGGCTGCAGCGGTTCGCGAACGACTACTACGAACTCAGCCCCATCGAGCCCGGCACCTACGGCGTTTGGCTCGTGAGATTCAGCTCCCGCGACCTCTGGGTGATGATCGTCGGATGGGCGTTGGTGGTCGTCGTCGGAATCCTGCTCGCCCTGCTGATCCACAGCCCGTGGGGCCGTGTCATCCGGTCCATCCGTGAGGACGAGGTCGCCGCACGCAGCCTCGGCAAGAACGTCTACGGGTACAAGATGCAGAGCCTTGTGCTCGGTGGCGTCATCGGGGCGGTGGCGGGCATGCTGCAGGCGATCCAGGTGCAGTCGGTGAACCCCGACAACTACGATCCGGGCGTCACCTTCTTCCTCTACACGCTGCTCGTTCTCGGGGGCGCCGGACGGATCCTCGGGCCGGTCGTCGGCTCGATCCTCTTCTGGTTCGTCCTCAGCTTCCTCGACAGCGCGCTCCGCCAGGCCATCGACGCCGAGTACATCTCGCCGGGGCTCATCAGCACATCGGAGGTCGGCGCGGTGCGCTTCGCCCTGGTCGGGGTCGCCCTGATCCTGCTGGTCGCGTTCCGGCCCCAGGGCATCCTCGGCAGCCGGAAGGAGATGCTGCTCAGTGGCCGCTGACCCGGTCGTGCCCCATCCCGGGCGGCTCTCCGCGATCGATCCCGAGCCGGGGGTGCGCAAGCCCGATCCCCTGCTGGTACTGGACCAGGTGACCCGTACCTTCGGCGGTCTGGTCGCCGTGCGGGTCGAGCACCTGGAGGTGCAGCGCGGCGCCATCACGGCGCTCATCGGCCCGAACGGCGCCGGCAAGACCACGCTGTTCAACGTGGTGAGCGGGTTCGACCGGGCCGACGGCGGCCGGTGGTCGTTCGACGGACGGCCGCTCACCGGCTCGCCGGCACACCGGGTGGCACGGCGGGGGCTGGTCCGTACGTTCCAGCTCTCCAGAGCGCTCGCACGGCTCACGGTGCTGGAGAACCTGCTGCTCGCCGCGCCCGGGCAACGCGGCGAGCGAGTGCTGCCCGCGCTGCTGCGACCGCTGTGGCGCGGGCAGGAGCGGGAGCTCGAGCGCCGGGCAGACGAACTGCTGGACCGGTTCCGGCTCGGGCCCCTGCGCGACGACCACGCCGGCACACTCTCCGGCGGTCAGCGCAAGCTGCTGGAACTGGCCCGCGCGCTGATGGCCCGGCCGGTCATGCTGCTGCTCGACGAGCCGATGGCCGGGGTGAACCCCGCGCTGACCCAGGCGCTGCTCGGACACATCACGCGGCTGCGGGACGACGGTCTGACGGTGTGCTTCGTCGAGCACGACATGGACGTGGTGATGGGCATCAGCGACTGGGTGGCCGTCATGGCCGACGGCCGCCTGGTGGCGGAGGGGCCACCGCACACGATCGGCCGGAACGCCGCCGTCGTGGACGCCTACCTGGGCAAGCGGCACGACGAGCCGGAGGCGACCGAGGAGAACGGCGAGGAGGTGCAGTGATGTCCGCCGAGGAACAGGCACCGGTGCTGGCGGCCGACGACCTCGTCGCCGGATACATCCCTGGTGTCGATGTGCTGCGCGGATGCAGCGTCAAGGTCAGGCCGGGCGAGGTGGTCGGTGTGATCGGCCCCAACGGTGCCGGCAAGTCGACGCTGGTCAAGGCCGTTTTCGGGCTCCTGCGGGTGCGCGGTGGGACCGTGCGGCTGCGTGGCGAGGACGTGACCGGCCTGCCCGCGCACGAGCTGGTCCGGCGGGGCGTGGGCTACGTACCGCAGCTGCAGAACGTGTTTCCCACGCTGACCGTCGAGGAGAACCTGCGGATGGGGGTCTATCTGCGGCCCAAGAACCACGCGCGGCGGGTCGCGGCGGTCGAGGAACTCTTCCCGGTACTGGCCGACCGCCGCGGACAGAAGGCCGGTGCGATGTCAGGCGGGGAACGCCAGATGCTCGCGATGGCCCGCGCGCTGATGATGGAGCCGCAGCTGCTGCTGCTCGACGAACCGTCGGCCGGCCTGTCCCCGCTCCATCAGGACCACGTGTTCGACAGATGCAGAATGATCAACAGTGCGGGCGTCGCCGTGCTCATGGTGGAACAGAACGCCCGCAGGTGCCTTCAGCTCTGCGACCGCGGCTACGTCCTCGACCAGGGCCGCAACGCGTACACCGGCACGGGCACGGCCCTGCTCCACGACGAGAAGGTGATCGAGCTCTACCTCGGCACGCTCGCCCGTGTCCGTTGACTCCCGTCCGGGCACCGGCGACGGTGCCCACACACTCCTGTGCGGCCGCTCTCGGTAGCTCCTGTTCTCTCCGCTCTCGGTCGCGCCTGCTCTCTTCGGCATCGGCCGCTCGTGGTCAGTCCTGGGCCTTGCTGGTCTCGGTACGCAGGGTCTGCAGCCGTCCGTCGTCGTTGTAGCCGTACACCTCGATCGTCGCCTGGCTGGGTTCGCCCTTGTCGGTGAAGTCGAGCGGACCGCTTACGCCGTCGTAGTCGATGTCCTTGCCGTCGGCGAGCAGCTCCTTGCAGGCAGCGAACGAGTTGCACTTCGCTCCGTCCTTGGTGATCCCGTTCATCTCCTTGACGTATTCGCCGGGGTCGTCGGACTCCGCCTTCTCTGCGGCGAGCGCGATCGTGGTCACGCAGTCGAACACCTGCGGTGCGAACTGGAGCTCCTTCAGTTTCGGCGCGAATTCCTTGAGCTCCTTCACGTACTGCTCGTTCGACGCCGACGCCGGCGCGGTCCCCTTCATCCCGGAGAGCCTCTCCGGCCGGCCCGGGGACACCAGCGAGGGCAGTTCCTCGCTGCGCAGTCCGTCGGCGCCGTAGACGCCGATCCGGTCGGGTCCGAGGCCGGACTCGATCATGCCCTGCAGGATCTGGGCGCCTTCCTCGAAGGCGATCACCACGGCGGCGTCCGGCCGGGAGTTCTCCATCTGCTGGACGACCTGGTCGAAGTTGGTGGCCTTAGGGTCATAGGTCTCGGCGAGCGTGACCGTCACACCGCGCTCCTCCAGCGTTTTCCGGGTCGTCTCCATCAGGCCGCGCCCGTAGTCGTCCGCCCGCGCGACCAGGGCCACCCGGTCATGGCCGTCCTCGCGGACGACATCCGCCAGGATGGGCCCCTGCAACGCGTCGCTCGGGACGGTACGGAAGTAGAAGCCGTCGTCCTCGTAGTCGGTGAACGTGGGAGCGGTGTTCGAGCCCGAACACTGCACGACGCCCGCTCCGGTCACCCGGTCGATGAACGACAGCGACATGCCGGAAGCCGCGGCGCCGATGACGGCGTCCACACCTGCCGCGAGGACCCGGTCCGCCGACTGCGCGGCGACGGCCTCCTGGCCCGCCTCGTCACTGGAGACCACCGTCGGCACGGGCTCGCCCAGGACCCCGCCGGCGTCATTGATCTTCTCTATCGCGAACTTCAACGATTCGATCTGCGGCGGGCCGAGGTAGGCCAGCTGTCCCGTCTCCGGCAGGACGTAGCCGAACTGGAGCTCGCCATCGCCCGGCTCGGCCCGGGCAGTGCCCGTCGTACCGCAGACGGCAATCACAAGAGCAGCCGCGCTCGCGAAGGTCGCGGACCGCCGTATCGACGCTTTCATCTCCGCCTCCGCTCGTTACAGGCAGCGGGGGTCGGCTGGCCGGCCCTCCGCCCGCCACCTGTACATGAGCGTAGAACTCTTTCGGATTCCAGAAAAGTACGAAATGCACATTTCAGTCGGAGTGGCCCAGTTCGGCGAGGGCCCGGTCGAGCATGTCGGCGAAGAAGTCGGCAGCGGTGGTGTCGATGCACAGCGGTGGCTTGATCTTGAGGATGTTGAGGTGGTCACCGGTGGGCTGGACGATCACGCCGAGGTCGAGCATGCGGTCGCAGAGTTCGGCGGTCTCTTCCGTGGCGGGCTCCAGGCCGACGCGGTCGCGGACGAGTTCGAGGCCGAGGTAGAGGCCCGAGCCGTGGACGGCGCCGATGATGCCGTAGCGGTCGGCCAGTGCCTCCAGCCGGGTCTTCAGATGGCCGCCGACGCGCGCCGCGTTGCCCTGGAGGTCCTCGTCGCGCAGGGTGTCCAGGACGGTGAGGCCGACGACGCTGGAGACGGGGCTGCCGCCGGTGGAGGAGAAGAAGTAGCCCTGGTCGCGGTACCGGTCCGCGACCGCCTTGGACGTGATGACGGCGCCGAGGGGGTGTCCGTTGCCCATGGCCTTGGCGACACAGACGATGTCGGGGACGACCTGCTGCTGCTCGAAGCCCCAGAACCAGTGCCCCAGGCGGCCGTATCCGACCTGGACCTCGTCGGCGACGGCCAGGCCGCCGTGACGCCGTACCGCCGCGTACACCTCGGAGAGATAGCCCTCGGGAAGGGCGACTCCGCCGGCGTTGCCGTAGAAGGTCTCGCCGATGAACGCTCCCGCCGGGCGGCCTGCGGCGGCCAGTTCGTCGATCACCGCGACGGCCTCGGGCGCGTAGCGCACGGCATCCGCCCCGCGGTGGCGGCCGCGGTAGGAGTTGGGCGAGTCCACGGTGTGTACCCAGCTCGGCCGGGTGGCGAGGGCGTTCGGGTTGTCCTGGAGCGAGGTGGAGATCGCGTCGGAGGCGTACGTCCAGCCGTGGTACGCCTCGCGCAGCGCGACGACGTCGGGTCGGCCGGAGGCCCCGATGGCCAGGCGGAGGCCCAGATCCACCGCTTCCGAGCCGGAGTTGACGAGGAACACCGTGTCCAGAGGGTCGGGCAGGAGGCCGGCGAGGCGCTCCGTGAACTCCACGACGGAGGCGTAGTGGAAGCGCGAGTTGGTGTTGAGCCGCCGCAACTGCCGGGAGACCGCCTGCTCGACGCGGGGGTGGGCGTGACCCAACGGGGTGACGTTGTTGACGATGTCGAGGTACGACCGGCCGTCGGTGGACATCAGGTGGTGGCGCCAACCGCGTTCGATACGCGGAGGGTTGGCGTAGTAGTGCTCCTGTACGGTGGCGAACACGGCGTCACGCCGGTCGAGCAGATCCCTTTCGCGCGTGGGGTCGGAGTCGGTCGGGAGGCCGAGGAGCGGGGCGGGGTCGGCGGTGAGCGCGAGCCAGCCGGCGGCGTACTCGGGGCGGACCAGGCGTGGTGCGGCGGGGCCGTCGGCGTCGCGCAGCGCGATGTGGATCGAGGCACCGGAGGCGAGCTGGGCGATGTCCTCGCCCGCCTGCACGGTGGTACCGGTGGACGCGACCGGCTGGACCTCGCCGGGCCAGGACAGCGACAGCACGTGCGTGCCGCAGGTGAGTTCCACGTGGCCCGGCAGCGCGGCGATGACCTTCCCCGCGGCGGGCGCCTGCACCACGGCATCCCGGCCCAGCCAGAGGTCGATCCCGGTGGGCACCGTGGGGGCGGACACCGCCGACAGCGCCGGTGTCCGAGTGAGCCGCGCACGGGCGTACCGGGTGGCGACGGCGGCCGCTCCGCCGGCGAGGGCGGAGGTCACCAGTCGGGCCTCGGCACCGGCGTCCGTCCAGGCTCCGTGGTCCATGGAATCGGCGTCGGTGGACAGGTCGAGGAGGGTGATGTCGCCGGCGGAGAGGTCCCTCAGGAGAGGACGCACCGGTGCGTCGGCGGGCGCGGTCCGGGCCGGCATGTCGGCCATGCCGGTCGCGTCCCTGACGAGGCGGACCATCACCGGCAGGGGCAGCCGCGTGGCCTGTTCGAATATGCGCCATTCGCGGTCGAGTGCGGCCTTGGCGTACAGGTTGTCCTCGTCGACGGCGGCCTGGTGCCGCCCGCTGGCCACCAGGACGGCGGCGCGCAGGACCACGAGCGGCCACACCGCCTCGGCCTCCTCGGCGGAGAGCGGCCGAACGGCGTGGAAGGCACGGACGGCCGGCAGCACGTGGTGGGGTTCGATCCCGTCGTGGTGGAGCATCGAGGACAGTGACACGGCGAGTTCACCGACCGCCCAGCTGGTGGTCACGTCACCGAAGTCGATGATCCCGTCCGGCATGGGCGGACGGCTGGCGGGGCGGCGGATGAGATTGTCGTCGGTGAGGTCCAGGTGCACGGCCTGTACCGGCAGCCTGTCGGTGAGCTTCTGGACATGTGCCCAGGCCTCCGCGGTCGCGGCCCGGACGGCGGTGCGCCGGTCGGGTTCGGCGATGTGCCCGGCGAGCTTGGCGACGACGCGATCGGCGTGCCTCGGGTCCCACTGGAGCACGCGGTCCAGGCCCGGGTGCCGGAAGTCGCGCAGGGCGGTGCTGACCTTTCCGGCGACGGTGCCCATGCCCGCCACGGTGCCCGGGGAAAGATGCCGGGAGCCCGAGAGCGTGCCCCCGGGCAGGTAGCGCAGCGTGCGCGCGACGGCCGGACCGCTGTCGGTGTCCACCGTCGTGCGTCGTGGGGAGCCGTCAGGGTGGCGCAGAGCCGTGGCGACGCGCAGTTCCGGGCGGGCCGAGGCGATCAGGTCGGCTGCCGCGTCCTGTGCTTCGATCTCCACGGTGCCGAAGGCGGGGTTGGCGATCTTCAGGACCGCCGTGGGCGTCCCGTCCTCGGTGTGCAGCAGGAAGTTGGCGTCCTGCTGGCTGCCCAGCGCCTGCGCGCGGGCGGTGATGCCGAGGTGCTCGGCGGCGATGAGTTCAGCCTCGTCCAACGCCAGGCGGGGTGCGGGAAGGGCGTCCTCGGTGAAGAAGTCGATCGTGCGGTACTCGTCGGGCAGCATGCGGGGTCCCTCGGCTGGTGCGGGCGATCAGGGCTCGAACGCTCGGGCGGCTCAGTCGACGTGCCACAGGAAGCGGTGCGTGTGGATCGCGAAGTAGGGGAAGTTCTCGACGGCTACGACACCCTCCACGGGCCGTACGACGTCGTTGATGAAGTCCAGAAGATCCCGTGGCTGCGGGCACACCACCTCGGCGAACAGGTCGAAGCCGCCTGCCGTCAGGACCGTGTACACGACTTCGTCGTGCCGGGACAGGGCGTCGGCGACCGCGCGGGGGTCGCCGTCGACGCGCAGGCCCAGGAGCGCCATCGCCTGCTGGCCCATGGTCATCGGGTCGGTGACACCGACGACCTGGACCGCCTTGGTGTCGATCAACCGCTGCAGGCGGAGTCTCGCGGCCGAGGGTGACAACCCCACTTTCGGACCCAGCTCGGCGTAAGGGATCCGGCCGTCGACCTGCAGTTCCCGCAGGATGGCCCGGTCGATGTCGTCCATGTGGCACCTCTCCCCTACACAAATGGCAGCCCAAGCACTTGTTTCAAGCACAATGCCCGACTCGATCGCTCGATTCAAGTGTGAAGACGATGGAATCGAGCGTCGTGTGGGATGGCTCTCCCCGCACACGGCGGCCGGCGACGGCATGCGTCTTGGCGGAGCAGGTCAGGGGTGATCATCACCGCGTGGATCCGCCGGTGGTGCGGCGTGGGCACGTCTCTCGGATTGGCCGGGACTCAGGGTGGGCCGCAGGGCCCTGGCAGCGTTGGTGATCCGCCTGGCAGCTGTCTCGATCGAGGCGCGGTCTTCCCGCCGAACCTCGGTGACAGGCGACGGCGTTGCGGGAGGCGGACACCGGACGGCCCTTGGCTCTCCAACGCTCGTCTCCAGGCGTGCAACAACGCCGGGGGGCACCTCGGCGGTCGGCCGTGCGCGGTGCCGCCTCGCGCTACCGGTGGGAGATGGGGGCGCCGAAAGGATGGATGACGTTGCCGTCCGCGTACGGGATGCCGGGGCGGCGGCGACGGGGCGGGCGTTCTTCGAGGGCCTGGCCGTCGGCGAACAGTTCGTCGAGGTGGAAGGCCAGGTCGTGGAGGGGGCCGCTCGTGCCGTCGGCGGGCTCGGGCCAGACCAGCGGCAGGCGCACCCGCCAGCTGCGGGCCCGGTAGGACATGAGCAGGTCGGCCGTGTCGTAGGCGGGGGAGGTCTCGCAGCCCAGGAGTACGGGCAGGTCGCCCTGGGCGCCGGCGAAGCGGCACGTCTGTCTCAGGGCCCAGGCGAGGTGCGCGTACGCGGGTGCGGCGGCGGGCGGCGGGCACGCGGCGTCATACCAGTCGTCGGCGAGCGGGGCAGGCGGGGCGGGCGGGGCGAAGTCGGCTCGCCGTTCGCTGATGTCGAGCAGACGCAGGCGCCGCCCCTCAGGGCCTTCGGCGTGCACCTGGTCGGCGCTCTGGGCGGTGAAGGCGACGGCCTGGATTTCCTCGGGTGTGGCGGTGACCGGCTGCTTGCGCCCCTCGTCGAGGCGCCGGTAGGGGATCAGGGCTGTGCTCAGCCAGGCCAGGGCTTCTGCGGTACGGGGGGCGGGGGCGAGCTCACCGGGCGAGTACCCGCCGCTGCTGTCCTCGAAGTCGACCAGCACGTCGTCATGAGCGGTGATCATGACGACCTGGCCCACGAGGTCGCTCGGGTTGTCGGTGGGGACGGTGGCAACCACCCGGTCCCCTTCGCGCCAAGGATTCACCCCGCGCCCCCTGTCTGGTCACCCCTTCTTGCAGCCCTTCCAGCCTACGTGTCCCTTGACCCAGTAGGCGGTCCAGATTCCCGTCCTGCCGTAGTCGGTGCCGTCGAGCTTGAGGTTGCGTGTCATCGTGACCACGCACATCGTGCGCTTCTTCTTCCCGCGCCCGTACTTGTGGGTGTGGGTGGTGGACACCTGGTTGACGCTGCCCTTGCTGCCCTTGGCGAAGTTGTTGATGGCCTTGTCCCACAGGCGCATCGCATAGCCGTCGTAGGGATGGTTGGCCTTGTTGCCGGTGGAGCCGCCTCGCTTGATGTGCTCGAGGCCGTACTTGCGGTTGCCCACGCGTATCAGGGTGTCCTCGAAGTCCCCGAGGTACCAGCGGTAGACCTTCGCAGATCCCGGCCCGCTCCGGGTGTTCTTGGTGCACGCGTCGTCGAAGCCGCAACTCCACGACTTGGGCTTGGTCTTGTGGATGGAGGCGTTGGCAGGGGCGGCGCTGAACAGGACGGCCGCCGCGGCGGTGGCTGCCGTGGCCGTTGTGATGAGTCGTAATCTCATGAGGCGCACGGTACGGAAAGCGAACGGGACTCTGAATTGTCCATTGGGTCATCACACCCGGCGCCGGTCGTGTGACCGGCGCCGGGGCGGGCGGGTGACCGTTGGGGGCTGCGCCGAGCGGTGCCGCGCCGCCGCCCGGCACGGGTCGGGAAACGATCTCAGGCTCCAGGCACCCGTCCGGCGGCCTCCAACACCGAGGTCAGGAAGCGTCGTACCGTCTCCAGCTCACCCGCGTCGAAATCCCCGGCGGCCGCGACCACCTGGCCGATGACCGGCCCGAAGAAGGCCCACCCGAGATCCATGGCCTTCTCCTCCACTTCCAGCAGCACCCGTCGCCGATCGGTCGTGTCCCTGCTGCGCCTGACCAGACCGAGCCGCTCGAGCCGGTCCACCAGCGCGGTGGTCCCTGCCGAGTTCAGACGCAGCTGTCCACCGAGCCACCCTGGTGTGGCACGGGTACCGGCTCGTGCCGCGTCCAGCAGGTGGATCAACGCGCGCACATCGGTGGGATGCAGCCCGTGCCGCCCGGCGAACTCCGCGCCGAGCAGGTCGAACTCCACGGTCACCGCGCGCAGCAGGTGCACCAGTCCCATCGCAGGACCCTGATCGTCCATGCACACTCCCTCGACCACCCGGATAACATCTCGCCGAGCGAGATTATCGCTGACCGAGAGGAATGCCCGTGGCCGCGTCCCCGTCCGCTTTCGACCTTGCCTATGACGAACTCCTGGCCCGCTGGCCCGAATCCACCGAGGAACGCGACGTCGTCACGCCGTACGGGCGCTCCCGGGTGCACGTGTACGGCCCAGCGGACGGCCACCCCCTCGTACTGCTGCCCGGTGGCTCGGCCACCGGCCTGGTCTGGTTCGCCAACGCGGCCGTTCTCGGGCGCCGATTCCGAGTCCACGCGGTGGATCTGCTGGGCGACGCGGGCCGTACCGAACGCCGGGGCACACCGTTGAAGAACGCCGACGATCTGACGAACTGGCTGGACATGCTGCTGGACGGTCTCGGTCTCGCCCACACACACCTGTGCGGTCACTCGTACGGCGCCTGGCTGGCCGCCAGATACGCGCTGCGGGCCCCGCGGCGGGTCGACCGCCTCGTCCTCGTTGATCCCACCCAGGTCTTCGCCGGGTTCCGCCCCGGGTATCTGCTGCGCGCCCTGCCGACCCTGATCCGCCCCACCGAGGCCCGCGCCCGCGCCTTCCTGGCCTGGGAGACGGCAGGCACACAGCCGGACGAGACCTGGCAGCGCCTGTATGCGCTGGCCACTACCGTCCCCGGCCGCAAATTTGTCACCGGCGGCCTGCCCCGAACAGCCGGCCTCCGCCTGCCCGTCCTGGTCCTCCTCGCCGAACGCAGCCGCGCCCACCACACCGCCAAGGCCGCCGACCGGGCCCGCCGCAGTCTCCCGCAAGGCGAGGTGGCCGTACTCGCAGGGGCCACCCACCACTCCCTGCCGCTCACGGCACCGAAGCAGATGAACGACCTGCTGATGGACTTCCTGAGCTGACGCCGCCCCACATCGTGCCGAGCCCGTCCGCGGTCGGCGGCTCACGGCTGCTTCCAGCGGTCTTTCGGCGCCGATGACAGCCCCGACGCCACTCGGCAGGACACCGCGGGCCCGGCGCCGATCCCGCAGGAGGCCCTCCTCCACGTCTCCGGCGATCACTTCGATGCACCGGTACCCACAGCACCGGGCTCAGCCCGTGCATGGGTGTCGAGAAGGGGCCGACGGCTCCGTCCCCGGTATACCGGTGGCTTCACAGGACCACGCAACGCAGAGGGAGCACCGCGGTGACGCTTCAGCGAATGGACAACGTCGGCATCGTCGTCGACGATCTGGACGCCGCCGTCGCCTTCTTCACCGAACTGGGCATGGAGGTTGAGGGCGGGGCGCAGATCGAGGGACTCTTCGCGGATCAGGCCGTCGGGCTCGACGGGGTCCGCAGCGACATCGTGATGATGCGGACCCCGGACGGCCACGGCAAGCTGGAGCTTGTGCGCTACCACACCCCCGCGGCGATCAGCGACGGATCGCACAACCCGCCGCCGAACACGCTGGGCCTGCACCGGGTCATGTTCGCCGTCGACGACATCGACGACACCATCGCCCGCCTGCGCGCCCATGGCGCCGAACTCATCGGTGAGGTAGCTCGGTACAAGGACTTCTACCGCCTCTGTTACCTCCGCGGCCCCTCGGGCATCGTCCTCGCCCTGGCCGAGCAGATCAGCTGACGGCCCCTCGCGGCGAGCATCGCTCGATACACGCCCATCAACTGTCCTGCCCTCTCCGGTGGTTGGTGTGGGCTGCGCTGAAGCGGCGAACCGTTCGGGATCCACCGTAGCCGCTCGACTCGTCTTCGGGACCTTCCGCAAGCCTCGGCGTCGGACCTCGGTTCAGGTCAAGCGATCCCCATCCGACGAACTGTCCGGCGACCGTCCGCGTCGGACCTCGCCGGCCGGAAACGGGCAGCCGAACCTGTCGGGCTCCCTGTCGGCGCATACGTGTCCGGATACGTAGTTCTACCGAGGTCCGGTTCGTCCCGCCCGTCTAGGTTCGACGAGTGGGACGGAACGAACGGTGTCGAGGGGACCGAGTGACAGACAACACCCGCGGAAGACGCGGTAGTTGGGTGATGCTGTTGGCTGCGGGGGTCTTGCTGGCCGGGTGTTCGGCGCAAGGGGCGGACACCCGGACTTCCCGGCAGAGCGGTTCGCCCCCGGCCGGCGCCTCTCCGAGCGCGAGCGGTGCGGCGACGGAGTCGAGCGGCTCGTCGGCCGGTTGGTCCGTTTTCACGCCCGATCCCTCCCTCGTCCCCGAGTCCTCGACGGACGGGGCCCGTCTGGCCGAGTCCGTCGTGCTCGGGCCGGACGACTGGGGCCGGGGCTTCGTCGCCCGGTCTCCGGCCGTGAGCACCCCGGGAACGTGGGCAGTGCTCGAAAAGAGCTGCCGTTGGCAGCGTGAGAAGCTGCCGCGCGGGGTGCTGGCGAGCACGTCGCGCTACAGCCGGCTGCCGGCCGGCTCCGGCAAGAGCGAGGTCAAGGTGACCGCCGTGGCCACCGTGCACGCCTCGGTCCTCGGCGCCGACGAGCAGTTGAGCACGACGCTCGAGGAGGTGCTGCGCTGCCCGGAGCAGCGGCCCCGGTCGAACGAGCGGATCACAGGTCTGGCGTCGCTGGGCACCGCGTTCGGCGCCCGTGAGCAGGTGTACGCCGACGACTCCGTGCTCGAAGTGGGAAAGTTCGTCCAAGGAAGGGGTGCCGCACAGCAGTACCTCTGGATGGTCGCCCGGCTGGGCACGGTGGTCGTGGCCGTCTCCGTGACGGGCGGCGCCGGACACACCCCGGCGGAACTCCGGCAGCTGGGCAGCGAGGCTCTGGCTCAGATGCTGACGCGCACCCAGCAGCGGCTGGAGGGGAAGTGATGGAACCGCTGCGTATCGCCGATCCCGCCAGGCTTGCGGGTCACCGGCTGCTCGGACGGCTCGGCGCGGGCGGCATGGGTGTGGTGTATCTGGCCCGGTCGGCCGGCGGACACCTGGTCGCGCTGAAGGTGATCCAGGCCGAGTACGCCGAGGACGCCGGTTTCCGGGAGCGGTTCCGGCGGGAGGCGGAGGCCGCTCGGCGGGTGACGAGCCCGTGGGTGGCGGCCCTGGTCGACGCGGATCCCGAGGCGGCGCAGCCGTGGCTGACCACCGCGTTCGTTCCCGGTCCCTCGCTCGGCGAGGCCGTCGCCGAGTACGGGCCGCTGCCCGTGCGGAGCCTGCGGGCACTGGGTTCACGGCTCGCCGAGGCCCTGCGGGAGATCCATGCCGCCGGGCTCGTGCACCGGGACGTCAAGCCCGGCAATGTGCTGCTGTCGCTCGACGGCCCCCGGCTGATCGACTTCGGTATCGCCCGCGACCGCGAGGACACGGCGCTGACCTCGACCGGAGTCGTGGTCGGCACACCCGGCTTCCTGCCCCCGGAGCAGGCCCGGGGCTCGGGGGCCCCCGGCCCGGCCGGTGACGTCTTCTCGCTGGGCTGTGTGCTGGCCTTCGCGGCGACCGGCCGCCCTCCGTTCGGTACCGGGTCGCTCGACGCGCTGCTCTACCGGACGGTGCACGACGCGCCGGACCTGGAGGGTGTTCCGGCGGAGTTGGCCGGGGTGGTCGGCGGCTGTCTGGAAAAGGATCCGGAGCGGCGACCCACCGCCGCGTCGCTGGCGGAGGTCCTCACGGCCTCCGCGCCCGCCGCGCCTCCCGATCCCCGGGAGGCCCTGATGGCCGTACCTCCGGCGCGCGAGGGCGCCGAGCCCGCCGGTGACGACGAGGCATGGCTGCCCGAGCCGTTGGTCCGTCTGATCGCGGAACGGTCGGCGGCCGGGCTCGCGTTGCCCGTCGCCGAGGACACGGAGGTGCCCGCCTCGGCCGCGGACACCACGGCCGCGCAGTCTCCCTCCGCTGCCGTGGGCAGGCGTCGTGTCGTTCTCCTCTCGGCGGGTGCGGCGGTTGTCGCGGCCGCGGGCGCACTGGGCTCCTGGGCGGCGCTGGGCCGTGACGGGGAGGACGGCGGCTCGTCCCGTGCGGCCACGGGCCCCGTGTACACCATCGGTCTGCACGCCGATCTCACCGGCGATCAGAAAGCGGTCGGGCGGGCTCAGGAACGCGGGCTGCGGCTCGCGGTCGGCGAGTTCAACTCCCGTGCGGGCAAACCCTTCACGCTCGCCGTGAAGACGGTGGACGACGGCGGCGATCCGGCCCGTGCGCCGGAGGCGGCGAAGAAGCTGGTCGCCGACCGTTCCGTGCTGGCCGTGATCGGGCCCACCACGGACGCGACCGCCCTCGCCTCGCTGGCGGCGTACGACGCCGCCTCGCTGCCCCTGATCGCCGTGTCGCCCGGCGCGACCACGCTGACGGTGATGGGCAGCCGGTCCCTCCTGCACGCCCGGGTGACGGACACGATCCTGCCGTTCTACCTCGACGCGTATCTGCGGGGCACCGCGAAGTCGCGCACGGTCGGGATCGTGGACGACCGGGCGGCGGACGCGTACGCCTGGGAGCTCAGCAGCACCCTCGTCAACATCCTGCGAGACGTCCGGCAGCCGGCCGTGCCGAAGGTGGTCAGCGCCCTGCGCACGGACTTCGGGCCGACGCTGGACGCCCTGCTGGACGGGGGCGCGGACTCGGTGGTCTTCGCGGGCCATCACGACCGGGCCGCGCTGCTGGCCCGTGAGCTGACCGGCCGCGGCTTCCCCGGAGCGCGGATCGCCGCCCAGGGGGTGCTGGACGCCCGGTTCCTGTCCGCCGCCGGGGACGCCGCCGAGGGGTGGGTGATCGTCGCCCCGGTGATGGACGCCTCGGTGGCGCCCGAGGCGAAGACGTTCAGGGCCGCGTACCGCAGGCGTTACGGTGCGGAGCCGGAGCGGTACGCCGTCGAGACGTACGACGTGGCTCGGTTCGCCGCGAAGACGCTCGGCGGACTGGGGGCGGGGCGCCGCAGCCGACAGAAGCTGACGACGGCGCTGCGCTCGGGGACGTACAAGGGAATCGCCCGGAACCTCGCGTTCAAGGAGACCGGAGCCCTTGTCGTCGACGGCAGCGGCGTCCATCTGTGGAAGGTCGACGGCGGCCGGTTCGCCTACCAGGGCCCGGCGCCCTATCAGGTGTCCGGCTGATGGAGCCGTTGCGCGGCACCGATCCGGCCTGGATCGCGGGCCACCGGCTGCTGCGGCGGCTGGGCGCGGGCGGCATGGGCGTGGTGTATCTGGCCCGCTCCCCCGGTGGCGCGCTCGCCGCGGTGAAGGTGATCCGGGCGGCGCACGCGGACGACGCGGGGTTCCGGGCCCGCTTCCGCCGGGAGGTGGAGACGGCGGGCCGGGTCGCGAGCCCCTGGGTGGTGCCACTGCTCGACGCGGACCCGGACGCGGAATCCCCCTGGCTCGTCACACCCTTCGTGCCGGGGCCGTCCCTCGCGGAGGCGGTCGAGGAGTGCGGACCGCTGCCGTACGACAGCGTCCGCGTCCTGGGGGCACGGCTCGCCGAGGCGCTGGACGCGGTGCACGGGGCGGGGCTGGTGCACCGGGACGTCAAACCGGGCAATGTCCTGCTCGCCGTCGACGGGCCCCGGATGATCGACTTCGGTATCGCCCGGGCAGCGGAGGACACCGCTCTCACCGTCAGCGGGATGGTGGTCGGCTCCCCCGGTTTCCTCTCCCCCGAGCAGGCGCAGGGCCGCGGCCGGGACATCGGGCCGGCCAGTGACGTCTTCTCCCTCGGTTGCCTGCTGGCATACGCCGTGACGGGCGAGCGCCCCTTCGGGCGGGGCTCCGCGGCCGAGGTGCTGGTGCGTACCGTCCACGACGAGCCGGATCTGGGCACCGTACCGGGGCCGTTGCTGCCGCTGTTGCGCGCGTGCCTGAAGAAGGAGCCGGGCTCCAGGCCGGCCGTGGCCGAGCTACGGCGGGCCCTGGACGGTGGCGGCGAGGGCTGGCTGCCGGAACCCGTGACCCGGCTCATCGCCCGCCGCTCGGCGGCCGTACTGGCCCTGCCGGCCGTCGAGGCCACCGAGGCGTCCGGGGCCACGACGACGGTCGACAGGAGTCCCGAGACCGGCCGGCGTGTCACGCGCCGTCGTCTGCTGGTCCTGGGCTCGGTCAGTGGGATGCTGGCGGCCGGCGGAACGGCTTCCTGGTGGTATGACCGCGGCGGCGGCGCCCCGGTCCAGGAGCGCCCGCGGCTGGTCGTCGCCCTGCACGCCGACCTGAGCGGCAGCGGTCGTACGACCGGACGGGCTCAGGAGAACGGTGTACGGCTCGCTGTGGCCCGCTTCAACTCCCGTCCCGGACGCGCTTTCGACCTTGCGCTCCAGGTGCACGACGACCGGGGCACCGCGACCGGCGCGCGGCAGGTCGCGCAGCGGCTGGCCGCCGACGAGCGGGTCCGCGCGGTGCTCGGGCCGAGCACCGACGCCTGTGCGAAGGCCACCCTCGGGACCTACCAGGAGGCGCGCCTCGCCATGGTCACCGTGTCCGTCGGGCTCGACGACGTGTCCCCCCTCTCCTACCGGGTGCACGCGGCGACCCGCCCCCGTGACGCGGTCCTGGCGGCGCCGTTGGTCGCCCGCCTCGTGCGGAACGCCGGTGCCCGCAGGACGGTCCTCATCGACGACGCGGCCGCGGGCGAGGTCAGCTGGCGGCTGTGCGAGGTCGTCGAGGAGGGCATGCGTTCCGGGGAGGGCAGCACCGTCCGGCGCGTCCTCGCCGCCGGGGCCGACTCCGACGGGGCGTTCCGCTCGCTCGCCGAGTCGGTGGTGGGCACGAGGGCGGACGCGGTGGTCTT
The DNA here is from genome assembly GCF_056437585.1 of Streptomyces sp. NPDC042364. NCBI lineage: Bacteria > Bacillati > Actinomycetota > Actinomycetes > Kitasatosporales > Streptomycetaceae > Streptomyces > Streptomyces sp. NPDC042364. The sequence continues at coordinate 117,516 of NZ_JBWKAJ010000018.1, read as the reverse complement.
CGGCGGTGGATACGCGCGGGCCGCACGGCTGGCGCGGGCGCTGCGCTCCGCCGGCTACTCCGGTGCGCGGCTGGCCACCGAGCGCGCCCTCCACGCCCGCTTCCTCGGCTCGGCCGGCGAGGCCGCCGAGGGCTGGCTGTTCGCCACCACCTTCTGCGACGCGACCCGGGAGAAGACCGCGAAGTCGTTCGTCACCGCCTACCGTGCGCGCTTCGCAGCCGCCCCGCCCTGGTACGCGGCCGAGGCCTACGACGCGACGCTGTTCGTGGCCCGTGCCATGACGACGCTGGGTGCCTCGCGTGCCGAACGGGGCGCGATCGCGGCCCAGTTGCGCGAGACCGACTACCGGGGGATCACCAAACGGCTCCGCTACGACGCTTCCACCTACCGCTACGCGGACGCGATGTACCTGTTCGAGGCGACCGGCGGTGCCTTCCGCTTCCTCGGCGAATACCGGGACGCGGAGTGAACTCCCCGGTCACGTACCCCCGTCGAGGGCCGCGCGGGTCACGAGGCCGGACAGCGCCGAGCGGGAAGTGACGGCGGTCTTGCGGTAGACGGCGGACAGGTGGGTCTCGACGGTGCGGCGGCTGAGGAACAGCTTCGTCGCGATGGCCTGGTTGCTCAGTCCTTCGGCGACGAGTTCGGCGATCTCCCTCTCGCGTGCGGTCAGTGCGTCGAGTTCCGTGGGCGTGCGGGGGCTTTCCTCGGTCTGCGGGCGCACGAGTTCGGCGAGGTCGGTCAGGAGCCGCGCGCCGCCGGCGGCGGCGATGCGGTGGCCCCGCTCCCAGAGGGTGACTGCTCGTGGGACGTCGCCTGCGACCGTGGCCTGAGCCGATGCCAGCAGGAGGGAGTACGCCTCCCAGAGTGTCGCGCCGGAGGGGGCGTACGCCTTCGCGGCCTGCTCGAAGAGGTCCGCGGCCGCGCGGGGGTCGCCGCGGTGCTGGGCCAGTGCCGCCTCGGCGCGCAGCGCCGCGCCGTGCTGGCCGGGCAGCCCGATCCGGTCGGCTTCCGTCGCGGCCCGGTCCGCCCAGCGGGCGGCCTGCTCAAGGTCGCCGACGGCGAGGGCGGTGGCGACGAGGGTGTCCAACTGGCCCGGGCGGATGGAGGGCTGCAGTCCGAGCAGGTCGGGGCCGCCCGCCCCCAGGATGGAGGCCTGGGCTCGGTGCGGGTCGCCGTTCACGAGGGCGGTGTGTCCGAGTACGCACTTGGCCAGCGAGGCCCACCAGTGGCGGCTCGGGCCGGCGGTCGACACGGCCTCTTCGGCCGTCCTCAGGGCTGTGTCGTCGCCCAGGGGGCGGTGCAGGAGGAGGATCAGCGACTTGAAGCACAGGGTGAAGGCCAGCAGGTCGGTGCTGCCGATGGCCCGTGCGACGGACTCCGCTTCCTCGGCCGACTCCAGGGCGGAGGGCAGTCGGCAGGTGTTGAGGTGGACGAAGGCCTTGCCGGCCAGCAGGTGGGGCAGAACGGGGAGTTGACCGCCGCGGCGGGCGATGTCCAGGCCTCGGTCGGCGTGGCGTTCCGCGTCGGCGTAGCGTTCCAGGACGGCTTCGGCCCAGGCCAGCCACACCAGTGCCCCGCACAGTTCCGTGAGGTCGGGGTCGGTCAGAGAGTCCGCGAGTCCGGCGGCGGCGTCGGCGAGCCGGTGCGCCGTCGCCGTCTCCCCCTCGTAGGCCTCGCCCAGCGCTCCCAGTGCCAGGGTGCCCAGCTCTCCTGTGAGGTCGCCGTGGGCGCGGGCCAGCGCGAGTGTCCGTTCGATGTCGTCCCGTACGTCGGGGTAGGAGACGGTGTTGAGGGCGGCGGCGCCCAGCGCGAGTCCCAGGGAGACGGCCTGGCGGTGGTCGGGGCCGCGGAGCAGTTCCCGCTGGAGCAGGGCGAGGGCTTCCGGGGAGTGGCCGAGATACCGTTCCATCATGGCGCACAGCGCTATCGCGTCGCCGCGCAGTGCCGTGCCGTGCGGTCCGGTGCTGTCGATCAGGGTGTGGAGCAGGTCTCGGCTCTCGCGGAGACTGCCGCCCGCGGCGAGTGCTCTGGCGCGCGCGAGCGTCAACTCGGCGCGCTGCCGGGCGTGGTCGGGTGTGTGGGGCATGAGCCGGAGAACGGTCGCGAGGAGGCCGGCGGCCGTCGCGGGGGCGGTGTGCGTGAACTGGGCGGCCGCCTCTGTCAGTACGGCCGCGGACGCGGGATCCCAGGCGACGAGCGATCGTTCCGTGTGCTGGGCGCGCTCGGCCGCGGAGGCTCCTGCCGCGGTCAGTTCGTCCGCCGCGCGGCGGTGGATCTGGGTACGGCGGGGTGCGGGGGTGTTCTCGTAGACCAGTGCCCTCAGCAGCGGGTGGCGGAGGGTCCAGCGGCCGTCGGTGCGTGGCCGCAGCAGATCGCGCCGGGTCAACTCGTCGATGCAGTCGTCCAGTTCACGGGGCGTGTCGTGTCCGGCCGTCAGGTGCAGCAGGGTGGGCGTGGCGTGATCGCCGAGGACGGCGGCCGCTTCCACGGTGCGGCGTTGTGCCGTGGTCAGTGTGGTCAGTTCGTCCAGGAGCAGGGATCTCAGGCCGCTCGGTACCCCGGCCGCGGCGGTGTCGTGGGTCCCGAGCGCCGTGCGCCGGCGGTGGGCGTGCAGGAGGGAGAGGAGGTAGAGGGGGTTGCCCTCGCTGGCCGTGTATATCTCCCGCGCGGTGGCGGGTGGCAGGTCGGGGGCCAGGGCTTGAATCGACTCCCGCTCCGGCAACGGCCGCAGTCGTATCGGTAGTACGGCCCCGCTGTCGGCGCCTCGGGTGAGGGCGGCGGCAAGTGAGTGCGGGGTCTGGTGTTCTCGGCGTGCCGTGAGGAGCAGCCCCCGGCCTCGCACCGGGTGCCGGACGAGATGGTCCACCAGCTCCAGGGAGGCGGGGTCCGCCCAGTGGAGGTCGTCCAGGGCCATCACCAGACCGTTTCGTTCCGCCAGGCCGGCCAGCGTGTCGGCGACCGCCCTGTACAAGCCGAAGCGATCCCGGCTGCTCCTGCCCGGCACGCTGCCGGTGCCGGTGAGTACCGGTGCCGCCGCCTCCGGCACGGCGTTCGTGGTGAGGAGGGCGGGATCGGCGTCGGCGAAGGCGTCCGTGAAGACCTGGAAGGGGGTGTGTCGCTCGTACTCCGTGGCCCGGCCGCGCAGCACGGTCAGCCCCGCCCTGCGTGCCCGTGCGCAGGCCTCGCTCAGCAGTCGGCTCTTGCCCATGCCGGCGTCGCCGGCGATGTCGACGACAGCGGGCACATCGGCGCGGCCCAGGCGGCCCATCACCGAGTCGAGGCGCGCGAGTTCCTCGGCTCTGCCGACCAGCGTCGTCGCCGTCTCGTCCAACGCTGGCACCAGCGCGTCTCCCTTTCTGCCTTGTCCGGGGACCGCCGAAAGACTTCCATGGAGCGGCGGGTCACCGCTACTCGGCCCGGGGCCCGGGGTGCTCGATCCGTGGGCGGTGCGGGCCACCGAACCTCCCTGCCGAGTCCTGCGAAAGCGGCCAGGGTTCCGGCGGCAGCGGGAACGGCGGGGCCGTGGACGGGAGGTCTGGATCCCGCAGGCCACGGCGAGGCGAGCGGCACCGGGGAGGGTGCCCGTGGTGCGGAGCAGGGTGCCGCCGCCTGTGTGGGCAGGCTCGGCCGCTCCGACTCGGCTCGCACCCGGTACAGGAACCCGCGGTTTCGGGTGCTGCCGATGGCGCCGCCGAGCCCGTCCAACCCCGGACCGATGTGGGCCGCCACGCCGACCGCGGCCCGGCCGACACAGACGGCCTGGCCGTCGACCAGAGCCCTGGCGAGGCATTGCCCCGGCGTTCAAGGGCGAAGAGACGCTCCGGAGCACACGGCACGGCTCGGTCACGCCCTGCCGGTACGCGGACCTCATCCCGGTGCTGCCCAGGTCTCCGCGGCCCGGTGCCCCGCGCCCCGTGCAACCGCGAGCGGGCACCGAAAGGCTGTAGGGCGGCCTCGTCCGCCACGCCGTTCGCCCCGCGCAGCACCACGCCGTGGGCCACGGCCAGGGACCGTGACCGTCACCTCAGTTTTCGACCGCTGTCTGGTGGCGATTTCCGAGCGGACCGGGTGTGCAGGCCCCGGGCGCGCGCCCGGACCGAGCAATCGACCTCTATCCGGAGACCTCTGGTGACGAGGGGGTCTGGCGGCCGGGTGGTCAGGCGTTCTGCAGAGCGGCGAGGACCTCCTTGGCGGTGGTGACGCTGGACTGCGGGTTCTGGCCGGTGATCAGGTTGCCGTCCGTGACGACGGTGTCGGACCACGGCGCGCCGGTCCTGAAGTCCGCACCGCGCTCCGCGAGGCGGCTTTCGACCAGCCAGGGGGCGGCGTCGCCGAGCCCGCCCTGCTGTTCTTCGTCGTTGGTGAAGCCGGTGAGACGGCGGCCCTCGAACAGGAACGTGCCGTCGGCCCTGCCGGCGCTCAGCAGTCCGGCCACCCCGTGGCAGAGTGCGGCAATCGTCTGCCCCCGGCCGTCGGCGTCCGCGAGCAGCCGGCCGAGAGCCGGGTTGTCAGCCAGGTCGACCATGGGGGCATGGCCACCGGGCAGGTAGATCGCGTCGTAGTCGGCAGCCTGGACCGTGCCCAGGTCGAGCGGTGCGTCGAGGTCGGCGGCGATGGATTCCAGGTAGGCGCGGAACTCGGCTCCGTCGGCCGGCTGCACGCCGCCGCGCTCATCCAGCGAGATCGCATCGACGGTCGGGCGGACGCCGCCGGGGGTGGCGATGTCCACCTGGTGCCCGGCGTCCACGAGGACCTTGTGGGAGGCGGCGACCTCCTCGGCCCAGAAGCCGGTGGGGTGGAGCGTGCCGTCGGCCAGAGGGAGGGCGTCCGCGGCCGAGATGATCATCAGGATTTTCGCCATGGCGAGGTTCTCTCTTTCTTTCTGGGACGCCACCCACTCTCCACAGAAATCTGTTTGCTGTCATCAGCCATCCATAAGGGAATTTATGTAATGTGGTTTGCGTGACAGACCTCGATCTGCTGGCGAGCTTCCTGGAGATCTACCGCCGGGGTTCGCTCACCGCCGCCGCCACTGCTCTGGGCGTCTCCCAGCCCGCGGTCAGCGGACAGCTTGCCCGGCTCGAGAAGCAGTTGGGGGACGTACTGTTCGAGCGTTCCCGGCGCGGGGCGGTGCCGACGGCCCGTGCGCACGAACTGGCCCGCCGGATCGCCTCACCCCTGGACCAGCTGCGAGGCGTCCTGGCCGAGGACGCCGACGACCAGGCCGGCCAGGGCACTGTCCGGCTGGCTGCGGCGGGCGAGTTCACCGCGGCCCGGCTGATCCCGGCGCTGGCCCCACTGACCCACGGCGGCCTGCAGCTGCGGATCGTGCTCGGCTTCGCGGAGCCATTGCTCGCCGCGCTCGCCAAGGGGGATCTGGACCTGGTCGTGTCCTCGGTGCGCCCGTCGGCCAGACTTCGCGGGCTCGCGGCCATGCCGTTCGTGGATGAGGAGTTCGTCCTCGTAGGGACACCGGCCGCGGCCCGCTCGGTCGATCACGAGTGGCTGACCGAGAACCCGGTGGCAGCCCTTGCCCACCTGCCGCTGGTGGCCTACGGCGAAGAGCTGCCCATCATCCGCCGGTACTGGCGCAGCGAGTTCGGCCGCAGGCCGCCCAATCCGGTGTCGGTGGTCGTGCCCGACCTGCGGGCGGTACTGGCCGCCGTGGTGGCCGACGCGGGGATCTCGGTGCTCCCCCGCTACCTGGCCGACCCCGCGTTGGGAGCCGGCAGCCTGGAACTGCTGCACCACACCCAGGTCCCGCCGCTCAACACCCTGTACCTGGTCACTCCGTCCGGGCCCCCCAAGCCCTCGACAGCCCTGGTACAGCGCCACCTGCTGGAGCACGCCGCCACCTGGGGATCGCTCTGACCCTGCGACCGGATCCCTCACCGGGGGAGACGCGGGACGGCCGGCCGCCCGTCAGGGCGACCGGCCGTCGATGCAGGCGCGACCGGCTGACCGTCGAGGCAGGTGGCGTAGGAGCGATAGCAGGTGGCGGACGTGGTGCTAACGGGCCAGCAGAGCCAGCGCTTCCTCCGCGTTGTGCTGGGCGATTTCCTGCATCACCGTACGGTGCGGGAAGTCGCCGTCGAGCAGGCGAAGGGGGCCGGCGACCAGTGAAAGGCGCATCGCGAGCATATAGAGGTCGAGCCGTGCCGGATCGAGTCCGGGGCGGGACAAAGCCGGGTACTGGTCGCCGAAACGAAGCTGCAGGAACACGTGCTCCCACTCGATGTCGAAGAACATCAAGCCCTCGATGTCGATGAGGACGGGGTACCCGGAGGCATCGACCAGGATGTGGTCGGGCCCGAGTTCGCCGTGGATCAGTCCGTGCTGCGTGCGCGGAGCCACTCGTGTGGCCAGCTCCCGCAAGCGATCGTGCAATGAAGCCGCGGCTGATCCGATCCTGGGGTGACGTTCGGACGCCTCAGCGAGATCCTCGATGGCACGTTCGAGTACCAGTCCCTCGCAGGAATGGCCACTCGCTCTGTCGCCTCGTTCGAGCACATCCACCCTGCCGTAGTGCTGACTGTGCTGCCGGTGCATCACGTCGAGCATCGCGGCCAGTTCACGCAAGGCACTTGACGCGCGTGCGGGATCCGTCCGCAGAAGCGCTTCCAGAGTGCCGCCGGCGACGTCCTCGACCACTGCCACATCCGCCGGGTGGCGGCGTCGACTGTCGTCAGCCAGTAGCACGCCTGGAACCCGGACTCCGAGGCCGTCCAGCCTCCGCTGAGCGGCCAGGAAGGGGACCAGCCCGGAGGCAGGGGCGAACGGGTGGGCCGGGTCGGCGGCTTCGGCAGCCGGCCAGAAGTTCTCGGTCTCGGCCCAGCTGTAGACGATCACACTCGCTGCACATGCCCCGCTCGTGTGAACCCGGTAGACCCCCTTCTTGCTCCCTCCGGGCAACCGGTTTGCGCCGACGACGTGGACTCCCGCCCCCAGTGCCTCATGCACGATCCCTGACAAGGCTTCAGTGTCCGTGAGTGGGCGCATCCGCCGACCCTATCCCCGGCCCGGGGCGTTGGCCTGAGTCGCCTTCCCGGGAATCAGCCGGCCTTGCCGGTTCTCCCCGACCGTAGATCGTTCGGTGCAACTCCCGCTCATGGAAGATGCGTCGACGACCAGCGGCTGCGTGAGCCGGGCCGCCCGGGTGACCACCGCGCAGGACCGGAGTGGCTCACCGACACCCACATTCCAAACGGGACGCCCCGTATGGTAATTGTTGGGGCATGACTTCTCCTACCGCTGGACGAGGGCGCCCCAGAGACGAGCGGTCCGGCGCCGCGATCATTCAGGCTGCTGCGGACCTGGTTGTCGAGAACGGCTATTCGGCGATGTCCATCGGCGCCGTCGCCGCACGAGCGGGTGTCGGCAAGGACACCGTCTACCGCCGGTGGTCCGGCAAGCCCGAACTGGTGTACGAAGCGGTGTTCACCGTCGCCGACGCCGCGGAGCTGCCGGACACCGGAACGCTGGAAGGCGACCTGACCGCCGTGGTCCAGTCGCTGGTCGAGGAGTTCTCCGCCCCCGCTGCCGCGGCGGCCCTGCCGGGCCTGCTCGCCGACTTCGCCGCCGTTCCGCAGCTGCGCGCAACTATCCGTACGAGGTTCCTCCAGCCGGCCAAGCAGCGGCTCGCCGTGGTGTTCGACCGGGCCGCGCAGCGCGGCGAGGTGCGTACCGACGTCCCGGCGGACCTGGTGCTGGACACTCTGGCCGGGGCCGTCTTCTTCCACCTTGGCGTCATCGGTGAACACCCGGACCCGGCGCTGGCCACGCGTATCGCGGCGATGATCGCCAAGGGAATCGAGGTCCGGTGAACGGCTGGCTCCTCGCCGCGGGAGGCATCGCAGCCGCGACCACGGGCATACACGTCGTCGCCGGTGGGCGTTCCGTCGTCCGTCCACTGCTCACCGGCCCTCTGCCGGCCGAACCCAAACGCACTCTGCACGTGGTCTGGCACCTGGTCACCGCGGACCTGCTGCTCAGCTCCGTGGTGCTGCTGGCCCTCGCCTGGACGGCCGCGCCCAGTACACCGCTCGTGCTGTTCATCGCCGCGCAGTACGTCGCGTACGCGGTGGTCTTCCTCCTGGTCACCCTGGCCGCCGACTGGCCACGGCCGCTTCTTCAGCTCCCCCAGTGGATGCTGTTGCTGCCCGTCGGCGTTCTGGCGTTCATCGGAACCGCCTGAACCCGAGCCGCGTCGGTTGTCTCCGGGGCCCGCCAGAATGCCGCCGCGGTCGATCATGACGGGCTTCCGTGGTGACGGTGTCGCCGTCGCGTATGAGCAGGGCCGTCACCGAGGCGCGGCATCTGACGCTCCGGAAGCTGCGCCCCACCCCAGGTCGTCCGACACGAACCATGGGGATGTCCCGGCGCCCCGCGTGGAGTGACTGCGAAGTAACCAAACCTCAATCACAACTCTCTTCACAAGAGCCACGCATGCGATGCAGAGTTGCCCTCTCCGGCATCTCGCCGCCGGGCACGAGGGGAAACATCGGTGAAGTCAAGGAAATTGAACCGTACGCGGCGCCGCGTCACCATATTCGGGGCGGCTGCGGCTTCGGTCGTCGCCGGGGCGGCGCTGCTGCCCAACTGGAGCGCCGGCGCCGCCGTCGTCGACGACCCGACGGTCGACGCGCAGACCAAGGCCACCTTCCGGCGGCTGGCGGAGGCGGTCTTCACCGACCGCACCGACGCCCTGGTCAGCGGTGAGCAGGGCAATCGCACGAAGCCGCTGGCCAACAGGTTCTCCGGCGACGTCAAGCTGTCCTCCGGCACGGCCCGTAGCGAGGGCACCGCCCTGACGTCGCTGGAGGAGCGCAAGGACAAGCTGGCCAAGGTCGGCGAGAAGTACAGCAACGCCACCACCACCGTCACCCTCGACGCGACGCGTGTGACGGGACGCACGGCCAAGGCCGCGGTGACCGAGACCACGACGCTGACCTACGCGGGCGCGTCCGGCGGCGCGCCGAAGACCACCGGCTTCCAGGCCCGGCACGAGTTGACCTTCAAGGCCGACCGGCAGGGCGACTGGCAGCTCACCGACATCAGGGACGCCGACCAGGGCGGCCTCGCGGTGAACACGCTCTCCAAACCGACCCTCGTCAGAGGGACGACGGCGAGCAACACCATGCCGAACGCCCCCCGCGCGGCGACCACCCGTTGGGCGACCGCGGTCCCGAAGACCGGCACCACGTACGACTACAAGGCGATGGCGGCCTACGCGGAGAAGTACTGGAACGTCTACAACAAGGACTACCCGGACTTCAACGGCCACGGTGCCGGCGGCGACTGCACCAACTTCGTCAGCCAGTCCCTGAAGGCGGGCGGCTGGAAGCACGTGCCCGGTTACGTGTACGACTACACCCGGTGGTTCGGCAACGCCGACATCCAGTCGGACTCGTTCGTCGGTGTCAACGAATGGTCCTGGTTCGCCCAGAACTCCAAGCGGACCACCCCGCTCGCCAACGTGTTCCAACTCGAGGTCGGCGACGTCCTCCAGATGGACTTCGACCGGGACGGGTCCAAGGACCACACGATGATCGTCACCTACAAGAGGGCCGGAGTGCCCTACGTGACGTATCACTCCAACAACACCCTCCGCAGGTCGGTGGCGAGCCTCGTGGCCCTGTACCCGAACGCGTACTACTACGCCTACCGCACCTGACCGGACCGCGAAGGCGTCCGGGCGCAGTCGGTTCACCGCTGCTCCATGTAAATGGTGTTGGCCGCCTGCCCTCTTGAGCCGGACGGCCGGGACCGGCTGCGCCGTGCCCCGCGCCCGGCTGCGGTGAACCGCCGGCAGAGTGAGCTACCTGCCGACGCGCGCCCGCGCCGGGTTCGCGGGAGAGCCACGCGCGGTTCCTCAAGCGGGGCCGGAGTCCCGGGCGCCCGGCCAATGGCCGGGAGGCGGGAGCCCGACCGGCCGGTCCGGCCCCCGCCCCTGCGCCCGGCTGCCACGTCGGCCCCTGCCGCAACGGCCCTTCCGGACCTGCGGCAGGGCCGGTCGGCCCTGTTCCGCGGGCTGCCCCCGGTGATGTCATGCGGACGCGTCGTCCGGTCACGTTCCCAGCGGCCACCCGCAAGGCCGAAGGCCCGCTCCGGCCGTGTCGGTCCGAGCGGCCGTTCGGCATGCGCACCGGTGTCGGCGCACCTGCCACGACAGAGCCCGACAGGAGCAGTGCCGATGTACCGCCCAGCCGTCCTCGCCCCAGCCGTCTGTGTCCTGGCCACGGCCGCCGCCGTGGTGTCCTTCGCCAGGGGTGCCTGGGTGGGGGTCGTGTGGATCCTCCTGGCCGGGCTCAGCTCCAACATGGCCTGGTTCTACGTCCGCAGGCCGAGGGCCCGGACCGTGGCCACGACGGCGACCGTGACCGGCGCCTGCGCGACCGGCCGGGCGTGCGGCGAGTGTGTGAGGCAGGCCTGCCGATGACCGAGGACTACCACGCCCTGCTCGCCCGCCGGGAGGCCATGCGCCTGCGCGACCGGCTGCTCGCCCCCGCCCCGCGCGCGGGAGCGACGCCCTCATCGTCCCGCCCGGCCACGGGGTCGAGGGCCGGACGGGTGTACGCCTACGACGGGGCCGCCGACCAGGAACTCATCGTCCGTGACCTGGATCTCGTCACTCCCTTCGACGAGGTCATCACGCTGCTCTACGAGGCGATGTTCGAGCGGCACCCCTACCTGCGGAAGCTGTTCCCCGACTCGATGGATTTCCAGCGGACCCATCTGGAGCACGCGTTCCGGTACACGATCGGGAACCTGCACCGGCCGGAGCAGCTGGTCGCCTTCTGCACCAGGCTGGGACGCGACCACCGCAAGCTGGGCGTGCGGCCGGTCCACTACCAGGTGTTCGAGGACGCGCTCACCGAAGCGCTGCGCCGCCATGCCGGCGAGCGGTGGCGCGAGGACGTGGAACAGGCCTGGCTGCGCATGCTGCGGTTCGTCGTCGCGGCCATGGTGGACGGCGCGGACAGCGCACTCGGGGAACCCGCCTCCTGGGGCGGCACGGTGACCCACCATGAGCGACGGCGTCCCGATCTGGCCGTGCTGCGGGTCCGCACCTTCGAACCGTACCCGTACCGGCCCGGCCAGTACGCGACCCTCCAGTCCCCGCTGCTGCCCCACGCCTGGCGGCCGTACTCACCCGCCCGCGCCTCCGCGCCCGACGGCGAACTGGAGTTCCACGTCCGGCGTACGGGACCCGGTGGGCTGAGCGACGCCCTGGTGACGCGGACCGGTGTCGGCGACCCGCTGCGCCTGGGTCCCGCCAAGGGGACGATGACCCTGGACGAGAACTCCACGCGGGAGGTGCTGATCGTGGCCGGCGGCACCGGATGGGCGCCCGCCAGGGCCCTGTTGGAAGAGCTGGCCGTCCGGCGTGGGCCGGGGACCGGCGCGTTCGTCTTCGTAGGGACCCGGACCGCCGAGGACCTGTACGACGCGCCGGCCCTGGCCCGCCTGGAGAGCCGCTGCCCGTGGCTGCGGGTGGTCCCGGTGACCGACGAGGGCCCGGGACGATCCGAGGCCGGCTCGGTGGTGGAGGCGGTCGCCCGGTACAGGGACTGGACCGGCTGCACCGCCTATGTCAGTGGTCCGCCCGCCATGGTCACCGCAGCCGTGCACCGGCTGGCCAGGGCGGGGGTTCCCGGCGACCGAATCCACCACGACCCGGTCGTCGGCGCGGTCGCGCCCGCCCCTCCGCAGCTGGGGTGGCACACCCCCGAAGGCTTCCAGGCCTGAGCGGTCCGGCCGCAGCGGGCTCCGCCGAACAGGACGACGGTGGAGCCGGCCGCGGGAGGACGGTCGTGCGGGTGCCGCGCTCCAGGAGGCAGCAGTGCCGCCCGGCTTCGCCGGCGAAGGCTCCGGGTTGACTCCCTGGAGGCTGTCCACAGCGCCGTCAACGACAGGGGTGCGCGGCGGCGGTTTGAGCACCGCGCCTGGACGAATGGTCAGCCGACGACCTCCGGATGCGAGAGATTCGCTCCGGTGGCCGGGTCGAACACATGGGCCTTGGCCATGTCGACCCCCAGTTCCAGGGGCTCGCCCTCGCGGGCCCGCGTGGCGGCGTCCAGACGGGCCACGATCTGCCGGACCTCGGCGCCGGTGTCCCGCAGGCCGGAATCCTGGGCAAGTTCCTCCAGTTCTGCGGTGGTCGCCGGGCCGCCTTCCGCGGTGAAGTAGACGTACACATCGGAGCCCAGTGACTCCAGCACCTCCACGTCGGCGGTGTAGCGCGGGCGGCGTCGGGCGCCCCGGTCGTGCGCCAGAGCCGCGTCCTCGAACGCCTCGGGGCGCAGTCCGATGATGACCTCACGGGGTGCGTTTCGCCGTTCCAGGGCCTGCCGCGTGCGGTCGTCGAGGGGCAGGTCGCCGAGCGGCGAGCGCAGGACGCCGTTCTCCAGCGTGGCGTTGAGGAAGTTCATGGCCGGGGAGCCGATGAAGCCGGCGACGAAGAGGTTGCGGGGCAGGTCGTAGAGCTGGGCGGGCGTGCCGATCTGCTGTACCAGGCCCTGTCGCATGACCACGACGCGGTCGCCGAGGGTCATTGCCTCGGTCTGGTCGTGGGTGACGTACACGGTGGTGGTGCCGAGGCGCCGTTGCAGCCGGGAGATCTGGGTGCGCATCTGGACCCGGAGCTTGGCGTCCAGGTTGGACAGTGGTTCGTCCATCAGGAACGCCTTGGGGGCACGGACGATCGCCCGCCCCATGGCCACGCGCTGACGCTGACCGCCGGAGAGGTTGGCGGGCTTGCGGTCGAGGTGCTCGGTCAGGTCGAGGACCCTGGCGGCCTCCTCGACCTTGGCGTTGGTGGTGGCTTTGTCGACCTTGGCCAGACGCAGGGGAAACGCCATGTTCTCGCGAACGGTCAGATGCGGGTACAGGGCGTAGCTCTGGAAGACCATGGCGACGTCGCGTTCCTTGGGTGCGAGGTCGTTGACGACCCGGTCACCGATGCGCAGAGTGCCCTCTGTGATGTCCTCGAGTCCGGCGATCATGTTCAGGGTGGTGGACTTGCCGCATCCGGACGGACCGACCAGGATCACGAACTCGCCGTCGGCGATGTCGAGGTCCACATCCTTCACGGCGAGGGACCCGTCGGGAAACCGCTTGGTGACTCCCTCAAGGATGATCTCGGCCATGGGTGGTGCCTCCTTGCCTTACGTGCCTTCCGGGGCAGTCATCCCTTGACCGCCCCGGAGGTCAGTCCGGCGACGATCCGTCGCTGGAAGAACAGAACGAAAACGATGATCGGGACGGTGATGACCACAGCGGCGGCGGCGATCGACCCGGTGGGTTGCTGGAACTGCGAGCTCCCCGTGAAGAACGCGATCGCCGCGGGCACGGTGCGCGCGGACTCCGTGGAGGTCAGCGAGATCGCGAAGAGGAAGTCGTTCCAGCAGAAGATGAAGACGAGAATGGCCGTGGTGAACACACCCGGCGCGGCCAGCGGCGCGATGACCAGCCGGAAGGCCTGTGCCGGCGTGGCCCCGTCCACCTTGGCGGCCTTCTCCAGGTCCCAGGGGATCTCCCGGAAGAACGCCGACAGGGTGTAGATCGCGAGCGGCAGCGAGAACGTCATGTACGGGATGATCAGCCCCGGCCAGGTGTCGAAGACCCCGATGATCCGCTCGATGTTGAACAACGGTGACACCAGGGAGATCGGGGGGAACATCGCGATCAGCAGCGACATGCCGATGAGGACGCGTTTCCCGGGGAACCGCAGCCTGGCCACGGCGTAGGCCGCCATTGTCCCCAGCACCACGGCGATGGCGGTGGAGATCAGCGCGATGCCGATGGAGTTGATCAGTGCTCGGGTGAACTCCGAGGTCTCGAAGATGCCCCGGTAGTTCTCCCAGGTCCACTTCGTGGGGATGTAGTTGCCGTCCGTGAGCGTGCTCGGGTCCTTGAACGACAGCGCGGCGATCCACCACACCGGAAACAGGGCATACAGCACCACCAGCACGTTCACGACGGCCCATCGGGCGGCGTGCGTCTTGCCTGCGGCGGCCATCAGCGCTTCACCTCCGCGCCGGGTGCGGCCGCGCCGAACAGCTTGACGAAGGTGAAGGCGATGATCCCGACGCAGATGAAGATCAGGACCGAGATCGCCGAGCCGATGCCGAGGTTCAGCGCGGTGAACAGGTTGTCGTAACCGAGGATCGACAGGGAGCCGGTGCCATGGGCGCCCGCGGTCAGGATGTAGATGTTGTCGAAGATGCGGAACGCGTCCAGTGTGCGGAAGAGCAGTGCCACGAGGATGGCGGGCTTCATCAGCGGCAGCGTGACCCTGATGAAGCGTTGCCAGGGGCTGGCGCCGTCCACCATGGCTGCCTTGAGGGTCTCGCCTGGGACCAGGGCGAGGCCGGCCAGCAGCAGCAGCGCCATGAACGGGGTCGTCTTCCACACCTCGGCGAGGATGATCAGCCACAGTGCGGGCCACTGTTCGGTCAGCGGGGCCTCTCCGCTGGGCAGCAGTTCGGCGAGGTAGCCGAGTTCCGGCGTCCAGGCGTACTGCCAGGAGAAGGCGGCGACGACGGTGACGATGCCGTAGGGCACGAGGACCGAGGTGCGTACGGTGCCGCGGCCGAAGATCGTGCGGTGCATCACCGTGGCGATCGCCATGCCGAGGACCAGTTCGATGGCGACCGACACGACGGTCACGAACAGCGTCACCCAGAACGCGTCCCACCAGAACGGCGAGGACAGCACGGCCCCGTAGTTGCCGAGTCCCACGAATTTCGCCTGCCCCGGAAAGCGCAGGTCATACCGCTGGAGGGACAGGTAGACGGCGTACCCGATGGGGTACGCGGTGACGGCGAGCATGACGACGGTGGCCGGTGCGCACAGGAGCCAACCCAGTCGTCGCTCCTGCCGGGCTCCCGCCGAGAGCGCCGCCCCGCCCCGTGGTGTCGGCTGGGGCGGGGCTCCGGCCGGTTCCGCCTGCATGCTCATCTCGGACCACCCGGGGACGGGAACCGTGCGTGGCGGCGCCGGTCGGCGGGGTGGAGCGGGACATGGTCGTTCACGGGATCACACCCTCGGATCGCAGTGCATCGTCGATCTGGTCCCCGATGGTCTCCACCGAGCTCTCCGGTTTGATCCCGGAGGGCGGGGACAGCGTGTGGGAGACCGCGATCGACACGTTCTGGTAGGCCGGGGTGAGCGGGCGCACGCTCGCCGACTCCAGGCCGGCCAGCACCTCCCTGGAGAAGGGGTACTCCTTCATGAACGCCGGTTCGTCGTACAGGGCGCGCAAGGTGGGCGGCAGGCCTCCTTCCAGCGCGGCGGTGAGTTGGTTCTCGCGGTTGCGCAGGCACAGAGCAGCCTCGAAGGCCAGGTCCGGGTGGCGCGAGTAGGCGCTCACGGCCAGGTCGATACCGCCGATGGTGGGCCGTGCCGGGCGGTTCGCGTCAACACGCGGATACGGCGCCCAGCGGAAGTCCTTGAACAGGTCCGGGTTGTTGGACTTCATCGACGGATACACGAAGGGGTAGTTGAGTTCGAACGCCGCCACTCCCGACTCCATGGCGAGGCGGTTCTGGTCCTCCATCTGGTTGGACAGTGAAGGGTCCGCGGCCGGGGACCTGGCCAGGTCGCGCATGATCCCGGCGGCCCGCACGGCGGGGGCCCCGAGGGAGGGTCCGGTCGCGTCGGCGTTGAGGATCGTGCCGCCCGCACTGTTGATGAGCGAGTTGAACCAGACGGTCAGGCCCTCGTACTGCGCCCCCTGGATCTCCACGAAGTGCGGCTTGCCCTGCCGGGCGAGATCGGCGGCCGTGTCCAGCATCTCGCCCCACGTCCTGGGCGGGGTCGGCACCAGGTCCTTGCGGTACCAGAGGAGTTGGGTGTTGGTGTTGTACGGGACGGCGTACAGCCTGCCCTTCCAGGTGGAGGTCTGCAGCGGTACGCGCAGGGTGCCCTCGGTGGCCTGCCGCTTCGCCTCCCCGGTCCACTCACGGATCCAGCGGGCCTGGGCGAACTCCGCCGCCCACGTGACGTCCAGGCCCAGGATGTCGAGCGACGTGTCCTCGGCGGCGAGCCTGCGGACGAGTTGCTGGCGCTGGCCGTCGGCGGCCCGCGGAAGCTTGTTGTAAACGATCCTGTAGCGGCCGTCCGACGCCTGGCTGCACCGGTCGGCGGCCTTCTGGAGCGCGCCGGAGTCGTCGGGGAAGTTGTACCAGTTCACGGTGGGCCGCCCGGCGCCGTCATCGCCACCGCAGGCGGCGAGCATCGACGCCACCAGCGGCAGTACGACGAACGCGCGAAGCCGTCGCGTTCCGTTCGGGCGGCCCTTCCGTCCGGAATACGGCCGGCAGCCGCGCTGCCTCGCGTGCACGCTCCACACCTGCCTCTCGGACCGTGACCACGGGGCTGGAAGTCCGCAGCCGTTCCATTGCCTGCGACGCTAAGCACCAAGGAAATCGAAATCGAGTACATATCCACGCAAATCACCCACAGCTGTTCAGAAACCCCCAGTCGGTGGAAAGCGGACCGGTCGCGGGACGGCGTGGGTGACGGCCGGGTGTCAGGTACCCCTGGTGTTCGGTGGTCGACTGATCGGGATCTGCGGGGAGGATTCCTTGATTCCGGCGTTGGCCGGGCGCGTCTGAGGCGGTGTGGCACTCCGCAGGCCGGAGGGAAGCCCGTGCCTGGAGTGCCCGAGCGGCCGCACGATCTTTTCCGCGACCGGGCCAGCTGCCGCATCCGCGGCGGCACCGGATTCGGCCCCGCCGCGCCTTCCAGGTAGCACGTGGTGACCGGGACGACTGGGTCGGATCAGATGCCGCCGGTGTTGAGCAGTCGGTTGGGAGTGTCGGAGCGGACGCCGCGCACGACACCGCGGGTGGCCGTACGGTCGAGCCAGACGTGGACCTCCCTGGCCGTGGCGTGGGGGTGTGCCGACAGGTACAGCGCGATCACGCCGGTCGCGTGCGGCGCGGCCCAGGACGTCGCGCCGGCGTTCTCCGTGAACGTACCGCCGCCGGCGAGGGCGGAGGTGACCTTCTGGCCGGGGGCGTACAGGTCCACGCACCGTCCGTAGCCCGAGCCGTAGGCCTCGGTGTCGCTCCACACCCGGTCCTTCGACGTGGAGGCCGCTACGACTATCGTGCCCGGGACGCCGGCCGGGGAGTGCTTGCAGGCGTCGTCGTTGAAGTTGCCGGCCGACACCACCGTGGGGATCCCCGCGGCCACCATCTTCTTCACCGCGGAGTCCACGGCGGCCGACCGGCGGCGGGAGTTGAGCGACATGTTGACCACCGCGGGCCTTCGGGCATGGGCGGTGACCCACTTGACCGACTTCACCACGGCCGCCTCGGCCTGTGCCCGAGAGCCGCCGCCCCCGCTCTCGCAGAGGACGCCCTGGACCCGTACGAGCTTCGCCTGGGGAGCCACGCCGTACTTCGCTCCGCCGATGACGCCCGCGACGAACGTGCCGTGGCCGACCCCCGTTTCGCCGAAGCAGTCACCGGAGTCCTCAGGCCCCACGAAGTCGGCGCCCAGGCGCGCGCGACCGCCGAACTCCTTGTGGGCGACGTCCATCCCCGTGTCGATCACATAGACGTGAACGCCCTTGCCGGTGGCGGTCGTGGTGAACCTGCCGTTCAGCGGCCGCGAGCGCTGGTCCAGGATGTCCAGGTTCCACGGCGCCTTCCGGGTGATGGCCGACGCCCCGGCCCTCGCGAGCCCGGACGCCTTGCCCACTGCGTCGGGAGATGTCGCCCCGCCCCCGGAGGGCGCCGGGGACTCCCCCGCCCCGTGCGCGGGAAGCGTCCCGCGGCTTTCCGCGCCCACCGCACCGGCGTCACCAGCGCAGGCCGAGGCCCCGAGCAGCGTCACCATGGCCACCGCCACGAGACCGGCCTTCGTCGCGTTCCGCGCCACAACATCCCCCGAGGTCCTCTTGGTACACGGTCAGCGCACAAGACGACGGCGGAGGGCAGGCGGTTCCGGCCCCACCGGGCCCGGTCCGGGATGAAGCATCAGGAGAGAGCCCCCGTGGGGCGGGCTGCCATCATGCGGCGATGGCCCACGACATAGTGTTCTTCCTCGCTCCCGACGACGAGACCGCCGCTGCAACATGGTTGGGAGGGCCCGGTCGCGCCTTCGACTCCGTGACCTGCCGTTTCATCGAGCCGGACAGTGCCATCGCCGAGTGGGACAACTACTTCGAGGAACCCTCGGCCGAGGCCCCGCCGCTCGAGCGGCTCCTCGCGTGGCCGTGGCCGCAGTGGGTCACTCCCCCTTTGAACGACGGTGTCGAGGTGTTCGCTCTGCCGCAGCGGCTGACCCGGGCGCTGGCGAACGCGGGCCGCGCCGAGCTGGCGGAGCTCGCAGACCGCTGGGCCATGAGGCTCAGATCCGCCGACGGAGACGATATGACCGACGACGATCTTCTCGCCGTCCTGCAGGGAGTCGCCGGGCTCGCGGCGACGGCGGTGAGCACGGGTGGTGGCGTCTACAGCTGGAGTTTCTGACGGTCCGGCGGGGCCCTCTTCGCACCGTGGAATCGCCATCCGCTGGGGTGACAAGGCGGTGGGGCACGGGGCAAGCGGCGCCCCACCGAGTTGCTCGCGCCCTGGCGCAAGGCGATCCGTACAGCCTCCGGCACCGCGTCGCGATCGCCGAAGACTGGGCGGGCGGGCACGTGCCCTCCCTTCGGTGCCCGCCGGGACGGTGAGGGAGACGACCCGGTCTCCGGAAGTGACGCGGACTCCCCCGCTACTCGGACTCGGCCGCCGTCACCGAGGCTCCGTGCCCACGGGCTCGGTGCCCCCTGCCGCGCGCCCGCCGCGGCTGCCGCACAGCAGGGGTGCCCATGCCGCCGAGGCGGCCGCCAGGTCGTCTCCGCACGCCGTGCCGGGGTGGCTGGGCCGGGCCGCCGTGGCGAGAACGACGCGGTCCGGGCGGAGCAGGACGGCGCCCGCGGTGCCCATCCAGCGGACCAGGGCGCTGGTGCCCGGATCGGTCTCGGCACGGTGCTCGGCATCGCCCGCGCCTGGCCGTCGCCGGGGGTCGTACAGAGGGATGACGCGGGCGTCCAGTGCCCGGGTCAACGCGTGCAGCGCCGGGCTGAGCGGTGCGGTCGCCAGGACCGCGAAGTCTCCGCCCAGCAGGTCGTCCAGCCGGCGCGGGGTGCCGTCGGTGTCGCGGAGCAGCGGCTGGGGGCACAGCGTCCCGGGCCGCGGGTGGCCCGGGCGGCGCGAGCCGGCCAGGGAGCCCTGTGTCAGCGGCGGGCTGACAGCGGACAGTACGAGAGAAGAGGCGCCCGGCAGTCGGGAGAGAACGGGAAGGACAGCGTTGCGGATCAGTGCCGTGCCCGTTCCGCCGCCGGTCATGACCGCGCCGACGGCCACGGCGGTGCGGATCAACTGCCGTGCGTGGCGTTGGCGTTCTGTCTCGTAGGTGTCGAGCAGGGCCTCGTTCGCCCGGCCGGTGAGCACTCGGGCGAGCTTCCAGGCGAGGTTGTGGGCGTCGCGCATCCCCGCGCCCATTCCCTGCCCGATGAAGGGTGGTGTGAGGTGTGCGGCGTCACCGAGCAGGAAGACGCGGCCCTGTCGCCAGCGGTCGGCGACCTGGGCGCGGAAGGTGTAGGCGGCGGTGCGCAGGACTTGCAGTTCGTCCTCGGGGATGCCCCGGGTCCAGGGCGCGGTCAGCGCGAGCAGACGCGCGCGGTCGGTCAGCTCCTCCGGTTGCTCGCCGGTGCGCAGGCGGAACTCCCAGCGGTAGCGGTCCTCACCGACCCGCATGTACGTGGCCGCCCGTCGCGGGTCGCAGATCTGGTGGACGCCGTCCCAGGCGGGCAGTGGCAGGCGGCAGCGGATGTCGACGACGAGCCACCGCTGAGGGGAGGCGAGGTCCGTCATCCGGGAGCCGATGGCGGCGCGGACCAGGCTGCCGGCGCCGTCGCACCCCAGGACGGCGTCGGCCAGGAGCGTGCGGGTGACGCCGGTTTCCACGTCCCGGATGGTCACCAGCACCGGAGCGCCGCCGTTGCGGGACGGGGTCACGGCGGTGACCTCCATGCCTTCGCGCAGGGTGAGCGCGGGGTGTTTCGCGAGGTTGTCCCTGAGCAGTTGTTCGAGGTCGGGCTGGTCGAACATGTTGGCTTCGGGAAAGCCGTACCGGCCGCACGGATTGTCGCGGCGGAACTCGGCCAGGACCCGGTGGGAGCCGTCCAGCAGCCGCATCCCCCGCGCGGGCCGCGCGATGGCGGCGAACGTCTCGTGGACGCCCATGGCCTGGAGGATGCGGTGCACCTCGTCGTCGAGATGGACCGCCCGCGGCAGCGGATACGGGGCGCGGTGGCGCTCCAGGACCAGGGCGGGCATGCCCTGGCGGGCGAGCAGGGTGGCGGCGGTCAGCCCGGTGGGGCCGCCGCCGATCACCACGACGGGCACGTGCTCGGGCAGGGATGAGGTCACTTGCTCAGGGCTTTCATCAGGCCCAGCAGACGGGCGCGGTCGATTTCGTTGTCCTCGCGCAGCGCGGAGATCGCCCGCAGGAGCGCCCCGGGCGACGGGGTGGTGCCGAGGAAGTCCCGGGTGGCGGGCGGGCCCCACTGGGCGAGGCCGGAGGCGGACATCGCGGCCCAGCCGGGTTCGAGTGTGTTGTCGAAGACGTCGCCGTCGGCGTAGTGCTCCAGCATGAAGCGGTCGGGGTCACGCCAGTAGTCGAAGATCTGGCTGCCCTGGATGTGCCGGCCGATGCCCCAGGAGTGGTGGTAGCCGCGCTCGCGCAGGTACGCGCCGCCCGCGGCGAGGGCGTCGAGGTCGGCGACCTGGTAGGCGGAGTGGACGTATCCCGTGTCGGGTCCCAGGTGCATGGCCAGGGTGTGGTGGTCTGCGGGTTCGCTGCCGCGGTCGCAGCGGATGAAGGCCATGGTGGGGCCGCGCTCGCGCTGGCCGTCCAGGTAGAGGAAGTCGCTGACGATCAGGCCGAGGTGCTGCAGGTACCAGTCCAGGGCTCGCCGGAAGACCCGGGTGGAGAGCACCAGGTGGCCCAGGCGCTGCACCTGGGAGGGTTCGCGCGGCGGGCGCTGGGTGGCGTTGACACGCGCGGCTGCGGCGGTGGTGCCGGTGTTGAGGAGCAGGGGCTGCCGCAGCGGTCGCGCGGGCTGCTCGGTGACGCCGTGCACCACACGGACCGGGATGCCGGAGGGATCGAGCAGATCCACGGTGCGGCCTTGGCCGTACTCGGTCAGGGGGCGGACCTGGTGGCCGGTGGCGCGGGCCAGCCGGTCCAGGTCGGCGGCGTCGGCGGCCCGGAAGGCGGGACCGACGAACCGGGAGTAGGGGCCGCGCCGGATCACCAGGCAGTGAGGTCCGGCCATGGCGCCGCGCAGGTGCAGGACGTCATCGGTCCGGGCGGTGGTGGTGAACCCGAAGTCGTGGGCGAAGGTCTCGGCACGGTCCAGGTCGGGCTTGGTGAACTCCAGCCAGGCCAGGTCGACCACCTTGATGACGGGCTGGGCGGCGCGGCCGGGGTGCTCACCGCGCAGGGCGCCCTGTTCGCTGTGCAGGCCCTGATGGGCGTCGGCGGTGGGGACGGGAGTGGGGGTGGGTGTCGGGTCGTTCACGGGGGTCCTTCCTGTGGCCTCCACGGCTGCCGCCAGGGTGGGCGCGGGTGCCGCCGTGCCCCGGCGGCGAGTCGTGGGTGGGTCTGGTGGCCGGCCCTTGGGCTGCGGCCCTTGGGCTGCGGCGTCGATCGGCAGGCCGGGGGCACGGCAGGTGAGGGGTTCCTGGCGTGCGAGCAGGCCGGCGGGGTGGTGAGGGGTCGGTGGCCTGTCGGTGGCCGCGCCCTCGGCGCGCCCGCCGAGGAAGCGGTCGGGGCGCACGGGGGCGGGCGCCTTGGCGGTGTTGGCGGTGTGTTGCGCGGGCGGGGGTCCAGTGGGAGCGCGGGTCGGGGTGACCGCCTTCGAGGAGGTCGATGTCGGTCACGGGCACTCCTTGGGGTGTGTGGCCGGCTAGCCGCCGGTCAGCGCGAGGAGATGGGCCCCGGCCAGGGCACCGACGACCACGGCCGGCAGGCACCGGACGGCCGTATCGCCGCTGCGCAGGTGGACCACGACGGCTCCGGCCATGAGCAGGATCAGGCCGAGCGATGCGGCGGCACCGAGCGGGGTGATCCGCAGGCCGAGCAGCAGACCGGCCGCTGCCGCCACCTCCACAGCGCCCAGCAGGCGGTAGTGGGTGGTGGTCGCGCCGACGTGTGCCGCGGCCTTGCGCATCGCGGGGACCGCCGCGACCTTGGCCGCTCCCAGCGGGAGGAACATCCCGGCGAGGAGGGTGGTGAGGACGATGACGGCGGTGCTCATGGGGCTTCTCCCTCGGATGGCTCACCGGGGGCGTACTGCCAGTGCAGGACGTACCGGTCAAGGGCTGCGGTGGCCCTGCGTCGTACTGCCTCGTCGGCGGGGGCGGGCACCGTGACACGGACACCGCCGTCGTGCGGCCGGCACACAATGCGCTCCGGGTCGCAGCCCGCGCCCTGGGCGACCAGTTCGGCGTGGACCGCGCGGCGGGTGGCGTCAAGGCGCAGGCCCAGCTTGTAGGGCTTTCCGACGGCCGTCAGCGGGATGGCGTCGATCACGAGCACCTCACGCGGTGCGGCGGCGCGTTCGGGGACCCGTTCGGTGGCCCAGTTGAGCAAGTCGCCAGGGTCCACGCGGGCGTCGGCGGCGAGGGTGACGTAGGCGACGGGCACCTCACCGGCGTGCGGGTCGGGACGGCCGACCGCCGCGGCGGCGGTGACGCCGGGGTGGGCGAGAAGGGCGTCCTCGATGGCGGCCGGGTCGATGTTGTGGCCGCCGCGGATGATCAGGTCCTTGGCGCGGCCGGCGAGATGGATGAAGCCGTCGGCGTCGATACGGGCCAGGTCGCCCGTGTCCAGCCAGCCGTCGCGGATCTTCCCCGCGGTGTCCAGGCGCGGTCCTTGGGCGGTGTGCCCGGCCACGTAGCCGGCGAAGACGACGGGGCCTCGGATGACGAGCACCCCGGTGGCGCCCGGCGGCAGGTCGTGCCACTCACCGGTGTCCGAGTCGATCCGCACGGTCTTGGCCTGCTGGTAGGGCAGGCGTCGGCCGACGCTGCCGGGACGGGTGCGACCGGGCAGGCCGAGGGCGGAGGCGCAGGTCGCCTCGGTCAGCCCGTACCCCTCGCACAGCGGAATGCCGGTGTGCTCCTCGAAGGACTTCCGTACTGCGGACGGCAGCGGCGAGGCGCCGACGGCGGCGAACCGCATGCTGGAGACGTCCGCGTCGACGGGGACATGGGCGAGGACCGAGTACACGGTGGGCACCGCCGACATGGCGGCGATGCGGTAGTGCTCCACCAGCTTCCAGAACACCGGATACAGCTGGGGATCTCGGTAGCCCAGCGGCCCGGCCCACACCACTCCCCGGCCGCGCAGCAGCGGGCCGAGCAGGGTGACGATCAGGGCGTTGACGTGGAACAGCGGCAGCGCCGCGAACATCACACCGTCCTCGTCCAGCGGGATGCTCGCCGCCACCGTCCAGGCGTCGACGACCTCGTTGGCGTGCGTGTGCGCGGCGAGCTTGGGCGTACCCGTGGTGCCGCCGGTGTGGAAGTAGGCGGCCAGGTCGTCGGCGGCCGGGGCCTCCATGTCCACCAGCCGGTCGGCGGGATGGGAGGCGGCCAGCTCCGCGAGGTAGCCCACGCGTACCCCCTGGACGGGCTCCAGGGGCGGGACGGGGCCCTCGGTCAGGGTGGGGGCCAGGGCCAGCAGCGCGTCCAGACGCAGGTCCGCGGCGACCTGCCGGGCCGTGGCCCACACCTGCGCGTCCAGCTGCGGGCCGGCGGCGATGAGCACCCGTGCCCCGCCGCGCCGCAGCAGCTGCACGACGTGCTCGGGCGCCAGGCCCGGGTTGACCGGGGCGGCGACACCCGCGGCCTGCGCGGCGAGCAGGGCGGCGGGAAGCTCCGCGGAGTTCGGAGAGAGCAGCCCCACGGCGTCGCGGCGGGTGACGCCGAGAGAGCGCAGCAGGTTGGCGGTGCGGTGCACCTGGTCGCGCAGCTGCGCGAAGGTGGCGGTGGCGGGGCGCAGGAAGCGCGTGGCGTCGGGCAGCACCGTCAGGGCCGGGCGGTCGGGCCACAGCCGGGCGGCACGTAGCAGGGTGTCGTACGTGGTGGCGGGCAGGCCGCGCTCAGAGAGCGGCACGGCCTCGATCGCGGACACGTCCGCGATGGTCTCGGGTGCCGGCCACAGCAGGTCATCAGGGGTGAGTGTCACCGGTGCGCCTTTGCGGGGGTGAGGGAGGGGTGCAGATGGCCGGCCCGGTACGGGGATGCCGGGCCGGCCGGTCCCGGGCGGGGGTCCCGGGAGTCGTCAGCGGGCACGCACGACCGTGCGCTGCTCGCCGAGATCGAGTACGCCGTCGTCGGTGGCGATGCGGGCCGTGACGACGTCACCGTCCTTCAGGTAGTCGGCGTTCTTCTCCTGGCCGGCGAAGAACTTCTGCCAGCGCCTGTGCGGGGGCAGCAGGGCGGCGAGCGTGGTCAGGAGCCTGCCGGGGGATCTCAGGGCGGTGCCTCCCGGGGTTCCGGTGAGCAGGACGTCACCGGGCTGGAGGGTCTGGAAACGGGTCAGCAGGGTGAGGGCGGGCGCGGGACGGACGATCATGTTCGTGGCCTTGTGGTCCTGCCGGGTGGCGCCGTTGACCTTCAGCATGAGCCGCAGGTCCGGCAGGCGAACCAGATCGTCCGCGTCGACCAGCAGCAGTCGGGGGCCCAGCGGGGTGAAGGTGGGATACGACTTGGACTCGTAGAACTGCGTCTTGGGCAGCTGCAGGTCCCGCGCGCTGACGTCGTCGGCGACGACCAGCGCTGCGACGTACCGGGACAGGGTGGTGTCGGTGACCTCGGTCCCCAGCGGCAGCTCGGCGCCCATCACCAGCCCGAGCTCGACCTCGTAGTCCAGGAAGCGCACATGCCGCGGACGCACGATGTCCTGGTACGGGCCGCTGACGGACCCGGACGCCTTGCGGAAGAACGCGGGCGGGACGGTGTCCGGGTCGAACCCGGAATCCACCGCGTGGGAGCGGTAGTTGACCATCTGAGCCACCACGCGGCAGGGAGTGGTGACGGGCGACAGCAACTCCGCTTCCCTCGCGGAGGGCCCGGCGTCGGGGTCGGCCGCGGCGCGGGCAGCCGCCCGCTGCACGGCGGAACGGTCGGCGAGCAGCCGGGCTGTGGTGTCGGCGTCGGTGTCGACGCGGTGCAGACGGCCTGTGCCGCTCTCCACCCACCAGCCGTCTTCCGTGCGGACGACCTGGATACTCATCGGCTCTCCTGAGTCCTGGACATGCGTCGACCGGACCGCCTTCGCCGGGCGGCTCCGGTCAGTACTGATGAGAGCATCAACCTCGATGACACAAGCGTCAACAATCATCAGTACTGATGACATCATCAGAACTGATCTCTCAGATATGCTGGAGGGATGAGCACCGACCGACGTGGCAAGGCAGACAGCCGGGCGCCCAGCGGCGCGCCCAATCGCCTGGAACGGCGCAAGGCCCGCACCCGGGCCGCGCTGATCGCCGCCGCACAGGGGTTCCTCGCCGAACAGGGGAGGACCGAGGTGAGCATCCAGGAGATCACCGAGGCCGCGGACGTCGGCTTCGGGTCCTTCTACAACCACTTCACCAGCAAGGACGAGCTGTTCGACGCCGCCGTCGCCCTCACCCTGGAGGAACACGGCTCACTCCTGGATTCCGTGGTGGGAGACCTTGAGGACCCCGCGGAGATCTTCGCCGCCAGTGTCCGCCTGACGGGGCGGCTGCAGCGCACCCATCCGCAGATCGCCAGGATCCTCGTCCGAACGGGCACGGCCTATCTGTCCTCGGACAGTGGGTTGGCTCCCCGGGCGATGCGGGATCTGCGCGCCGCCGCGGACGGCGGACGGCTGGACATCGACGCCCCGCACACCTCCGTGGCCATGGTCGGCGGCGCCCTGCTCGCCGTGCTCCACCTGCTGGAGACGCGCCCGGACCTGGATGCCGAGCGCGTCTCCGACCAACTGGCCTTCCGCCTGCTGCGCATGTTCGGCATGACGCGCGCCGAGGCGGAGGACATCGCCACCCGTCCGCTGCCCTCGCTGCCCCGGACCTGATGTCCGCCCTTGCGTCCGATGAGCGGGCAGCCGGTGGCGAAAGGGCCTGGAGCCACACTCCGCTCGGATACTCCAGCGTCGTGGCGATCCGCTGGAGCGGCGGTGGGGAGCACACGTACCGGCCCGGGCGCCGACGACCGGGCCCCAACGCTGCCGGTGCTCCCAGGGCATCGCGTGGGAGCGGTCGGCGGGCCGACCGGGATCCGCGCGGAACCTTCGCGCGCCGGGCCGGGAAGCCGGGGCGCGCGGACTCGAGCACGACCCCGACGGTCCTGCCCGCACCCCCGCGCCCGCCCCGGGCGGTGGCCGTCTTTCCCCGCGCGGCGCCCGCCCCGGCCGGCCCATGTCGCGCCGGCGCCCGCCTCAGCCGCCGTCCGCCGGGGTGACACCGCGGCCGATGCGGCTCGGCCACCACGCGCGTTCCCCGATGTCCCGGACCAGGGCCGGCACCAGCAGCGAACGCACCACGAGGGTGTCGAGGAGGACGCCGAAGGCGACGATGAAGGCGATCTGGGCGAGGAAGGCCAGCGGGATGACACCCAGCGCGGCGAAGGTCGCGGCGAGCACGACGCCCGCCGAGGTGATGACGCCGCCCGTGGTGACCAGCCCGCGCAGCACGCCCTCGCGCACGCCGTGCCGCAGGGACTCCTCGCGGACCCGGGACATCAGGAAGATGTTGTAGTCCACGCCCAGCGCGACCAGGAACACGAAGCCGTACAGGGGCACGGACGGGTCGGTGCCGGTGAACCCGAGGACGTGCTGGAAGACGAGCGCGGAGACGCCCAGCGTGGCGAGGAAGTTCAGGGCCACCGTGGCGACCAGCAGCACGGGCAGCAGCAGGGAACGCAGCAGGCCGACAAGGATGAGGAGGATGACGGCGAGGACGACCGGGACGATCAGTGTGCGGTCGCGTTCGGCGGTGCGCAGGGTGTCGTACTGCTGGGCGGTGTAGCCGCCGACGAGGGCGTCCGCGCCGGGCACGTCGTGCAGGCCTGCGCGCAGCCGCGCCACCGTCTCCTTCGCGGCGTCGCTGTCCGCCGCGGCCGCGAGGGTGACGTCGACCCGGACGCGTCCGTCGACGACCAGTGACTCGCCGCCTGGTCGCCCGGACCGGCTGACGGCCGCCGCCGAGGCGACCCCGTCGGTGTCGCGGGCCACCGTGAGGACCCGGTCCAGACGGTCCGCATCCGCGATGACCACGGCGGGGTTGCCCGAGCCGCCGGGGAAGTGGTCACCGAGGGTCTGCTGGGCGGCGACGGACGGGGCGTCGTTCACGAAGGTCTCGTCGAGCGGGACCCCCTTGGAGGTGAGCGTCGGCGCGAAGGCGGCGCCGACGAGCAGGGCGGCCAGGGTCACCGCCCAGACCCGGCGCGGCGCCCGGTCGACGAGGGCGGCGACGCGCCGCCACACACCCTCACCACTGGACGCGGACGCGGGCCGGGCGCCGGGCTTGGCGGGCCAGTAGGCGGCGCGGCCCAGCGCGACGAGGACGGCGGGCAGGAACGTGAGCGTGGCGAGGACGGCGCATCCGATGCCGATGGCGCCGACCGGTCCGAGCGCCCGGTTGTTGGTGAGATCGCTGAGCAGCAGGGCGAGCAGGCCCAGCGCGACGGTCGCGGCACTCGCCACGATCGCGCCCCACGACTGCCGCAGGGCCTCGCGCATCGCCGTGAACCGGTCGGTGCGGGCGGCGAGTTCCTCGCGGAAGCGGGCGGTGAGGAGGAGCGCGTAGTCGGTGGCCGCGCCGATGACGAGGATGGAGAGGATGCCCTGGACCTGCCCGTCGACGCGGACGACTCCCCGGTCGGCGAGGGCGTACACGACGGCGCAGGCGAGACCGAGGGCGAACACGGCGCCGAGGATGATCAGCAGCGGCAGCAGGACGCTGCGGTAGACGAGCAGCAGGATCACCAGCACGGTGAGGAGCGCGACGGCGAGCAGCAGACCGTCGATGCCGGCGAAGGCGTCCGACAGGTCCGCCTGGCTCGCCGCGGGGCCCGCCAGTTGCACGGTGGTGCCGGGGACGCGTTCGGCGGCGGCCCGGATCCGGTCGAGGGTGCCGGCCAGGTCGTCGCCGAGGTCGGGCCGCAGCGGGACCACGCCCTGGAGGGCCTCCCGGTCGTCGGAGAGCAGGGCGGGTGAGACCCGTCCCGCCAGGCCGGGGGTGCCGGCGAGGGACACGAGTGCCCGGTCGGCGGCGGCCCGGCGCTGGGGCATGTCCTCGCCTGTCCACACGACGATCACCGGGAGGATCTCGTCCTGCCGGAAGGCCCGCTGAGCGGCTATGACCTCGGTGGACTCGGCGCTGCGCGGCAGGAACGCGGCCTGGTCGTTGGTGGCGACCTCGCCGAGGCGCCCGGCGTAGGGGCCGAGGACGCCTCCCACGACGAGCCAGACGGCGATCAGCAGGAACGGGACGAGCCGACGGGCGCGTCGGGGTGTGGTGGACATGCTGCTCCAGGCGGGAGGAAAATGACTCAACGAAAAACAATCTCAATGATTGAACTTGTTGGACGGGGATCATAGACGTCGCCCGGACTTCTGCCGTCACCCGGCCCGCGGATGCACCCCGCTCACATCAGCGGTGACGGTCGGCGCCCGCGCCCAGCTCGTCGTTCAACGCCGCGAGGAAGCGCAGCACCACGGCCAGTTCCTCGCCGGTGAAGCGGGAACGGGCCGCCTCGGTGGCCTCCGCCAAGGGCCGGAAATAGGTGCGGGCCGCCGAACGCGCGTCGGCCGCGTAGTACAGGTGGACCACCCGGCGGTCCGCGCTCTCCCGGACGCGCCGCACGTGTCCGGCACGCTCCAGCCGGTCCACACAGGCGGTGACCGCGCCGGAGGTCAGCCCGAGGTGTTCACGCAGGCGTTTGGGGGTCATGGGCGCGTCGGCGTCGAGGATCGCCGCGAGCGCCTGGACGTCGGTCGCGTGGAGTCCGTGGTCACCCGCGAACGCGTGCACAAGCCTGTTGATCTCGCCGTTCATCCGGCGCAGGGCGACCGCGAAGGCTTGCAGATCGGTCACCGCCGCGGCGGGGCCCGACTCCCCGTCCCCCGTCCGCCGTTGCGGGTCGTTCACTGTGGCCACGCGGCAAGGGTAGTCGCCGTACGGCGCCGTACGGATCACTCGATCGCGCGGCGCCTGACCGCCGGTGCATCCGGGACCGGCCCTGCGGGGGAAGTGATGCCCGGGGGAAGATGGCGGGGGCGGCCACGCGGAGGACCGAGGAACCGATGAGGGGACGAGAGCGCGACGCCGGACCGCTGTGCCTGGTGACCGGTGCGACCGGGTACATCGGCGGCCGGCTCGTACCGGAACTGCTGGAGGCGGGCCTGCGGGTGCGCTGTCTCGCCCGCTCCCCGGAACGGCTTCGGGACCATCCGTGGGCCGGATCGGTCGAGGTGGTCCGCGGGGACGTGACCGACGCCGAGTCGGTCGCCCGGGCGATGCGGGGTGTCGACGTCGGCTACTACCTGGTGCACGCGCTGGGCACGGGCGACGACTTCGAGGAGACGGACCGGCGGGCCGCACGGATCTTCGGGGAGCAGGCGCGCGCCGCGGGCGTTCGCCGGCTCGTCTATCTGGGCGGTCTCACCCCGCATGGCGTGCCCGAGAGGGAGCTGTCGCCGCATCTGCGGTCCCGCGCCGAGGTCGGCCGCATCCTGCTGGACTGCGGTGTGCCCACGGCCGTGCTGCGGGCAGCGGTCGTCATCGGCTCCGGGTCGGCCTCCTTCGAGATGCTGCGCTACCTGACCGAACGGCTGCCGGTGATGGTGACCCCTAGCTGGGTGCACACCCGGATCCAGCCCGTCGCCGTCCGGGACGTGCTGCGCACGCTCGTGGGCTGTGCCCGGTTGCCGGACGACGTCAGCCGGACCTTCGACATCGGCGGCCCTGACGTCCTGACGTACCGCGAGATGATGGTCCGGTACGCGGACGTCGCGGGCCTGCCGCCCCGGCTCATCCTGTCCGTGCCGGTGCTCACCCCCGGCCTGTCGAGTCACTGGGTCGGGCTGGTGACGCCCGTGCCCGCCTCCATCGCCCGGCCGCTCACGGAGTCGCTGCGGCACGAGGTGGTCTGCCGCGAGCACGACATCGCACGCTATGTGCCCGATCCGCCCGGTCATCCGATCGGCTTCGACGAGGCGGTGCGGCTCGCCCTGCGGCGCGTCCGCGAGGCCCGGGTGGCCACCCGCTGGTCGTCCGCCTCCCTGCCCGGCGCGCCCAGCGATCCACTGCCCACCGACCCCGACTGGGCGGGCGGCAGCCTCTACACGGACCGGCGCGAGCTGTGCGTGGACGCCCCGCGCGCTTCCCTGTGGCGGGTCATCGAGGGCATCGGCGGCGACAACGGCTGGTACTCCTTCCCGCTCGCCTGGGCGGTACGGGGCTGGCTCGACCGGCTGGCGGGCGGGGTGGGTCTGCGCCGTGGCCGCCGGGACGCCTCCCGGCTGCGGGTGGGCGACTCGCTGGACTTCTGGCGGGTCGAGGAGATCGAGCGGGGGCGGCTGCTGCGGCTGCGGGCCGAGATGCGGCTGCCGGGTCTGGCGTGGCTGGAGATGTACGCGGACACCGACGACGCCGGCCGTACGGTGTTCCGCCAGCGCGCGCTGTTCCATCCGCACGGGCTGCTCGGTCACGCGTACTGGTGGAGCGTCGCCCCCTTCCACTCCGTCGTCTTCGGCGGCATGGCCCGCAACATCGCACGGGCCGCGGTGTCGGACGCCGCCGCCCGTGCTGGGGAGCGGGCGCCCGCGCCATGACGTGCACCGGGAGGTCGCCGGTCACGGGCCCCCGCCGTGCGCATCCACCGGACGCCGCTTCCCGGAAGCAGCAGGTGATCCGTTTTCTCGCCCCCGGAGTCCCCTCATGAACGTCTCGGTCGTCCTGTTCACCGCCGATCTGCGTCTGCACGACCACCCGCCGCTGCGCGCCGCCCTGCAGGGGGCGCGCGAGGTGGTCCCGCTGTTCGTACGGGACCGGGCCGTGGCGGAAGGCGGCTTCGCCGTGCCCAACCGGCTGGCGTTCCTCGCCGACTGCCTGCGGGATCTCGACTCCGGGCTGCGGGAGCGGGGCGGCCGCCTCGTGGTGCGCTCCGGGGACGTGGTGGAGCAGGTGTGCAAGGTGGCCGCCGAGGCGGACGCCGACGAGGTGCATGTGGCGGCCGACGTGAGCGCCTACGCACGGCGTCGTGAGGAGCGGCTGCGGCGCGCGCTGGAGGGGGAAGGTGTACGTCTGCACGTGCACGACACGGTGATGTCCGCCGTGGACCCCGGCGCGGTCTCGCCCGCCTCCTCGGACCACTTCGCGGTCTTCACACCGTATTTCGGGCACTGGTCGCGGCGGCGGCTGCGCGACCCGCTGGCCGCGCCGCGCACCGTGCGGGTGCCGGACGGGGTCGGCTCGGAGCGGCTCCCGGCGCGCGACGGACTGTCCGGGCTTTCGCCGGGGCTGGCGGCCGGCGGTGAGACGGAGGGCCGCGCACGGCTTGCCGCCTGGCTGCGGTCGGGCATCGCCGGGTACGAGGACCGCCACGACGACCTGGCGGGCGACGCGACCTCCCGGCTCTCGCCCCATCTGCACTTCGGCACCCTCTCCCCCGTCGAGCTGGTGCACCGGGCCCGCCGGACGGGCGGTCCGGGCGCGGAGGCGTTCGTACGGCAGCTGGCGTGGCGGGACTTCCACCGTCAGGTGCTGGCGGCCCGGCCCGCGGCGGCTGCCGTGGACTACCGGGCCAAGCACGACCGCTGGCGGTCGGCACCGGAGGAGGTCCGGGCGTGGCGGGAGGGCCGCACGGGCTACCCCGTGGTGGACGCGGCCATGCGGCAGCTCCTCCACGAGGGCTGGATGCACAACCGGGGCCGGCTCCTCACCGCGAGCTTCCTCACCAAGACGCTGTATGTCGACTGGCGGGTCGGCGCCCGGCACTTCCTGGACCTGCTGGTCGACGGGGACGTGGCCAACAACCAGCTCAACTGGCAGTGGATGGCCGGGACCGGCACCGACACCCGCCCCAACCGGGTCCTCAACCCGGTCGCCCAGGCCAGGCGGTACGACCCGGACGGGGCGTACGTACGGCGCTGGGTACCGGAGTTGGCGGACGTCGCCGGACCGGCCGTGCACGAGCCGTGGAAGCTCCGGGGCCTGGACCGTGCCGCGCTGGACTACCCGGACCCGATCGTCGACCTCGCCGAGGGGCGGGAGCGATTCCTGCGGGGGCGCACGGGGACACCGTAGGCCGGGTCCCGGACGACGCGCCGGGCCCCGGACGTCCGGCCGTCCCGCGTCAGCGGGCGAGGACGTCGCGGCGCCGGCGGCTCAGATGTCCCGGCCGTACAGGTCGGTCAGCACCTCCACCGCCTCGCCGAGCCCCGACGGACGGACCATGCCCTCAGAGGGGCGTCCGTGCCAGCCCGGGCCGCCCAGCACGACGAGGGGCCGCCGGCGGGCGCCCTTCACGCCCCAGCGGGCGGCGGCGACATGGCGGGCCAGGGGCACGCTCGCCGTGGAGCGGGCCTGCGCCCACAGGACGACGGCGGTCGGCCCCAGCCGGTCGACCGCCGCGACGAGGGCCTCGGCCGGGACGGCGGCACCGAACATCCGGGTGGGCAGGCCCACTTCGCCCAGGGCGGCGTTGAGCGCCTCCAGCGGGAGGGTGTGCTCTTCGCCGGGTACACAGGCGAGGACCACCGGATCCCGGACGGCGGTGTCGTGCCGGGGCACGGGCGGCCGGGCGTGGCGCCGCAGAGTGGTGGAGACATGCCACGACAGCAGGTGCTCGACCTCGACGTAACGGTCGCCCGACGACTCCCACTTGCGGCCCACCGCGTGCAGCGTCGGCACCATCACCTCGTGCCAGGCGACCGTGACGCCGTACCGCTCGACGACCCCGGCCAGCCGCTCCTCCACGGCGGGCGCGTCGAGTCGTACGGCGGCGCGAGCCAGCCCCCGGCACTCCTGGCGCGCGTCGGCCGGCGGGAGAGGGGCGGACGGGATCGGCGGGGCGGGCGGGGCCGTCGACCGCGGTCGCACAGGGTCGGGGACTCTTACACCGCCGCTGAACGCTTCGTCCAGGTCTCCGCCGTCCTCCCACTCCTCGGGGGCTTGCTCTTCCGCGCCCCTCTTCGCGGCACGTGCCGCCTCGGCCGTCGGCACCCCGGCGGAGGTCAGGCGGCACATCGTCTCGACCATCGCGACGTCCTGCGGGGTCCAGCGCCGGTGCCGTCCGTCGGGGCGGACCGCGGGGCCGATGCCGTAGCGGCGGTCCCAGGAGCGCAGCGTCGTGGGCGACACGCCCAGCCTGCGCGCCACGGCTCCGGTGGTGAGCCCTGCGTCGACGGGGGTTTCCTCCCTGAACACACCCATGGAACCGACTATACGATGCAGAAGCGATGCGAGTTGAGGGCCATCCGTACCGCCTCCCACGATGACGGCATCCGCACCGCCTACCGGAGGAGCCGTCGGAGGCGGAGGACGTCACCCAGCAGGTGTTCCTCGGCGTGTGGCGCGGACGACACGGATACCGTCCCGAGCGCGGTGCGGTCGGCGCCTGGATCGTCGGCATCACGCGGCGCAGGATCGCCGACGCCCTGTCCGCGCGGACCCGCCGGGCGGAGCCGGCCGCTTCGGCGGACACCTGGTCGGCCCTCACCGACCGCCCGGGCCGCGACGATCCGGAGGCCGCCCTCGACCGTGTGCTGATCCGCTCCGAGCCGGCGAGCTTCCGGCGCCGCAACGGCGGGTCCTCCACCTGGCGTTCTACGAGGACCTCACCCAGACCCAGATCGCGCAGCGCACGGGCCTGCCCCTCGGCACGGTCAAGAGCCACACACGGCGCGGGCTGCGGCGCCTGCAGGGACGCCTGATCGAGAACGATCGCCTGTGACCTCCGCGCTACCCGTTCACATTCGATACACGATCGACGCAGATCAGTTCCGAGATTGCGGGCGCATTCCCGCATCCGGATGCCCCTCCCCACCGGAAGTACAGGCCGCGGGGTCGAGCTGATCGGCTCCACTTCCGGTCGACGGCCCCGGCCGGGCCCGTCTCCGGGGAACGGTCGGCGATCCCCGGGGACGGGGCTCACTCCACTCCTCGCACTGCTCGACAACATCTACACATAAAGGGGAAATAAGAGCAGAATGAGCATACGCGGCGCTTACCGCATACCCCACCGGACGCGGTCAGGCCTGCTGAGTTCAAAAGGAGTCGAGTCATGGCCAACGTCTCACACAGGGGTGACATCACCAGCCACCCTGATGTAACCGAAATGCGGGCCCGGTACGACCGCATGCTCGGTGGTCGCGATGTGGCGCTCGTGGACGGACCGGTGTTCCTGCTCGGTCTTTACTGCGCCGTTTCCCCGTGGATACTCCACTACACGACGAGCCAGCCCTCGCTGGTGCCCCACAACCTGATCGTGGGCATCGCGATCGGTCTGCTGGCCCTCGGCTTCACCGCAGCACCGGCGAGGATGTACGGCCTGAGCTGGGCCATGTGCGCCCTCGGAGTCTGGATGATCATCTCGCCGTGGATCGTGGGCGAGAGCCCCGATGCCGGTGTCGTGGTCAACAACATCGTCATCGGCGCCCTGGCCGTAGTCCTCGGACTGTTGTGCGCCGGCGCGTCGGCGAAGGGCGGCACACGCGCGTCCCACACTCCGCCGATGTAGAACAGAAGACCCGCGAGGGGTACTGACGGCCGATCCGCCCCGGCGGGTCGGCCGTCGCCTGCCGGGGCGAGACCGGCGCACGCGCCGCTCCACCGCGCGATATTCGTTGGCCGGGAGCCCGGCCCCGCCCGCACACTGAGGCCCGTGAGCAGAACCGTCAGCGCATGGGTGACCTCGGGTGCGGACTTCCTCGGGGTGACCGGCCCGTTCCCCGTCGGCGTCCCGCGGTGGGCAGAGGTGGAACAGGTCGTCCGGCATCTGGAGCGAGCGCTCGACGTGCCCGTCCTGGTCCTGCGTCTCCTCTCCGTCGACGGGGGCGGGAGCGGGCGGGACGGGCATGTGACGTACCACGTGGAGGCGTCGAAGCCGCCGAGGCCCGGCGTGCTGGAGCAGCGGCATGTGGACCGGGCACTGTTCAGCGGCGACGAGCCGCTTCGGTCTCGGTGGGCACGGGCCGACGGGCTGAGGGAGCTGCTCGAATGGGCCGAGCGGACCCTGTACGCCCAGGGGCGGCCGGTGACGGGGCCGGTGGAGCAGCGGCGGACCTGGAACCTGGCGGGGCTCTTCCGGCTGCCGACCGGGCGGGGCCCGGTCTGGCTCAAGGCGACCCCTCCCTTCGCCACCGACGAGGCGACCGCCATCGCCGCCTTCGCAGAGGTCGACGCGGGGCTCGTCCCCACCGTTCTCGGCGCCGGCGACGGGCGCGTACTGCTGGAGCACATCCCCGGCGAGGACTGCTGGAACGCCGGTGCCGGCACCGTCGAGGCCGGGGTCCGCCGCTTCGTCGCCGCCCAGGCCGCACTGGCCGGCCGGCGTCCACCAGGACTGCGGGACCGGCGTGACGAGATCCTCGCCGACCTCACGCGCCACCTGCTGGACGGCACCGTCCACTTGGAGATCACCGCACAAGAACGGCTCGTGGCACGAGAGTTGACCCACCGATGGGGCCTGCTCGCCGAGTGCGGGCTGCCCGACACCCTGGTGCACGCCGACTTCCATCCGGGAAACTGGCGTGGCGACGGCGGGCCACCCGTTGTCGTGGACTTCGCCGACGCGCACTGGGGCAACCCGGTCCTGGACTGTCTGCGCCTGCACGACTTCCTCCCCGAGGCGGTGCGGGCGACGGCCGTCCGCACCTGGGTGGACGCCTGGCGCACCCACGTCCCCGCGAGCGACCCCGCCCGTACGCTCGCGCTCGCCGAGCCGCTGGCGCATCTCTCGTACGCCGTGCGCTACCAGGAGTTCCTCGACGGGATCGAGCCGTCGGAGCGGCCATACCACGAGGGTGACCCGGCCGCGGTGATCCGGAAGGCGGTGCGGTGTGCCGCGGGTCCGGGCGTTTCGTGAAGAACCTGAAACCGCAACGGACTGCACCCGTTCTCTCAGGGCACTCGCACGGCCGCGGGGGTCAGGACGAAATGGAGAACAGATGGAGATCGACGGCATCATCAGTGCCGTCGTCATCGGCACGGTGATCGGTGTCCTGGGACGCCTGGTCGTCCCGGGCCGGCAGCGCATCGGCATCCTGCTGACGATTCTGGTCGGCATCGTCGCCGCGCTCGTCGGATCCGCGATCGCGGCCGGGATCGGCGTGGCCGACACCGACGGCGTCGACTGGGTCGAGTGGCTCATCCAGCTAGGACTCGCCGCACTGGGCGTCGCGGCACTGGATCGCACCAAAGCCCGGCGCTGAGGCGATCGCGCGGCAGCGGCCGCCGGAGCCGGCGCGCGGCCGTCCGGGGCGGCCGGCCACGCGGCCGCCGTCCATCGCGGGCCTTCACGAGGTGTCGCGCCACGGCGTGGCGAGCGGCACCGTGATTCCGTCGTCCGTAATTGCGTTGTGGGTCGGCGGGCGCGGCGGCTACCGTGCCCCGACCCGGCAGACGATACGACCCGGTCTGCCGCCCCGCCGACCCGCCCCGGAGTCCAGTTGCCCCCGCGCATCACGCCGCTCGCCGACCCCTCCCCCACCCCGTCCAGCCGTCGTCTGGCCTGGCTGGCGTCCGGGTCCGACGGCGAGCCCGTCGGCTCGGCCTTCCTCCGGCTGTTCACCGGGGAGGGCCAGACGCATCTGACCGAGCTGGAGCTCACCGTGCACCCGGCCGAACGGCGGCGGGGCGTGGGTACCGCCCTGCTCGACGCGGCGGTCGGCGCGGCCAGGAGCGAGCACCGCCGGGTCGTCGTCGCGCAGGCCCGGCGGGGCTCCCCCGGCGACGCGTTCCTCGCGGCGCGCGGGTTCCGCGACGTGCTGAGGCTGACATACGCCCGGCTGGACCTCGCGGACCTCGACCTCGGCCCCGTCCGAGACATCGCGGAGCAGCCGCGTCCCGGCTATCACCTGACCGCCTGGGCGGGTGCCGTGCCCGCCGATCTGGCCGAGACCTATGCGGCCTCGCGCCGCGCGATGGACGACATGCCCATGGGCGACACCGACTACGGGACGGTGGTCTGGGACGTCGAGCGGCTGGTGACGGCCGCCGAGACGATCGAGAAGCGCGGCGACTCGCTCCACACGGTCGCGGCCGTGCACACGTCGGACGGCACGATCGTCGGCTTCTCGGAACTCGTCCTGCCCGCCGCCGGCGAGGGCGACGGGCAGCACTACGGCACGGCGGTGCTGCCCGAGCACCGGGGCCACGGGCTGGCCCTGAAGATGAAGGCGGAGGCCATCCTCCACGCCCACCGCCTGTACCCGGGTATCGCCCTCCTCACGGACACGGCAGAGGACAACACGCCGATGCTCCGCGTCAACGACCGGCTGGGCTACCGACCCACGCACACGGCGGTGGAGTACCAGCTCGACCTGTGACGGTCCCGGAACGGGATCACGCCGCCGCGGCCCCGCCCACCGCGTACTCGTACGGTGTCGTCGTCGTCAGCGGCTCGAAGCCGAGCCTCGCCAGGATCGGGCGACTGCGGGCGAGGGCGTCGACCTGGACGTAGCGGTAGCCGCGGTCGGCGGCGACACGGGCGCGATGGGCGACGAGGGCCCGGTAGATGCCCCTGCCACGCCAGGTCTCCACGGTGCCGCCGCCCCACAGGCCCGCGAAACGGGTTCCCGGCAGCAGCTCCATGCGGGCGGCGCTCACCGGTTCGTCCCCGGCGAGGGCCACGACGGCCACGACCGTCTCGGTGTCCCCGCCGAGCTGGGCGAGCAGCTGGTGCCGCATCCGGGAACTGTCCGTGCCGAACGCCTTCTCGTGGACCTCGGCCACCAACGCCACGCCCTCGGCGTCGGTGACGGGCAGGATGCGCACCCCTTCGGGCGGCTCGACGTCGAGGGTCAGGTCGGCCACCTCGGCGATCATGAGCGTCTCCTCAGGAGCCGCGGTGAAACCGGCCGCGCGGAGTCTTCGTCCCAGGTCCACGGGCAGGTCGTGGCCGTAGAGCTTCCACTCGAAGTCACGGCCGAGGCCGGAGAAGTAGCGGATCTGCTCGGTGACGGCCGCGTCGGCGCCCGCCTCGTCCAGATCGGACCAGACGACTCCGCTCCAGCCGTTCTCGGAGCCGACCTGGCGCACCACCCCGCCCACGCGCTCGATCCGGGCTCCGGGGCTGTCGGGGCGGGCGCCCTCCCGCATGTCCCGGTCGAACAGTGCCAGCACAGCAGCGTGATCCATACGGTCACTCCATCATCACTCGTTGGCCCTGGCAACGGATATCGCGCGCGGAGGGGAGTGCGATTCGGACACGCGACATAGGGTGCACCGCGCGGAAGTGCATCCGAAGAGGTCCCGAGGAGGGCGCGTACGACCATGATGGACGAATCCGAACTGGTGCACCTGCGACGGTGTGTGGAGCTCGCGACCGAGGCGCTGGAGGCCGGTGACGAACCGTTCGGCTCGGTCCTCGTCGGCGCCGACGGCACGGTGCTGGCGGAGGACCACAACCGGGTGGCCGGAGGAGACCGCACCCGCCACCCGGAGTTCGAACTGGCGCGCTGGTCCGCCACCCGGCTCACCCCCGGCGAACGGGCGGCGGCGACCGTCTACACCTCCGGCGAGCACTGCCCGATGTGCGCGGCCGCCCACGCCTGGGTGGGCCTCGGAAGGATCGTGTACATCGCCTCCTCCGAACAACTCTCCTTGTGGCTGGGCGAGTTGGGGGTTCCGCCACCGCCGGTGCGCACCCTTCCCGTACGGGAGGTCGCGCCCGGGGTGGTGGTCGAGGGCCCGGTCCCGGAGCTGGTCGAGGAGGTGCGTGCCCTGCACCGGCGGTTCCACGCCGAAACGGTGGAGGCCGCCGACGACTGAGAGGGCCGGAACGGGGCAGGCGGTCCGGGGTCCGTCGTCGT
Source organism: Streptomyces sp. NPDC042364 (assembly GCF_056437585.1). Taxonomy (NCBI): domain Bacteria; kingdom Bacillati; phylum Actinomycetota; class Actinomycetes; order Kitasatosporales; family Streptomycetaceae; genus Streptomyces; species Streptomyces sp. NPDC042364. The sequence continues at coordinate 78,414 of NZ_JBWKAJ010000018.1, read as the reverse complement.
TGACCGGAGAACCTGTTTCGATGCCTGAAGACGTGGCGCAGCACCCCCGGCCCGTCCCCGCGGCCCCGCCCCACCGGGACGGGCCGCCCGCGGGACGCGGGCCTCGGGACCCGTACTTCGACAACGCGAAGTACCTCACCATCGTCCTGGTGGCCTGCGGGCACGCGTGGGAGCCGCTGACGTACGGCAGCCGGGCCGCGACGGCCGCCTACCTGACGGTCTACGCCTTCCACATGCCGGCCTTCGCGCTGATCTCCGGGTACCTCTCGCGGAGCTTCGACATGACGCCCGGCCGGCTGAAGCGCCTGCTGACCGGGGTGGTGGTGCCCTACGTGGTGTTCGAGACGGCCTACACACTGTTCTACCGGTGGGCGCAGGACGATCCGGGGTACCCGCTGAGCCTGCTGGACCCCTGGTACGTGATGTGGTTCCTGGTCGCGCTCTTCGTGTGGCGGCTGACCACCCCGCTGTGGCCGGCGCTGCGGCACCCGGTTCCGGTCGCGCTCGGGCTGGCGACGCTCGCGGCGGTCTCGCCGGACCTCGGCGGGGACATCTCCATCCAGCGTGTCCTGGGGTTCCTGCCGTTCTTCGTGCTGGGGCTGACCCTGCGCCCCGAGCACGTCGAACGGCTTCGCGCCCGCCGGGCGCGCCTCGGGGCGCTCGCCGTCGGCCTGGGGGTGTTCGTGGCGGCGTACCGGGTGGCGCCGTGGTTCGACGCGGGCTGGTTCTACCACCGGGGCAGCGTCACCGGCCAGGGCGTCTCCCGCTGGGCGGGCCTGCTCACCACGCCCGCGCTGTTCTGCCTCGCGGTGCTGCTGGCAGCCTCCTTCCTGGCCTGGGTGCCCCGTCGGCGGCTGTGGTTCACGGCGCTGGGCGCGGGCACGATGTACGGCTATCTGCTGCACGGCTTCGTGATCAAGTGGGCCCGCTTCCGGGACTGGTACGCCGCCGAGTGGCTGCACACCCCGCTCGGGGAGCTCGCGGTCACGGCCGTCGCCGTCGGCGGCATCACGCTGCTGTGCGCACCCCCGGTGCGCTCCGTGCTGCGCTGTGTCGTCGAGCCGCGCATGGAGTGGGCGTTCAAGATGCCTACTGCCGCCGAACCGCCCGGGGCACGGGGCCCCGCCGAGCGTTCCGGGGCGGATCCGGCCCCCGCCGAGCCGTCCGGTGAACGGGCGGCCTCCCCGGCCGTCGGGGGCTGTCGCCAGACTCCCGTCTGCCCCGCGACGCCCGGCGACGGGTCTTAGTGCGTTGTGGCAAAGGGAGTCCCTGTTCGATGAGCAGGGGCTTCTTCGTGTGCGGGGCATGATCGCGGAGGTGTAGGGGCAGGCAGCGGACGGCTTGTTGTCGATCGAGGAGGATGCGATGCCGTCGGTGCTGGGGTTGATGGAACAGCGTGAGGCGCGGGCGAGGCGGGATCTGGAGTCCTGGACGGAGGTTCTGGAGCAGGCTCAGGCGGAGGTGGATGCCGCGCGGGAGCGGGTCGAGCGGGCCCGGGTGGGGCATGAGGAGCTCGTGTCGGTGCTGGCGGAGGAGCGCACGGTTGATACGCCGGTTTTGGTGCCTTCGGGTGGCGAGGTGGTGACCGCTGTGGGATCGAGCGGCTTGGGCGTGGTGCAGGGCGAGCGGCCGCCGGTGTGGGCGCCGGGCATGGGTGAGGAGGCGCTCAGCGGCCTGTACCGGGAGGTGTTCGCCGCGGTGGTGGCTGCGTCGGGGCCGGTGAACGGGGTGGAGCTGACGCGGGCGGTGGGCCGGGAAGCGGAGATCAAGAACGAGGTGGAGAAGATCCGTCACCGTGCCTATGTGCTGGAGAAGCGGGGCTGGCTGGTGCGGGCGAAGGACGGACGGTTCATGCCCGCGCCCCAAGCAGTCGGCCGGGACGCTTCTCCGGCCAGCGCGGAGCGTCCCCGGCCAAGCGCCGGGACAGCCTGATCACGGCGGCCCACCACACCATCTGGGCGTGGTGGTCGAGGCGGCGTTCATGGTCGCGGTTGAGGCGGCGCGAGCGGGAGAGCCAGCTCAGCGTGCGCTCCACGACCCACCTGCGGGCCAGTACGACAAATCCGCGCCGCCCGTCGGATCGGAGCACGACCTCGACGCGCACTGCGTGGCGGGCGAACGCCTTCGCCAGCGCCGGACCCTGGTAGGCGCTGTCGACCCACACCAGCTTCAGCAGCCGGCCCGGCTGGTCCATGAACGTCTCCAGCAGCGCGGGGGCGGCCTTGGAGTCGTGCACGTCGGCCGTGGTCACGGTGACCTCGAGGAGCAGGCCCTCGGTATCGGTCAGGATGTGGCGCTTGCGTCCGTCACGTGACTTGCCGCCGTCGTATCCGCGGCTGTCCTCGCCGACGGTCTCGGAGGCGTCCACCGACTGACTGTCGATGACTCCCGCGCTGGGCTCGGCGCCTCGGCCTGCGCGTTCCCTCGCCGTGCGGCGCAGGCGTTCGTGCAGTTCACGCACGTAGTCGCAGGCCCGCCAGCGGCGGAAGAAGTCGTAGACCGCCCGCCAGTACGGGAAGTCGACCGGCATGGCCATCCACTTCACGCCGTTGTCGACGAGGTAGCGCACAGCGTCGAGCATCTCGCGGTGGCAGTACGCCTCCGGACGCCCGCCCTGCCTGAGCAGCCAGGCCGGCACCGGCATCGCGGAGCGGACCTCGGCCCACTCCGCATCCGTCATGTCACTCGGATAGCACCGCGCCCGCCGTCCCGGAGCGATCGAACCGAACCTGTGGACGTAGCAGTCACACCCAGGGGTGACCGTGGTGGACGCCGGCACAACAGGGATGGTCAACTCGTCAGACAACGGGTCTCCTTGCTCGTGACCGGCCTCAACAACCACGTCACTACCAAGGGGCCCGTTTCTTCATGCCCGCGACCACACCGGCATCCCTGTCCGAATGATCACCCGCACCGCACTTCGAACGAGATCCGGTTTGCCACAACGCACTCACCCTCTACCAGATCCTCGACACCCTCCAGGACCTGCTGAACTGCTGGACCGGCACCTGCACCACCTGCCACCGCCCCCTGCCCAGAACAGCCACCACCAGCACAACCCCAAGATCCAGAACAACCTAACGGAGTCCTACTAGAAGGCTTTGGAAGCGCCCACTGCACCAGCCTCACAGCCAGCCGCCGGGTCCTGCCTGGCTCCCCAGCTGACGAAGAGCGCAAGCGGGACCCGCTCGCTGTTGACGCGAATCCGGTGTGCGCTCGCCCTGTTGCCAACCGGAAGCCGCGATCGGGCCGGCCAGTGTCTCGACAGATTGGGGGACAAGACGGTTCGCAGGACTGCGCCATTGCCTGCAGCTCACTCCCGAGAAATACGAGGCGAGTTGACGTAGGGGCTGGGGATGTGGCCGCGCCAAATCGCATTGTTGACGGTTAGTCAGGCGGGTGCTGCTAAATCATGATCGACCTAGGCCCGTCAACGTGATGTGTGACACCGTTGACCGGCGTGTTCGGTCGAACACATGATCCTTACAGCTTCTTTGTAATGAAAAGTTAAGGGGATGGGTGGGGCGTGGTTACGCGAAGACGGGGACGCGGCTGGCGTCAGGCAGCGCGCAGCGGGGCGATAGCCATCACGCTCCTGGGGGGCGCGGTTCCGGTTGTTGGGGCCGCAGCGCCCCCGGCCATCGCTGACGGCAGCACGGCCTCGGTAACGGCTGACAAGACACCGGAGTCGAAGGCGAGTGCTCTCGCTGCGGAGACCGGTGAGCGGGTGGCCGTGGATGAGGCGACCACCGAGTCGTCGAAGGTCTTCGCCAACCCGGACGGCACCTTCACGCAGGAGATGAACGCGGCTCCGGTGCGCGCCCAGAAGGACGACGGCACGTGGGCACCCATTGACACCACTCTCCTGCGTGAGGCCGACGGTTCGGTACGAGCCAGGAACACGACGGCCGGTCTCACCCTCTCCGGCGGCGGCAGCGGGGACCAACTGGTCACACTGAAGGATGAGGGGCACAAGCTGCAGCTTGGCTGGCCCACTGCGCTCCCCGAGCCCCGGCTCGACGGCGCCACCGCCACCTATGCGGACGTGCTGCCGGATGTCGACCTGAAACTGACTGCGCTGAGCTCCGGCTACACCTCAGTCCTCGTGGTCAGGACCGCGGAAGCGGCGAAAAATCCGGCGCTCGCGACCATCAAGATGCCCGTCTCAGGCAAGGGCCTGGACGTTGTTCCGACGGCCGACGGCGGTTTTGTTGCGCGTGACGGCGACGGAAGCCCGGTGTTCGAGAGCCCGGCAGGGCGCATGTGGGACTCGGCCGGCGATGACACGGCCCCCGGTACCACCACGGACGGCGTCACCACGCAACTCGCCCGCAGCGCGCCGCCTTTGGCGGAAGGGGAGCCGGAGGCGACGACATCGGGCCCGGTGCCCGCCGCCGAAGGCGAGCCGGCCCCTTCCGAGGCTCCCGGCAGCGATGACGCGACGGCCGAACTCCCGCTCAAGATCAGCGATACCACCCTGGAGATCACACCCGATCCGGCGCTGCTCCACGGCGAGGACACCGTCTTCCCGCTCTATATCGACCCACCGACCAAGGGCATCGCGCTGGGCGACTGGACGGCCCTGGCCTCCAACGGCACCAAGTACTGGGAGTTCGACGGGGACAAGGGCGTGGGACGCTGCTCCAACTACGCCGGTTACCTGTGCTCCTACAGCCCGTACACCCAGCGCATGTACTTCGAGTACCCGCTGTCCTCGATCCACGGCAAGAAGATCCTGGACGTGACGATGGAGGTGTACCAGGTCTGGACGTTCTCGTGCGAGCCGCACTGGTACGACCTGAGCCGCGTGGACAAGGGCATCTCCTCCAGCACCACTTGGTCGTCCCGCCCCACCGGGGTGGACTTGATGGGTGACAAGTACGTGGCCTACGGGCGGGGATCCCTGTGCGACCCGTCGCAGCCCGCCAACTGGGTGCGCTTCAGCGACAACGTAGGTGCGGAGACGAACGAGAACCTGACGACTACCCTTGCCTCCTACGCCTCCAAGAAGGAACCGGCAATCACCTTCTCGCTGACCGCGCACGACGAGTCCGACGCCGGCGCGTGGGCCCGGTTCCGCAACGACGCCAAGCTGTCGGTGACCTACATTTCCTACCCGGGCAAGCCGACCTCGTACGGTGTCCAGCAGGGCACCACGGGGCGGGCTTGCAACGCCTCCACCCAGCCCTTCGCCACCAGTGACACCACGCCGAAGATGCTGGCCACTGTGCAGTCGGCTGACGGCTCCAACGCCCAGCTGCGCGCCATGTTCGAGGTGTGGAAGGCTGACGGCTCCAGCCGTGCCTGGTCCGAGGCCTCGCCGGACGGCGCCTGGGTGGCCGACAACGCCGCCCGCACCGCGACGACCAACACGCTGCCGGCGCAGACGAACTACCGGATGCGGGTCAAGACGCAGGCGTACTACAAGACGGACCGCGGTGACACCGGCGTCCTGGACTCGTCCTGGTCGTCCTGGTGCTACTTCCGGATCGACACCGACTCGCCGCCACCTCCGGTGATCACCAGCGCGGACGGCCTCTACAAACCGGCCGAAACCGACCCGGCCGCGGGCGGAGTGGGCACGCCGGGCAAGTTCACCTTCACCCCCGCGGACACCAACCCCACCACGGCCGGCATCCAGTCGGACGTCGTCAGCTACAAGTGGAAGCTGAACAGCGGCGCAGTCTCACCGCCGATCCCAGTTGCCACGGGCGCGGCTACCACGCAGACGATCACGCCGAACCAGGCCGGTGAGAACACCATCCAGGTCTGGGGCTACGATGCCGCCGGCCACAGCTCGCTCACCGGGTACTACAGCTTCCTGGTGAAGGGCGCCGAGCTGCCCTCGGGGATCTGGCATCTGGACAACTCCCTCACCGACTCCACAACCGCGACCCAGCACCCGCTGACCTCCTCAGGAGCCGCCTGGGACACCCTGGCCCGCAGTGGTCCCGGCGCAGCGAAGCTCAACGGCACCGCCGCCTACCTCTCCACCTCCGGCTCGGTCCTGGACACCACCAAGTCCTTCACCGTCTCGGCCTGGGCTCGTCTGACGAAGAAGGACGTCAACTACACCGTCCTGTCCCAGGCGGGAACGAACGCCTCCGGGTTCCAGCTGTACTACTCCAGCACCTACAACGCCTGGATCTTCAACCGCCACCAGACGGACGTCGTTGACCCTGCGATCGTCCGCTCGATCGGCACCCGACCGCCGGTCCTGAACGCCTGGACCCATCTGGCGGGGGTCTACGACGCAGCGGCTCAGACCCTTCAGCTCTACGTCAACGGTGTCCCGCAGGGTAAGCCGGTGGCGTTCACGGCCCCGTGGAAGGCGTCCGGGAATCTGCAGGTCGGACGGCTGTGGCATGCGGCGACCGGCAAGGAGAACTTCGCCGGAACGATCGACGAGGTGAAGGTCTGGTCCCGGGCGCTCGCGGACACCGAACTCGCCCACGATGCCTGGCTGGAGGACGAGGACCTCAGCGACGGCACCGCCGGCGACCCGGTCCCGGCACTCGTCGCCAAGTGGGACGCCACCGACACGGCCAACGCGACCGGCACCACCGTAAAGGACACCAGCGGCTTCAGCAGGAACCTCACCCTCAACGGTGCCGTCCTGGACCAGGTCAGCACCGGCGACCCGGAGACCGGCGAAGAGGTCACGACCAGGCAGACGATGACCCTGAACGGCACCAGCGCGTACGCCAGCGCCACCGGCCCTCTCGTCGACGACTCCGGTTCGTTCACCGCGACCGCCTGGGTCACGCTGAACCCCGCCAAGTTCGCGGACACCAGCAAGTCGTACGCGGTGCAGGTGTTCGGCCAGTCCGGGGCGAGCCAGTCTTCCTGGGGCGTCTGGTACGAGCAGCCGGCCGGCAGCACCCAGGGGCGGTGGACGTTCGGCCGTCCTGACAAGGACGGCACCGGTGCGGTCTGGACTGAGAGCGAATCCACTGCCTTCACCACGGCCCAGCTGGGCGTCCCGGTGATGCTGACGGCTGTCTACGACGCCCAGGCGGCAGCCGACCCCGACGACACCTCAAAGCTCGGCGGGCTCAAGCTGTACGTCGACAGCGCGCTGATGGGGGACGAGGACGGCGTCTCGTACTCGGCCCCCTGGCAGGGCGGCGGAGCATTCGACATCGGCCGAGCGCAGATCAACGGCGCTGCCGCGCGCTACTTCCCCGGAACGATCGACAGCGTCCGCGTCTGGGCCGGAGCCACCTCCACCGACGCGATCGCCAACCGACGCAACACCGAGCAGCAGTAGAAGCGGGGCGGGACAGGGCGGGCCTCCGGTCCCGCCCCCGTCCTGCCTTCCTCTGCATCTGTTCCTCATCAGCTCGGACGCGCACGCATGCGCGCGGACGCACCGTTCGGACCCGGTCTTCGGGTGCCGACGGCGCTGCCCGAGCACGTACTGCCCATCACCACTTCCAAGAACTGGGAAATCACCGTGTCTCCAAGACCCTTCCGTAAACGGTTGTCAGGGGCGGTCGTACGTCGCTGGCTCGGCCGTGGCGCGGTCGTCGTCTCCCTCTCCCTCCTGCCGCAAGTCGCGGTTCCCTCGAGCTACAACCTCGCCGCGCAGGCCCAGCCACTGGCTGCCCGCAAGAAGCTGGAGGACCGGCCTGAGGCAAAGATCGACAAGGTAGGTGTGCTCAAGCCGGGCACGTCCAAGGCTCCGAAGGACAAGGCCGCACCAGCGTCCCGCGAGACCCGTGAGCGGCTGAAGAAGACTGCCTGGCCGAAGGCCGGGAAGGCGACCGCTGAGGTAACGGCGACCCGCAAGGCTGCTGTCACCGTGGGCGGGCTCGGCATCGCCCTGTCCCAGGAGCCTGCCGCCGCGCCGGCCAAATCACCTAAAACGAAGGCGAAGAACAAGCCGAAGACGAAGCGGAAGGCAGCTGGCCCGGCCGAGAAGGTGGCGCTGCGCGTCCACTCCCGGTCGGCCGCCAAGAAGGCGGGTGTCAATGGTGTTCTGCTCACCGTCGACCCGGTGGGAGCCGCGAAGGACTCGGCCGGAGACACGGACAAGCTCCGGGTCTCCCTGGATTACTCATCCTTCAAGGACGTCTACGGCGGAAATTTCGGCCCCCGGCTGCGCCTGGTGTCTCTCCCGGCCTGTGCCCTGACAACCCCGCAGAAGGAGGCCTGCCGAACCCAGCGTCCCGTGGCGGGCGCCGACAACGATGCGAAGTCCCAGACCGTCACGGGCACCGTCTCCGCTTCCAGCCTGAAGGCCGGCACTCCGATGCTCCTGGCGGCGTCGGCCGACAGCTCCGGCAGCGGCAGCGACTACAGCGCCACCACGCTGTCCCCGACCGCGACCTGGGAGGCGGGCGGCAGCACGGGTGACTTCACCTGGAACTACCCGCTGCGGGTTCCCCCGGCCACGGCCGGCCCGGCCCCGAACCTGTCCCTCTCCTACAACTCAGCCTCGGTGGACGGCCGCACGGCCGGGGAGAACAACCAGACCTCGGTGATAGGAGAGGGCTTCTCGATTACCGAGTCCTACATCGAGCGCACCTACGGAGCCTGCAAGGACGACGGCCAGTCCGGCAAGGGCGACCTGTGCTGGAAGTACGCCAACGCAACCCTCGTCCTCAACGGCAAGGCCGTCGAGCTCGTCAACACCTGCGCCGACAAGGCGGCCTGCGACACCGCGGCCCTGTCCCAGGCATCCGGCGGCTCCTGGAAGCTGAAGAACCAGGACGGCACCCGCGTCGAGCACCTGACCGGAGCCACCGGCAACGGCGACGACAACACCGAGTACTGGAAGGTCACGGACGCGTCCGGCATCCAGTACTACTTCGGCAAGCACAGGATGCCCGGCTGGAGCGACAAGGGCACCACCGACACCACCGACGACGACCCGGTCACCAACTCAGTATGGACCGTTCCCGTCTTCGGAGACGACTCCGGCGAGCCCTGCTACAAGTCCACCGGCTTCGCCGACTCCTCCTGCTACCAGGCCTGGCGCTGGAACCTGGACTACGTCGTGGACACCCACGGCAACGCCTCCACCTACTGGTACAGCCGGGAGACGAACTACTACTCCAAGAACGCCAACACCACCGTCAACGGCACCAGCTACACCCGAGGCGGCTACCTTAACCGCATCGACTACGGCCTGCGCAGCGACCTGATCTACACCAAACCCGCCGCCCAGCAGGTCCGCTTCACCCACGCCGAACGCTGCGTCGTCTCGGGCGGCTGCTCCAGCCTGTCCGAAACCACCAAGGCCAACTGGCCCGACGTGCCCTTCGACATGATCTGCGCGGCCAGCACCAAGTGCACGACGCAGATCGGCCCGTCCTTCTTCACACGCAAGCGACTCACCGACATCACCACCTCGGTATGGACCGGCACCGGCACCACCCGCCGCGACGTCGACACATGGCACCTGGAGCAGGACTTCCCCAACACCGGTGACGCCTCATCGCCGAGTCTGTGGCTGAAGTCCATCCAGAACACCGGCAAGGCCAACACCACCACGGCCGCCATGCCGCCGATCGTCTTCGGCGGCATCCAGATGTCCAATCACGTCGAGGGCAGTGGTCCCGACACCCTGCGCTACATCAAGTGGCGGGTGCGCACCATCAAGTCCGAGACCGGTTCCACACTGACCGTCAACTACTCCGACCCCGACTGCATCTGGGGCTCCAGCATGCCGGCGGCCATAGACAAGAACACCCGCCGCTGCTTCCCGGTCAAGTGGTCCCAGTCCGGGGCGACCCCGGTCACCGACTGGTTCCACAAGTACGTGGTTACCTCCGTCTTCCAGGACGACCCCTACGGCCACGCCGACGCCGGCGAGACGTACTACGACTACCGGGACGGCGCCGGCTGGGCCTACGCCGACGACGAAGGCATCACCAAGCCGTCCAACCGCACCTGGTCGCAGTGGCGCGGCTACGGCAAGGTCGTGGAGACCTCCGGCAACTCAGAAGGCCCACGCTCGAAGAAGTCCACGCTCTACATGCGTGGACTGAACGGTGAGAAGGAACTCGACGGCACCGCCCGGGCGGAGAAGGTCACCGACTCCACCGGCACCGCCATCGACGACTCCCGCCAGTACGCCGGCTTCGTCCGCGAGACGATCATCTACAACGGAACCGACGAAGTCAGCGGCACCATCAATACGCCCTGGTCCCACAAGACCGGCAGCCACACCTACAGCTGGGGCACGACCGAGTCCTGGATCGTCCAGGCCGGTGAAACGGAAACTCGAATCAAGACCTCCACCGGCACCCGAACGGTCACTCAGAAAACCACGTACGACACCACGTACGGAATGCCGATCACCGTGGAGGACAGCGGAGACGCCGCAAAAACCGGTGACGAATCGTGCGTGCGGAACACCTACGCCCGCAACACCACAGCCTGGCTGGTAAACCAGATCTCGCGCACCGAGACCTACTCGGTCGGCTGCGCTACCACCCCGGCGATCCCCGACGATGTCGTCTCCGATATCACCACGGCCTACGACGCCCAGGCCGTCGGGGTGGCGCCCACCAAGGGTGAGATCACCGCCTCCTACCGGGTCGCCAGCTACAACCCGTTGGACAAATCCCCTGTCTACCAGCAGGTCTCCAGCTCCACCTACGACAAGCTGGGCCGGCCAGCCACGGCGACCAACGCTCTCAACCGCACAGTCAAGACCACCTACGTCCCCGACGACACCGGCTACGGTCCGCTGACGTCCAAGACCACCACCGACCCCAAGCTCTACACCACCACCAGCGAGGTGGACCCGGCCTGGGGCACGGCCACCAAGAGCACCGACGCCAACGGCAACGTCACCGAGTGGTCCTTCGACGCACTCGGCCGCCTGCACCAGGTCTGGAAGCCGGATCGCGCGCGCGCGCTCGGCGATGCCGCCAGCATCATCTACGCCTACAGCATCAACAACGACAAGGAGACCTGGGTCCGCACCGACGCCCTCAAGGCGGACGGACAGACCTACAACAAGGCCTACGAGATCTTCGACGGCCTTCTGCGGCCCCGGCAGAAGCAAGTCCCCGCGCCGAACGGCGGCCGGGTGATCTCCGAAACCCTCTACGACTCCCGCGGCCTGGCACACATCTCCAACAGCCAGGTCCACGACAACAACCCGCCCTCAGGCACGCTCGCCAACACCTTCACCGGCTCCGTCCCCGCCTCCACCGAGACGGTCTTCGACGCCGCCGGCCGCGCCACCGAATCGATCTTCCGGGTCTACGGCCAGGAGAAGTGGCGCACCAAGACCGATGAGCAGGGCGACCGCACCGCCGTCACCGCCGCCGAAGGCGGCACCGGCACACTCACGATCGTGGACGCCCGCGGTCGGGTCACCGAGCGACGTGAGTACGGCGGGCCGGTGCCGACCGGCACCGACTACACCCGCACCCAGTTCGAGTACACGCCCGGTGGCCAGCTGAAGAAGATGACCGGTCCGGACGGGGCTGAGTGGACATACGACTACGACCTGCGCGGCCGCAAAACCACGTCCACCGACCCCGACAAGGGCTCCGTCACCACCACCTACAACGAGGCTGACCAGCCGCTGACGATCACCACGACTCTCGACGGCGTCTCCCGCACCCTGATCACCGATTACGACGAGCTCGGGCGCAAGATCGGCACCTGGGACGGGGCCAAGGACAGTGCTCACCAGCTGACCAAATTCACCTACGACTCCCTGGCCAAGGGACAGCCGACCGCTGCGATCCGCTACGTCGGCGGCACCACGGGCAAGATCTATTCCCAGGTCGTCACCGGTTACGACAGCCTCGGCCGCCCCAAGGGCACCAAGACCGTCATCGCCGCCAGCGATGCCCTCGTCACCGCCGGCATGCCGCAAACGTTCACCAGCTCCACGACCTACAACATCGACGGCACCGTCCAGTCCATCTCGATGCCCGCAGTGGCAGGCCTGCCCGCCGAGACCGTCACCAACAGCTACAACGGCCTCGGCATGCTCACCGGCACCGACGGCATGACGGACTACGTCCAGAACATCGGCTACTCCCCGTACGGTGAGATCGAGGAGACCCGCCTGGGCACCTCCACCGGGGCCAAGCAGCTCCAGATCCTCAACCGCTACGAGGACGGCACCCGCCGCCTGGCCAACACACACACTGTCGACCAGACAAACACCGGCTACACCAGCGATGTCGACTACGTCTACGACGCCACCGGCAACGTCAAGTCCATCACCGACAGCGCCAACGGCAAAGACACCCAGTGCTTCGCCTATGACGGCTACAGCCGCCTGACCGAAGCCTGGACCCCGTCCTCCAACGACTGCACCACCGCCCGATCCGCGACCGCACTCGGCGGCCCAGCCCCGTACTGGACCAGCTGGACCTACAAGCCCGGCGGCCTGCGCGACACCCAGACCGAGCACAAGGCCTCGGATGACACCACCACGGCCTACGGGTACCCCGCTGTCAACGCCACCGGTGGCGGCCAGCCCCACACGATGACCTCGGTCTCCGTCAACGGTGGCACGGCGAAGTCCTACAGCTACGACGAGCAGGGCAACACAACCAAGCGCTACAGCCCCACCGGCACCGCGCAAACCCTCGTCTGGGACATCGAAGGAGAACTCACCCGCCTCACCGAAGGCACCAAGACCACCGACTACCTCTACGACGCAGGCGGCGAACTTCTCATCCGCCGCGGCCCCGACAAGACCGTTCTCTACCTGGCCGGTCAGGAACTCCACTACGACACCGCCGCGAACAAGTTCACCGCGCAGCGCTACTACTCGGCCGGCGACGCCACCGCCGTCCGCACCGACACCGGGCTGTCCTGGATGGTCGACGACCACCACGGCACCGCCTCGATGACGGTCGACGCCACCACCCAGGCCGTCACCCGCCGCTACACCAAGCCCTTCGGTGAGGCACGCGGCACAAATCCGTCAACGTGGCCCGACGACAAGGGCTTCCTCGGTAAACCCGCCGACGCCGATACCGGACTCACCCACATCGGCGCCCGCGAGTACGACCCAGCCACCGGACGCTTTCTCTCCGTAGACCCCATTCTGGCCCCCGACGACCACGAGTCCCTCAACGGCTACGCCTACGCCAACAACACCCCCGTCACCAAGTCCGACCCCACCGGCCTGCGGCCAATCACGGACTGCGAGCGGGGATGCAGCGACGGCAAGGGCGGAACCTACCGCGACTACATGACGATGGGCCCCAACGGGACCTGGGTCTACCACTCCACGCAGACCTACACCAAGAAATTCGAGTACCAGAAGGCTGGCGGTGGTGTCGGAAGCGGCACGATGACCGTCACTGTCCGCACGGACGGGGGCGTTCGCACGGCGCAGGTCGTGTTCAAGAAGGGACCCGACCCGAAGCCAGAAAAGAAGGACCAGCCCCAGTGGGATCTGCTCGCGGGTAGCTACCCAGTCCCGGCGAACCAGGCTGCTAAGGACCTCCTCAACGACCGGCCCAAGCTTGCAACTTGGCAGAAAGTTGTGCTGGGCGCCATCACAGTCGTGGCGTCAGCCGTAATCCTTGCCCCGGTCGCCGTCGCCCTGGGCGAGGGATGCCTGGCCACGGCGCCGGTATGCGCCGCTGAAATCGCTGAGATGGCAACCGGTGGTGCGTCCGGCGGAAGCGCGGTAGTCGGCGGTTCCGCAGTCGTGGGAGGCTCGCTTAGGGGCATCAATGCGGCAGAGCACGGTGCACCCAGGAATTGGTACAACTGTGGAGCATGTGCTATCGCGACCGACAGTGCACTCTCAGGCAAGCCCATGAAATCGTGGGACAGTGGTGTATTGGCCCCCGAGGCACTGGAAGAGTACTTCGGAAGTACGTTCAAGTATCAGGAGGCCGGTGCAGCTGGGGTCGTAGATGAGCTTCACAAGGCAGGCGACGGAGCGCGAGGAGTGATCTTTGCCTGGCACGAGGGTTCAGACATAGGTCACTTCTTTAACGCGGTAAACCATGGAGGGAATGTGAAGTTCCTGGACGGGCAGGCTGGCGGATACGCCGACCTTGACTGGGATCATTGGGAGTTTATGCACACAGGCGGTGCAAAGTGATCTCTCCCGAGGCTGCGGCATTGACTGCGCAAGAGTTCGGATCGCACAATCTTCCCCAAAATGGCGGATTGCAATGGGGGTTCTCTTTTCGGGGAACTTCAAGGTCTGGCCTTTACCTGTTCCAGGTCACCGTGAGTCCACCGTCCCCGGAGGGGAGGCCAAGGTTTGGCGGCAGCCCTGGAGTTGTCGTCGACTCAAAGAGCGGACACTGCCGCTTCGTGCGGGGGCACGCGGAGTACAAAGACCTTTTGCGTGAGATAGCTGACAAGGGCCAATCCGGCACGGTCATCTGATGTCTCAGTGCACGACACAAGGTCCCGGAACTTTCACCTGATGTAGTGGAATCCTTCAAAGGTTCCAGCATTAACGGTTAGCTTTTACCGCTCCGACCGGAAGTGCTGTCCTGGTCTTCGGTGGAGGGCGCTTCTCGTGCCCTCCACCGAAGATGTCCTTCGTCTTGCGATCCTCAGCGCCGGGGGAGCGCTGCTGAGCCAGTTCTGGCCCACGAGCCCCAGGCGAAGTACACCTTCCCCCACCGCAACGTCGTCACGTCCGGCACCACGCTGGGCAGCGTCGTCATCGAGGCCTCGAGCACGTCAGGCGCGAAGATGCATGCCCGCCTGGCCGCCGAGCACGGCAAGCTCGTCTTCCTGATCCGTTCCCTCGCCGACACACAGCCCTGGGCCAAGAAGATGCTGGGCGAGGGCTGGGCGATCCTGCGTTCCGTCACAGAACCGGGATCACGCCAAGGCCGCAGGGGTGAGTCTGCTGCAACACGGTGCCCGCCGGGACGCGTTCGACTTCGCGTCACACTTCCGGGAGGACTTCTACTCGTTCCTGACCTGGCGCGGTGACACGCTGTTCGAGATGTGCGACGCGATGCTCTGCGAGAACGGGCCGGTGAAGGCGCCGGTCGACCTGACGCTGCTGGCCGAGCACCGCCGCGGGCACGGTGCGTTAAACGACGCGCTGAACCATGGCCGCATCGATGTGGACGGGCTGCGGCGGGCGCTGGCCGTGCTGCCCCAGCCCAAGGCCGCCGACAACCGGCTCGTCCTCGCGGTCGACGTGAGCAACTGGCTGCGACCCGACGCCCCGTGTAGCCCAGACCGCCTGTTCTGCCACGTCTACGGGCGCAGCGGACGCTCAGCGACCAGTTCATCCCCGGCTGGCCCTACTCCTTTAGGGCTTGCCGGGAAATAAGTCGTGACTTCCAGCTCCGGGGATCGTTGAAGTGGTATGGGGAGTACGGAGGGTATCGAGGCCGTTCTGGCGGCGAAGTTCGAGACGTTGTTGCCGCATCTGGACGAGCGCCAGCGCCGGCTGGCCATGGGGGCGGAGGCGCGGTCGCTGGGGCACGGTGGGATCAGGCTCGTCGCCCGTGCGGCCGGAGTCCAGGAGGGCACGGTCTCGCGCGGGGTGGCTGAACTGGAATCCGGTCAGGGCCCGTTGGGGCGAGTCCGCCGCGCGGGCGGAGGCCGGAAGAGGGCGACAGAACTCGACCCGGGACTGCGGCCGGCGCTGCTGGCGTTGGTCGAGCCCGATGAGCGGGGCGACCCGATGTCGCCGTTGCGCTGGACGACGAAGTCGACCCGGAACCTGGCAGCGGAGCTGACCCGGCAGGGCCACCGAGTCTCCGCCGACACGGTCGCGGGCCTGCTGCGCGAGGAGGGTTTCAGTCTGCAGGCCAACGCCAAGACCGTCGAAGGCGCCCAGCACCCGGACCGGGACGCCCAGTTTCGCTATCTCAACGAGCAGGCACGCGATCACCGGGACGCCGGAGATGCAGTGATCAGCGTGGACACCAAGAAGAAGGAACTGATCGGCAATTACAAGAACGCCGGGCACGAGTGGCGGCCCGCCCAGCAGCCCGTTCAGGTCAACACGCACGACTTCCCCAGCCAGGCCGAGAAGGCGATCCCGTACGGGATCTACGACACCGCCGCGAACACCGGCTGGGTCAGCATCGGCACCGACCACGACACCGCGGCCTTCGCCGTCGCCTCGATCCGCCGCTGGTGGCAGACCCGCGGCCGGCACGACTACCCCCAGGCCCGCCGGCTGCTGATCACCGCTGATGCCGGGGGCTCCAACGGCTACCGCACCCGCGGCTGGAAGACCCACCTCGCCGACCTCGCCCGTGAGACCGGCCTGGAGATCACCGTGTGTCACCTGCCACCCGGCACATCAAAGTGGAACAAGATCGAGCACCGGCTGTTCTCCCACATCACCATGAACTGGCGCGACAGGCCCCTGACCAGCCATGAAGTCATGCTCCAAACCATCGCCGCGACCACCAACCGCACTGGCCTGACGGTGCACGCAGAACTCGACAGCGGCCAGTACCCCACCGGCATCCAGATCAGCGACGAGGCCATCGCCGCCCTGCCGATCACCCGCCATCGCTTCCACGGAGACTGGAACTACACCCTCCACCCCGCCGGCCACCCACCGCACCCGGACCGCACCCGGCGGGGCGGGCCGCCAGCCGGTGGAGCCCATCCCCTCACGGCCTATGACCTGCAGCACCCTGAACTGACCGGCATGACACGCCAGCAACTCAGCGACCTCATCGACACCGTGGTCCCTGAGCTGGAAGAGCGCCGTGAACAAGCCCGCCACGCAGCCCGCGGCGGACCACGCCGCGTCACCTACGGCACGGGCCGCAAACCCAAACTCACCCACGGTGAACGGATCCTGGTCACCATCCTCTACCTGCGAAAGCACAGTCTTCAGGAGCTTCTCGGGCAACTCTTCAACACCACCGCCATGACCATCAGCCGCGCAGTCAAAGACGTCCGCCCGCTCCTGGAAGCACACGGAGTCCAGATCCCCGCCTCGACAGCCCGATTCCACACGCCAGCCGACATCGCCAGATTCCTCACCCCAGACAACACCAAGATCAAACCAGCGTGTTGATTCCCGGCAAGCCCTTAGCCGAGCTCCAGAGTCGTGACCCCGAAGACGCGCTCCCGGGTGTACGGCCGGATCGGGCCGGTGTACATCCGGGCCGTCTCGAACGAGGGGGTCAGGCCGTACTCCTCGGCCAGGGCGACCGCCGCCCTGTTCGCCTCCGGCACGTCGATGGCGAACACCCTGCCCGCGGCCTCGGCGGCCAGGCCCGCGAGGAGCGCCCGGGCGTCCGCTTCGGTGTCCGCGAACAAGGGGCCGACGCGCAGCGCGTCACGGCCGGGCCGGATGACGCCGTAGCCGGTGAGCCGTCCGTCGACGACGCGGGCCAGTGCCCGGTGCCCCTCGGTGGTCAGCCAGCGCTCCAGGAAGGTGGGGCGGTCGGCGGCGCAGCAGGCGCTGTCGTACGCGGCGACGGCCCTCGGGTCCTCGACGGGCCCGACGCCTGCGGGAACGGCCGCCCGGGGCGCGGTGCCCGTGTAGCGGAAGGTGCGGTGGGCGAAGTCGAAACCCGACTGCCGGTAGTTGTCCTGCTGGGCGACCACCCCGTCGAGACCGACCGTGCGGCCCTCGGCGTGGGCGAGGGCCGTCTTCCAGGTGGTCAGGCCGTAGCCGCGGCCGCGCAGGTCCGGGCGGACGAGGTAGAAGCCGAGGAAGGCGTAGTCGGCGTCGTAGTTGACGACGGACACGGACGAGACCGGCTCCCCGTCGATCCTGCCGATGAAGAATCCGTCGGGGTCCTGGGCGAAGAAGCACGCGGCGTCCGAGAGCCCGGGGTTCCAGCCCTCCTCGCCCGCCCACGCGGAGACCACCGCCCAGTCGTCGAGCGTGGCCCGGCTGACGACGAGGTCATGAGCCCCCGAAGTGGTCATCTCTGCGCTCCGTTCGACGAGGTCGCGAGTGCGGTGGTCGGCCGCACGCCCGCAGCATCCTCGTCGCATCCGAGGGGCGTCGCGAGAGGGGATACGGACGAGATCGCGGGAAAACCGGGGCTCGGGCCCGGCCGGGTTCACGCGGACGGGTGACGGGTGTCCGGTCGTCGTACGCCCCGTTGCGGCAGAGGCCAGGGCAGGTCCGGGCGGGTCGCTCTCCGGGAGGCGCGGCGGCGGGGGCCCGCCTATCGTGATCCGGGGGTCGTCCCCGGTCGCCCCTGGCCGGGTGCCCCTGGAGGCACGCATGCGGTCCACGCGCAGACGGCGTCCGTTCAGCGGAGCCGCGGTCATGGTGCTGGCCCTGCTGGGGGCCGGGCTGCCGGGTGCGGCGGCGGGCGCCGAAGAGCAGGACGACGAGCGTCCCGACCTGTCCCGCTTCTACGACCAGAAGATCAAGTGGCGCAGGTGTACGGGTCCGGAAATGCCCGGGGACCTGCGCTGCGGCAAGGTCACCGTGCCCCTCGACTACGCGCGGCCCCAGGACGGCACGCTCGACCTGGCGATGGCCCGCTACCGGGCGACGGGCGACTCACGCGGCAGCCTGCTGCTGAACTTCGGCGGCCCCGGCGGTCCGGGCGTCCCCGAACTCGCCTATGGCGGGGCGGAGTTCATGGATCTGACCAAGGGGTACGACGTCGTCTCGTTCGATCCGCGCGGCGTGGGCCGCTCCTCCCCCGTGAGCTGCGGCGAGGGCACCGAGGAAGCCATGGAGGCGACGGACGACGGTGACGACGCGAACGACCCTCGGGCCGCACTCGAGCAGTTGCAGAAGGCCGCCGCGGCCTGCGGGAAGCACTCCGGTCCGGTGCTGCCGCACATCGGCACGGTCAACGCCTCACGCGACCTGGACGTGATGCGCGCCGCTCTCGGCGACAAGAAGCTCAACTACCTCGGGTTCTCCTACGGGACCCGGCTGGGAGCGGTGTACGCGGCGCAGTTCCCGAAGAGGGTGGGCCGCATGGTGCTCGACGGCGTCGACACCCTCACCGAACCGCTGTCGGAGCAGGGCCTGGTCGGCGCACAGGGGCAGCAGACCGCGCTGGAGGACTATCTCGACGCGTGTACCGAGCAACTGACCTGCCCGTTCGGGCAGGACTCCCGGACGGCCCGGGAACAGGTCGTCGAGCTCGTCGAGTCGCTGGACGAGTACCCCGTACCCACGGACTTCGGGCAGGAGTTCTCCGGCCAGGACCTGGTGGGTGCCATCAGCCAGGCGCTCTACAGCGAACAGATGTGGCCCGCGCTCACACAGGCCCTCAACATGCTCGTCAACGACGGGGACACCCGGGGCGTCGCGGCGCTCGCTTCCGGCGGGATGAGCAAACCTCCCCGGTCCGCCACACCGACTCCGAGCGGCGGACTCGTCGACGAGGAGGACGTACCGCTCGACAACGTCCCCGCCGCGCTGATGGCGATCAACTGCGCCGACGACCCCGACCGGCCCACCGCCGACCGGATCGCCGAGGACATCGAGGACCTGCGCGCCGCGTACGAGGACGCCTCCCCGGTGTTCGGCAGGTACCGGCTGACCCAGGTGCTGATGTGCTACGGCCGCCCGAAGGGCACGGACTTCATCCGCACGGAGGTACGGGACGTGGGCACCCCGCAGATGCTGCTGGTGGGCACCAGGGGCGATCCGGCGACGCCGTACCGCTGGACCGTGGAGACGGCGAAGCGGCTCGGCTCCTCGGCGGTCGTCCTCGACAACAAGGGGCAGGGGCACACCGGGTACGGGTCGTCGAAATGCGTGCGCGAGAAGGTCCATGAGTTCCTGCTGTACGGCTCGCTGCCCGACGACGGAAGTTCATGCGGAGCCGACGATTGAGCATCAGGCGTGTAACACGCGCAGATCGGTACAACCCCGCCCGCGTCTCGCGGGTCACACTGGGTGCGCGTCGCATTTCACGCGACCCGCACCCGTATGTGACCAGACCTGGGGGAATCCACCGATGCGTATCCGTTCCGTCCTCACCCTCTCGACCGTGGCGACCGCCGGCGCCGCGCTGCTCATCGCGGCCGCGCCGCAGGGCCTGGCCGCCCAGCCGGCCGCCAAGGTCCCCGTCTGCAAGGCGAAGGCCCTCAAGCTCGGCGCCAAGCAGGCGAAGGACAAGAGGATCCTGCACCTCACCGTCAAGAACACCGGCAACCGCTCCTGCACGATCGACCGCCTTCCCGTGGTCACGTTCGGCGACCTCGACGGGGCGGCCCAGCCGGTGCCGTGGGGCGAGAGCGGGCCGTACAAGCTGGGCCCCGGGAAGACGGCGTACGCGGCGGTCCGCACGATCGCCGACCTCAAGGACCCCGAGGCGCGCCGCGTCGACACGGTCACCGTGTCGGCCAACCCGAACCTCAACGGCCGTACGTTCACCCTGAAGCAGCTCGGCGCGAGCAAGAAGGTGAAGGTCTGGGAGCCCGTGACGACCTGGTGGAAGGCGTCCCAGGCCGCCGCGGACAAGTCGCTGAAGAAGGACGTCGGCTGACCCGTACGGCGCACGACCGCCGCTGAACGGCCGGGCCGGGCCCGTCGGCCGCGCACCCTCACCGGTGCGTGGCGGCGGGCCCGACCCGTGCCGCGGGCCGGGCCCGGGCGGAGCATGACCATGCTGCGGGCCGGGCCCGGGCGGGGCATGACCATGCTGCGGGCCGGGCCCGGGCGGAGCATGACCATGCTGCGGGCCGGGCCCGGGCGGGCCGTGACCGGCGACCGGAATACCCCAAATGCCCGACGCGCGATTCAGTCCTATCGTGAAGTCATGGAGCATGCCCTCAGCCCCGCGACCCTCACCGAGCTGCGCCGTCCGCGGCCCTACCCCGCCGTGTCGGTACTGACGCCGACGCATCGCCGGGAACCGGAGAACACCCAGGATCCGGTCCGGCTCCGCAATGTGCTCGCCGAGGCGAAGAAGCAGCTGGAGCACGATCCCGCGGTCACCCGCGAGCGGCGCAACGACGTCGTCGAGCAGCTGGACCGGGCCCTGGCCGAGGTGGACCTGGCGCACGCCGAGGACGGTCTGGTGATCTTCGCGGCGCCGGGTGAGCACCAGGTGTGGTCACTGGCCCGGCCGGTACCGGAGCGCGTGGTGCTCGCGGACACCTTCCTGACCCGGAACCTGGTGGCCGCGCACTCCGACCGGGTCGCGCTGTGGAGCGGCGCCGGCGACCGGGTCACGCCCGCGCGCACCGGCGGGTTCCCCCTCGGCCGGGACCGCGACAACTTCGACGCCGAGCGGCAGCAGCGGATCGGCGACATGCCGAGCACCTTCCGGGACGAGGACACCCGGCACTTCCTGCGGGACGCCGACACCGCGATGAGCCGTGTGCTGCGCACACATCCACGCCCCCTGTACGTGACGGGCGAGACGGCGGCGCTGTCCCTCCTCGACGAGATCGGCACGGTCACCAAGGACGCCACCCACATCGCGCACGGCGGTCTGGCGCACGGCACCCCGGAGGCCGTGTGGCAGGCGATCGGCCCGATCGTCGAGGCCGAGAACCGCAGGAACGTCGACGCGGTGGCCCGGCGGCTCGAAGCGGCCCGGGGCAGCAAGGCGTTCGCGGCCGGGGTCGACGAGGTCCGGCAGAACGCGGAGCAGGGCCGCATCCAGCTCCTGGCGGTCGAGGAGAACTACCGGGCGACCGTCCGCGCCGACGGCGGCGTCCACCTCGTACCGGCGGAGAGCGGCGATCTGGACGCCCGCGACGACATCGTGGACGAGATCGTCGAGCGGTGTCTGGACACCGGAGCCGAGGTGCGGTTCGTGCCCGACGGCACCCTCGGCGACGCGCGGGGTATCGCGGGCGTCCTGCGCTACTGATCCCGCCCCGTCCCGCGGGCGGTGGTCGGACGCCGCGCACCGCCCCCGAGGCCGGTCAGACGCCGTCGAAGAGTGCCGTCAGCCCCCGGTCGACGGCGCGCCCCACCGGTTCGCTGCCGGAGCCGACGACGGCGAAGGTGCGCACCAGGAAGCGCCGGAGGGCGGCCGTGTCGAACCGGAGCAGGGCCATGCCGTGCGGCGAGTGCAGTTCCACGACCGTGCGGGTGCGTCCGCAGGGCCAGATGTGCACGTCCCCGGTTCCGGCGGGTTTGCGCAGCCCCTCGTCGAGCAGTTCACGGGCGAACGTCCAGGTCACCATGGAGCCGCTGAGCGAGATGTCCGCGGGGAAGTCGAGGTGCACGGCCAGCGGGTCGTCGGAGGTGTAGCGCAGCGTGGTGGGCACCGGCAGCTCGCGGTCCTCGGCCGTGACCAGGAGGACTCGTGCGGGCTGTTCCAGTGTGACGGTCATGCGCGCTCTCCGTTTCGGATCCGGTTCGGTACTGCGCCGACGTGCCTCGTCGGCCTCGCGAAGGGCATTCGCGCGCGACGCTTCCCTGGATTCACCTCTGTGACCCAAGTCACCCCGATTCCCCGGGACTCGAGCCGCTCGTCGGCCCGGCGGACGCCGGGTGCCCTCCGATGTACAGACACCGCTCCGCACGATCAAAGCGGCTCGCACATACGCCCCTCGAACACGGGCTTGAAGGCGGTCCGGGACGACCCCACAGATCCATCAAGTAACGTACTGCTCCTACGACTTGACCCTCCGAGCGCGTAGCGGGTCACGGCGAGGGACCCGGCCCGCGAGGACTGTGGCATATGCCGGAAGCACCACCGGATCGTGTCTTGCCGAATCCCTTACAGCGCGTCGCGGCCTGTGCAACAGTCGTAACCGGCCCATCCGTCAGCGTTGGTCGTACCGTCCCCCATCGGAGTACGTGATGCCGTCCCATCTCTCTGCGGATCGTCCAGCCGCCCAGCCGCCCCGACGCGGCACGGTCGACGCGCTCATCTCGCAGACACGTCGGCTGCGCGGCGACATGGACGCCGTACGGCGTGACACACCCGCCGACGGGACGGACGCCGAGGGACGCTGGCAGCGGGCCCTGTGTGATCTGGCGCTCCATCAACTCGACGACCTCGACGAGCACCTGGCCCAGCTGCGGGACGGCCCCGCGGCCCCGACGTCCGGAGGGGACGAGGCCGGCACCCCCGCCGTACCGGTCGCGGAACCCCGGCGTGACTCGCTGCTCAGCCGGGTCGGCAGCGCCGAGTGGAACCTCCTGACGGACGAGGCGAGCTGGTCCGGGGAGCTGTACGAGATCCTCGGCCGCGATCCGGCCGCCCCGGCACTCACGCTCGACGAACTGCCGTCACTGGTGCTGGAGGAGGACCGGCCGCAGCTGACGGCGATGGTGACGGACTGTCTGATCGACGCCAGGCGCATCGACGGCGAGTTCCGGATCGTGCTGCCCGACGGCACGGTGCGCACGGTGCACATGATGGGCGAACCCGTGCTCGACGACGACGGCAACACCGCGTCCATGTGGGCGGTTCTGCGGGACGTCAGCGAGCTGCGGCGCAGCCAGCGGGCGGTGAGCGAGACACGCGAGTCACTCGAACGCCGGAGGCACATCGCGCGGGCGGAACACCGGCTGGCGGTCGAGCTCCAGGAGGCGGTGCTGCCGCCGTGGCGCGGCTCCCTGCGACTCCCGCACCGGGGGCCCGAGACCTTTGACCTGGCGGCCCGCTATCTGCCCTGCTCGACGACCGCCCTGATCGGCGGTGACTGGTACGACGCGCTCGAACTACCCGACGGTGACAGCCTTTTGAGCATCGGTGAGCTCACCGGCCACGGCGTGGCCGTCACCTCGGGCATGGCGACGCTGATCGGCGCGGTACGCGGTATGGCCATGGCCGGATCCGAGCCGGGGCAGCTGATGGCCTGCCTCAACCAGTTACTGGACGCCACCGTGCAGCCCGCCCTCGGCAGTGCCATGTGCTGCCGCTACCGCCCGGCGACCCGCACCCTGGTGTGGGCACAGGCGGGGCACCCCGCCCCGCTGCTGTTCCGCGACGGGACGGGGCGGGTGCTGCCGGCACCGGACGGTGCCCTGCTCGGAGCGACCTCGGGTGCCGTCTACGGGCAGGCCGAGGTGACGCTCCGGCCGGGTGATGTGCTGCTGCTGCACACCGATGGACTGGTCCCCGGGGGACGGGCCGCCGTCCACCGGCTGCTGGACCTGGCCCCGCGGTTCGCGGAGGCGCGTACGGCCCGGGACGGGGTACGGGCGGTGGTGGAGGAGTTCGGCGACGGTGAACGCGAGGACGACGCCTGTGTCCTCGTCGCCCGGGTCATCGCCTGACGTCGAGCAGCGGTGATCTTCTCACGGGGGGCGACTGACGGCCGACGCACTCGCTTCACATCGAGTCGGGGCCGAGGAGGGCCTACGGCCGGCGATCACGCCGACGCGGTGTCGCCCCCGTTCCTCGACCGGGGCTTGGGCAGGGCGAGTTCGATCTCCTCCCGCAGGTCCTGGATCTTCGGGTAGCTGGAGTACTGGCCGGTGAGCCGGTACATCTGACGCAGCCGGTCCCAGGTGCGGCCCGAGGAGTTCGTCCCCATCGACATCAGGGCCAGCCGCGCGTACCGGTTCGCCTGCTCGGGGTCGTCCGCGATGAAGCAGGCGGACGCCATGGAGAGATGGTCGAAGATCTTCGACCGTTCCCGTCCGTCGTTGCGCAGGGCCAGGGCCTTCTCCGCGTAGTGCTGGGCGTGCACGGCCGCGCCGGGCTCGAACTCGGCCAGGGTGCGGTAGGCGAGCGCCTGCATGCCGTACAGGTCCTCGTCCTTGAAGGTCTGCATCCAACTCGGCGCCGGGCCGTCGCCCTTGTCGGAGACGAAGAGGTCCTCCGCCTGCCCGAGCGTGCGGCGCATGGCCTGGCCCTTGCCCATGGACGCCTGAGCCCAGGCCTCGATGGTGTGGAACATGGCCTTGGTACGGGGCAGCGCCTGCTCGCCGGAGCCGGACTGGGCGAGCTTCATGAGATCGAGCGCCTCGTCGGGCTTGCCGAGGTGCACCAGTTGCCGGGCCGCCCGGGAGAGGGCCTCACCGGCCCGGGGCCGGTCCCCGCCCTCCCTGGCGGCGTGGGCGGCGATGATGAAGTACTTCTGGGCGGTGGGTTCAAGGCCGACGTCGTGCGACATCCAGCCCGCGAGGACGGCGAGGTTGGCGGCGACGCCCCACAGACGCCGCTGGAGATGTTCGGGGTGGCGGTAGGAGAGCATGCCTCCCACCTCGTTCAGCTGTCCCACGACAGCCTTGCGCTGCAGCCCGCCGCCACGGGCCGCGTCCCAGGCCCGGAACACCTCGACCGAGCGCTCCAGTTCCTCGATCTCCTGCGATCCGATGGGGGCGGCCTCATAGCGGTCGAACCCAACGGGGTCGGCCTGCAGGGGGTCGTCGAGGTCGGGAGCGTCGGCCTTGAGAGCCGGGTCGGTGTGCAACCAGTCGTGCATGGCGCTGCTGAGTGCTGATCCCGCGGTGAGCGCGACGCCCGCACCCACCAAGCCGCGTCGGTTGAGCATGAGGTCCATTCCCGTGAATTCGGTGAGGACCGCGGCAGTCCGTTCGGGCGCCCACGGCACACCGTCGGGATGCTCCGCATTCCCGCCGCCCTGCCGCTTCCCCGTACGCCCGTGCCGGACCAGACCGAGGTCCTCGATGGTCACGACACGGCCGAGACGCTCGGTGAACAGCGCCGCCAGCACCCGCGGCACGGGATCACGCGGGATCTCTCCCATGTCGATCCAGCGCCGCACCCGTGAGGTGTCGGTCGCCAGCTGCGGATGGCCCATGGCCGCCGCCTGCCGGTTGACCAGCCTCGCGAGCTCGCCCTTCGACCAGCCGGCCAGGCCGAACAGGTCTGAAAGTCGGGTGTTGGGTTGTCCGCTCACGTCAAGCCCCCAGGTTCTCGGCTGAGTTGAATGTAGCCCGCTGTCAGTTGCAGGGGGACTATTCGCCAGGCTTCGCCAGGGTGCGCTACATGGTGTGCCATGGGCCATCCGGTGTCAGGTAGGAAAGCGCCACCCCGGCCCGGTCGCCCGACAGGCACTCCCCAGGGTGTCCCCGGGCGGCCGGGGCGGGTAGCGCGTGACATCGCAGGCACACGAAGGGATCTGTATTCGCCCATGTACACAGCATCGTCCTCCGTGTCCGCTCCGCCCCGGCCGCTCGCACCCCGCCAGCCGGGCGGCAGCGGCCCCTACCTCGACCCCACCCGCACGGCGGCCCCCGGACTCGGTGCCGGCCGGGCTCGGCGCGTTGCGGGGTTCGGCCCCCAGCCGCTCAGCGGGAGACTCGACTTGTCCGGCCCCCAGGGCGCGCAGCTGCGCACGGCCATCGCGTCGGTGCACCGCATCTGTCCGGAGTTCGCCCCGGTCCAGGTGCTGCGCCGCAGCGGCCGCTCGGTGCTGCTCGTCGGTACGACAGGGCGCAGCACGGCCGTCGCCAAGTGTTTACTGGACCACTCCTCCATCTGGGAGGAGCGGCTCCGGCACGAAATAGCCGCTTACCGTTCGTTCGTCCGGCACCGCCCTCCGGTGCGGGTGCCGAGACTGATCGCGGCGGACCCGGACAACTGCACCCTGGTCATCGAGCGGATGCCGGGCCGGGTGGCCGCACTGCAGCGGCATCCGGTGGAGGCGCCGCCGCGCGCCGACATCCGGGCGGCGCTCGGCGCGATCTGCCGGTTGAACGCCTGGCGGCCGCCGGCCGGCACGTTCGACGCTCCGCTCGACTACGCGGAGCGGATCTCCCGATTCCATGAGCTGGGTCTGCTCACCGACCGGGACATGGGCGATCTGCAGAAACTCCTCCACGGCATCGCGCACGCCGCGGGCCGTCAGGGCATGGGCCAGTTCTGTCACGGCGACGCCCTGCTGTCGAACATCCTGCTCTCACCGGCCGGTCCCGTGCTGGTGGACTGGGAACACGCGGGGTGGTACCTGCCGGGCTACGACCTGGCGACCCTGTGGGCGGTGCTGGGGGACGCCCCCGTGGCGCGCCGTCAGATCAGTCAGCTGGCGCAGTCCGCGGGCCCGGCCTCGCGGGACGCGTTCCTGGTGAATCTGATGCTCGTACTGACCCGTGAGATCCGTACGTACGAGACGGCCGTGCAGCGTTCGATGCACGACACGACCCCGGCGGCACCGGGCCCGGCCCACCCGGCTGCTGCGCCGTCCGGCGAGGAACAGCGGCTGCTGCTCAGGCGGCTGCACGACGACTGCCAGCTGGCCCGCAAGGCCGTACGGGCGGCGGTCGGCACTCGCTGAGGGGAAACGAAGGTCCGCGGCGCGCCCTGCACACCGGCGCACCGCGGACCTTCGCCCTCGGCAGTCCGGCGTGCCACGGACCAGGGACGTCGTGGCAGGGGGATGGAGGGGAACGGAGGCACGGCCGGGCCTGATTGACGGATCGTCGGCGGACCGATAGCACTGGTGCACGTTCGGCCCCGCACGCCCCGCCAACGCCCCACCGTTTCAGGAGGCCGCCTTGCGAGGATCCCCCACCGACCGCAGGCCCACCCCCCGCCGCGGACGTCTCCGCGCTACTGCGGTCGCCGCCGCGCCGGCGGTGCTGATGCTGCCGCTGCTGGGCGCGGCGCCGCCGGGCAGCCAGTCGTCGTCCTCGGCCCGGCTGCAGGGCGCTTTCGCCACGGCGTCCGCCCGGTACGAGGTGCCCCGCAGCGTCCTGCTGGGTGTGTCCTATCTCCAGTCGCGCTGGGACGCGCACGGCGGCGCCCCGAGCGTCACCGGTGGCTACGGCCCCATGCACCTCACGGACGCGCGTTCGGCGCTGGCCGAGACCCCGCATCACAGCGAGGGCGCGGAGGACCCGCGCGGGGACGACTCACGCGCGCCACTGCGGTCCGGGGCGGACCTGCCCGAGGAGGCCGATCTCCCGCCCCGTCTGCGGACGTTGGCGAGGGCGGCCGAGCTGACGGGGCTGCCGGCCGAGACGCTGCGGACGGACGCCGCGGCCAATGTGGCGGGCGGTGCGGCGCTGCTGGCGGAGGCCCAGCGGGAGCTGGGCCGGAAGCCGAGCGCCGACCCGGCGGACTGGTACGGGGCGGTGGCGCGGTTCTCCGGCGCCGACGACCGCGCGACGGCGGCGGCGTACGCGAACGAGGTGTTCGCGGTGATCCGGGACGGCGCCCACCGGGTCACCGACGCCGGTCAGCGGGTGGTGCTCCCCGCCGAGCCGGGGCTCGCCCCCGGGACCGGGCAGTTGTCCCGGAGCGGGCTGCGCGCCCCGGCGGCGGCCGGCACCGAGTGCCCGCGCACGGTGTCGTGCGAGTGGATCCCGGCGCCGTACGAGGAGTTCGGCGACCAGGACTACGGCAACCACGATCTGGCCGACCGGCCGACGTCGCAGCGCATCCGGTACATCGTCGTCCATGACACCGAGGCCACCTGGGACACCACGTTGAAGCTGGTCCAGGACCCGACGTATGTGTCCTGGCACTACTCGCTGCGGTCCACGGACGGGCACATCGCCCAGCATGTGAAGAACAAGGACGTGGCCTGGCACGCCGGCAACTGGTACGTCAACGCCAAGTCGATCGGTCTGGAGCACGAGGGGTTCCTCGCGTCGCCGGACGCCTGGTACACGGAGGCGATGTACCGGACGTCGGCGCGGCTGGTGAAGTACCTGGCCGCCAAGTACCGTATCCCGCTGGACCGTCGGCACATCCTGGGCCACGACACCGTGCCGGGCCCGACGACGGCGACGATTCCGGGGATGCACACCGACCCCGGCCCGTACTGGGACTGGCGCCACTACTTCGAGCTGCTCGGCAGGCCGTTCGGACCGACCGCGGGCGAGAACAGCCGCATGGTCACCGTCCTGCCCGACTACGCGGAGAACCGGCCCGAGTTCACCGGCTGCGCCGCCAAGGGGCAGCCGTGCGCGGTGCACGGGTCCAGCGCGGTACGCCTGTACAGCGAGCCCGACGCGACCTCGCCCCTCATCAAGGACATCGGTCTGCGTCCGGACGGCGGCGCCTCCACGATCGACGTGAACGACCTCGGTTCACGGGTCTCCACCGGCCAGCAGTACGCGGTCGCCGAGCGGCGCGGCGCGTGGACGGCGATCTGGTACCTCGGCCAGAAGGCGTGGTTCCACAACCCTGCGACGCAGCCCACGGCGGTCGGCGCGGCCGGGCTGGTCGTGACGCCCCGGAAGGGGCTCGCGGAGGTCCCGGTGTACGGCAGGGCCTACCCGGAGAAGGGTGCCTACCCGACGGGTGTGCCGGTCCAGGCGGTGTCCCCGCTGCCGTACAGGTTCCTCGAGGGACAGCGGTACGTGGCGGGCGACCGACTGAAGGGCGAGTACTACTACGCCGTCTCCTTCGACACCTCGGGGCACAAGGTCGTGGCCGGCGAGGACGTCTACTACGAGATCCAGTTCGGGCACCGGGTGGCGTTCGTGCGCGCGGCCGACGTGCGGGTGCTGCCCGTGATCTGAACGGTGCCCGGAGGCGGGTGGGCCGGCCCCCGGCGGTGACCTGTGGGTCGCCGCCGGGGGCCGACGCCGTTCGGCTACCGGGACCAGATGTGACGCCGGCCCGCGACGGCCCGGAAGGTCAGCTCTCCGTCCTTCAACAGACTGCTGCGGACTGTCAGTTCGCGGGTGCGGGAGGTGGTGAGGGCGATACGGGAGGCGGTGCCCGAGGACCAGGTGACGTCGACGGTGGCGCCGCCGCGGGCGCGCAGGCCGCGGACGGAGCCGTCGGGCCAGGCGGCGGGAAGGGCCGGCAGGATCTCGATCACGTCGTGCTGGCTCTGGAGGAGCATCTCGACGACACCGGAGGTGGCGCCGAAGTTGCCGTCGATCTGGAACGGGGGGTGGGTGTCCCAGAGGTTCGGCAGGGTGGAGGACTTGAGCTGTTCGCCGAGCATCCTGTGGGCGTGGTCGCCGTCGTGGAGCCGCGCCCAGAAGTTGATCTTCCATGCCTTGGACCAGCCGGTGCCGCCGTCTCCGCGTGCGGTGAGCGAGACCTTCGCCGCCTCGGCCCACTGGCTGCCGGGTTCGATCTGGCGGCCGGGGTGGAGGGCGAACAGGTGGGAGACATGGCGGTGGTCGTCTTCGGGGTCGTCGAGGTCGGCCTTCCACTCCTGGAGCTGGCCCCAGGAACCGATCCGGAGACCGGGGTCCAGCCGGTCGAGTGTATCGGCGAGTTGCCGGCGGAAGGCGGGGCTGTCGTCGAGGACGCGGGCGGCTTCGAGGGTGTTGGTGAACAGGTCGTGCACGATCTGCTGGGACATGGCCGCGCCCGCCGTGAAGTCGCCGTGTTCCGGGGAGTAGCCGGGCGTGACGACGAGGGTGCCGTCGCGGGGGTCGGTGCGCAGGTTGTCCAGCCAGAACTCGGCGACCTCCTTCATCACCGGGTACGCGGTGGTGCGCAGATAGCGGGTGGAGCCGCCGAAGCGGTAGTGCTCGTACATCTGCTGGGTGAGCCAGGCGGCGGCCTCGGGGAACCAGAAGGCGGTCGCCCAGTCGTGCACGCCGGTGAAGCCGTACGGGTTGGTCTCGTTGTGGACGACCCAGCCGCGTGAGCCGAACATCTCCTTCGCGGTGCGCCGGCCGGGTGCCCGCAGTGCTTCGACGAAGCGGTCGTAGGGGGCCGTGGTCTCGGCGAGGTTGGCGGCCTCGGCGGGCCAGTAG
Organism: Streptomyces sp. NPDC042364; assembly: GCF_056437585.1. Lineage (NCBI taxonomy): Bacteria > Bacillati > Actinomycetota > Actinomycetes > Kitasatosporales > Streptomycetaceae > Streptomyces > Streptomyces sp. NPDC042364. The sequence continues at coordinate 47,981 of NZ_JBWKAJ010000018.1, read as the reverse complement.
TTCATCTGGATGTTGATGTTGGTGTGGTAGTCCGCCGACCAGGGTGGTGTGGTGCTGTTGTTCCAGACGCCCTGGAGGTTGGCGGGCAGGGAGCCGGCGCGGGAGGAGGCGATGAGGAGGTAGCGGCCGTACTGGAAGTACAGGGCTTCGAGGGCGCGGTCGGCGGGGGTCGTGCCGCCGGTGTAGGCCGCCAGTTGGTCGTTCGTGGGGACGTGGGGTGCTTCCCCGCCGATGTCGAGTGACACGCGGTCGAAGAGGGCCCGGTGGTCGCGGACATGGCGGGACCGCAGCTTCCGGTACCCCTTGTGGAAGGCGTCGTCGACGGTGCCGGTGACGGTGGCGTGCGGGTCCTCGCCCCGGTAGTCCGGGTAGGTGTCGGCGTAGTCGGTGCCCGCGGCGAGGACGAACCAGACGCTGTCGGCGCCGGTGACGGTGAGCGTGCCGTCCGGGTTCGCGGTGAGCGTGCCGCCCGTGACGGCGACACGGATCTGCGCCTCGAACCTCAGCCCGTTGTCGGTGAGTTCACCGCGCACGGTGATCCGGTCGCCGGTGGCGGTCGTCGTGAAGTCGGAGCGGGGTGAGGTGTACCGCACGGTGAGGGTGACGCCTCCGGTGAGGCGGCCGACGAGCACGCCGTCCGGGTGGGAGGCGAAGAACTCCCGTGCGTGGCGCCGTTGCCGGTGCGTGTACGTCACGGTCGCCACCGCCTCGCGCAGGTCGAGGGTGCGGCGGTAGTCGGCCGGGACGGTCTCGGGGGCTCCGGGCAGGTCGAGGCGGAGGTCTCCGAAGGTCTGGTGGTGGCCGTAGCCGACGCGCCGCTGGCCGAGGCGCGCGGTGACGGCTTCCGGGTCGACGCTCGTCTCGGCGTCGATACGGTCCTGGATTGCGGCGATGGCGCCGGGGCGGGGCTCGCTCCAGTTGCCGTGGTCGTAGCCCTGGGCGGAGCCGGGGCCACCGGTCCACAGGGTCTTCTCGTTGAACTGGAGCCGCTCGGACGTGAGCGTGCCGAACACCGTGGCGCCGAGGGCGCCGCCGCCGATGGGCAGGGCCTCGCGTTCCCAGTCGGCGGCGGGCGCGGTGTACCACAGCGTCAGGGGCGCCTGCCGCTCATCCGCCGACACCTCGAACCCCGATCCTGATACATCGGATGAATCAGCGGCGTTTGCGGACTGCACCAGAGGCCCTGCGGCCAGGCTGAACGCAGCTGCACCCGCCAGGGCGGTCTTCAGAGTCGCTCTGCGAGAGATCTCAGGAGGCATACGTCGGACCGTAATGGTCCGACGACTCAGTCAACAAGAGGGCACGACAGAACCCGCGGACGATACGCCCGCGGGACACTGGAAACTCAGGGGATCAGGCCTGCTGGAACAGCTCCGCGGGGAGCGGCTTCAACAGTGCGTAGAGATCGTCGGTGATGGGCCGGTCCCAGGCGGCGATGGTCACCAGGACGTTGTCGCTGCGGTCGAACTGGACGCAGGAGATCCGGGACTCGGAGAGCTTCAGACGGCGGACGATCAGGAGGTTGTCGCCCTGCATCACCGGCATGTCCTCGGAGCCGACGACGGTGATGTCCTCCTCGTTCTCCAGGGCCAGCAGCAGCTGGGCCACCTCGAAGGGGACCTCACCCTCGGCGACCTCGCGTGCCGGGGAGCCCTCCGGGAGGTTGCCGATGATCATCGCGGGGCCACGGCCGCCGTACAGGTCGTAGCGCAGGAAGACGCCCTGGCAACTTCCGTCGGGCGCGGGCAGCAGACCCGCGCCGAGATTGCCCGGCCAGTCGCCCGGGTCCATGGCCAGTACGTCGAATTCGGGCCCGGCAGGGGTGGCACTGCGGCGGCGGAGGAAGGACATGCCGCCATGGTACGTGTCCGAAGGTGGTCGGTGTCGGCTGGGCGAGGCGATTGCCGGAGCGGAGGCGAAGGCGCTCGTCACCGGCCGGCGGACGCCTTGTGGCGCTCGTGGTGGCGGGCCACCCGGGCCCGGTTGCCGCAGGCCGGTTTGCACCATTCCTGGCGCGGGTGCTCCTTCAGGAAGTAGCGCACGCAGCGGGGTGCGTGGCAGGCCCGCAGCCGCCGACGTTCGGGGCTCGCGAGGAAGGCGATGACGGCGCGGGCGAGTACGGCCGTGAGCGGGTCACCGCCGGTCGCGGGTTCCTGGCGCAGGACCGGCTCGGCGCTGGGCGACCAGGTCAGCACCGGAACGGTCGGGGTCTCGGCCGCGGCCCGGTTGAGGCGCTCCAGGGCCTCGGGAAGGGGAAGCAGTCGGGCGGCGTCGGCGGAGCTGGGCTCGTCGGGGCTGACGGCGCGGGCGAACAGGGCACGGACGGCGCCCCGGAGGTCACGGACGGCGGCGAGCGCGGCCTCGTCGGCGGTGAAGCCGGCGGCGTCCGGCAGGAGGTCGGCGTGGGCCCGGACCCAGGTGGTCAGTCCGGCGGGCTCGGCCAGGTCGTCGGCGACACCGCCGTCGCCGTCGTGGCGCACGGTGAGGGCGAGGTCCAGGGCTAGCCGCGCGTCCCGACTGATCGACTGCTCCATGAAGTTAATGATAAACGACCGGGCATCCATTAGATCGCGTCGGTGTGCGCGTCCTTTGTGTGCGGCGGTCGGGTGTTCGTGTCTCTCGCGGCGGTCGGGCGCGGGAGGGGCGGGGTGATCTCACCGTGCCCCGCTCCGGCTTTCGGGGTCCGACGGCCGATGCGCCGGCCCGGCACCTGCGAGGGTGACTGCGGAGCCGGTTCGCGCGGCACCCGAGCCGGTCGACGCGGGTGCGGTGGGCCGACGGTCCAGCAAGAGCAGCAGGAGACCGAGTGCGCAAGCGAGCGCCGGCCAGTAGATGTAGCGGTAGTTCGTCGCCGGCATGATGGGCAGGTATCCGAGCACGTAGGCCGCCGAGCTGACGCCCAGCGCCCGGATGCAGGGGGAGAACCGTCCCCTGCCGGGACGGACGGTGAGGACGAGCGCGACGGCGAGCCAGAACCACCCCCGGAAGAGTGGCCGCAGATCAGTGGCCGCCCCCCTGACGTACGAGTCGAGGGTGTCCTCCAGTCGGGGGTGGGCCACTTCGATGCCGAGGTCGTTGCCGAAGACCCCTGCCTGGTACGGGTATCCGGTCTCGAAGAGCAGGCCGGCGAAGAGCCGCAGCCGGTACTGGAGATAGCCGGGAACGTGTCCGCTCATCTCGCTCAGCCACAGGGACGTGATCGCGTCCGCGTCCCTGGCCATTCCGTCCGCCCGGCGCTCGTAGCAGGCCCAGTAGGCGTCCGACAGCGCGCCGACGCTGCGGCATTTCTCCGCGGCCGCCACCAGGCGGTTGCGGAGGTCCGGCGAGACGTTCGCCGACCGCAGTTCCTCCACGGTCAGTACGTGGACCAGGTCGTCGAGCATGATCTGCGCGCCCTGTCTCGTCTCGACGGGGTGCGCGAGCCGGGAGATCGCGACGGTGGGCAGGACGAGCGCGGACACGAGTGCCGCCGTGCACACGGCCCAGGTGCGGCGCCCGGGTGCGCGCCACAGCGCGAGGACGAGCAGGACGAAGAGGGGGATCGCCGCGAGGAACACGTTCTTGCGCACGAGCATGGCGTAGGCCAGAAAGAGCACGCCCGCACAGAACAGACCCCAGCGCACCGCGGGGGAAGTGCCGCGGTCCCGCAGCCGCAGTCCCACGAACGCCACCGCGAAGGCGGCGAGCAGCGCGGCCGCGGCATGGACGTCCTTCCAGACCACGCCGACGAAGGTCAGTACGGGGGGAGTCAGCCCGATGCCGAGGACGGCGAGCGAACCGGCGCGGCTCGCGGTCAGGTCCCAGACACACCATGCCACCACCCACAGGGCGCCCCAGAAGACGAGGGACTGGAGGACGGCCATGGACGAGGGCGTACCGGTGACGGCGATGAGGGCACGCCACACCAGGCTCAGCACGGGCGGGTGCCAGTCGGTGAGCGGCGTCCTGCCCATGGCCTGCCTGAGCTGATCGATGCTGTCGGGACTCAGATACCCGGGGGCGAACACGATGGTCGTGCCCAGGCAACACGCCACGGCGACAGCGGCCAACCCCCAGGGCCAGAGCTTTTCACCCTGAAACCGCACATTTCGTCCCATGCGGCGGATGCTAACAGCGTCGGTGAAACCGTAATGATCAGGGCGCGACGAAGACGTAGCGCCGGTAGGCGAAGAACCGGAACAGGGTGGCGAGAACCCAGCCGAAGGCACGCGCGACGTTGTCGCTGAGTACCGACTCCAGTCCGAGCAGGTGCCGCGAGGCGTAGACCGTACCCGCCGTGATGGCGACCCCGACGCAGTTCGCCAACAGGAAGAGGGCCAGTTCCTGAGCCATCTTGTCGCGGTGCCGGTGGCGGTAGGTCCAGTAGCGGTTGCCCACCCAGCTGAAGAGCGCGGCGGCACCCGTCGCGAGGACGGACGCCTGGACGGGTGCGGCGCGCATCACTCCGCCCTCCGCGCCGCCGGGCAGCCCGAACACCAGCAGGTTGTAGCCGCCGTTGTCCACGACGAAGGACAGCGCCCCGACCACCCCGAACTTGGTGACCTCGCGCCAGACACCCCTGATGGCGTCGCGCGCACGCAGCGCCACGGACGCGAGGACCGACACACGGCGAGAGTAGTGACACGGCGCGCCCTCACCCTCTGGACGCGCCCATATCGCATGATTTCCTACCTGATGTGTCGCCGATTCGGGTAGGGAGTGGCCGTGCCTCCGACGATCGCGTGTGTCGTGCCGTGTCACAACGAGGAGGCGGCCGTGGGAAAGGTGGTGCGCGATCTGAGGGCCGCCCTGCCGGAGGCGGACATCTATGTGTACGACAACGCCTCGACCGACCGGACGGTGGAGGTCGCCCGCGAGGCGGGCGCCATCGTCCGGGAGGAACCGCGCAAGGGAAAGGGCAATGTCATCCGGCGCGCCTTCGCCGATGTCGACGCCGACGCCCTGCTCATCATCGACGGTGACGACACCTACGACGCGTCGCGGGCGCGCGACCTGGTGGACCTGCTCTTCGAGGGGCCGTACGACCAGGTGGTCGGGGCACGGCGGGAAACGGTCAGCGCCGCCTACCGGGCGGGGCACGCGGTCGGCAACAGACTGCTCACCGGTGTGGTGCGGTCCCTGTTCGGCAACGACGTGACCGACATGCTGAGCGGCTACCGCGTCTTCTCACGGCGCTTCGTGAAGTCATTTCCGGCGCTGGCCCGCCAGTTCGAGACCGAGACCGAGATGACCATCCACGCGCTCCATCTCCGTCTCCCCACGGCGGAGGTGGTGGTGGACTACCGGGTCAGGCCCGCCGGGAGTGAGAGCAAACTGCGTACCTTCCGGGACGGCTGGCGCATCCTGCGGGTGATCCTCGATCTGGCGCGGCGCGAGCGGCCCTCACTCGTCCACACCGTGGTCGCGGGGCTGCTGGCCCTCGTCTCGGTCGTCCTCGGCCTCCCCGTCATCGCCGAGTTCGTCCGCACGGGCACGGTACCGCGCATCCCCACGGCGATCCTCGCCGCCGCGGTCATGACGATCGCGGCGCTCGTCCTGCTCGTCGGGTACATCCTCGAGTCGCTGATGCACATGCGGCAGGAACAGTCCCGGCTCGTGCACCTCGCGTATGCGGCGCCGGCCCGCTCGGCGCGCTACACCACACACCATGTCGGCACCGGCCGGGTAGGCGTCCGGAACGCCCCCGGCGGCCCCTGACCCGCCTCGGACCACCAGCGCGCCATGAGCTCGACGTCACGGGCGGCGGGCAAGGCGGTGGGCGCTCCGGGCAGCCCACCGACGGCGACCGCCCCGTCGCTCAGGTCAGATCGAACTCGCCCTCCCTGGCTCCCGACACGAAGGCTCCCCACTCGGCGGGGGTGAAGATCAGCGAAGGGCTCTCGGGGCGGCGGCTGTTGCGCATGGCGATGAAGCCCTCGACAAAGGCGATCTGGACGTCTCCCCGCCCTCGGCTGCTGGACCGCCAGTCCGCGTTGCTCAGGTCCAGTTCCGCCGGCTTGTGCCAGCCGTCGAGGGGGCGCTGCTGCTGCATGGTGCTCTCGGCCACGTCCGTGCTCCTCCCGGTTCGTCGTCCGCCCGCCAGACTAGCGATCGGTCCCCGCCGCGGACAGGCCACGTGGGGAGGAGGTTCAGGCGGTGGGCGGCTCGGCGCCGACCAGCCACATCGCGAAGAACTGCGAACCGCCGCCGTAGGCGTGTCCGAGTACCCGGCGGGCGCCGTCGACCTGGTGTTCTCCGGCGAGGCCGCGTACCTGGAGCGCCGCCTCGGCGAAGCGGATCATCCCGGAGGCGCCGATGGGGTTGGTGGAGAGCACCCCGCCGGACATGTCGACGGGGAGGTCCCCGTCCAGTTCGGTGACGCCCGACTCGGTGAGCTTCCAGCCCTCCCCCTCGGCGGCGAAGCCGAGGTTCTCCAGCCACATCGGCTCGTACCAGGAGAACGGCACGTACATCTCCACCGCGTCGATATCGCGGCGCGGATCGGCGATGCCCGCCTGCCGGTACACGTCGGCCGCGCAGTCGCGGCCGGCGCGCGGCGACACGCAGTCCTTGCCCGCGAACAGGGTCGGCTCGCTGCGCATCGCCCCGCCGTGCATCCACGCGGCGGGCCGGGGCGCACGGGCTGCCCCGGCCCGGTCGGTCAGGACCATCGCGCAGGCACCGTCGGAGGACGGGCAGGTCTCCGAGTAGCGGATGGGGTCCCACAGCATGGGTGAGGCCTGGACCTTCTCCAGCGTGATGTCGTGCTCGTGGAGGTGGGCGTACGGGTTCTTCAGCGCGTTGCGGCGGTTCTTGTACGCGACGAGGGAGCCGACGGTGTCGGGGGCGCCGCTGCGCCGCATGTACGCGCGGACGTGCGGGGCGAAGAAGCCCCCCGCGCCGGCCAGCAGCGGCTGCTGGAACGGGATCGGCAGCGACAGGCCCCACATCGCGTTGGACTCGGACTGCTTCTCGAACGCCAGCGTGAGGACGGTGCCGTGGACGCGGGCGGCGACCAGGCTCGCGGCGACCAGCGCGGTCGATCCGCCGACGGAACCCGCCGTGTGCACCCGCATCATGGGTTTGCCCACCGCGCCGAGCGCGTCGGCGAGGTACAGCTCGGGCATCATGACGCCCTCGAAGAAGTCGGGCGCCTTGCCGATGACGACGGCCTCGATGTCCGCCCATGTCAACTCGGCGTCGTCGAGGGCTCGTTGCGCCGCCTCGCGGACGAGGCCCGCGATGGACACATCCCGCCGGGCCGCGACGTGCTTGGTCTGGCCGACGCCTATGACGGCCACGGGCTCCTTGCTCATCGGGGATCCCCTTCGAGTACGGCGACCAGGTTCTGCTGCAGACAGGGCCCGGAGGTGGCGTGGGCGAGGGCGCGGTCGGACTCGCCCCGGTGGATGCGGGCGGCCGCCTCGCCGATGCGGATCAGTCCGGCGGCCATCACCGGGTTCGCGGCGAGGGCGCCGCCCGACGGGTTGACGCTCACGCTGTCGTCGAGCCGCAGTGCCTCGCGCAGGATGACCTCCTGGGAGCTGAACGGTGCGTGCAACTCGGCGGTGTCCAGCGGGCGTTCGAAGGCTCCGGCCCGCTCTGCGGCGAGACGGGTGGAGGGTGAGTCGGTGAGATCGCGGACGCCCATGCCGTGGGCCTCGACGCGGTGGTCGATGCCGCGGATCCACGCGGGCCGCTCGCACAGGTCCCGGGCCCGCTCCCCCGCCGCGAGGATGACGGCCGCGGCCCCGTCGCCGATGGGCGGGCAGTCCCCGGTGCGCAGCGGCCGTACCAGGTACTCGCCCTGCGGAACGGAACCCCGCAGCTGGGCGTGCGGGTTGTCGCGGGCGTCCGCGCGGCTGCGGGTCGCGACCGCCGCGAGCGCCGGCTCGTCGGTGCGGCCCGCGTCGATGAGCGCCTGGGCCTGGAGGGCGGCGAGGGCCACGGAGTCGGGCCACAGCGGGGCCACGTAGTACGGGTCGAGCTGCCGGGTCAGTACGTCGCGCACCGAGCCGGGCGAGGACTTGCCGTAGGAGTAGACGAGCGCGGTGTCCGCGTCCCCGGTCCGGAGTTTCACCCACGCCTCGTACAGCGCCCACGCGCCGTCCATCTCGACGTGCGACTCGGAGATCGGCGGCCAGGCGCCGACGCCGTCGAGGGCGAGGGTGAAGGAGAAGGCCCGGCCGGCGAGGTAGTCGCTGGACCCTGAGCAGGTGAAGCCGATGTCGGCGGTCTTCAGGCCGGTCTGTTCCAGCACCTCGTGCAGCACCGGCATGAGCATCTCCACCTCGGAGGACTCGTCGCTGGTGCGCCGGTGGTCGGTCTGGGCGAAGGCGACGACGGCGATCTCCCGGTTCACAGCAGCTCCTTGTACGTGTCGTACGCGGCGTCCGGCTCGCCGGTGGGCCGGTAGTGGTCGGGGTAGCGGGCGCCCTCCGTCCACACGGGTTCGACGCGCAGCCCCATGCGCACCCGGTCGTAGGGGATGCCGGCGATCCGGCCGTGCAGGGCGAGGTCGGCGCCGTCCAGAGCGATGTGGGCGTAGACGTACGGGACTTCTATGTCCAGGTTCTTCGCCTTGATGTTGACGATGCAGAACGTGGTGACCGTGCCGGCCGGTCCGACCTCCACCCGCTCGGCGGTGGCCACGCCGCAGGTGGGGCAGGCGCCCCTCGGCGGCACGTACACCTTGCGGCACGCGGGGCAGCGCTCGCCCACCGTGCGGCGCTCGGCGAGGGCGTGGATGTAGCCGGTGGCCGCGCGGCCGGGCGAGTAGGTGTAGTCGAGGCGGGCCGGGGCGACGATGCCGGTCACCGCGTCGACGAACTCGCCGCTGTGGCCGGTCGGTTCGGCCGGTTCCCCGTCGTACGGCTCGAAGCAGGCGATGTCGGTGATGGCGCCGGAGCGTTCCGCGGCCCATCGGACGCGTACGCGCATGCCCGTCCGTACGGCGTCGGGGGCGGGGGCGTCGAGGGCGTGGAGGAGGGCGGTGTCGGCGCCGTCGAGCCGTACGAGGACCCAGGCGAAGGGGGTGGCCAGGGGCTGCCCGCGACGTGGGGCGTGGTTCCAGGCCCAGGTGGTGACGGTGCCGGTGGGCGCGACCTCGACGAGGTCGCGGATCTCCTCGGCGGTGACGGGGTCGTACTCGACTGGCGGGACGAGGGTCCGGCCGTCGCGGGTGCGCACGCCGAGGACGACGCGTTCGCGCAGCCCGGTGAGGAAGGCGCTCTGCACGGGCCCGAGCGAGCGGGTGAAGGGGAACTCGACGGTCAGGGGTGCCTTGAGGACTGCGGACATCGGCAGGGTTACTCCTTCGAAAGAGGGCGACCCGGAAGAGGGGCGCGAGACGGGGCCACCACGCGGCTCCACCGCCGGGCGCGAGCAACTGAGGACGTCCCCCGCCCGGGAGCCGCCGCCGGCGGAGCGCTCACGCCCGCCTGTAAACGGGGGGCCGTTTCTCGGCGAAGGCGCGCGCCCCTTCCTTCGCGTCGTCGGTGTCGAAGACCGGCCACCCCCGTTTCAGCTCGGCGGCCAGGCCGTCCGACTCGCTCATCTCCGCCGTCTCGTACACGGACGCCTTGACCGCCTCCACGGCGAGCGGGCCGCACGCGTTGACGCGCTCGGCTGTCTCCAGAGCCTTCGCCAGGGCCTCGCCGTCCGGCACGACATGCCCGATCAGTCCGATGGCGGCGGCCTCGCGGGCGGTGTACGGGCGGCCGGTGAGCAGCATCTCCAGCGCGTGGGTGCGGGGGATCTGCCGCTGGAGGCGGACCGTCGAGCCGCCGATCGGGAAGAGGCCGCGGCGCACCTCGAAGAGGCCGAACGTGGCCGACTCCCCCGCGACACGGATGTCCGTGCCCTGGAGGATCTCGGTGCCGCCCGCGACGCAGTGGCCCTCGACGGCGGCGATCACGGGTTTGCGGGGCCGGTGGTGGCGGAGCATCGCCTTCCAGTGGAGGTCGGGGTCGGCCGTGAGCCGGTCCCGGTACCCCTGGTCCGCCATGCCCTTGCCCGCGAGGGCCTTGAGGTCCATCCCGGCGCAGAAGGAGCCGCCGGAGCCGGTGAGGACGATCGAGCGGACCTCGTCGTCCTCGTCGGCGGCCACCCAGCCGTCGTACAGGCCGACGAGCATCGGCAGCGAGAGCGCGTTCCTGGCCTCGGGCCGGTTGAGCGTGAGCACCAGTGTGGCGCCTTCGCGCCGCACGGTGAGGTGTTCCGTGCCACCCATCGCTTCCTCCCGTGGGGCAGGGCGAGAACAGGTTCCGATCTGCGGAACGAGAACAGGTTGCAGGAGGCGAGGAGCCAGTACAAGAGTTTTCTGACAGTCAGTCAGATTTCTTCTGCGCGGGCCCTTCACAGTCACCGCCCCCTTTGCTCTGATGACCGGCAACCGACGGATGGCGGCCATCCGCCAGGCGCGCCCGGGGTCAGGAGGAGCACGGTGGAGTACAACCTTGCCGACCTGTTCGAGTCGGTCGTCGACGTCGTCCCCGACCGGGCGGCGCTCGCCCATCTCGACATCCCCGGTTCGGGCGCGGACCGACGGCTCGGCTATGCGGAGCTGGACGCGGCGGCGAACCGCATCGGTCACCATCTGCTGGACAGCGGGCTACGGCCCGGCGAACACGTGGGTCTGCATCTCTACAACGGCATCGAGTACCTCCAGACCGCCCTGGGCTGTCTCAAGGCGCGGCTCGTGCCGGTCAATGTCAACTACCGGTATGTCGAAGAGGAGTTGGTCTACCTCTACCGGGATGCGGATCTGGCGGGTCTGGTGTTCGACGCGGAGTTCACCGGGCGCGTGGCGAGGGCCGTACCGCGGGCGGAGAGGCTGCGGCATCTGGTGCGGGTGGGGACCCCCGCGCCGGACGCGCCCGAACCGCCCGTGGTGGAGTTCGCCGAGGCCGAGGCCTCCGGGTCCGCCGGGCGGGGCTTTCCGGCCCGCTCGGGCGACGACCTGTTCATCATCTACACCGGCGGCACGACGGGCATGCCCAAGGGCGTGATGTGGCGTCAGGAGGACCTGTTCTTCTCGGGCTTGGGCGGCGGTGCCCCGACCGGCGAGCCGGTGAAGGCACCGGAGGAGCTGGCCGAGCGGGTCGCGGCCGGCGGTGACGGGATCACCTTCTTCCCCACCGCCCCGCTGATGCACGGTACGTCGACGCTGACGGCGTTCATCGGATTCAACTTCGGCCAACGGGTCGTGACCCACCGCAAGTTCGTGCCGGAGGAGGTGCTGCGGACGATCGAGCGGGAGAAGGTCACCAGTGTGTCCCTGGTGGGCGACGCGATGCTGCGCCCGCTGATCGACGCGCTGAACGGCCCGATGAAGGGCACGGACTGTTCGTCGCTGTTCAGTGTGTCCTCGTCCGGCGCGATCATGTCGGAGACCGTGCGGCAGCAGTTCCAGGCCCTGGTGCCCAACGCGATGCTGCTGAACAACTTCGGCTCGTCGGAGTCCGGCTTCAACGGCACGGCGACCGACGACTCGGGGGCGGGCGACGGCTTCCGGATCCGGGTGCACGCCCGCACCCAGGTGGTGGACCCCGCCACGCACGAGCCGGTCCCGGTCGGTGTGCCGGGCCGCGTCGCCCAGCGCGGGCATGTCCCCCTCGGCTACTACAACGACCCGCGGAAGACCGCCGAGACCTTCTTCGAGAAGGACGGTGAGCGCTGGGTGCTCCTCGGCGACATGGCGACCGTCGACGAGGACGGCGTGGTCACCGTCCTCGGCCGGGGTTCGCAGTGCATCAACACCGGCGGCGAGAAGGTGTACCCGGAGGAGGTCGAGCAGGCGCTCAAGGCCCACCCCGATGTGTACGACGCGCTCGTCGCCGGGGTGCCGGACGCCCGCTGGGGCAACCGTGTGGCGGCCGTCGTCCAGCTGCGCGAGGGCGCGGCCCGCCCGACCCTGGAGGAGATCCAGACCCACTGCCGCGCCCGTCTCGCCGGGTACAAGATCCCCCGGCGGCTCGTCCTCACCGACACCATCCAGCGCTCCCCCAGTGGCAAGGCGGACTACCGGTGGGCGCGGTCGGTGGCGGTGTCGGCGGACGGCTGAGCGGTCCCGGCCCCGAAAGACGCGCCGCCCCCGGCGAGGAAGGTGGTGACACGGCGTACGAACCACTCCGGGTCGTCGAGCCAGGGGAAGTGCCCGGCGCCGGGCTGGATCGCGTACTCCCCCTCGGGGAAGAGTTCGGCGGCGGTGCGGACGAGCTGCGGGGTCGGGCCGGTGTCCAGTGCGCCGCCGAGGTAGAGGACGGGCGCGGTGAGCGCGTCGAGGGCGGCTCGGGTGGCCTCGGGGTCGTACGCGCCGGCGGAGCCGTAGGCGTCGGCGGCGTCCTCGTTGGTCTGCGCCACCTCGGCGGCCGTGTGGGCCTCGGCCGCGGCGTCCCAGCGACCGTAGAAGAAGGGCATCATCTCGTCGTCGAAGGGGCCTCGCCCGGTCCAGGCTGCCTCGAAGTGCGGGTACGCCTCGGCGAACCACGGCTCGTCCTCGCGGAGGCGGGCCGCCGCGAGCCGGTCCTCGACGGTCACCGGCAGGCCCACCGCCCAGGGGGTGGCGGTGATCAGCGCCAGGCGGGACACCCTCTCGGGGTGCCGGGCCGCGTACAGCACGGCGAGATTGCCGCCGGCCGAGTGGCCGAGGACGTCCACGCGCTCCAGGCCGAGATGTGCCCTCAGGGCCTCCACGTCGTCGACCTGCCGGTCGCACCGGTACGTCGCCGGGTCCTCCGGGATCGCCGAGTCGCCCGTGCCGCGCAGGTCCAGCAGGACGAGGCGGCGGTGGGCGGCGAGTCCGCCCAGGTCGCCGAGGTACGCGGAGGCGCGCATGGGGCCGCCGGGGAGGACGATCAGCGGATCTCCCTCGCCGCGCAGGTGGTAGGCGAGTTCGGTTCCGTCGGGGGCGGTGAGGCGTGGCATGGAGCCGATCTTGCTGGCCGGGGCGGTGCGGCGCAACGGAGTTCGGGGCGCGAGGGCCGAAGTGCCGCTCAGGCCTGGGCGTACCGGTCCCGGAGATCGCGCTTGAGGATCTTGCCGCTCGCGTTGCGCGGCAGTTCGTCCACGAAGAGCACCCTTTTCGGCGCCTTGAAGTGAGGGAGCTTCTTTCGTGCGTGGGCGACCAGTTCGGCCTCGGTGACCTCGCCGCGCGGGACGACGACCGCGGTGACGGCCTCGATCCAGTGGTCGTCGGGCAGTCCGACGACGGCGACCTCGGCGACCCGGTCATGGGTGTAGAGGGCGTCCTCGACCTGGCGGGAGGCGATGAGGACACCGCCGGAGTTGATGACGTCCTTGACGCGGTCGACGATGGTGAAGAACCCGTCGGCGTCGCGGACCGCGAGGTCGCCGGAGTGGAACCAGCCGTCGCGGAACGCCTCGGCGGTCTCCTCGGGTTTGTCCCAGTAGCCCTCGCACAGCTGCGGTGACCGGTAGACGATCTCACCGGGGGTGCCGTCGGGCACGTCGGCGCCCCTCTCGTCGACGACCCTGGCCTCCACGAACATGACGGGGCGTCCGCAGGAGTCCATGCGCCCCTTGTGCTCGTAGGGGCCGAGGACCATGGCGAGGGGGCCGATCTCGCTCTGGCCGAAGCAGTTGTGGAAGGCGAGCTTCGGCAGGCGCTCCCTGAGGCGCTCCAGGACGGGCACCGGCATGATCGACGCCCCGTAGTACGCCTTGCGCAGCCCGCTGAGGTCGCGGCTGTCGAAGTCGGGGCGGTTGGACAGCGCGATCCACACGGTGGGCGGCGCGAAGAGGCTGTCCGCGTCACCCGACTCGACGAGGTCGAGGATCCGGTCGCCGTCGGGGGCGTCGAGGATGGTGTTGGTGGCGCCGACGGCGAGGTACGGCACCAGGAAGACGTGCATCTGGGCCGAGTGGTACAGCGGCAGGGAGTGCACGGGGCGGTCGCCGGCGGAGAGGTCGAGGGCGGCGATGGCGCTGAGGTACTCGTGGACCAGGGCGCGGTGCGTCATCATCGCGCCCTTGGGCAGGGCCGTGGTGCCGGAGGTGTAGAGCAACTGGACGAGGTCCTCGGCCCCGGGTTCGTCGCCGTCGTAGGGCTCCGCCGTGGCGAGCCTGGCGAGGAGTGAGTCGTCCGCGTCACGCAGCGGGAGGGTGCGCGCCCCCTCGGGGAGGTGCCCCGCCAGGTCGGGGTCGGTGAGGACGAGAGTGCTGCCCGACTGGCCGAGGAGGTACGACAGGTCGTCACCGGTGAGGTGCTGGTTGACCGGGACATGGACCAGCCCGGCGCGGGCGGAGGCCAGGAACGCGATCAGGTAGGCGTCCGAGTTGTGGCCGTACGCGGCGACCCGGTCGCCCCGCTGGAGTCCGGTCTCCCGCAGGGCGCGTGCGGCGCGGGAGACGGCGTCGTCCAGTTCGGCGTAGGTCCAGCTGCGGTCGCCGTAGCGGATCGCGACCCGTGCCGGGGTGCGCCGGGCACTGCGCCGCAGCACCCCGTCGACCGTCACAGTGCGTCCAGCCGTCATGCTCGCCCCTTCGTCCACCGGTTTCCGGCGTGATCCTCGTTCGGCCGCGCGAGCGCGGTCAAGCCTGCCGCGCACCTTGCCGGAATCCGCTGCGCATGGCGTGAAACGGCTCAACTTCGCCGCCTGGTACACGAGTCAACCAGGGTGAAGATCGACGCACACATGGACTACGTACGAACGCGCTGTCAGGCTCAACCGCCCTTTCCCTCCACCACGTCGGGAGGCACCCTTGCGCACTCGTCTGAGACAGTTCGTCGTCTCGGCCGTCGCCCTGCTCACCGCCTCGGCCGCTCTCCCCTCGGCCGACGCGGCGGACGGCGATCGCGGCGGCGGGCAACACCCGTCCCACGGCGGGCTGTCCGCCGTGATCCGCTACACCGAGTACGGCATCCCGCACATCGTCGCCGAGGACTACGCGGACCTGGGCTTCGGCACCGGGTGGGCGCAGGCCGCCGACCAGGTGTGTGTGCTCGCCGACGGGTTCGTGACCGTGCGCGGCGAACGGTCGCGACACTTCGGGCCGGACACCGCGCCCGACTTCTCGCTCTCCTCGGCGGCGAAGAACCTCACCAGCGATCTGTACTTCCGGGGCGTCCGCGACACCGGCACCGTGCGGCGGCTGCTGGAGCGGCCCGCGCCGCTCGGCCCCAGCCGTGAGGTGAAGGAGTTGATGCGGGGCTGGGCGGCCGGGTACAACGCCTGGCTGAGGAGGAACCGGATCACCGACCCCGCGTGCAGGGGTGCCGCCTGGGTGCGGCCGGTGAGCACGCTCGACGTGTTTTCCCGCGCGTACGCCCTGGCGGTGCTCGGCGGGGAGGGGCGGCTCGTGGACGCGATCGCCACCGCCCGGCCGCCCGCCCCCGGCACCGCCACCAAGGCCGCGGCGCCGGACGTGCGGGCCGCCGCGCGGGCCGCGAGCGAGCTGTTCTCCTCCGGCGCCGCCGACATGGGCTCCAACGCGGTCGCGTTCCGCGGTGACACGACGGCGAACGGGCGCGGCCTGCTGCTGGGCAACCCGCACTACCCGTGGGCCGGGGGCCGCCGCTTCTGGCAGGCCCAGCAGACGATCCCGGGCGAGCTGAACGTCTCCGGCGGCGCGCTGCTCGGCTCGCCGATCACCCAGATCGGGTTC
Source organism: Streptomyces sp. NPDC042364 (assembly GCF_056437585.1). Taxonomy (NCBI): domain Bacteria; kingdom Bacillati; phylum Actinomycetota; class Actinomycetes; order Kitasatosporales; family Streptomycetaceae; genus Streptomyces; species Streptomyces sp. NPDC042364. The sequence continues at coordinate 32,375 of NZ_JBWKAJ010000018.1, read as the reverse complement.
AACGCGAAGGTGGCATGGAGCCACACGGTCGCGACCGGTGTCCCGATGAATCTGCACCAGCTGACCCTGGATCCGGCCGACCCGACGGCGTACCGGGTCGACGGCAGGTCGGAGCGGATGACGAAGCGGACCGTCACCGTCGTCGTGCAGGACGGCTCGAAGGTGACCCGGACCCAGTGGTGGACCCGGTACGGCCCCGTCGTCACCTCGCTCGGCCGTGACATCCCGCTGCCGTGGACGGCCGGCACGGCGTACGCGCTGGCCGACCCGAACGCGGTGAACCTGCGGTTCACCGACACCTCCCTCGGCTTCGCCAAGGCGCGCGGCACCGCGGACGTGCTGAAGACGCTCGCCCGGCACCAGGGGCTGCCGTGGGTGAACACCGTGGCCGCCGACTCCGCCGGGCACACCCTCTTCACCCAGTCGCAGGTGGTGCCCCGGATCACCGACGAGCTGGCGGCACGCTGCTCGACTCCGCTGGGTGAGACCACCTATCCGGAGGCGGGTGTCGCCGTCCTCGACGGCTCGCGCGGCGACTGCGCGCCCGGCCGGGACGCCGACGCCGTGCAGCCGGGGATCTTCGGGCCCTCCAGGATGCCGACGCTGAAGGACGCGCCGTACGCGGAGAACTCCAACGACAGCGCGTGGCTGGCCAACGCGGACCAGCCGCTCACGGGGTACGAGCGGGTCTTCGGCACCGTCGGCACGCAGCGGTCGATGCGGACGCGCGGTGCGGTCGAGGACGCCGCCGCGATGGCCGACCGGGGCGGTCTGACGGTACGGGACCTCCAGCGGCAGCAGTTCGCCAACCGGGTGCCCGCGGCCGATCTGGCCGTCGCGGACGTGGTGCGGGCGTGCGCCGCGCTGCCGGGCGGCAGGGCGACGGGCAGTGACGGCACGGCCGTCGAGGTGTCCGAGGCGTGCGGTGCGCTGGCGGCGTGGGACCGGACCGCGGGCACCGGCAGCCGGGGCGCGCTGCTCTACGACCGGTTCTGGCGCAAGCTGACCCGTGCGGTGCCGAACGCGCAGCTGTGGAAGGTGCCGTTCTCGGCTGCCGACCCGGTGCACACGCCGAACACGCTGAACACGGCCGCGCCGGGCTTCGCCACGGCGCTCGCCGACACGGTGGCGGAGCTGCGGACGGCGGGCATCGCGCTGGACGCGAAGCTCGGCGATCACCAGTTCGTCGTCCGGGGCGGCCGGCGCGTCCCGGTGCACGGCGGCACGGAGTCGCTGGGCGTCTGGAACAAGATCGAGTCCTCGTGGAACGCCGCCGCCGGCGGCTATGCCGAGGTGGCGTCGGGTTCCAGCCACATCCAGGCGGTCGGCTGGGACGGCAGCCGCTGCCCGGTGGCCCGGACGCTGCTGACGTACGCGCAGTCCTCGAACCCGAACTCACCCCACTACCTCGACCAGACCCGGCTGTTCTCGGCCGGGAAGTGGGTGACGTCCCGGTTCTGCGAGAAGGACATCCGGTCGTCCCCGAAGCTCAAGGTGGTGCGCGTGAGCCAATGATCGGGGGAGGTGTGGTGCCGTCCCACCCGGGGCGGCACCATGTCCTTGGCATATGACCACTTTCCCCTGAGGAGGCCACCCGGTGGCGCAGGACTCGTTACGCCCGGAGACCGACGCTCTCGCCAAGATCGACACAACGGTGCCGCACTCGGCCCGGATCTGGAACTACTGGCTCGGCGGCAAGGACAACTACCCCGTCGACCACGAGGCGGGCGACGCCTTCCGCGCGGTGTTCCCCGGCATCACCGACCTGGCCCGTGACTCCCGTGCCTTCCTCGGCCGGGCGGTGCGCTTCCTCGCCGGTGAGGCGGGAGTGCGTCAGTTCCTCGACATCGGCACGGGGCTGCCGACGGCCGACAACACCCATCAGATCGCCCAGCGGGTGGCGCCCGAGGCCCGGATCGTCTACGTGGACAACGACCCGCTGGTCCTGGCCCATGCGCGGGCCCTGCTCACCAGTACACCCGAGGGCGCGACCGACTACGTGGACGCCGATCTGCACGACCCCGCGACCGTGCTGCGCGAGGCGGCGCGGACGCTCGACCTCACCCAGCCGGTCGCGCTGACGATGATGCAGGTCAGCGGGCACATCGCGGACTACGACAGGGCCCGCGCCATCATCGGAACCCTGATGGACGCCCTGCCCGCCGGCAGCTGGTTCGCCTTCAACGACAGCGTCGACACGCACCAGGCCAACGCCGACGCCACCCGCCAGTACAACGAGAGCGGCGCCGTCCCCTACTATCTGCGCGGGCCGAAGGAACTCGCCGGGTTCTTCGAGGGGTTGGAGCTGCTGGAGCCGGGGGTCGTCCCGCTGAACGACTGGCGCCCCGATCCCGCGGAGGGCCCTCGCGGGTCCGGCGAGGTGATCGCGGTCGGCGGGGTGGCGCGCAAGCCGTGACGCTCACACGGCCCTGTCCCGGCCCTCCCAGTACGGTTCGCGCAGCCTCCGCTTGTAGAGCTTGCCGTTGGGGTCGCGGGGCATCGCGTCGGTGAAGTCGACGCTCCTCGGCCTCTTGTACCCGGCGAGTTCGCGGGCGCAGTGGGCGAGGATCTCCTCGGCGAGCACGGGCCCCGGGGTGAAGCCGGGGGCCGGTTCGACGACGGCCTTGACCTCCTCGCCCCAGTCGTCGTGCGGGATGCCGAAGGCGGCGGCGTCGGCCACGGCGGGGTGGGTGAGGAGGGCGGCCTCGATCTCGGCGGGGTAGATGTTGACGCCGCCGGAGATGATGAGGTCGATCTTGCGGTCGCGCAGGAAGAGGTAGCCGTCCTCGTCGAGGAGACCGAGGTCGCCGACGGTGAAGAAGTCGCCGATGCGGTTCTTGCGCGTCTTGCCCTCGTCCTTGTGGTACGAGAAGCCGCCGGTGCTCATCTTCATGTAGACGGTGCCGAGTTCACCGGGGGGCAGGCGGTTGCCGTCGTCGTCGAAGACCGCGAGTTCGCTGATGGGCCAGGCCTTGCCGACCGTGCCGGGTTTCTTCAGCCAGTCCTCGGCGGTGGCGAACGCTCCCCCGCCCTCGCTGGCCGCGTAGTACTCCTCGACGCTGTGCCCCCACCACTCGATCATGGCTCGCTTCACATGGTCCGGGCAGGGGGCGGCGCCGTGGATGGCGTGCCGCATCGACGACACGTCGTAGCGGGCGCGCACCTCCTCGGGGAGCGCGAGGAGCCGGTGGAACTGGGTGGGGACCATGTGGGTGTGGGTGCAGCGGTGGGTGTCGATGGCGCGGAGCATGCCCTCGGGGGTCCACTTGTCCATCACCACCAGCCGGTGCCCGATGTGCAGGGACGCGCCCGCGAACTGCAGGACGGCCGTGTGGTACAGCGGCGAGCACACCAGGTGCACGTTGCCGTCGAACGGCCTGATGCCGAAGATGCCGAGGAATCCGCCGAGATACGACTCCTCGGGGAGCTTGCCGGGCAGCGGGCGGCGGATGCCGCGCGGGCGGCCCGTGGTGCCCGAGGTGTAGTTCATCACCCAGCCGAGGGTGCGGCCGTCGGGCGGCGACTCCGGCTGTTCGTCGAGGAGTTCGGCGTACGGGCGGAAGCCCACCGGTGTGCCGACCGCGTACCGGTGGCTGTGCGGTAGCCCGGCCCCGTCGGCGGCGTGGCGCGCGGCCTCGGCGAACCGTTCATGGGCGATGAGCACCTTGGCGCCCGAGTCGGACACGATCCAGGCGATCTCGGGGCCCACGAGGTGGTGGTTGACGGGGACGAGGTAGAAGCCGGCCTGGGTGGCGGCGAGGTAGGCGGTGAGGAACTCCACGCCGTTGGGCAGGACGACGGCGAAGGCGTCGCCGCGTTCGAGGCCGGCCGCGCGCAGCCCGTGCACCAGCCGGTTGGCGTCGCCGTGCAGGCGCCCTGCGGTCCACTCCTCGCCGTCGGGGGCGACGAGCACCGTGCGGTCGGGGTCGGCGGTCGCCTGGGCCCAGAAGCCCTGGGGGGCCTGTCCGGCGGCGGCTTGCCCTTGAGGGGCCCTGCTCACTGTTCCACGCTCCTTCCGGCGATCCGGTTGACGCGGTCCACGGCCTTCTCGAAGCCCCGGGTGAGGTCGTCGAAGACGGCCTGGACGCTGCGCTCGCTGTTCATCCGGCCGACGATCTGGCCGACCGGGGTGCCGAGCAGCGGCTCCACCTCGTACCTCTGGATACGGGAGACCGCGTCGGCGACGAGCAGTCCCTGCAGGGGCATGGGGAGGGCGCCGGGGCCCTGCGGGTCGTCCCAGGCGTCGGTCCATTCGGTGCGGAGCTGGCGTGCGGGTTTGCCGGTGAGGGCGCGGGAGCGGACGGTGTCGCCGGAGCCGGCGGCGAGGAGCTTCCCGATCAGCCGCGGGGAGGGCAGTTCGGCCTCGGTGGTGGTGAGCCAGAGCGAGCCGAGCCACACGCCCTGGGCGCCGAGCGCGAAGGCGGCGGCGATCTGCTGCCCGCTGCCGATGCCGCCTGCCGCGAGCACGGGCAACGGGGCGACGGCGTCGACGACTTCGGGGGTGAGCACCATGGAGGCGATCTCGCCGGTGTGGCCGCCGGCTTCGTAGCCCTGGGCCACGACGATGTCGATACCGGCGTCCGCGTGCTTGCGGGCGTGGCGGGCGCTGCCGGCCAGCGCGGCGACCAGCACGTCCTGCTCGTGGGCGCGGTCGATGACGTCGGCGGGCGGGGAGCCGAGGGCGTTGGCGAGCAGTCTGATCGGGTAGTCGAAGGCGACGTCCAGCTGGGTGCGGGCGACCTGTTCCATCCAGCCGGTGATGCGCCAGCCGGAGGCCTCGCCCTCGGCGAGCTCCGGGACGCCGTACTTGGCGAGGGTGTCCTTGACGAACTGGCGGTGCCCTTCCGGGATCATCGCCTCGACGTCCGCCTCGGTGACGCCCTCCACCTTCTTGGCCGGCATGACGACGTCCAGCCCGTACGGTTTTCCGTCGACGTGGGCCTCGATCCAGTCGAGGTCGCGCTTGAGGTCGTCGGGGGCCGTGTAGCGGACCGCGCCGAGCACCCCGAAGCCGCCGGCCCTGCTGATGGCGGCGGCGACGGCGGGGAACGGCGTGAAGCCGAAGACGGCGTACTCGACTCCGAGTTTCTGGCTCAGCTCCGTCTGCATGGTGCGCAGGATGCCGCAGTCCCCCGGACGAGGGAAGGGCTTTTCTGATGCACCGTCAGTTTTTGTGTTGCCCCGGTCCTTTGGGAGGCGGCGCGTCCAGGCCCTCCATCACTGCCGACCCGTGCCGCGCGGCCAGATGGCGATGGCGATCAGCACGGCCGCCCACACCCCCAGTGGTGTGACCGGCCAGTAATAGGTCAGCTCTCCCTTCTGCATACAGCGCACACCCCAGACCCCGGACATGATCACCGCTCCACCGAGCCAGTAGCGCCATTCGGCCAGCCAGTCACCGAGGTCCTTGCGGTCCTGCTCCGGGCGGGTCGGCGCGGGTGCGGGCAAGTCGGCTGTGAGCTCGGCGAGTTCATCGGACGTACGTGCCCGCAGGGCACGCGTGGAACGGTTCTCGTGCTCATGGGGGTCCAGCCGCCCCTCGGCCAGCGCCACGGCCAGCACACCGAGCGTCTCGTCGCGGTCGCGGTCCGAGACCCGCACAGCGGGCACCGGCGGCTCACGTCGGCCATCCACCACTTGCTCCCCTCTTCGGCGCGACAGCACCTCACCTGACGGAAGGTTAGAATACGACTGTATCCTAAAAGATGGGAGCACGACCGATGCCCAGGACCGTCGACAGGGAGGAACAGCGTCGGCAGATCGGTGCGGCTCTTCTCCAACTGGTCGCCGAACGCGGCCTCGACGAGGTCAGCGTGCGCACCGTGGCCGCCGCGACGGGCCGTTCCCCCGGCGCCGTTCAGAAGTACTTCCGCACCAAGGACGAGATGCTGACGTTCGCCGCCGAGCTGGCCGGTGAGCGCGCCGAGCGCCGGATGGCCGAGGTGGACACCGCACTGCCCCTGCGCCAGGCGCTGCGCGACCTGATCCTTGCCACGCTCCCCGTGGACGCCGAGCGGCGCGCCGAGGCAACCGCGCAACTCGCCTTCGCCGTGCACGCGGCACACCACCCCCGACTTGCCGCGATCCGGCGGCAGATCGACCAGGAGATCCGTGAGGCCCTGGCCACCTGGCTGGAGTCGGCCGGGCACGGACCCCACGCGGCGGCCATCGCCGATGCGGTCATCGCGCTGTCCGACGGCCTGGCACTGCGCATGCTGTACAGCCCGCAGGAGCACGAGCCCCTGCTCACCGCCCTGGACCAGGCGCTGTGCGCCCTGACCTCGGTCCATGAAACGGCCCGGCGCCGCCACGAGTAGGCCGGGAGGCAGGGGCGTGCCCGAGCGGCCGTCGATCCGGACGGCCGGTTCCTCACAGGGCGGTCAGGGGCAGGTGTAGGTGAGGCGCTTGGTGGCCTTGTGGGTGGTCGGGGTGAGGATGTGGAGGTCGACGCGGGCCGTGTGGCGGCCCTTGCCCTCGAAGGTCCACAGGAGGTGGAGCCGGGCCCGGGTCTGGCCCCGGACCATCACCTCGCGCAGGACGCCCGAGTCGGTGCCGTCGCTTCGGGTCCAGCGGTAGGTGAGGGTGCCGGGGCGGCCGTCGGTCGTGACGAGACCGACGATGTCGGCCGTGGCATCACAGCCCAGCGCCGTCGGACGGGCCTTGACCGACACCGTGCGCACCTCGACGGCGGGGCCGAGGCGCTGCCAGGCGAGGAAGGCGATGACGCAGAGCAGCACGAGCGCGGGCAGCGCGTGTCTGCGCAGGCGACGTCGGCGCGGGGGCGCGGGGAGCGGCGGCATCGTGGGCAGCGTCCGGTGGGTGCGCTGCGCGACGGTGGCCGTCACGCCGGGGCCGAAACGCAGCACGGTGCCGTCGGTGCGGTCGGGCGGCGGAAGCGGGTCCTCCGTGGCAGGCGGGCCGACCAGCGTGGTGTCCGGCCTGACGAGGGTCGTGTCCGGTTTCACCAGCGTGGTGTCGGGCTTGAGGAGGGTGCCGTCCGGCCCGACCGGGATGGCGTCCCGCTTCTCCGCCATGGTGGTGTCGGGCTCGACCAGGGTGGTGTCCGGGTCGGGCCGCTGGATCCACTGGCTGCCCAGGACGGTGGCGCTGTAGCCGGGGTCGTCGTAGCCGGAGGTGTCGTGCGCGGCGGGCCGGCCAGCGGTGTCGAGCACCTGCGTGGGCTCGCTGTCCTGGCCCTCGGCGGACGCGGCATCGCGGTCGTACTGTGCGGTCATCTGATGTCACACTGCCTGGTCAGAAGTTGCTGCGAGGCGCCGCCGTCGGCGGAGGCCGGGGTGGTCGTGGCCCGCACCGCCCAGTAGCAGCCCGCGCCCCCGAAGGTGTGGTCGACGGTGAGGGTGTACTTGCCGGAACCGCTGCGCTGGAACGTCTGGGCGGCGCCGTCCGGGGTGAGCTGCCGGATCCCGCCCGAGAGCCACGAGACGGTGACGGAGAGAGGCCCGGGACCGTCCGCCGTGATCTCGATCGTCGCCGTGGCGGTGGTCGGGCCCGTCTGCCGGAAGCCCGTGATCGTGACGTCCTTGACGGCGGGCGCGCTCGGGGCACTGGGGGACTCGGTCGTCGGTGTCGCCTCGGCGGTCGTCTCCGTCGGAGGCGTCGACTCCGTCGGCGGAGCGGTGGTGGCGGACGGGGACGGATCCCCCGTGCCGGCGCTGTCCGATGCCGAGGCCGACGGGTCGGCGGAAGCGCTGGGCGAGGACGACGGCGACGCCGAGGACGACGAGGAGGGCGTCCCGGCCGGACCGGTGGGCGCCGACGCCCCGGCGCCGGGCGCAACGCTGGTGGTGGCCAGGGCCTGCGCCGCCTCCTGCGGAGCCGCCGGTGCGTGCTGCACACCGTAGGTGAGGAAGGCGCCCAGGAGCAGCGCGGCGCCGGAGACCGCCAGCCCCGGGCGGCCGGGGCGCCACGCCCGGGCCCAGTCGTGGCGCGGTCCCTGCCTCAGCACGGTCCGGGCGGTGTCGGTGGTGGTCTCCGGGGTGCTGCGGGCCGAGGGCAGCAGCAGTGCCAGCAGGGCCACCAGGGCGGCGAGCCGGCCACGGCCGCGTTCCTCCCAGTCGGGGCCGTAAGCGGCTCCGGCGGCCGCCTCCAGCTCGGCGACGAACTCCTCGGCGTGCGAGGGACGGTCGCCCGGGTTCTTGGCGAGACCGCGCCGCACGAGGTCCCGCACCGGCTCGGGGACCTCCTCGGCGGGGACGGGCGCGTCGACGTGCTGGAGCGCCAGGGCGGCGAGATTGTCTCCCGCGTAGGGCTTGTGGCCCGTCAGGCACTCGAAGAACGTGGCCGTGGCCGCGTACACGTCGGCGGCGGGCGAGGCGGGCGCGCCGGTCCACTGTTCCGGGGCCATGTAGGAGGGGGTGCCGGCGGCACCGGCGCTGGTGCCGGCGTCGGCCGCGATCCCGAAGTCGACGAGTTTGGACGCCCCGTCCGGTACGACCATGACGTTCTCGGGCTTGTAGTCGCGGTGGACCACACCGACCCGGTGCGCGTCGGCCAGACCGAGCAGCGAGCCCTTGAGGATCACCAGGGCGGCCTCCGGGTCGAGCGGGCCCTCCCTCGTCAGCAGGGTCCGCAGCGAGACGCCGTCCACCAGTTCCATCACGATGGCGGCGCCGTCGGTGCTCTCGACGTACTCGTACAGCTCGGCGACGTAGAGGCTCTCCAGACCGGCGAGGAGCCGAGCCTCGGCCCGGAAGTCGCGTACGAAGCCGGGCCGGTCACGCAGTGACTCGCTGAGGTACTTCATCGCGACCGGGACACCGGTCTCCTCGTGCACGGCGAGCACGACCCGCCCGCTCGCCCCCGACCCGAGCTCCAGCGACTCGGTGTACCCGGGCACCGCCCATGTGTTCATTCCAGCCCCCCAAGGCCGCCGTGCCGCCGGAACCCCCAATGCCCCGGAACAGGACCACGCGTGCTGAGACACATTTTCGGCCACTCCGGTTGCGGTGCGACACCCGCCGTCCACCACGTGGACTTTCGTACGGGTGCAACCGAACCGGGGGCTCGACAGGAACGGATTACATCCGGACACGGCGCGATGGTGGAGGCCCTCGGTGACAGAAGCGGTGCGTATCGGCAGGCATCCCTCGGCGGAGCCCGACCTCCAGGAGCTGGTGGGACTGGTGGCCCTGGGGGACGAGGAGGCGTTCGCCCGGCTCTACGACTCCGTGGCCGGTCCCGTACTGGGCGTCGTGGTCGCGGTGCTGCGGGACCGGGCGCAGTCGGAGGAGGTGGCACAGGAGGTGCTGGTGGAGGTGTGGCGGACCGCGCCCCGCTACCGGTCCGACCGGGGGACGGCGATCAACTGGATCCTCACCCTGGCCCACCGGCGGGCGGTGGACCGGGTGCGGTCCGTGGACGCCGCGGCGGCCCGCGACCACAGGGCGGCGCTGCTGGCGCGGCTGCCCGAGTACGACGAGGTGGTGGAGCATGTCGAGGCACGGCTGGAGCGGGAACAGGTCCGGCGCTGTCTGCGCACGCTGACGGAGGTTCAGCGCCAGGCCGTCACTCTGGCGTACTACCGGGGGCTCACCCACCGCGAGGTGGCCGAGGCGCTCGCGCTGCCGCTGGGGACCGTCAAGACCCGGCTGCGCGACGGACTCATCCGGCTGCGCGACTGCCTGGGGGTGACCGCGTGAGGGCCGTCGATCCGCACCGTCTGACCGGGGCCTACGCGCTGCACGCCCTGTCCCGCGAGGAGGCCGGGCGCTTCGAGCGCCATCTCGCGGGGTGCGAGGCCTGCGCGCAGGAGACGGCCGAGCTGTCGGCGACGGCGGCCCGTCTGGGCCTCGCCGTGGCCACGGCGCCCGCGGCGGGCATGCGGGACCAGGTGCTGCGCCGGATCACCACCGTCCGGCAGGAGACACCGGGCGGGCCGGGGCAGACCCGCCGGGGTCGGGCCGGGTCGCGGGCCCGGGTGCTCTCCCGCTGGGCGCTGGCCGCCTGCCTCGCGGCGGCCGCGGGGCTGGGCGGGACGGCCGTGTGGCAGCACCAGGAGGCGGAGGACGCCCGCGCCGAGGTGCGGCGCGCCACGCGGACGGCGGACGAGATCGCCGCCGTCCTGGCCGCGCCGGACGCCAAGGTGCAGGCCGCCGAGCTGACGGACGGGGCGTCCGGTGCCGTCGTCGTCTCCCGCAGCCGGGACCGGGCCGTGTTCGTCGCCTCCGGGATGACGCGTCCGCCTGGCGGCATGGTCTACCAGCTCTGGTTCGACGACCGCGGGGCCATGCGGCCTGCCGGTCTGATGGACCCCGAGCGCGCCGACCAGACCGTCCTGATGCGGGGAGCCGTCGACGGCGCGTCCGGCCTGGGCATCACCCTCGAACCCGACGGCGGCTCCGACCACCCGACCTCCACCCCGCTCGCCCAGCTGCCGTTCCCGGTCTGACCGGCGCGGGCGACCGCCTCGGATGGCGAAGAGGAGGCCCGGACCCCGCGTGGCGGAGTCCGGGCCGTTTCCTCACTCACATCCCCGGCCGTGCCAAGTACCGCCACCGGGGAAAATCCGTGCACCAACGTCGTCAGTCATCCGCCGCGACCCCTGCGAGAAGGGATTCACGGTCACCCCGCGGCGCCGGGTCGTCGAGCCAGCCTTCGACTGGCTCATGCACTCCCGGCGCCCGGCCCGCGCCCACGAAAGCCTGCCGCGCCCGGAGGGCTCACAACGAAAAGGCGTCAGCTTTCGTCGAAGCCGCGAAAGGTTCCTGTCTCGTCAGCGGCGTCGGCGAACTCCGCAAAGTCCATGTTGGCGATGCAGAGGTTGGCCGATATGTCAGGGAACCACCGAGCGGGGACCCTGAACGTCCGTCCAGGCTGGTCATAGAGGTCCACGGCCAAGAGCGGGTGACCGGGCTCCTTCATCGTGGCCGCGTCCGCCAGAAACACGTAGAAGATCCGGTGATCCTCGTCCGCAGCAGCCTCTTCGGCCATCAACGCCTCGACCTCCACACCGGCAAGGCGAAGCTCGCTGACATACGTGGCATGGGGGTGGTCGCCAGCCGCGTCGAGTGCGGCTTGAACCGCGTCCCAGGCTCCCTCGTCACCGAAGTCGGTACGCAGGACCAGCGAGGTCAGATCTTCGGGATGAGGCAAAGTCATCCCGTGATCCTCTCACCTGAGGGCTGACATTGACTGCCCGGTCCAGGCACCCACCGCTCCGGTGGAACTCCTCGAGCACCCTGGCGATACCGCCCACCCTCGCCAGGACAGAACGCTCTTTCACAGCACGGGGAAGCCGCCCGTGCCGTACGACTCCTCGGGGAGGGGGTCCGGTGCGTCGGCGGGGTCGAGGAGATGGGCGACGAGCGTGGTGGCGGTGCGGTGCCAGAAGTGGCGGCGGCGGAGCATCGCGTGGTCGCCGCCGTGGACGACGGCCATGCCCGCCCGTGCCGCCGTGTGCTGGGCCCGGCGCACGCAGTGCGCCGAGTCGGCGGGTGAGGTGATCCGGTCGCGGTCGCCGTGCAGGGCGACGACCTGGCGGCCCGCCAGGTGGTCCACCGGCTCGTCCGGCGGCCACCACGGTGCGAGGGCGACCACGCCGGCCACCTGCGGGTGGCCGGCGGCGCGCAGGGCGGCCCGGGCGCCCATGGAGTGGCCGAGCAGGACCGTGGGCACGGTGCCGATGCGTGCGCCGAGGTCGTCCAGGGCCAGTTCGGTGTCCCGCACGGGGTCGGCGCGCAGGTCGTTCCAGCCGCGCAGGCGGTAGCGGACCTGGGCGACCAGCACGTCCCGGTCCGGCAGTGCGGCGGACACCGCCCTTACGAAGGGGTCCATCCGCAGCGCGGCGAGCTGCCAGGGGCGGGTGGGGCGGTGGCTCACCGCCTGCCCGCCGTGCAGCACCAGGACGGCCGCCCGCGGCCGGGGTGGAGAGGCCCGGAGGAGGAGCGCCTCCGCGGGCCGTGGTCCGTGTGTCATCGTGCTCCCGCCCCGCTGCGCGCCCGCTTCGGCGGCCGGGGGAAGAAGCCGCTGGTGCGGGCCTGGTACTCGGTGTAGCCGGGCCGGTCGGCCATGTGCTTCTCCAGCAGCCGCTTGCCGCTGCCCCGGGTGAGCAGCAGACTCATCACCACCGGTGATACCACGGAGACGGCAGCCGCCGCCGGGGAGTCGCAGGCCAGGAGGAACAGGCCCCACCACACGCAGAAGTCACCGAAGTAGTTGGGGTGCCGGGTCCACGACCACAGGCCCCGGTCCATGACCCTGCCCCGGTTGGCGGGGTCTGCCTTGAAGCGGGCCAGTTGGGCGTCGCCCACCGCCTCGAAACCGAGGCCCACCGCCCACAGCGCCGCACCGGCCCAGGTGAGGGCCGACGGCGGGCCCGGCACGTACTGGGCGGCCTGCACGGGCAGGGACACGAGCCACACCAGTCCGCCCTGGAGCAGGTACACCATGCGCAGGGCGTACGCGTTCCGGTTGCCGGGGGCCTTGGACAGCATGGCCTCGTAACGGGGGTCCTCGCCGTGGCCCCGGCCCCGGCGGGCGATGTGCACCGCGAGGCGCAGCCCCCATACCGCCGTCAGCGCGGTGACCAGCAGCCGCCGCACGCTGTCGCCCTCGCCCGCGGAGGCGGCGTAGGTGACGACGGCGACCGCGGTGAAGCCGACGCCCCAGGCGATGTCCACGATCCGGTGCATACCGAGGCGGACCGCGACGGCGAAGGTGACGAGCATGACCGCGAGGGCCGCGGCGGCGGCCCAGGCGAGGTTCAGCGCGAAGGCGCTCCACGGGAAGTCGCTCACAGCCGTTCCAGCCCTTCGTACCAGGTGTGCGTGGTCGCCGGGAGGCCGCTGTCGCCGTCGGGACCGGGCCGTACGGCGAGGATCTGGTCGACGCCCATCCGGCCCTCCTCGAACGCCAGGGCCGCACCGACCAGGTAGAGCCGCCACACCCGGGCGGTCTCCTCCCCCACCAGCCGGACGAACCGGTCCCAGCGCTCCTCCAGGGTGCGGTGCCAGGCGCCGATCGTGCGGACGTAGTGCTCGCGCAGCGACTCGGTGTGCCGGACCTCCAGTCCCGCCTCCTCCAGCAGGCCGACGGTCCCGCCCAGTGGGCGCATGTGCATGTCGGGGGCGATGTACGCCTCGATGAACGGCCCGCCGCCGGGGGCGACCCGGCCGCGGGACATCTGCTGGACCAGCACCCGGCCGCGCGGCCGGACGAGCCGGTGCAGGGCGGCGGCGAACGCCGGATACTCGGCGTCGCCGACGTGCTCCCCCATCTCGACGGTGGCGACGGCGTCGTGGGCGCCGCCCTCGATGTCGCGGTAGTCCTGGCAGACCACGTCCACCAGGTCGGTCAGACCACGTTCACGGACCCGCTCCCGCACGTACGCGGCCTGCTCGCGGGCCAGGGTGACGGCGGTGACCCGGGCGCCGTGCCGCTCTGCCGCGTACAGGGTGAGCGAACCCCAGCCGCAGCCGATGTCGAGGAGCCGGGCTCCGGGTGCCAGGGCGAGCTTGCGGCAGATCAGCTCCAGCTTGGCGCGCTGGGCGTCGGCGGGACCGAAGCCGGGGTCCTCCCGGGCCCAGTAGCCGCACGAGTAAGCCATGGTCTCGTCGAGGAGCAGGGCGTAGAAGTCGTTGGAGAGGTCGTAGTGGTGGCTGATGGCGGCCCGGTCGCGGGCCCGGCTGTGCAGACCGCCGCGCAGCCGGGCCTGGGAGGCGGGGACGGGCGGCCGGGGGCCGACGGCGCCGAGCCGTACGGCGGTGGCGAGGGCGCGGGCCCGGTCGGCGGGGGTGAGCCTCGGCGGGCGCAGACCCAGCTCCCGGTGCGCGGCCCAGACGGTCCGCAGTCCCTGCGCCAGGTCGCCCTCGATGTCGAGTTCGCCGGTGACGTACGCCTGTGCGAGGCCCAGTTCGCCGGGCTGCCAGAGGAGCCGGCGCAGCGCGCGCCGGGACCGCACGACGACCACGGGCGCGTCGGCCGGGCCGGTCTCGCTGCCGTCCCAGGCGCGCAGCCGCACCGGCGGGGGACCGCCGAGGGCGTCCTCGACGAGGACGGTGAGCAGGTGGGCGGCGCCGGAACGGGCCCTGGTGGTGGGGGCGGTGGTGGTCATCGGGCAGCGTCCTCCTTGTCGAACAGGTACTGGTGCACGTCGAGGTAGCCGGCCCGGAACCCGGCCTCGGAGTAGGCCAGGTAGAAGGTCCACAGTCTGCGGAAGGTCTCGTCGAAGCCGAGTGCCCCGACCTCGTCGGCGCGCTCGGTGAACCGCTCCCGCCACAGGCGGAGCGTCTCGGCGTAGTGGGCGCCGAAGGCGTCGCGCCGGGCGAGGCGCAGCCCGGTGTGGTCGCGGGCGGTCTCCTCGATCGCGCGGGTCGAGGGGATGCGTCCGCCGGGGAAGACGTACTTGTGGATCCAGGTGAAGGTGTCGCGGGTGGCGAGCATCCGCTCGTGCGGCATGGTGATGGCCTGGAGCGCCACCCGGCCGCCGGGGGCGAGCCGCTGGTCGAGGGCGCGGAAGTACGCCGGCCAGAACTCGGCGCCGACCGCCTCGATCATCTCGACGCTGACGACGGCGTCGTACTCCCCCCGGGCCTCGCGGTAGTCGCACAGTTCGATGGAGACCCGGTGGTCCAGTCCCGCCGCGCGGATGCGGTCGCGGGCCAGGTCGCGCTGTTCCCGGGAGAGGGTGAGGGAGGTGACGTGGGCGCCGCGGGCGGCGGCCCGCAGGGCGAGTTCGCCCCAGCCGGTGCCGATCTCCAGCAGCCGGGTGCCCTCGCCGACCCCGGCCAGGTCGAGGAGGCGGTCGATCTTGCGGTGCTGGCCGGAGGCGAGCCGGTCCCAGTGGGCGGGGAAGCCGCGGAAGACGGCCGAGGAGTAGGTGAGGGTGTCGTCGAGGAAGAGGGCGAACAGGTCGTTGGACAGGTCGTAGTGGCGGCTGATGTTGGTGCGTGACCCCTCGGGCGTGTTGCGCTCCTCGTGCGGCTGCCGCGGCGTCCACCATCCGCGCAGCCGTTGCAGCGGGGCCGGGACCAGGTCGGCGGCGTGTGCCGCGAGCACGGTGAGGGCGCCGACCAGGTCGGGGGCGTCCCATTCACCGGCCATGTACGACTCGCCGAAGCCGACGAGGCCGGTGGTGCCGACGCGGGCGTGGAAGGCGGCCGGGTCGTGCACCTCCAGCACGGGACCGCCCAGGCCGAGGGTGCCGGTCCCGGTGAGCCGGACGCGCAGGGGCAGGTCGCGCAGGGCGCGCCGGACGAGCGCCGAGGTCACGGCGGTGCGCAGCGGTGAGGCGGCGGGGACGGCCGCGACATCGGGCCAGCGCGCGGGATCGGCCGGGGCGGTCGGGCCGCCGGGGACGATACGGGGTTCTGCTGTGGTCATGCGGCGTTCTCCGGGATGCGGTCGTCGGGTCGCGGGTGGACGGGCAGTCCCCGCAGGTAGAGGCGTACGCCGTGGGCCCGGATGGCGGCCGACACGGCGAGGGTGGACCAGGGGTGGCGGGCCGCCAGCCGCAGCAGGGTCCGCGCGGTCGCCTCGCGCCGGGTGCCCCGGACGGTCGCGGTGAGGGTGCGGCCGTCCTCGCGGTCCAGGTGGACCGTCAGGTCGAGCCGCGCTCCGGGCGACGGCAGCCGCATGCGGTAGCGGCCGTCGACCGGGAGGAACGGCGAGACGTAGAACTCCTTGTCGGCGTGGTACGGCTCGTTCGCCGTGCCGGTGCCCCGCGCCGCCAGGAGGTAGCAGTGCCGTCCGCCGTAGGTGTTGTGGACCTCCGCGACGACGCAGCGCAGTTCGCCGCCGGGGCCGTGGCACCAGTACAGGGTGAGCGGGTTGAACACGTACCCGAGTACGCGCGCGTGGGTGAGCATGAGCACCCGGCCACCGTCCAGGCGCACGCCGCGCTCGGCGAGGAAGGCGTCGAGACCGGCCCGGATGGAGGGCTGGTCGCCGGTGAAGTGGTCGCGCGGATCGAACCGGGCCAACGGCCGCAGGAGCCGGGGCAGTCGGGGCGGCCGGTCGGGATCGAGGAGCCACAGATAGGTGCGGTGCCGCAGCGAGTAGCGCCGGGGGGCGGTCCGTACGTGGGCGATCACGCAGGAGTAGAGGGCGGGTTCGGCGGTGTCCGGTACGGCGTTCACCAGCGCGCTCCCAGTGCCGCGGCGGCCTCGACGCCCGAGCGGCAGCCGTCCTCGTGGAATCCCCAGCCGTGGTAGGCGCCCGCGAAGGCGCAGACGGAGGAGTTGAGTTCCGGCAGCCGGCGCTGGGCGGCCACCGACTCGGGGGTGTAGACGGGGTGTTCGTAGACCATGCGGGCCAGCACCCGGCCGGGGTCGACGCGGTCCTCGCCGCCGAGGGTGACCACGAACGTCTCGGCGGCGTCCAGGCGTTGAAGGCGGTTCATGTCGTAGCTGACCCGTACCCGGTCGGCGCCGGCGTCGCAGGAGGGCAGCAGATGGTTCCAGGAGGCGCGGGCCCCCCGGGACCGCGGCAGCAGCCGGGTGTCGGTGTGCAGCAGGGTGGTGTTGCGGGAGTAGCGGAACGCGCCCAGGACGTCCCGCTCGCGCTCGGTGGGGTCGGCCAGCAGCCGCAGCGCCTGGTCGGGGTGGACCGCGATCACGACGGCGTCGTACGACTCGGTGGTGCCGTCGGCGGCCGTCACCACGGCGCCGTCGGCATGGCGTCGTACGGCGCGTACGGGTGTGCCGGTGCGGGCCTCGCCGATGTGCTTGGCGACGCGGTCGACGTACTCCCGCGATCCGCCGGTGACGGTGCGCCACACCGGTGAGCCGCCCACCGACAGCAGTCCGTGGTGCTCCAGGAAGCGGAACAGATAGGCGGCCGGGTAGCGCTGGGCGGTGGCGGCGTCGCAGGACCAGACGGCCGAGACGACCGGGGTCATGAAGTGGGTGCGGAAGTAGGTGGAGAAGCCCTCCCGGTCCAGGAACTCCCCCAGGGTGAGCGGTGGTTCACCGCCCCGGGCGAGCAGCCGCCGGGCCGCCCGGTGGAAGAGGGGCACCTCCGCCAGGAGCCGCAGATAGGGGCCGCGCAGCAGGTTGCCGGGCCGGGCGAACAGTCCGGCGGGGCCCCGGGCGCCGGCGTACTCCAGCCCGCACCCCTCGCACCGGACCGACATGCTCATGTCCGATTCCTGGGTGGCGACGCCTAGTTCGTCGAAGAGCCGCAGCAGCCGTGGATAGGTGCGCCGGTTGTGCACGATGAACCCGGAGTCCACGCGGTGGACCCGTCCGTCGTGGGCCGAGGTCACCTCATGGGTGTGCGCGTGCCCGCCGAGCCGGTCGTCCGCCTCGTACACGGTGACGTGACCGGTCCGGCCCAGGATGTACGCGGCGGTCAGTCCCGCGACCCCGGCGCCCACCACGGCCGTGCGCCGTCCGTAGCGTGCCGTGTGCTCCGAGTCGTGCGGAGCCTTCCCTCGTGCCAGCGGATCCATCGCCTCTTCCTCCCACCCTCCGTGATCCGGGTTCTCGCGTAATCCGGAGCAGGTCGGGCGTTGGATTGGCGGGGCGGTGAATCATGTGGCGCGGGCGGCGGCGAACGGGGCCGGGTGGACGGCCGGGACTCCCGTGACCTGCGAGGAACGGGTCAGCGGTGCTCGGGGTTGTCGGCTCCCGGGCGGCAGCCGGCGTCCCACTCCGTGCGCTGGTTGCCGTGGGCCGGCATGCCTCCGGCGCGCTTCAGCAGGGCCGCCATGTGCATGAGGTTCCAGGTCATGAACGCGGTGTTGCGGTTGGTGAAGTCGTTCTCCGGTCCGCCCGAGCCGGGGTCGAGGTACGAGGGCCCGGGGCCGGCCGGGCCGATCCAGCCGGCGTCCGCCTGGGGCGGGATCGTGTAGCCGAGGTGCTGGAGGCTGTAGAGGACGTTCATCGCGCAGTGCTTCACGCCGTCCTCGTTGCCGGTGATCAGACAGCCGCCGACGCGGCCGTAGTACGCGTACTGTCCCTGCGCGTTGAGTTCGCTGGAGCAGGCGTAGAGGCGCTCGATCACCTTCTTGGTCACGGAGCTGTTGTCACCGAGCCAGATCGGCCCGGCCACGACCAGGATGTCCGCGGCCATCACCTGCTCGTACAGCGCGGGCCACTCGTCCGTGGCGAAACCGTGCTCGGTCATGTCCGGGTAGACACCGGGCGCGATGTCGTGGTCGACGGCCCGGACCTCGGAGGTGGTGACTCCGCGCGACATCATGATGGCCGCGCTCCTGTCGATGAGGCCCTGGGTATGGCTGAGCTGCGGGGACGGCTTGAGTGTGCAGTTGATGAACAGGGCGGTCAGGTCGTCGAAGCGGTAGGCGGCGTCGGCGGCGGGCGCGGAAGGAGCTGTCATGGGGGCAGCGTCTCGCGCGATGCCCTTTTTGTCCGGTTACGACGCACCGCCTGTGTGCCACCGCTCGTGTGTCGCCGGGCTCCGGGTGCGGCACCTCTGACGGCGACTGCGCGGGCCAGGGGGCCCTCGGCGATCAGCCGCACGCGCCCTCCTCCTCCGGCCCGGGCACATGGATGATCAGCAGTGTCACGTCGTCGTCATGGGCGGACGGGTCCGGGAGGAGGGTCGTGATCAGCCGGTCCGCCGCCCGGTCGAGGAGTTCCGGGTCCGCGGAGGCTCCCTCCAGGGCGCTGTCGAGGGTGTGGGTGAGAACGTCGATCTGGGTCTCGATGTCGGTGCCCGGTCTCTCGACGAGTCCGTCGGTGTAGAGCACGAGGGTGCTGCCCGGCAGGAGCGGCTGCGTCGCTTCCTCGAAGGGCACCCCGCCGCCCGCCGGGTCGTTGACGCCCAGCGGCACTCCCACGGGTGACCGCAGACGGCAGGCGGGCCCGTGCGGAGGCAGGACGATGACGGGCAGATGGCCGGCCGAGCACAGGGTGACCTCGTCCGCGTCCTGGTCCAGGATCAGGTAGACGCAGGTGACGAGCTGGTCCGCCAGGTCACCGACGAAGGCGTCCAGCGCGGTCATGAGCCGGCTGGGCATCGCGTCGGTGCGGGCCAGCGCGTGCGAGGCGGCGCGCAGCTGCCCCATGACGGCCGCCGCCTCCAGGCCCCGGCCCATCACGTCGCCGACGACGACGCCGGTGCGGCGTTTGTCGAGGGGGATGACATCGAACCAGTCCCCGCCGACCCCGGGGTCCTGGACGGAGGCCAGATACCGGTGCGCACTGGGCAGGTGCGGGAGGAGGGGCGGCTCCCCCATGAGGCTGTGCTGGAGGGTGTAGGCGATGTGCCGGTGCTGCTCGTAACGTTCGGCGCGCGCGGCCTCCGCCTGTCTGCGCCCGGTGATGTCCCGCACCGTCAGGACGACCAGGATCTCCTGTTCGGCCTGGAGTCTGCTGACGCTCACCTCGACGGGGAACTCGGAGCCGTCGCGGTGCCGGCCGTACAGGTCCCTGTCCACGACCGCCGGCCCGGGGTCGGGCAGGCGCAGGTAGGCGCCGAGCAGCGCGCTGTGCCGTCGGCGGCGCGCAGGGGGCACCAGTTCGACGACCGCGTGCCCTATGAGGTCGCCGGGCGCGAGGCCGAACAAGCGTTGCACCTGAGCGTTGGCCATGACGATGGTTCCGTCGCCGTCCGTGATCAGGGTGGCGTCGGGCGCGGACTCCAGGAGCGCCACGAATCGCCGATGGGCTCGCTCCACCTCCCGCTGGGCCGCGACCCGATCGGTGATGTCGGTGACCACGCCGCACACGGCGTAGGGCGTGCCGTTCGGGTCGTTGAGCGGGAACAAGGAGGCGAGGACGTCACGCGAGCCCCCCGGCAGGACGATCAGCTTCTCGCGCTGCACGGGCGCGCCCCGCGCGAGCATGGCGAGGTCGGCGGCGCGCGCGTGACGTCCGAGGCCGGGCGGCAGGACCTCCTCGTCCCGTCGGCCCAGCACCTGCTTCCTGGACAGGCCCGTGTTCGCCTCGAACATCGTGTTGACGGCGAGAAAGCGGCCCTGAAGGTCCTTGATGTACACCGCTGCGGGCGTGTGGTCCATGAAGGCCTGGAGCAGTTCGTTCTGCCGGACCTGCCATTCGGCGCGGGCGTGGGCCACCTCGATACCGCGGCCCACGGCCGAGGCCGAGAGGACGACCGCCGTGAACACGGCCACATGGCCGGCCACGAGCACGGCGATGCCCAGCCGTGAACTGAAGAGTCCCCTGTCCTCGCCCGCCAGGACGGCCCATCCCAGCAACGGCGGTACGACAAGGACGGTGGCGAACAGCCGACGCCCGAGGGCGCCGGTGGTGCCGGCGTTCATCAGCAGTCCCGCCAGGCCCTCGTCAGGTCGGGTCAGGAACGCGGCGGTACCCAGCAGCACCAGCGCGAGCGCGGTGTGCAGGGCCATGCCGGTGTAGGCGCCGAACCGCTCCAGTTCGGGCACCCCGTAGGCGCCCCCGTAGAGGCGCAACATGCCGAGGGACATGACGGCCAGGCCGAGGACCTGACTGACCCAGGCCGGTGCTCGGGGTGTGCTCGCGGACAAGGACGCCACTCCCCCGAGCATCAGTGCGGCGGCCGTGTTCGGAGACATCCGGCCGGGTTCCCCGGTCGCCACGTTGGCGGTGTCGTCCTCGAAGAGGAGTTCGTCGATGCCGAATCCCGCACCGGTGAGGTACTCCAGGATGGTGAGTCCGCCGATGAGGAGGGTCAGGGTCGCGGCCGCGCGGGCCGCGGCCAGGGCGGGCTGCGAGAACCTCGTCTTCCCCCCGGAGGGCGGGCCTTCCGCAACCCGCCCCGGCGCGTCTGTGCCGACCGGTCGATGGGCGACCAGGAACAGGGAGAGGCCGAGGGCGAGGACCGCCACGGCGGTGTTCGCCTTCATGGAGGTTCCGGCACCGGGCAGCAGGCGCTTCAGCGCGTCGACGTCGATGATCCATCCGGCCACGGTCAACCCGCCCAGCAGGGCGGCCACCAGGGCCGCGGCCTGGGCCGCCACCCGAGCGGCAGCCAGGACCGGGGCATGGAACGGCAGGCCCTCGGCCTGTGTCACTCCGCCGGCGCCGAGCGGCTCGGACGCCCGCTGTTCTCCCGTCACCGCGTTCTCAACCCTGTGGACGAAGCCGTATCCGCACCTTCGGCTCAGGTGCGAAAAGGAAGGTACATACAGGGTCGCCCGCTCGGCCGGAATGCGCGATCGAGAGCGGAGGGCAATGGGGATCGGGACGGGCTGACCGGGACCCTGGGATCAGGACGGGCTGCCGAGGTCTTCGAGCACCGCCATCGCCGCGTTGTGACCCGGCACCCCGCTGACACCGCCGCCGCGCACGGCGCCCGCGCCGCACAGGAGGACGTTCGGGTGGCGGGTCTCCACACCCCAGCGTCCGGTGCCTTCCTGGGTGTGGGGCCAGGCGAGGGCGCGGTGGAAGATGTTGCCGCCGGGGAGGCCCAGGTCGCGTTCCAGGTCGAGGGGGGTCCTGGCCTCGATGCAGGGGCGTCCCTCGGCGTCGGTCGCGAGGCAGTCGGCGAGGGGCTCGGCGAGATGGGCGTCGAGCTGGGCGAGGGTCGCCTTGAGTAGTTCCTCGCGCACGGAGTCGTTGTCGGCCTCGAACAGCCTCGCGGGTGTGTGCAGCCCGAACAGGGTGAGCGTCTGGTAGCCCTGCTCGACCAGGTCCGGGCCGAGGATGGTCGGGTCGGTGAGGGAGTGGCAGTAGATCTCGGAGGGCGGCGCCTCCGGGAGCCTGCCCGCCGCGGCCTGCGCGTAGGAGGCCGCCAGCTGGTCGTAGCCCTCGGCGATGTGGAAGGTCCCGGAGAAGGCCTCGCGCGGGTCGACGGACGGGTCCCGGAGCCTCGGGAGCCGTTTGAGCAGCATGTTCACCTTGAGCTGTGCGCCTTCGGCGGGCGCCGGAGGCGCGTCGCCGGTCAGGGCCGCGAGTGCCTGGGGCGAGGCATTGACCAGGACGTGCCGGGCGGCGACGGTGCCTTCCCCGTCCGGCGTCCGGTAGGTGACCTCGGCGGACCGGCCGTCGGTCTGGATCTTCCGTACGTCGTGGCCGGTGGCGAGGACCGCTCCGGCCGCGCGCGCCGTGGCGGCCAGGGCGTCCGTGAGGGCGCCCATGCCGCCGACGGGGACGTCCCAGGCGCCCGTGCCGCCGCCGATCACGTGGTAGAGGAAGCAGCGGTTCTGGCTGAGGGTGGGGTCGTGGGCGTCCGCGAAGGTGCCGATCAGGGCGTCGGTGAGCACGACGCCGCGCACCAGGTCGTCACCGAAGGCGGCCTCCACGGTGACGCCGAGCGGCTCCTCGAAGAGGGCGCGCCAGGCGTCCTCGTCGTCGACACGGGCCCGCAGCTCGTCCCTGGTGGGCAGCGGCTCGGTGAGGGTCGGGAAAACCCGTTCGGCGACGCGGCCCGTCATCCCGTAGAAACGCCGCCACGCCTCGTACTCGCGCTCCGATCCGGTCAGCCGTGCGAACGCCTCCCTGGTGCGGCGCTCACCGCCGCCGACGAGCAGACCGGTGGGGCGGCCGTCGCGTTCGACGGGGGTGTACGAGGAGATGGTGCGGCCCCGGACGCGGAAGGCGAGGTCGAGGTCCCGCACGATCTTCTTGGGCAACAGGCTGACCAGGTAGGAGTACCGCGACAGCCGGGCGTCGACCCCGGCGAAGGGGCGGGTGGAGACGGCGGCGCCGCCCGTGTGCCCGAGCCGCTCCAGGACCAGGACGGACTGCCCGGCACGGGCCAGGTAGGCGGCGGCGACCAGGCCGTTGTGGCCGCCGCCGACGATCACCGCGTCGTAGGAGCCGTGGGGGCGGGCCGCGGGGCGGCCGGGGTGCGCTTGGGGGGCGGGGGTGGCAGGCATGGCTCTTGGTAACACGCGTTGATCGGGGTCGGCCAGGGGGCCGGGGCAGGTGGACCAACGCCGCGGTTCGGGAAGTCGGGGGGCCGCGCGCCCGCGGCCGGGGCCGGGGCCCACTGTTGTCGTGGCTCCGCCACCCTGCGGTACCGCTTCACCGGTTCGGGCCGGGCCCGAGCGGCTCCGGGCAGGGCGCCCTCGTCGTCGCGGCCGCGCGAGGGCGCCGGAGTGGTCGGCGCCGAGGACACGGGGACGGGGCGGCGGTCCGGTACGGCGGCCTATCTCATGACTTTGTGCGGTGCCGGTCGCGTGCCGGGGCCGAGTCGCGCCATGGCCCGGATGATGTGTTGGGGCGGGAGTTGCCAGCGCACGCGTGCCGGAACGCGGCGCAGCAGGAAGCCGGTGCGCCGCAGCCGGCGGGTGACGACCGCCGGTGCGGGGGCCGGCCTGCCGTACAACTGGTGGGCATACGGTGGCAGGGAGGCGTACGCCAGGTCGGCCACGCGCCGCCAGAGTGCTTCGCGTGCCGGTACGAGCAACGGGTGTGTGGGCGGGCGGCGCAGGAAGGCGTCCACGTCGCGCGCTTCCGGTCCGGCGGCCAGTTCGGGGCGGACCCTCTCGAAGTACGCGGCCAGCTCGGCTCGGCTGCCGGGCGCTTCGGCCGGGTCGAGACCCACCAGGCGGGCGCTGACCCGGTGTTCGGCCACATACCGGTCGGCTGCCGCCTCGCCGAGGGGGAAACCCGAGCGGAGCAGGATGTGCACATAGGAGTCGATCTCGGCGCAGTGCACCCACAGCAGCAGACCGGGTTCGTCGACGCCGTAGCACTCCCCCGTGTCGGGGTCGGTGGCCGTGAGCATGCTGTGGATCTTCCGGACGCGGGCGGCGGCCCTCTCCGCGGCCTCCGTGGTGCCGTACGACACAGTGCCGACGAAGTTCGCCGTGCGCAACAGCCGACCCCAGGCGTCCTTGCGGAAGTCGGAGTTCTGCATGACCCCGCGTACGGCCCGGGGGTGCAGGGCCTGGAGGTAGAGCGCGCGGATCCCGGCGATCCACATCATGGGGTCGCCGTGGGTCTGCCAGGTCACCGAGTCGGGGCCGAAGAGTCCGGGATCGCCTCTGTGCAGGGCGTCCACGCCCTCGGGTCGGATCACGGTCATGTGAGGCCCTCTCGAGTCGCTGTCGGCTCGCGCATGTGGTCGACCGTTCAGCATCATTCCCCTCGAAGGGGTGGCCGAACAAGCGCCGGAGGTGTAGCGCTCCGGGCCGGCGTCGAATGCGGTGGCGCAGTGGGCGGAGCAGAAGTGGTAGGTGTCCACGCCGGTGTTGCGCTACCGAGACGCGGACGCCTTCTCGATGCTCATGGCACAGACGTCGATGCTCATGGCACCGACGGGGTCGATGACCGCGGGTTCAGCCGCACGGTCGTGTTTCACACGGCACGGGCGGGCACGGGCGGCCACCGCTGGTCGGACCGACCCCAGCAGGAGCCCGGCGATCCCACCCCGGCCGCGGGAGCCCGTGACCAACGCAGAGGATTCATGAGCCGCGTCCAGCAGCGCGGGCGCGGCGTCATCGGGCAGTACATCGCTGGAGACCGTCACCTCTGGGTTGCGCAGCCGGGCGCGTTCCGCGCAGGACGCCGCGATGTGCTGGGCCATGACCTCTCCGGCTGGACGGTCAGTACCGAAGTACGGGCTGCCTCACTCGTACCGCTCCCGCAAAGAGGCGTGAACGAGCCGCAGGGGACAGCCCGGGGCGCGCGGCCTCGTCCACCGTCCAGTCCACGGCGTCGTGCCGGAAGCCCCTGTCAGTACCGTCGCACCGCATGGGTTCCGTCGCGACACATGGACCGGCCGTCGAAGGGGGCCCTCGGCCCAGGTTGCACTGTCGCGTTTTGCGGCGATCGTGGAGTCATGCGGCGGGAGCGAGAACGGGGTTTCCTTCCTCTTGTCGCCGCCACGGCCGTCGCATCGGCCTGATACGAGTCCGCTTCCGCTTCCGGGGCGCGGTGAAGGAGGGCGATCGTGGTTGCCAGGACCGGCGTCTTCGGCGCCCTGACCAAGGAACATCGCGAGCAGCTCATGTCCCTCGCTCGTGAGGTGTCGTTCGCGACCGACGAGCGCATCTTCAACGAGGGCGGCAAGGCCGACCGCTTCTGGATCATCCACACGGGTACCGTCGCCCTCGACGTACATGTGCCCGGCCGCCGCGCAGTGGTCATCGAGAATCTCGGTGCCGGGGGGCTGCTGGGCTGGTCCTGGCTGATCCCTCCCCATCGCTGGCACTTGGGGGCCCAGGCAAGCAGCCCGGTGCGCGCCCACGAGTTCGACGCGGCTGCGGTCCGTGAGCTGTGCGCAAACGAACCGGAGTTGGATCACGCGCTGTTGACCTACGTCGTAGGCGTGATCGCGGACCGGCTCAGGTCCGCCCGGGTGCGGCTGCTCGACCTGTACGCCCCCCAGGGCTCCGGCGAGGTGCCCTGACAAGGCGAGACGAGGAGTATCGCCGTGCCTGAGACCCCGCACATCGTCAGCGATGTGATGACCCAGACGGTCGTGGCCGTCGGACGCGACGCTCCCTTCAAGGAGATCGTGCAGACCATGGAGCGGTGGAAGGTCAGCGCCATGCCGGTCCTGGAAGGAGAAGGGCGTGTCATCGGCGTCGTCTCCGAGGCCGACCTGCTACCCAAGGAGGAGTTCCGTGACAGCGACCCGAGTCTCTTCGAGCAACGTCGGCGCCTGTCCGATGTCGCCAAGGCCGGGGCGGTGACGGCGGGGGAGCTCATGAGCACCCCCGCGATCACGGTCCACCCGGACGTCACCCTGGCGCAGGCGGCCAGGATCATGGCCGTCCGGCACGTCAAACGGCTGCCCGTGGTCGACGAACTCGACATGCTCCAGGGCATCGTCAGCCGCGCCGACCTGCTGAAGGTCTTCCTGCGGCCGGACGAGGAGATCGAGGAGGAGGTCCGCCGCACCGTGGTGTCGTACCTGTTCCCCGCCTTCAGCCACGGCATCCACGTGAACGTTCATGAGGGAGTCGTCACGCTCCGTGGACACATCCGTGACACCTCGCTCATCTCGGTCGCCGTGCGCCTCGTGCGCGCCGTGGAGGGCGTCGTGGACGTCGAGCCACAGCTCACCGGCGAGTCGGCCGGTCGGGACGGGCCCGGGTCGACTCGGTGACCGGGTGCGAGGCCGGCAGCCGGCCGGCTGCGGCCCCTCGGGCGAGCCGGGGCCGGATGGCGGGTCGGGGCTGGATGTCGAGAACGTCCGAGACCGCGCGGCGCGGCGTGCCGGGCCCTCCGGGGCCGAACCAGGCGCGGGAGCAACTGGGTGTGGCCCGTCGCGGGCACGGGTCGCCCAACGGCCGACGCAGGCCGGTCCATTCGAGAGGTGGGGGTGGCGAGGGAACCGGACAGGGCCTCGGGGTGGCCGGCAGCAGGAAGACGCATTCCATGGCCTGACCGGTGCGGGGCCGGTCTCGGCTGAGCCGGTGCCTGCGGCGTTCGACGGTCACACGCCGGCCGATGTCGCCTCGGTTGGGTGTCCCGGCCCGCGGAGCGGCGTCTGCCACCGCTTCCGCCTCACCCGTGTCCGGTTCCGGTTGGGAAGGCCCGCGGGTCGTCCCGGGCCGCCCGTGCTCCACCTGCCGGATGTGCGCCCGGGCCCGGGGAACAGGAGTGTCACTTCGTCCGTGTCCGACCAGCGCACGTCGATAGGGGGCGTTCCGTCCTCGTGGTGGAGTCCGACGATCTCGCCATCGCGCCTGGTCGCGCCGGTCTTCTGACTCTCGATGACGAGCTGGTCGCCGAGGTGAGCTCGCATGATCGCCGTACTCTCCTCAGAATGGTGGTGCTGTATCCAACGTGCCACGCGTGGCACGCAGCCGCTTGGGACGACCGGCCCGTATCCGCGGAGGCGGGCTGACCCGAAGGGCATGACACGGTCACGACCTAGAACGGGAGAGGCGACATGCAGCACCGAACGGTCGCGGAACTCATGACCCGAGACGTCGTCAAGGCGCGGCGTGACCTGCCCTTCAAGGAGATCGTCAGGCTGCTGGCGGAGAACGACGTCACCGCTGTGCCCGTGGTGGACGAACTGGACCGCCCCATGGGTGTGGTGTCCGAGGCGGACCTGCTGCGCAAGAGCGCCGACCAGGCCGACCCTTCGGGCAGGGTTCCAGTTCCCCACCTGGAGGCATGGGAGCGGGCCAAGGCCGAGGGCTCGCGCGCCGAGGAACTGATGTCGGCTCCCGCCGTGTGCGCGCGTCCGGAGTGGAGCGTGGTGGAGGCCGCCCGCCTGATGGAGGCCCAGCACGTCAAGCGGCTGCCCGTAGTGGACGAGACGGACCGCCTCTTGGGCATCGTCAGCCGTGGCGACCTGCTGCGGATCTTCCTGCGCCGTGACGACGCCATCCGCGACGAGATCACCGAGGACGTGCTGCGACGCACGATGATGCTGGCTCCCTCCGAGGTGACGGTCGAGGTGCGCGACGGACGGGTCGACCTCAGGGGCTCGGTCGAGTTCAGGACTCTGATCCCCGTCATCGAGCGACTGTGCCGGAGCGTCGACGGCGTGGTCTCGGTCTCCGAGCACCTCGCGTACCGGACCGACGACGCCCGACGGTCCTCCACCACTGCCACCTGAGGGAGCCGGCGGAGCCGTCGGCCTCGCGTGGAGGGAACGGGCCCTTGCCTGCCGGCCCCGGAACGCTGCCCGGCGCACGGCTGAGCCACCCCGGCTCAGCCCGTGATCGCGATGCGGTGCGCCTTCGCCGCCTCCGTTCTCGGGACGCGCGCCGTGAGGACTCCGCTCGCCAGGTCCGCGGTGATCGCCTCGGTGTCGGAGTTCGGCGGCGGAGTCGCGCGGTAGTCGAACTGCCCTGTGCGGCGGGTATGCCTTCGGACCACCCCGGTGTGTTCCTTTTCCTTGGCCTCACCGTGGATGCCGGCCGCGCCTGCGGGAGAGGCGCCGTCGCCTCCGGCACGGGCTCTCCCGCCGCCACGATCCGCCCCTCCGCCGCCGCCCGTACGTCGCCGGTGGATTCCAGGCCGAGCAGGGGCTGAAGATCCCGCCGCGGCCGGTACTCCGCGGACGCGCAGGGGTGACGTTCTCCGCGCCGACATGAAGACCTGACAGCTGGTCCCGGACCGACTCCAGCCCCCGCGGCTACCAGGAAGCCGCGCTGGAAGAGCAGGTCGCGGGCGAATGAGGCGGAGCGTTTGCGGGGCCGCTCGTTCCCTCGCGGAGGCAGGGCAACCGCCATCCTCACTTCGTACGGGTCGGTGATCGTCGCGTCGGGCATCGGCGTGGTCTCCTCGTCCCCCTCCGGATTTCCTGCCCGTCACCGGCGGAAGCGCGCGGACCACAGGGGCTCGACCAAGTCCCACTCGGTGTCCCACTGTGCGTACCTTCTCCGGTCCAGCACATGGCGCATGCCTGCCCGGGCCGCGCAGAACGCGGCGCCCACACCGAGCGCGGCCATACCGCCCACGAACCAGCCGGTGGTCGTCGCGTTGAGTTCACTCATCGGCGGACTCGTGAGTCCGCCGTCCCGGTCCACCCACACCCGCACGGTGGCACCCTTCGTCGTTCCCGACTTCACGAGGGTCGTCCCCGTCCGCACCGTGCCGTTGTCGTCGGTCCAGCGGACCTGCGCCGTTTGCTTCCCATCTGTGCTGACGCCCTTGACGTTCGACGTCAGTCGCGCCGTGACCTCCTGCCGCTGCGCCGACTGGGCTTGCACGGTGCGCATCGACGACTCGTACGCCGCCAGCCCCGCGCTGAGCGCGGCCACCGGCAGGCCGAGGACGAGGAGCAGCATCAGCAAGCCGCGGAACCAGGACTCGAACCTGTCGGACGTACGTCGCAGCGGGTTCGCCCCCTTAGCCCCCTTTGACGCATGCTCCTGGTGCGGCGGGAGCGGACCGGACGCGTGCGGCGAATTCTGTGCACTCATGACTCGGCCTCCAGCAGGTCGCTGGTCCGTTCTCCCACCACTCGTCCCACCATGGGACGGCACCGGCCTCCGGTCACAGGGCCGAAGGTCCCTGCGGGGACGACTTCCGGCCCCGGGGGCCGACCGTCGACGTGGTCCGTCTCCGCCCGTCCGGTCAGATCCGGGGAACAACCACCGCCGACCAGGGCTGCGCCCGGGCCGAGACGACATCGGCACGCGCCGGCGATGCAGCGGCATCACGCGCCGGCGCAGACCGGGCGCTGCCCCGACGTCAGTCGGCGGTGATGCGGGTACCGATGTCCCGTCCTGCGCGGATCGCCGCCATGGCGCCCCGCCCCGATGTCGAAGACGCGGGGGTTCGGTGGTCGATTCGCGGGGGGAGGTGCGGGCGCGCAGCATGGAAGTTGACCCGACAGCCGTCGTTTCGCGGAGGTGAACCTCGATGACTCTGCCCGTACACCGCCGGCCCGGCCAGCGCCTGGAACGGCCCTTCCACTCGCTGGGCTGGGGCGAGCCGATCGCCGCCGAGTTCGACGACCTCTTCGAGCGGATGAACCGTTTCCTGGAAGCCACCGCCGGCGCCGCGCCCGCCCTCAGGGCCTTCTCGCCCTTGGCCGACCTGCACGAGACCGACGATGCCTACGTGGTCGAGGCGGAGCTTCCCGGGATCAAGCGCGAGGACATCGACGTCGAGATCAGCGAGCGGGAACTGTGCATCGAGGGAGAGTACAAGGAGAGCGAGCGCGAGGGCGTTATGCGCCGCAGCACCCGGCGCACCGGACGCTTCGAGTACCGGGCCCTACTGCCGGCCTCAGTCGAGACGGACGAGATCACAGCGACGCTGGCCGACGGGGTGCTGACCGTCACCGTGCCCAAGGCCCAGGCGGCCAAGCCCAAACACATCGAGGTCTCCCAAGCCTGAGGCCGCGCAGGCGCTCGGTGGCGGGGCGGACCGTGCCACCCGCCCCACCGCTCGAGTGGCGATCCCCCTTCCACGGACGCGGGCAAGGCCGAACATCACTGCGTGGTGATCGACACCGGCGGCAGACGGAAGTTGTCGCGCAGGGTGGCCAACGACGAGGCCGCCCTGCTCAAACTGATCGCCGATGTCCTTGCGCTGAGCGAGGGCGAGCCGGTGACCTGGGCCATCGACCTCAACGCCGGCGGAGCCGCGCTGATGATCGCGCTGCTGACCGGCAATAGCCAGCGGGTCCTCGCAGACGACCTCGCCAGCGTGTCCTTACCAAGCGATCTTGTCGCGCGCATCCCAATGAGTGGTCGAGTCGTCGCGGGATGCCGAGCGGCCAATCCTTTCAAGCCACCGACGGGCTGGAGGCACCAAGCCACACCCGGCATCCCTGGGCCTCCCGATCCTACGAGTGACCGGAATCAACCCACCTACAACGTAAGGAGGCACGACATGGCACAGCCCCATCCCGACGAAGCCAATGCCACGCCCGGACCGGAGGCCAGGTTGAGCCGGCTGGAGGCACAGGTCGCGACCCTGGCCGAGGCCGTCCGGGTACTCGCCCGTGGCCTGGAGGACATCCCGTCGAAGGACGTCCCCCCCGAGGAAGCGGCCCGCGGTGCACGACTCGCCCACGAACTCCTGCTCTCCCAGGGCCTGTAGACGCTCTCCGACGCCGGAAGAGACCGATTCGGCCGCCGGTGACCGACACCCGGCCCGATCCGCCGGCCCAAGAAACCGAGGGAGACGGCGATGGCCCATGCACAAGGACGAAGCCCGATCGTGGTCGGCCTCGACCCTGACCCCGGCAGACGCGCGGCGCTCGCCTGGGCCGCCGACGAAGCGGACCGGCGCCGCCTGCCCCTGCTTACCAGAGCGCTCCTGGCGTCCGGAGCAGCTCCGCGATGTCTTCGCACAGGACGGCGCCGGATCCGGTTCGTTCTGGCTCGGTCGGTTGCGGGGACCATCTCGCCACATACGAAGCACTGCCGGGCAGGGTCGCCACGTTGGGCGACCTGCTCCAGTGCCTTGTCCTCGGCGGCCTGCGGCAGAAGAAGCTCCCGCGTCGCGAAGACGACCCCCGCACACGCATCGGGCCCTGCCGTTCGACGCGGAAGCGGAACGGGCTCTCTTCCACCGGTGCGATGTCCATTCCCGTCACCCTCTCTTCGACGTGCTCCCGCCGCCGCGACGACCGTCGGTCGGCAGCAATCCCAGCGAGCGCGGTCGGGAGGCGGGCGAACAGGTCAAAGCGGGGCACTGCCCGCTCTGGCCCGCCCGGTGGTGATGTGCCACGGTCACGGACCACCGCGCCGCCCGGCGGTGTTCATCAGCCAGGTCACCGTGCGGCTGACGTCCGAGAGCGAGACGATTCCGACGAGCCTGCCGTGATCCATGACCAGGACCCGGTGCTCGGCTCCCGGCTCCATGCGCGGCAGCAGATCCGCCAGTGGGCTGTCCGGCTCGACCACGGTCGTCTGCGACAGCGGCACCATGACGTCCCTCACCGCCACGGCATGGGCCTCGGCCTGCGGCACCTTCCGGGCTCTGTCGAGGCTCACCAGCCCGACCGAGGCCCCGTCCTCGGTCACCGGGAACGCCGAGTGGCGATAGCGGTAGCGCGCATCGGTGAGGAAGCCGGCGACCGTGGTGTCCGCGGGAACTGTGAGCGGTTCGGGCGTCATGGCGTGCCGCACAGGGACTCCGGCGAGCACGCCGCGCAGCTGGGCCTGCCGTCCCTCGGCGGTGGCAGCGGCGATGAGGAACCAGCCGATCAGCGCGAGCCACAGACCGCCGAACGCGCCGGTCCGCATGAACGCGACCAGCCCGAGGACCACCAGCAGCCACCCGAGGACCCTCCCCGCCGCGGTGGCGCCGGCGGTTGCCCGCAGCCGGTCTCCCGTACGCCACCACAGGAACGCGCGCAGCAGCCTGCCCCCGTCGAGCGGGGCGGCGGGCAGCGCGTTGAAGACGGCGAGCAGCACATTGATGCCCGCGAGCCAGGCGGCCATCTCCACCACGATGCCGGAGGCGGATGCCAGGTCGAGCAGCCAGGTGGCGAGGGTGAACAGCCCGCCCAGCAGGAGACTGACGAGGGGGCCGACACCGGCGATCCGCAGCTCCCTGCCGGGGCTGGACGCCTCGGACTTGAGCCGAGCGGCTCCGCCCAGCAGCCACAGCACGATGTCGTCCACCTCGACCCCGTTGCGCCGGGCCACGACGGCGTGCGCCAGCTCATGCGCGAGGAGGGAAGCGAAGAAGATCACTGCGGTGCACAGGCCGGCCGCCCAGTACACCGCCCAGGCACGCCCCGGATACGTCTCCGGGAGGCGGCCCTGGGACAGACCGAACGCGACGACGCCGAAGATGAACAGGACACTCCAGTGCACGCCCACCCGGACCCCGGCGATCCGGCCCAGAACGAACGTCGCCCGCACAGCGCTCTCCCCTGCTCAGGCCGTCACCCGACGGACAGCCGTCCCGCCCCGTCCCATCTGCCACGGTCGCCGGCACGAGCACCTGGGCCCCATCCCCCATGGCAGTGCCACGGGTCGGCCGCGCTCGCCCCGGACCTCTCGCCGAACTGATCCCTCTGATCCCAGTACACCCTCTGACAGTGATCATGTGACTGGTGGTTCTGCTGATGAGCCTGACTCACCCTCTGACTGACGTCGCTGACTGTCCTGTTTCGGATTTGTCGGC
>NZ_JBWKAJ010000017.1:0-186523 GCF_056437585.1 Streptomyces sp. NPDC042364 | reverse complement strand
CTGGACGCCTTCGCCGCCCGCCGCCGCTCTTCCGGTCTGCCGGCGACCGCTCTCGCCTGGGGTCCCTGGGCCCCCGGCGCGGGCATGACCGCCGATTTGACCGAGGCGGACCTGCGGCGCATGGCCCGCGAGGGCATGCAGCCGCTCGCCCCGGAACAGGGGCTCGGGCTCTTCGATGCCGTGCTGGAGATCGGACCGGCACTCGAACGGGCGGCTGTGCTGCCGATCAACCTCGACCTCGCAGCGCTCCGTAGGCGTGGACAGGTTCCCGACCACCTGCGCGCTCTCGTTCGCACGCCCGCACGCCGGGCTGCGGACGCCGGGGCGACGGCCGGAGGGGCGGCCGACATCGCCCGGCGAGTCCGAGGGCTCCCCGCGGCCGAGCGCGAGAAATTCCTGCTGGACCTCGTCCGTGGACAGGCCGCATCAGTCCTGGGCCACGCGTCCGCCGCGGATCTGGAGGCTGACCAGCCGTTCAAGTCCCTCGGATTCGACTCCCTGACCTCGGTGGAACTGCGCAACCGCGTGAGCACCGCCACCGGCATGAAGCTCCCAGCCACGCTGGTCTTCGACTACCCGACCCCTGCCGCCCTGGCCCGGCACCTCCTGTCTGAACTGTCGGAAGGGGAGGCGGGCGTCGATCTGGCCTCCAGGCTCCCCATGCCGACGAGCGTGAGCGACGATCCGGTCGTGATCGTCGGGATGGCGTGCCGGTTCCCGGGTGGGGTGGGCTCGCCGGAGGATCTGTGGCGGCTCGTCAGTGAGGGTGGCGACGCGATCGGCGGGTTCCCCACGGATCGTGGGTGGGACCTCGACGGGCTCTATGATCCTGAGCCGGGCACGGCGGGCCATACGTATGTGCGAGAGGGTGGTTTCCTCTACGACGCCGCGCTGTTCGACTCCACACTCTTCGGGATCTCGCCGCGTGAGGCGCTGGCGATGGATCCGCAGCAGCGGTTGCTGCTGGAGACGTCGTGGGAGGTTCTGGAGCGGGCGGGGATCGACCCGGCGACGCTGCGGGGCAGCCGTACCGGTGTCTTCGCTGGCGCGATCACACAGGACTACGACTCCTGCCTGCGCGCGGGGGAGCACGACTCCGACGGCTACCTGCTGACCGGGAACACCGGCAGTGTGGCGTCGGGTCGTATCGCGTACACGTTTGGTTTCGAGGGGCCTGCGGTGACGGTGGACACGGCGTGTTCGTCGTCGCTGGTGGCGTTGCATCTGGCGGTGCAGGCGCTGCGGTCGGGTGAGTGTGATCTGGCGTTGGCCGGTGGTGTGACGGTGATGGCCGGGCCGGAGATGTTCGTGGAGTTCTCGCGGCAGCGTGGGCTTGCGGTGGATGGTCGGTGCAAGGCGTTCTCGGATGGCGCGGATGGTACGGCGTGGTCGGAGGGTGTGGGTCTGCTGCTGGTGGAGCGGTTGTCGGACGCGCGTCGTAACGGTCATCGGGTGTTGGCGGTGGTGCGGGGGAGTGCGGTCAACCAGGACGGTGCGTCCAACGGCCTGACGGCGCCGAACGGTCCGTCGCAGCAGCGGGTGATCCGGCAGGCGCTGGCCGGTGCGGGGCTGAAGCCGGCCGACGTGGACGCGGTGGAGGCGCACGGTACGGGGACGCCGCTGGGCGATCCGATCGAGGCGCAGGCGCTGCTGGCCACCTACGGTCAGGATCGTGAACGGCCGCTGTTGTTGGGGTCGTTGAAGTCGAACATCGGTCATACGCAGGCTGCGGCCGGTGTGGGTGGTGTGATCAAGATGGTGCTGGCGATGCGGCACGGTGTGCTGCCTCGCACTCTGCATGTGGACGAGCCGTCCTCGCACGTCGACTGGACGGCGGGGGAGATCACCCTGCTGACCGAGAGTGTCGAGTGGCCCCGGTCGGACGACCGGCCCCGGCGGGCGGGTGTGTCGTCGTTCGGTATCAGTGGTACCAACGCCCACGTCATCCTTGAACAGGCCCCTGACGCGGTGGTGGCCGTGGAGAGCACCGACGTCGCCGAGGGGTCGGTGTTGCCGTGGGTGTTGTCCGCGGCCGGGGGTGGTCTGTCGGCCCAGGCCGAGAACCTGGCGGCCTTCGTGGAAGCACGGCCGGATCTTGCTCTCTCCGCCGCCGCCCGGGCGCTGGCGACCACCCGGACGGTGCTGGAGCACCGCGCGGTGGTCCTGGCCGCCGACCGCGACGAGCTGCTGCGGGGATTGCACGCGCTGGCGGAGGGAGCGGACGCTCCGGGGCTGATCAGAGGCGCGCAGACGCGTGCGCGGAAGACCGCTCTGCTCTTCCCCGGGCAGGGCTCGCAACGCCTGGGTATGGGCCGGGAGCTCTACGAGACGTATCCGGTGTTCGCCGAGGCCTTCGACGCCGTGGACGCGGAACTGCCCTTCGATCTACGGGAGGTGGTGTTCGGTGAGGATGCCGACCGTCTGAACCGGACCGAGTTCACCCAGCCCGCGCTGTTCGCGCTGGAAGTGGCGTTGTTCCGGTTGCTGGAGTCGTGGGGTGTGCGCCCGGACGTGCTGGCCGGTCACTCCATCGGTGAGCTGGCCGCCGCGTATGTGGCGGGGGTGTGGTCGCTGGCGGACGCGTGCCGTCTGGTGGTGGCGCGGGGCCGGTTGATGCAGGCCCTGCCGTCCGGCGGTGCGATGGTCGCGCTCCAGGCCACCGAGGACGAGGTGCTGCCCCTGCTGGGTGACGAGGTGGGCATCGCGGCGGTCAACGGACCCAGGGCCACCGTGATCTCGGGCGTGGCCCAGGCGGTCGAGGAGATCGCGGGCCGCTTCCGTGGCCAGGGCCGCAAGGTGACGGCGTTGCGGGTGAGTCATGCGTTCCACTCGCCGTTGATGGAGCCGATGCTGGCGGACTTCCGCAAGGTGGCGGAGGGTCTGACGTTCGGGCGTCCGAAGCTGCCTGTCGTCTCGACGGTGACCGGTGAGGCGGCCACGGCCGACGAGCTGATGTCGGCGGACTACTGGGTCGGCCAGGTGCGCCGGGCGGTCCGCTACTGCGATGCCGTCCGAGTGCTCGCCGGGCAGGGCGTGGGCCGCTTCGTGGAACTCGGTCCGGACGGCACCCTCACCGCCCTCGCCCAGACCTGCCTCGACGACACCGACGACACCGACGACACCGGCGACACCGGCGACACCCGCGGCACCGACGCCGCGGTGCTCGTACCGCTGCTGCGCAAGGACTGGCCCGAGGCCACGACCGCGCTCTCCGCCCTCGCCGCCCTGTTCACCGCGGGCGGTGATGTGGACTGGCGCGCCGTGCTTCCGGACGGCGGTGGCCGTGTCGTCGAGCTGCCGACGTACGCCTTCCAGCGGAAGCGGTTCTGGCCCCAGGCGTCGCACAGTCCCGGTGACCTGGCCGCCGCCGGGCTCGACGCGACCGAGCACCCGCTGCTCGGTGCCGCCGTGGAACTCGCCGACGGGGGAGCGGTGTTGACCGGGCGCCTCGCGCTGAGCTCCCACCCCTGGCTGCGTGACCACGAGGTCCAGGGCGCGGTGGTCTTCCCGGGTACCGGCTGGGCGGAGCTGGCGCTGCGCGCCGGCGACCAGGTGGGTTGCAGCAAGGTGGAGGAGCTGACGATAGCGGTGCCGCTGCTGGTGCCTGCCCAGGGCATGCTCCGCCTGCGAGTCACCGTCGCGGCGGCCGATGACACGGGGCGCCGCACCGTGGAGGTGCACTCCCGGGCGGAGGACGCCGCGGACGACTCACCATGGGTGCTGCACGCCGACGGTGTGCTGGCCCCTGAGACGGGGGCGGAGGCCTCCGCCGCCGCGATGGCCGAGCTGGCCGTGTGGCCCCCCAAGGGCGCCGAAGCCCGCCCCGTGACCGATGTGTACGAGCGGTTCGCGGCCGCCGGGCTGGCGTACGGGCCGGTGTTCCAGGGGCTGCGCACGGTGTGGCGGCGCGGGGACGAGGTGTTCGCCGAAGTCGGTCTGCCGGAGGAGCACGAGGGGCTCGCGGGACGTTTCGGCGTGCATCCCGCCCTGCTCGACTCGGCCCTGCACGCCGTCCTCTTCGGCCCCCTGGGGGACGCGGGCGCCGGACGGCTGCCCTTCTCCTGGCGCGGGCTGTCGCTGTTCGCGTCCGGGGCGCGCGCCCTGCGGG
This sequence comes from Streptomyces sp. NPDC042364, assembly GCF_056437585.1. NCBI lineage: Bacteria > Bacillati > Actinomycetota > Actinomycetes > Kitasatosporales > Streptomycetaceae > Streptomyces > Streptomyces sp. NPDC042364. The sequence goes on along the minus strand of NZ_JBWKAJ010000017.1, from coordinate 182,415 downwards.
TGAGGGTGGTTCCGGCGGGATCCGATTCGGTGTCCCTGTACGTGGCCGACCCGTCGGGCGGAGCGGTCGCCGCCGTCGAGTCGCTTGCTCTGCGCGAGGTGCCCACCGAAGGGGTGGGCGGCGCCGGCGCGGCCGTCCCCGCCGGGACGTACACGATCGACTGGATTCCGCTGCCGTCCCCGTCCCCATCCACCTCCCCCTCCGCGTCCGCGGTCCCGGCCCTGGTGGACGGGGCGTCGCCCGCGGAAGGCCGCACGGACCGAACGACCCGCACGGTCCTGCTGACGGATCACGCGGCCCCGGACGACCACCCGAGCGCCGGGCACCCCGACGTTCTCGCAAGGACCTGGTCGGAGCTGACCCGAGCCGTGCACGACGGCGATCCCGTCCCCGAGACCGTGCTGCTGCCCTGGAGCGGTCCGCTGGACGCCTCGCTGGAGGGTTCCTCGGCCGCGGCGCACGCCGTCACCACCGCCGCACTCGCCTTCGTACAGGACTGGCTGGCGGCCGACGAACTGGCTGCGGCCCGGCTGGTCGTCGTCACCGGCGGTGCGGTGGCAGTGGGGCCGGACGAGGAGTCCGATCCCGTGCTCGCCGCCCTGTGGGGTCTGGTGCGCTCGGCCCGGACCGAGAACCCCGGCCGGCTCGCCCTGGCCGACCTGGACGGAACGCCGGAATCCTGGGACACGCTGGTCGCGCTGGCCGCAGAGCCCGGCCTTCTCCCCGCCGAGGCCGAACTGGTGGTCCGCGCAGACCAGGTACTCGTTCCGCGGCTGGCCCCCGCACCCCTGCCCCGCTTCACCGCAGCCGCAACCGCGACCGCAGCCGCAACGGCGACCGCAGCCGCAACCGCCACCGACGCGGAGGCCGGCCCGGGTGGGAGCGGCACCGTTCGCCTCGCGGACGGCACCGTACTCGTCACCGGCGGCACCGGCGGGCTGGGAGCCCTGGTCGCCCGTCATCTCGTCACCGGGCACGGTGTGCGCCACCTGCTGCTGGCGGGCCGGCGCGGGCCCGAGGCGCCGGGTGCGGCGGAACTCACCGCCGAACTGACCGACCTGGGCGCGGACGTCACGGTCACGGCCTGCGACGTGGCCGACCGGCAAGCCCTCGAGAGCCTGCTGGCGTCGATCCCGGCCGACCGCCCGCTGACCGGGGTGATCCACACCGCCGGTGTCGTCGACGACGGCGTCCTGCCGTCACTGACCGAGGAACGCCTGCAGACGGTGCTGCGCCCGAAGGTGGACGCGACCGAACACCTCGACGCGCTCACCCGCGACCTGGACCTGGCCGCGTTCGTTCTGTTCTCCTCGGTCTCCGCCACATTCGGCGGTGCCGGACAGGCCAACTACGCCGCGGCGAACGCCTACCTGGACGCCATCGCCCGATGCCGCAGAAACCTCGGCCTGCCCGCCGTCTCACTCGCCTGGGGCCCCTGGGCGCCCGACGCGGGCATGACCGCGGGCCTGACCGAGGCGGACCTGAAGCGCATGGCGCGCGGCGGCGTGCGCCCGCTCGCCGTCGACCAGGGCCTGGCGGTCCTCGACGCCGTACTCCGGGACACCCGGCTCTCCTTCCTCCTCCCGGTCAACCTCGACCTGCGGGCTCTGCGCGAACTGCCTGAAGTGCCGGCGCTGTTGCGGGGGCTGGTGCGTGGTCCGGCACGACGCTCCGCGCACACCGGCGGTCACGGGGCGAGCGGCGACGAGCTGCGGACCCGGCTGCTGGCTCTGCCCTCCGCCGAACGCGAGCCGGTGCTGCTGGAACTGGTCTCCGGTCTTGTGGCCCAGGTACTGGGTCACAGCTCCGCCGCCGACGTGGAACCGGCCCAGGCGTTCAAGACCCTGGGCTTCGACTCCCTCACCTCGGTGGAACTGCGCAACCGCGTCAACGCGGCGACCGGGTTGCGGCTGCCCGCCACACTGGTCTTCGACCACCCGTCCCCCCTCGCGCTCGCACGGCACCTGCTGACGGAGCTCGCCGGCGACGCCGCCGAGGCATACGGCGCGGCTCTGCCCGCATGGCGGGGCACGGACGACGACCCGGTGGTCATCGTGGGCATGGCGTGCCGGTTCCCCGGCGGCGTCGAGTCGCCCGAGGACCTCTGGCGACTGGTGAGCGAAGGCGGCGACGGGATCGGTGACTTCCCGACCGACCGCGGCTGGGACATCGAGGCGCTGTACGACCCCGAGCCCGGCCGACTCGGCAGGACCTACGTCCGCCGGGGCGGTTTCCTCTACGACGCGGCGTCCTTCGACGCGGAACTGTTCGGGATCTCGCCGCGTGAGGCGCTGGCGATGGACCCGCAGCAGCGGCTGCTGCTGGAAGTGTCCTGGGAGGTCCTGGAACGGGCGGGCATCGACCCGACCGCGCTGCGCGGCAGCCGCACCGGTGTGTTCGCCGGTGTGATGGGACAGGACTACAACTCCTGTCTGCGCGAGGGGGAGCACGACTCCGACGGCTACCTGCTGACCGGAAACACCAGCAGCGTCCACTCCGGCCGTATCGCCTACACCTTCGGCCTGGAGGGCCCGGCGATGACGGTCGACACCGCGTGCTCCTCCTCCCTGGTCACCCTCCACCTCGCCGCGCAGTCGCTTCGGGCGGGCGAGTGCGACCTCGCCCTCACCGGGGGTGTCATGGTGATGTCCACGCCGGACACCTTCGTCGACTTCAGCCGGCAGCGTGGCCTGGCCCTCGACGGCCGCTGCAAGTCCTTCGGGGCGGGCGCGGACGGTACGGCCTGGTCGGAGGGGATCGGCATGCTGGTGCTGGAGCGGCTGTCGGACGCGCGCCGCAACGGTCACCGGGTGCTGGCGGTGGTGGCGGGTTCGGCCGTCAACCAGGACGGTGCCAGCAACGGTCTGACCGCGCCGAACGGTCCGTCGCAGGAGCGCGTCATCCGGCAGGCGCTGGCGAGTGCGGGGCTGAAGCCGGCCGACGTGGACGCGGTGGAGGCGCACGGTACGGGGACGCCGCTGGGCGATCCGATCGAGGCGCAGGCCCTGCTGGCCACCTACGGCCAGGATCGCGAACAACCGCTGCTGCTGGGGTCGTTGAAGTCGAACATCGGCCACACACAGGCCGCGGCCGGTGTGGGTGGTGTGATCAAGATGGTGCTGGCGATGCGGCACGGAGTGCTGCCCCGCACCCTGCACGCGGAGGAGCCGTCGCCCTTCGTGGACTGGTCGCTCGGCGACATCACTCTGCTCACGGAGAACACCGAGTGGCCGGAGCCGCAGGACCGTCCACGGCGCGCGGGCGTGTCGTCGTTCGGCATCAGCGGCACCAACGCCCACGTCATCATCGAGCAGTCCCCCGACACGGTCACCGCGCCGGCCACGGACACTCCCGAACCCGCGGTCGCTGCCGAAGAACTGCCCCTGACCCCTGTCGCGCTGTCCGCCGCCTCCGAGGGTGCCCTGCGCGGGCAGGCCGAACGGCTGTGGGCCTGTGTGGACTCCGACCCCGGAATGCGTCTGGGCGACCTCGGTCTCTCGGCCTCCCTGAGGCCCTGGTTGGAGCATCGGGCCGTGATCCTGGCCGAAGGCCGTGCCGAACTGCTGCGCGGACTGCGCGCACTGGCGGCCGGAGAGCACGACCCCGCCGTCCTGACCGGCGCGCCCGCTCGTTCGGGCCGACGGCTGGCCTTCCTGTTCGCGGGCCAGGGCTCGCAACGACTGGGTATGGGGCGGGAGTTGTACGCAACGTATCCGGTGTTCGCCGAGGCCTTCGACGCGGTGGACGCGGAACTGCCCTTCGATCTGCGGGAGATCGTGTTCGGTGAGGACGCCGACCGTCTGAACCGTACGGAGTTCGCGCAGCCGGCGTTGTTCGCGCTGGAGGTGGCGTTGTTCCGGTTGCTGGAGTCGTGGGGTGTGCGCCCGGACGTCCTCGCCGGGCATTCGATCGGTGAGATCGCTGCCGCGTATGTGGCGGGGGTGTGGTCGCTGGCGGACGCGTGCCGTCTGGTGGTGGCGCGGGGCCGGTTGATGCAGGCGCTGCCGGAGGGCGGTGCGATGGTCGCGCTCCAGGCCACCGAGGACGAGGTGCTGCCCCTGCTGGGCGACGAGGTGGGCATCGCGGCGGTCAACGGACCCCGGGCCACCGTGATCTCGGGTGCGGCCCAGGCGGTCGAGGAGATCGCGGACCGCTTCCGTGGCGAGGGCCGCAAGGTGACGGCGTTGCGGGTGAGTCATGCGTTCCACTCGCCGTTGATGGAGCCGATGCTCGATGAGTTCCGGGCTGTTGCCGAGGCTCTCGTCTACCGTGAGCCGTGCCTGGCCATGGTCTCGACGGTGACCGGTGAGGTGGCGACGTCCGAGGAGTTGATGTCGGCGGACTACTGGGTGGAGCACGTGCGTCGGCCGGTGCGGTTCGCGGGTGCGGTGCGGCGGTTGGACGAGCAGGGTGTGTCCCGGTTCGTGGAGCTGGGGGCCGACGGCACGCTGACCGCGCTGGCGCAGAGCGGTCTGGACGACGGTCCGGCGGGCCGTCTGCTGACTCCCACCCTGCGCAAGGACCGCGCGGAGGCCCGTTCCGTACTCTCGGCGGTCGCGGAACTGCGTCTGCACGGCGGGCAGGTGGACTGGAGTGCCGTCTTCGCCCCCTCCGCGGCTACCCCGGTGGACCTGCCGACCTACGCCTTCGAACGCGAACGCTTCTGGCCCGAGGGTGCCAGGCTGGGCGCCCAGGCCGCGACGGGCTCCGACCGGGCGGACGCAGGGTTCTGGACCGCTGTCGAACGGGGCGACGCCCGCGCGCTGGCCGACTCGCTCGGTGTGGCCGAGGACGCGCTGGACGGGCTGCTGCCGGCACTGTCGTCGTGGTGGCGCGGACAACAGGAGCAGTCCAGGGTCGACGACTGGCTGTACGGCGTGCACTGGAAGCCTCTCGGTGCGGTGACCGGCGATGCTCTGCCGGGCCGCTGGCTGGCCGTGCTGCCCGCCGGAATGCGGGAGGACGCCTGGAGCGGCGCCGTGCTGGAAGGTCTCGCGTCCTACGGGGCCGAGCCGGTGCCGGTCGTGTACGAGCCCGGCGCCGAACGGGCCGCACTGGCCACGCTGCTGGCCACGGCCGCGGGGGGCGAGCCGGTCGCGGGTGTCCTGTCCTTCCTGGCGCTGCCCGAGCACCTGGACGAGCACGCCGGGGACCACGGCGCCGACGCCGGTGACGGTGTCCCGGCCGGCCCCGCCGACACCGCCGTCCTCGTCCAGGCCGCGGGCGACGCCGGGCTCGCCGCCCCGCTGTGGGCACTGACCAGGGGGGCGGTCGCGGTGAACCGGTCCGACCAGGCGCCCGACCCGGCACAGGGCGCGGTATGGGGACTGGGCCGGGTGGCTGCGCTGGAGCACCCCGAGGGCTGGGGCGGTCTGGTCGACCTGCCCCCGGTCGTGGACCGGCGCGCGGCGGGCCGCCTCGTCGGCGTGCTCACGGGCCGCTCGGGAGAGGACCAGGTCGCGATCCGGGCGACCGGTGTCTTCGGCCGGCGGCTCGGCCGGACGGCCCCCGGCGAACTCGGCGCGGGCTGGCGCCCCTCGGGCACCGTGCTGATCACGGGCGGCACGGGCGCCCTGGGCGCTCGGGTGGCCCGCTGGGCCGCCGCGCAGGGAGCCGAGCACCTCGTGCTGATCAGCAGGCGCGGGCTCGACGCACCCGGCGCACCGGACCTGCGCGACGACCTCATCGCCTCCGGCGTACGGGTGACCGTGGCCGCCTGCGACGCGGCGGACCGGGACGCGCTCGCCGCGCTGCTCGCCGAGCACCCCGTGGACGCGGTGGTGCACACGGCGGGTGTCCTCGACGACGGGCTCATGGAGACGCTCACCCAGGAGCGCATCGCGGCCGTCCTGCGCGCCAAGGCCGTCGCCGCGCGCAACCTCGACGTCCTGACCCGGGACCGGGAGCTGTCGGCGTTCGTGCTGTTCTCCTCGTTCGCCGGTTCCGTCGGCTCTCCGGGGCAGGGCAACTACGCCGCAGCCAACGCGTACCTGGACACCCTGGCCGAGCAGCGCAGGGCGGCCGGACTTCCCGCAACGTCCGTGGCGTGGGGGCCGTGGGCGCAGGACGGCATGGCTGCCGACGGCGGTGTCGAGGAGTATCTGCGCCGCCGGGGTCTGACCGGACTGGAGCCCGAGCCGGCCCTCGTGGCGATGGAGCGACTGGTGGGCGCCGGCGATGCGGCCGGCGTCGTGGCACGGGTCGACTGGACGCGCTTCGCCCCCGCGTTCGCCGCCGGACGGGGCACCGCCCTGCTGGGTGACGTCCCGGAGGCGGACGCCGCGCTGCGGGACCTCGCGTCCGGCGCGGACGCGGACGCCCTGCGGCAGCGGCTGGCCGGACTGGGCGCCGGAGAACGCTCCTCGGCGCTGGTCGAGCTGGTGCGGGAGCAGGCGGCCCTGGTCCTGGGACACGCCCGGTCCGACGCGGTGGACCCGGCCCGCGCGTTCCGGGAGACCGGATTCGACTCGCTGACCGCCGTGGAACTGCGCAACCGGCTCGGCGCGGCCACCGGGCTCCGGCTGCCCGCGACCCTGGTGTTCGACTACCCGGCACCTGTGGACATCGCCCGGTACCTGGACGCCGAACTCGCCGGTGCCGACGGCGACGGTACCGGCACCTCCGGGGTCGTCGCCGAGATCGACCGGCTGGCGACGGCCCTCGCGGCCGAGACCGGGACCGGCGGGCAGACCCACCTGGAGATCACGGCGAAGCTGCGGGGCCTGCTGGAGATGTGGACCGGCACCGACACCGCCGACAGGACGGACGAGGCGATCGCGGAACTGGACGAGGCGACGGACGACGAGATGTTCGACCTGATCGACAAGGAATTCGGGATCTGACCACCCGGCTCGGGCGACGGGACGTTCACGCTTTTTCGCGAGGAAGTGGAGCACGATGGCGAGCAATGAAGAGAAGCTGCGGGACTACCTGAAAAGGGTGACGGCGGACCTCCGCCAGACCCGCAAGCGTCTTCATGACGTCGAGACGAGCCGTCAGGAGCCCGTCGCGATCGTCGGCCTCGGCTGCCGCTTCCCGGGGGGAGCGGACACGCCCGAGGAGTTCTGGCGGCTGCTCACGGACGGCCGCGACACCGTCGCCGACTTCCCCGCCGACCGCGGCTGGGATCTCGACGGCGTCCTCGACCCGGCAGGCGGCGTCGGCACCACGTACGCCCGGCAGGGGGCCTTCCTCTACGACGCGCCGCTGTTCGACTCCACCTTCTTCGACATATCACCCCGTGAGGCCACGACTATGGACCCCCAGCAGCGGCTGCTGCTGGAGACCTCCTGGGAGGCACTGGAACGGGCGGGCATCGACCCCGCCACGCTGCGCGGCAGCCGCACCGGCGTGTTCACGGGCACCAACGGTCAGGACTACCTCGCGCTCATGCTCAACCGGCCGGAGGAGTCCGACGGCCACCTGACCACCGGCATCACGGCGTCGGTGTTGTCGGGCCGGGTGTCGTACGTGCTGGGTTTGGAGGGGCCTGCGGTGACGGTGGACACGGCGTGTTCGTCGTCGCTGGTGGCGTTGCATCTGGCGGTGCAGGCGTTGCGGTCGGGTGAGTGTGATCTGGCGTTGGCCGGTGGTGTGACGGTGATGTCGACGCCGGGTGCGTTCGTGGAGTTCTCGCGGCAGCGGGGGCTTGCGGTGGACGGTCGGTGCAAGGCGTTCGCGGAGGGTGCGGACGGTACGGGGTGGGGTGAGGGTGTCGGTGTCGTGGTGGTGGAGCGGTTGTCGGACGCGCGGCGCCGTGGTCATCGGGTGCTGGCGGTGGTGCGGGGGAGTGCGGTCAACCAGGACGGTGCGTCGAACGGTCTGACGGCGCCGAACGGTCCGTCGCAGCAGCGGGTGATCAGGGCGGCGTTGGCGGCCGGTGGTCTCAGCCCGTCGGATGTGGACGCGGTGGAGGCGCACGGCACGGGGACGGCGCTGGGTGACCCGATCGAGGCGCAGGCGCTGCTGGCCACCTACGGCCAGGACCGTGAACGGCCGTTGTGGTTGGGGTCGGTGAAGTCGAACATCGGTCATACGCAGGCCGCGGCGGGTGTCGCGGGTGTGATCAAGATGGTGTTGGCGATGCGGCACGGTGTGCTGCCACGCACCCTGCACGCCGCCGAGCCCACCTCGCGCGTGGACTGGACGGCCGGTGCCGTCGGACTGCTGCAGGAGAACACCGACTGGCCGGGGACCGCCGACCGACCCCGCCGGGCGGGTGTGTCCGCCTTCGGTGTCTCCGGCACCAATGCCCACGTCGTCCTGGAGGAGGCCCCCGACGAGACCGCCGCGGACCCGGACACCCCCCTTCCCGCGCCGCCCGCCCTGCGCCTGCCGTCCTCGGCGGTGCCCTGGGTGGTCACCGGCCGTACGCCCGCCGCCCTGCGTGACCAGGCCCGGCGGCTCGCCGACTTCGTGCGGTCCCGTCCGGCGACCGACCCGGCCCACACCGCCGCCGCACTGCTGACGACCCGGTCCGTGTTCGAGGAACGAGCCGTCGTGCTCGGCACCGACCGCGACGAACTGCTGCGCGGTCTGGACGCCCTGACCGCCGGCCACGCCAGGCCCGGCCTCGTCACCGGTTCCGCCACGGGAAGCGGCCGGACCGCCTTCCTCTTCGCCGGGCAGGGCTCCCAGCGGCTCGGCATGGGACGGGAACTGTACGACACGTACGAGGCGTTCGCGGACGCCTTCGACGAGGTGTGCGCGCAGGCCGACACCACCCTCGAACGCCCCTTGCAGGAGGTCGTGTTCGGCACGGACGCCGACGTCCTGAACCGCACCGAGTACGCGCAGCCCGCTCTGTTCGCCCTGGAAGTCGCCCTGTTCCGGCTCGCCGAGTCCTTCGGGGTGCGCCCCGACGTACTCCTCGGCCACTCCATCGGTGAACTGGCCGCCGCACACGTGGCGGGAGTGTGGTCCCTCGCCGACGCCTGCCGTCTCGTGGTGGCCCGCGGCCGGCTGATGCAGGCCCTCCCCGCAGGTGGCGCGATGCTCTCCCTCCAGCTCTCCGAGGCCGAGGTGCTGCCCCTGCTGGAGGGACGCACCGACCGGGTGGGCATCGCCGCCGTCAACGCGCCCCGCGCCACCGTGATCGCCGGCGTGGCCTCGGACGTGGCGGAGATCGCGGAACAGGCCAGGGCGAACGGCCACCGCGCCACCGCGCTCCGCGTGAGCCACGCCTTCCACTCGCCCCTGATGGACCCGATGCTGCGGGACTTCCGGCGGGTCGCCGAGTCGCTGGACTTCCACCCGCCGCGCCTGACCGTCGTCTCCGACCTCACCGGCCGCCCGGCCGAACCCGACGACCTGACCTCCCCCGACCACTGGGTACGGCACGTCCGGCACGCGGTCCGCTTCGCCGACGGCGTCCGCGCCCTGCCCGGCCTCGGCGTCACCCGCTGCCTGGAACTCGGCCCCGACGGCACCCTGTCCGCCCTCACGGCGCAGAACCTGCCGGACCAGGACGGGACGCTCGCCGTACCGGCGCAGCACAAGGACCAACCGGGACCCCGCGCCTTCGAGACCGCCCTCGCCACCCTGTACAGCCGTGGCGCCGCCGTCGACTGGACCCGCCTCCTCACGGAAGCGGGCACGGACACCACCGCCCCACCCGCGGAACCACTGCCGACATACGCCTTCCAGCGGCGCCGCGCCTGGCTGCCCGCCGCACCCTCCGGCGCCGCCGGCATCCGGGCGGCGGGCCTCGGTGCCGCGCGGCACCCCCTGCTCGGCGCCACCGTCGAACTCGCCGACGCCGGTGGCGTCCTCCTCACCGGCCGGCTCTCCGTGCGCTCCCACACCTGGCTCGCCGACCGTGAGGCCGCGGGCAGCACGCTGCTGCCCGAGTCGGTCCTCGTCGAACTGGCCGTCCGGGCAGGCGACGAGGCCGGCTGCACCACTCTGGAGACACTGACCCTCCGAGATCCGCTGCCCCTGCCCGCACAGGGCGGGGTACGGATGCAGATCCTGGTCGCAGCCGCCGACGACACCGGCCGGCGCACGGTGACGGTCCACTCCCGCCCGGACGGCGACGAGGGCGACCAGCCCTGGCGCTGCCACGCCGAGGGCACCCTGAGCAGCGCCGCCCAGCCCGCCGGGCACACGCCGGCGACCGACGTCTGGCCGCCCGAGCGGGCCGAACCCGTCGACGTGGACGACCTGTACGACCAGCTGCCGCTGCGCGGTCACGTCTGCGGCCCGGCCTTCCGCGCCGTGCGCGCCCTGTGGCGCCGCGGCGACGAGCTCTTCGCCGAACTCGCCGTCCCGGACGAGCAGCCTGCGGGAGACGCCGCCGCGTTCGGCATCCACCCCGTGCTGCTCGACGCCGCGGTGCAGACGGCCCTGTGGGCCGCACCCGAGTCGGAGGAAGGCCGTGTCGCGCTGCCCCTGGGCTGGCACGGCGTGACCGTGCACGCCACCGGGGCGGGCGCCGCCCGGCTGCGGGTCTCGGGCGCGGGCACCGACCGTGTCTCACTCACCCTGACGGACACCCACGCACGGCCGCTGGCCACCGTCGACTCCCTCTCCCTGGCCCACACGGCCGTCTCCGGACTCGTCGCCGATCCGCCGGCCGACGGACTCCACGCGGTGGAGTGGACGCCCGTCGCGGAACAGACCGCCGATCCGGGACCCGCCGACGGCGCGGACGGCGACTGGGCGCTGCTCGCCCCGGACGGCGCGGCCCTCGCCGCCCACCTCGCCGAGCGGGGTGTCACCGTCCGCGTCCACCACGACCTGGCCGCGCTGCGCGCCACCCTGGACGAGGGCGCCACACCGCCCGCGACCGTGCTCCTGCCGGTCGCCTCCGCCGACCACCCCGACGACGGCACCGGACGCGCCGCCGCGGCCGAGGACGCCACCGCGGCGCTCCTGGCCACCCTCCAGGAATGGCTGGCCGACGAGCGTCTCGACGCGTCCCGGCTGGCCGTGCTCACCCATCACGCCGTGGCGGCCGCCCCGGACGACCCCGTGTCCGACCTCGCCCACGCCCCCGTCTGGGGACTGGTGCGCACGGCCCAGTCGGAGCACCCCGGCCGCTTCCTGCTCGTCGACCGTGACACGCCCGACTTCCTGCCCCCGTCCGCCCTGCATGCCGAGGAGCCCCAACTCGCCGTCCGCCGGAAAGCGTTGCTGGCCCCCCGGGTCGTACGCGCGCCACGTCCCGCCGAAGGGGCGCGGCCCGCCTTCGGCCCCGACGGCACGGTGCTGATCACCGGTGGCACCGGCGGACTGGGCGCCCTGACCGCCCGGCATCTGGTGGCCGAGCACGGTGTACGGCGGTTGCTCCTGGTCAGCCGGTCCGGGCCGCAGGCGCCGGGCGCGGCCGGACTGCGCGACGAACTGACCGCGCTCGGCGCGGAGGCGACGATCGCGGCCTGCGACGTCTCCGACCGCGCCGCGCTGGCCGAACTCCTGGCGTCGGTGCCGGCCGAACACCCGCTGACCGCCGTGGTGCACACCGCCGGCGTCCTCGACGACGGCCTGCTCACCTCGCTCACCCCGCGGCGCCTGGCCACCGTCTTCCAGGCCAAGGCCACCGCCGCCGCGCATCTGCACGAGCTGACCGCGCATCGGAAACTGTCCGCCTTCGTGGTGTTCTCGTCGGCGGCGGGCCTGCTCGGCAATCCCGGCCAGGCGACCTACGCGGCCGCCAACACCTACCTCGACGCCCTCGCCCAGCACCGCCGCGCCGCCGGACTGCCGGCCACCTCACTGGCGTGGGGGCCCTGGGAGCGCTTCGGCGGCATGACGGCGACCCTGGACGCCACCCATACGGCCAGAACGGCAGCCCAGGGCGTCATACCCCTGTCCGCCGAGCGGGGACTGTCCCTGTTCGACGCCGGCAGTGCCGCCGACCGGGCGCTGCTGCTGGCGATGCGTCTCGACACGCACGCCCTGCGGTCCCGCGCCGAAGCCGGTGAACTGCCTCCGCTGCTCCGCGGACTGCTGAGGGTCACCGTCCGGCGCGGCGCGGCCGGCGCGGCGGGTGAGGGCGGCGGCTTCGCCCGGCGGCTCGCCTCGCTGCCGAGGGCCCGCCGGCACCACGCGGTCGCCGAACTCGTCACCGGCCAGGTCGCCGTGCTTCTCGGCTACGACAGCGCCGACCAGGTCGGCTCCGGCAAACCGTTCAAGGAGCTGGGGTTCGACTCCCTCGCGGCCGTGAACCTGCGCAACCGTCTCGCCCAGGCGACCGGACTGCGCCTGCCCGCCACCCTCGTCTACGACCACCCCACCCCCGGTGCCCTGAGCCGGTACCTGGCCGCGGAACTGGGCCTTGACGGAGTCCAGGCCGACAGCGACGACACGGCCGGCCTCCCCGACGCCGCCACACCCGGCGACGACCCCGTGGTGATCGTCGGCATGGGCTGCCGCTACCCCGGCGGGGCCGGCTCCCCCGAAGCGCTGTGGCGCCTCGTGGCCGCCGGAGCCGAGGGACTGGGCCCGTTTCCCACCGACCGCGGCTGGGACCTCGACGCCCTGTACGACCCGGACTCCGACCGTCCCGGCACCACCTACGTCCGTGAAGCCGGCTTCCTCTACGACTGCGGCGGGTTCGACGCCGAACTCTTCGGCATCTCGCCCCGCGAGGCGCTCACCATGGACCCCCAGCAGCGGCTGCTCCTGGAGACGTCCTGGGAGGTGTTCGAACGGGCCGGGATCGCCCCCACCTCCCTCAAGGGCAGCCGCACCGGAGTGTTCGCGGGCGTGACCTACCACGACTACGCCTCCGGCATGCAGATGGGCACGGCCGGCAACGTGGCCGCGGGCAGGGTGTCGTACGCCTTCGGTCTCGAGGGCCCCTCGGTGGCCGTGGACACGGCCTGCTCCTCCTCCCTGGTCGCCCTGCACCTCGCGGCGCAGGCCCTGCGTGCCGGGGAGTGCGACCTGGCGCTGGCCGGGGGAGTGGCGGTCATGTCGCAGCCTGATCCGTATGTGGCCTTCAGCCGGGAGCGGACCCTGGCCGCCGACGGCCGGTGCAAGCCGTTCTCGGCCGACGCCGACGGCACCAACTGGGCCGAGGGAGTGGGCCTCCTCCTCCTTGAGCGGCTCTCCGACGCCCGGCGGCGCGGCCACCCCGTCCTCGCGACGATCGCCGGCAGCGGCGTCAACCAGGACGGTGCCTCCAACGGACTGACCGCCCCGAGCGGGCCCGCCCAGCAGCGGCTGATCCGCCAGGTGCTGCGCTCCGCCGGACTCACCGCCGCCGACGTGGACGCGGTCGAGGCCCATGGCACGGGCACCCCCCTCGGCGACCCGATCGAGGCCCAGGCGCTCCTCGCCACGTACGGGCAGGGCCGTGAGCGGCCACTGTGGCTGGGCTCGATGAAGGCCAACATCGGTCACACCCAGGCGGCGTCCGGCGTCGGCGGCGTCATCAAAATGATCATGGCGATGCGGTACGGTGTCCTGCCCCGCACCCCGCACACCGACCCGCCCTCCCCGCACGTCGACTGGTCCGCGGGCGCCGTCCAGCTGCTGCGCGAGGACGTGGCCTGGCCGCCCGGAGACCGCCCGCGCCGGGCGGGCGTGTCCTCCTTCGGCATCAGCGGCACCAACGCCCATGTGATCATCGAAGAGCCGCCCCGGCCCGGGGAAGACGTCACCGGCGGTACCGACACCCCTGTCGATGCCCAGACCGCCGACGACACCCGGACCGGGGCTCCCACGGCGCCCGCCCGCCTCCCGCTGCCGCTGTCCGCGCGCGGCGGCGAGGCGCTGCGCGGCCAGGCGGCGCGTCTGCACGCCTTCCTGACGGACGAGCCGGCGCCGGACCTGCGGGACGTGGCCCTGTCGCTCGCGACCACCCGGTCCGCCCTGGACCACCGCGCGGTACTCACCGTCGCCGACCGGGACACGGCCCTGCGCGCCCTGAAGGCCCTGGCGGACGGAACCGAGCCCGACACCCCCGTCATCCGCGGCACCGCCCCGGCCGGCTCCGCACCGCCCGCCCCGGTCCTCGCCTTCCCGGCAGCCGACGCCCGCTGGACGCGGAGCGCCGCACCGCTGGCCGCCTCCGCCCCCGTGTTCGCCGAGACGCTGGAGGTCTGCGGGCGGGCCCTCTCCGGGCTCGTCGACTGGACCCCCGCCGACGTCCTGGCCGGACGCACCGCCCCCGACTGGCCGCGACGGCCGGAGATCGCCGGACCGCTCGGCTGGGCGGTGGCCGTCGCGCTGACCGCGCTGCTGCGCTCGTACGGCGTCGAGCCCGCGGCGGTGACCGGCCAGGGACCCGGCGAGATCGCCGCGGCCTGCGCCGCGGGGCTGCTCACGACCGAGGCCGGCGCCCGGCTCGCCGTGCACCACAGCCGGACGGCGGACGAGGACGAGAGCGTGCCGCTCGTCGGCTTCGGGCCCCTCGCCACACCGTTCTGCTCGGCCGCGACCGGTGGCTGGCTGGAGCCGGAGGGCAGCGGCGCCGCACAGTGGGCCGCGGGCCTGGCACGAAACCCGGGCCGGCCCGAGCAGGCGCTGCGGACGCTGCTGGACGGCGGCCACCGCACGCTGGTCGTCCTCGGCCCGCCGGACGGGGACGCGGCCGCGTCCTACGGCGCCACCGAGCCCGACACGGGCGTGGACGTGCTGCCGCTCACCGGCCCGGACGGACCCGACCTCGTGACCCTCCTCGCACAGCTGCACGTCCGGGGCGTCGAGGTGCACTGGGACACCCTGCTGGCGCCCACCGGGGCACGCCGGATCCCGCTGCCCACCTACGCCTTCCACCGCCGCCACTACTGGATGGCCACCACCCCGCGCCCCGGGGCCGACACGCCCGCGGCGGGCCCGGGGGACCGGCATCCGCTGCTCGACTCCGTCGTCGAACTGCCCGAGCCGGGCGGGCTGGTGCTGACCGGCACGCTGTCCTGCGCCGCCCGGCGGTGGCCGGTCCCGGACGCCGTCGCGGGCACCGTGGCCGAGCCCGGCTCGGTGCTCCTCGAACTCGCCGTCCAGGCGGGCGAGCGGGTCGGCTGCGACCGCGTCGCCGAACTGATCACGGAGGCCCCGCTGGTCCTGCCCCGGCGGGACGACGTCCGGCTGCGCGTCACGGTCGGCGCGGCGGATCCGTCGGGCGAACGCCCCCTGCGGATCCACTCCCGGCGCGCGGACGCCCTGCCCGGCACGCCCTGGACACGCCACGCCCGGGCGGTACTGTGCCCCGGTGACGGCCCGGCCTCCTTCGACCTGGAACTCTGGCCGCCCGCCGACGCCGAGCCCGCCGACCTCACCGGCCTGCCCGTGACGGCCACCGAGGGCCTGCGGGGCCTGTGGCGGCACGACGACGACCTGTACGCCGAGGTCGCACTCACCGCGGAACAGCACCCGCAGGGCGCCTCCTTCTGCCTGCATCCGGCGCTGCTGGACACCGCCCTGCGCACCCTCGGGGCCACCGGCGGCGACACGCAGGCCGTGCCCGTCTCCTGGCACCGGATGGCGCTGTACGCCGTGGGTGCCACGTCGTTGCGGGTCAGGCTGACCCGTACCGGAACCGACACCGTCGCCGCGGAGGCCGCCGACGAGACGGGGACGCCCGTCGCCTCGATCGGCGAGATACGCCTCGCCGGCGCCGACCCCGCAGTCCTCACCAGGGCCCGCACCGCGCAGCACGGCCCGCTGCTCCGGCTCGCATGGACCGAGACCACGTGCGAGGCCCCCGCCGCCAAGCCGCGCTGGGCCGTCGTCGGCCCCGATCCGCTCGGCGCCCGCGCCGCCCTGATGCAGGCGGGCGTCTACACCGAGGCGTACGACGACCTGGGCGCCCTCGACGAGGCGCTGGACTCCGGAGCGCCCGCGCCCGAGGCGGTCCTGGCCGGCTGCGTGCCCGGCCCCGAGGACACCACCGGCGCCGCCGCGCTGCGGCGGACGACCGCGCTGGCGGGGACGTGGCTCTCCGACGACCGCCTCGCCGACGCACGGCTCGTCATACTGACCCGCGGCTCGCTCGCGGGCGACGGCACCCGGGCGCCGGACCCGGCGGTCGCCGCGCTGTGGGGTCTGATCCGCTCCGCCCAACTGGCCGAGCCGGGACGGCTGGTGCTCGCCGATCTCGACGGCAAGCGCGCCTCCTGGCGCGCCCTGCCCGCGGCACTGGCCCTCCCCGAGCCGCAACTGTCCCTGGCCCGGGGAACGGTGCGCGTACCACGCCTGGCCGCCGTGCCCGCCACCACCGACGGAGGGGGCCTGCCGACCGACCCGGAAGGGACCGTCCTCGTCACCGGCGCCGACCGGCCCGCCGGGGCCGAGATCGCCCGGCACCTGGCAGAGCGGCCGGACGTTCGCCGTCTGCTGCTCGTCGCCCGGGCACCCGGTGAGGAGCAGCACCTGCTCAGGAGCGAACTGGCCGACCGGGGTGCCGAGGTGACCGTCGCCGTCTGTGACACGGCCGACCGGGAGGCACTGGCGGCCCTCCTCTCGTCCGTGCCGGCGGCACACCCGCTGACGGCCGTCGTGCACGCGGCGCAGGCGCCCCGGCCCCGGGAGCCGGGCGACGCGACGGCACCGGGGGGAGATCCGCTGGCGGGAGAGCTGCTCGCGGCCCTCCACCTCGACGAGCTGACGGCGCCCGGCCGGGCCGGCTCCGCCCCGGTCCCCCTGGTGCTCCTCTCGTCCGCCGCCGGCACCCTGGGAGCCGCCGGACACGCCGACGAGGCCGCCCTGGGCGCCTTCCTCGACGCCCTGGCGGAACGCCGCCGCGGTGCGGGGCTGCCGGGCCTGTCGGTGGCGTGGGGCCCCTGGGACGGGCAGGACCGCGCCGCGCCCGACGCGCCCGCCGGAGTCGAACGGCTGACCCGGACCGCGTGCCGCGACCTCTTCGACGCCGCCTGCTCACAGGGCGCCCCCACCGCCGTCCTGCTGCGCCCGGACACCGGGACGCTCCTCGGCCGCGCGGGCGACGCGAGCCTGCCGGCGCCGCTGCGGGGCCTGGCCGGTCCGCCCGCCCGGCGCCGGGCGGGCGGGACGGGATCCGCGGGTGCGCTCAGCATGCTCCGGCGCCGCCTCGCGGGACTGGCCGACGCCGAGCGCGACGCCGTGCTCATCGACCTCGTGCGCACCGACGTGGCGGCGGTGCTCGACTATCCCTCGTCCGAGGCCGTCGACGACACCCGTGCCTTCCGGGACATCGGCCTCAACTCGCTCACCGCCTTCGCCCTGCGCAACAGGCTGCGCGAGACCACGGGGCTGCGGTTGCCCGCCGCCCTGCTGTTCGAGGCGGATACGCCCGTCCTGCTCGTCAAGCGCCTCAAGGAGGAGCTGCTGCGCCCGTGACACGGCCGCCCGCGCTCGACGGCCGCCCTGCATACGACACGACATCGCCCACGACACTCCCGTCACGACACTCAAGACTCAAGGAGAACAGCCACAGATGAAGACGAACGGCGTCTACGTCGACACGGTCGGGGTCTACATCCCGGAGCGCCGGGTGACTGTCGAGGAGGCCGTCGAACAAGGGCTCTACGACGAGTTCTCCATCCAGTACGCGACCGGGCTCACCGCCGCCTACATCGCGGGAGACATGCCCGCCCTCGACATGGCCGTGGGCGCGGCCCGGCACGCGTACGAGCGCTCCGACCACGAGATCGACGACCTCGACTTCCATGTCCACTGCACCGCCGTGCAGCACGGCCCCGAGGGGTTCTACCCGCCCGGGTACGTGCTGCGGGAGCTGGGAGCGAGCGGGGTGGCGAGCACGGACGTGCGCCAGCACTCCAACGGCCTGCTCGCCGGGATCGACGTCGCCGTGGGTCGGCTGACGGGGGCAGCGGGCGCCGAGAGCGTGCTGGTGACGGCTGCGGAGAACTTCACCAGCCCGCTCATCGACCGGTGGCGCGGCTTCGGCACCGGATTCACCGCCAGCGACGGGGGCGCCGCCGTGCTGCTCAGCAGCGAGGGCGGGTTCGCGGCGCTGCGGGCGGTGAACTCCGGCACCATGCCCGAGCTGGAGCAGTGGCATCGCGGTGAGGAGTCGCTGCTGCCGTTCCGCGGGGAGGAACGCAAGGCCTCCGGCACCATGGAACTGCTGATGTACTTCAACCAGCACGTGATGCCGCTCGACAAGTGCATGGAGATGATTCGCGACTTCGAGCTGGACCTGGTGCACCGCTCGCTGGTGGACGCGGGGCTGAACGCGTCGGACCTGCGCTGGGTGGTCGCCGCGAACAGCGACTCCCTCATGGTCGAGCAGACGAAGATGCAGCCCCTGGGTCTGCCCATGTCGCGCTCCACCGCCCACTTCGGCAAGGAGTACGGTCACATGGGCGCCTGCGACATGGCGGTCTCCCTGAACCATCTGCTCGTCAACGGGCTGGTGGCCCCGGGTGACAACATCCTGATGACGACGTCGGCGGCCGGCTGGGTGTCCACCTCCGCGGTGCTCACCATCCTGGAGATCCCGGACTGGGTCCGGTCCTGAGGTTCCTGGGCGCCCGCAGCCGCGCGGGTGGCGCGGAGACCACCGGACCCGGCACCACGTGGTCGTGGTGCCGGGTCCGGTGTCGTCGGCTCCGGGGTCAGGCGTCCCGGCGGCGCAGCACGAGATACCCGCCGAGCAGCGCCGCGGCCACCCACGCCAGCATGATGACGAGCCCGCCCCCCGCCCCGTAGGGCAGGTCAGACTTCGGCACCACCCGCACCATCGCCGCACCCGCCTGGTCGGGCAGGTACTCGGCGACCTTCTTCGCGCCCGGCACCGAGGCCAGGATCTGCGTGATGAGGAAGAAGAACGGCATCAGGATGCCCATGGACACCATCGAACTGCGCAGCATGGTCGCCACGCCCATGGAGAACACGGCCATCAGCGTCATGTAGAGCGCCGCGCCGAACGTCGCCCGCAGTACGTTGTCCGCGCCGAGAGTGGTGCTGTGCGATCCGAGCGCGGCCTGTCCGGCGAAGAAGGTCACGAAGGTGGTGGCCAGGCTGACGACCAGGGCCGCACCGGTCGCGACGGCGACCTTGCTGAGGTAGAAGACGCCGCGCCGGGGAACCGCCGCGAGCGAGCTGCGGATCGAGCCGGTGCTGTACTCGGAGCCGATCACCATGACCCCGAACGCGATCATCGCCAGCTGGCCGAGGAGGCCGCCCGTGAAACTGGTGCCGGCGGGGTCGAAGGCGAGCTTCTCCTGCTCCGAGAGGCTGTCGTAGTCGGCGTTGGACAGGGCGCTCACCAGCGTGCCGAAGGCCACGGTGACGCCGAAGGCGGCGAACAGGGTCCACCCCGTGGAGCGGACCGTGGTGAGTTTGGCCCACTCGGAGCGCAGGGTCGCGGTGGGTGCGGACATGGGTCAGGACTCCGTTTCGGTCGGCTGCGGCGCGTTCGTACCGGCGCTCGACAGAGCGTCGGCGGAGGCGGGGGCGCCCGTGCGGTACTCGGCCGTCTCACCCGTCAGGGCGATGAACGCCTCTTCCAGGGAGGCGTGCTGAGGGCTCAGCTCGTGCAGCGGGACGCGGTGCTCAAGGGCCAGTTCCCCGAGCCGCTCCGCCGGGGCGTCGGTCACCTCGAACGCACCCGAGGCGTTCTCGGTGACGGCGATGCCGGCCGCCGCGAGCACGTCCCGCAGCTTCTCCGGTTCCGGGGTGCGGATCCGCACGTACGAACGGGAGTTGGCGTCGATGAAGTCCTGCATGCCGGTGTCGGCGAGCAGCCTGCCGCGGCCGATGACGACGAGATGGTCGGCCGTCAGCGCCATCTCGCTCATCAGATGGCTGGAGACGAACACCGTGCGGCCCTCCGCCGCCAACCGCTTCATCAGCGTACGGATCCAGTGGATGCCTTCCGGGTCGAGACCGTTGACCGGCTCGTCCAGCATCACGATCTCCGGATCCCCGAGCAGCGCCGCCGCGATGCCGAGCCGTTGACCCATGCCGAGGGAGAAGCCCTTGGGCCGCTTCTTGGCGACCTCGCTCAGACCGACCTCCTGGAGCACCTCGTCGACCCGCGTCAGCGGTATGCGGTTGCTGAGGGCGAGGCATCTGAGGTTGTCGTATGCGGTGCGGCCGCCGTGCATCGCCTTGGCGTCGAGCAGCGCGCCGATGCGGCGCAGTGGTTCACCGAGCCGGGAGTAGGGTTCGCCGTCGATGAGAACGCGGCCCGCCGTGGGACGGTCCAGAGCGAGCATCATCCGCATCGTGGTGGACTTGCCCGCTCCGTTGGGGCCGAGGAATCCGGTGACACAGCCTGGCCGGACGGTGAAGGTGAGGTCGTCGACCACCACCTTCTCACCATACTGTTTGGTCACTCCCGCAAGCTCGATCATGCGTCCACGCTAGGCGGAACAGGCCATTCCGCCTGTGCTCGCGGGGACATGTCCAGGGGTTCCCCCAGTTTTGCGCACGGTCACCGGGAGGGCCGTGCTGTCAGGCCCCCCGACTGGGCGGTGTAGTACGGCAGATAGGCGTCCAGCAACGCCCCCAGATAGTCCGGATCCGGGATCGCGGCGCGGAAGTCGGGCACCAGCCGCCGCAGTCGTCCGACGGACGCCCGGGTGACGGCCGTCGGGCCGGGCCGGTACACGCGCCGGGCCGTGACGCCCAGACGGTCCTCGATCGCGGCCACGATCGCCTCCACGGGTTGCGGGACTCCCGAGGCCACGTTCACCACCTCGCCGTGCACGCCGTCCTCGAGCAGTCTGTCGACGGCGTGCATCAGATCCCGAACGTCCAGCAGGTCGCGATGGGCTCCCTGATGGACCGTCACCTCCCCCTGGGTGATGTGCCGCACGAGCGTGGGCAGCAACTGGTGCGGCCGCTGGTGAGGGCCCACCGCGTGACTCACCCGCAGGATCACGTGCTCGACGCCGGAGGAGCGCACCACGCTCTCCAGCGCCAACTTGTGCCTCCCGTAGGTCGTCGGCGGCCGGAGCGGCCCCGACTCGCTCACCTCTTCGTGCGTGAAGCCGTACATGGAGAACGAGGCGGTGGACAGGAAGAGCAGCCGCCGGCCCTCCAGCCGGCAGGAGTCCAGGACCTCGTAGAGGAGCAGGGCCTCACGGTCGTACTCGGACGGGGCCGTGGTGGCCGTGCTGGAGACCCCGGAGGCGATCACGGTCACGTCGGGGAAGCGGTCCCCGAAGGCCTCCGTCAGATTGCGGGCCAGAAAGCCGTCACCGATGATCCGCACGGCTGCCTCCCGGGCTCGGAGGGACGGACCCGGTTGCGTGGGCTCCCGCACGGTGCGGGCCGGACCGCGACCCCATGACGCTGCGCAGCGCCGCGACCAGTGTCCGTGCCTGCACGTTGACATAGTGGCTGTACTTCAGCAGCTCCCCGAGCTGACGCAAAGTCACCCACCGGTAGCCGTCCGGAACATCCGCGAGGGCGCCGTCGTCCGCCTCGATGACCAGATACCGGTTCTGCGCGTTCAGAAACCGGCCGCCCTCCTCCGACAGCACCGTGTCGAACAGCACCCGCTCCGGGCGCACCCCGGTCACCAGGTCGAGGAAGCGGGGGCGGTCCGACTCGGGCAGATGGGCGTAGTTCTCCGGCGTGCACTGCACGGTGGGGCCGAGTTCGACGACATCCAGATAGCCCGGCTCGAGCCGCGCCTGCATCAGACAGTGCGGCACGCCGTCGATCCAGCGCACCAGCATGGCCGACACCCCGATGCCGTGCGGTTCGAGCAGCGGCTGCGACCAGGACGTCACCTCCCGCCGGTTGGACAGGACGTCCACCGGCACGATGCTGAAGAACAGGCCCCGCCTGTGGGAGATGCGGTCCTCGGCGCGGAACCAGTCCCGCCCCTCCACCTCGCGCAGGGGCAACAGGGCGGCACTCACGTCCCGTTCGCTCTGCTGGGTGGTGATCCAGCTGCGGATCGCCACGTCCGAGTGAAGGCCCTGGGCCGGGGCGCTCCCGTGCCAGTCCGGCAGGCAGGAGAGCACCGTGCGTGCGTCCATGTTGACCAGATTGTCGTAGTGCAGCAACGCGTTGACCTGACGCAGCGTCAACCAACAGAAGTCCTCGCCCGCCTCCACCTCGGGGCCGACCTCGACGATCATGTTGCGGTTGCGTTTGCAGAAGAACCACGAGCCCTGTTCGGACTGGAGCACATCGGCCAGCACCCGGTGGCCCCGGGCCTCCGGGTCCCGGAAGCAGTCGAGATAGGGCACCGGCGAACCACCGTGCACACGGGTGTAGTTGCTCTTGGTCGCCTGCACGGTCGGGGACAGCTGAACGCCGTTGACGTTGCCCGGCTCGGACTTCGCCTGCATCAGGCAGTGGAGCACCCCGTTGGTCTCGCGGACCGCGATACCGAGAATGCCTATCTCGGGCTGCCTGATGATCGGCTGAGTCCACTCCGGCACGGGACCGAAGTCGGTGTGCACGCGCATGCCGCGCACGGCGAAGAACCGCCCGCTGTGATGCACCAGATCACCGGTTCCCGGGGCGAAGCCCCAGCCCGACATGTCGCCGAACGTGGTGCGGCGCACCACCTGGCCGTGCCTGCTGCGGCGTTGGTCGAACCAGTCGAAGAACTCGACGTCGGACATCACCTCACCGCCCGTGGCCGTCGCGGAGACGGCCAGCCGTGCGGCCAGGAGCGCCTCGCTGTCGGACTCGGGGCCGGTCGTGTTGAGCTGGGGCATCGCTGCCTCTCCATCCGATCGTCATGGTTCGACGCGCCCACGGCAGCCGCGCGGCCCGGGGGCTGCCGCGGTGGTCAGAAAGCGCCGGGGGGAACCCTCCCCCCGGGTACTGACGGCCCTGTGCCCGGCGCGCCGGACACGGCCCGGGCCGCGGCCTGGCCGGCCGGCTCGAAGGGCCCCGGTCCACCGCCCGCGCCGCGCACGGCGGTTGCCAGTGCGGTCAGCACCAGCCCCTCCGCCACCAGCCACCGGCCGGTGAGCTCGGCACCACCGACCGGACCGGCGAACCCCGAGGGCAGCGGCACCAGCAGCCGGGCCTCGAACGTGCCCCCCGCCGCACCGGCGAGGTCCGGATCCCGGGTGAAGCGCAGCCGGGCGTCCTCGAACCCCAGAGGCCGGCGGGCGAGCGGGAACCACACCTTGTAGACCGACTCCTTCGCGCTGAACAGCAGCCGGTCCCAGGGCACGTGCGGTGAGGTTCGCCCCAGCCGGGCGAGATCCGCACGCTCCTCGGGCAGCGACACCGCCTCCAGAACGCCGTCCGGCAGCGCGGCCGCCGTCTCGGCGTCGATGCCGAGCGCCGACAGGTCGGTGCCGCGGGCGACCGCCGCGACCCGGTAGCCGTCACAGTGGGACAACGCACCGACCACACCGGAGGGCCAGCGGGGTTCTCCCTGCGGGCCGGGCAGCAGCGGCACGGCGGGCTGCCCCAGCGCGGCCAGCGACAGACGGGCGCACCGCCGGCCGGTGGCGAACTCGCGCCGGCGCTTGTCGACCGCCCGCGCCACCACCGCCTCCTCCTCCGGGAAAAGCGGCGGGGCGGTCAACTCGCCACGCACCTCAGTCACTTCGACCACGCGCGGCAACAGGCGGCGCATCAGCGGCGTCACCGGGCACCTCGCCGGGGCAGGATCTCGCGCAGCAGCGGATCGGGCATGCCGTGGGCCTGCCACTCGCGGGGGTAGCCCAGCGACACCTCGCGGTGCGGTACCCCGTCGTGCCAGGTGGTACGCGGGATGTGCAGATGTCCGTAGACGACGGTGGCCGCCCGGTAGCGCCGGTGCCAGTCGTGGGTGGCGGTGGTGCCGCACCACAGGGCGAACTCCGGGTACCGCAGGATCCGGGTGGGGTCGCGCACCAGCGGGAAGTGGTTCACCAGCACCGTCGGCAGGCCGGGCGGACAGGCGTCCAGTCGCTCCCGCGTGTACGCCAGCCGTGCCCGGCACCAGGCCGCCCGGTCGGGGTAGGGGTCGCTGTGCAGGAGGAACTCGTCGGTGGCCACCACACCGGCCTTCTCCGCCCGGGCCAGCGCATCGGCGGTGCCGGTGGCACCCGGAGGCAGGAACGAGTAGTCGTACAGCAGGAACAGCGGCGCGATCACCACCGGCCCGTCCGGCCCCGGCCACTGCACGTAGGGGTCCTCCGGGGTCAGCACCCCCAGGGACCGGCACAGTTCGACCAGGCTGCGATAGCGGGCCTCACCGCGCAGGGTCACCGGGTCGTCGGGGTGTGTCCACAGCTCGTGGTTGCCCGGCACCCACACCACGGTGGCGAACCGCTCGGCGAGCAGCCGCAGCACCCACTCCACGTCCGCCGTCAGCTCACCGATGTCACCGGCGACGATCAGCCAGTCGGAGGGCTCGGACGGGCGCAGCTCGCGAACCACGGCGCGGTTCTGCTCATAGGCGACATGCAGGTCACTGACCGCGAAGAGCCTGCCGCCCGTGACCCGGCTCACCGCTTCCGGGCTCCGCCCGGGGCGGTCCGTGGAACCGTGCTGCTGGGCATGGGAACTCCTCGCTAGGGGGCCGGAGCCTCGGATACGCGTCCGGTGCTCAGCTTTATGCCACCGTGCTGTACCGCCACACAACGCGCAGCCGCCCCACAGGCCCAAGAACAGGGGAAACGCCCAGACTTCGAGCCGCTACGGCCGTCACGGCCCCCACGGTGACGGATAGTGGCGGCACACCGGTGGAAGTCCGCCGGTGATCCCGCACACCGATACCCGCTGATACAGGACGGACGAACAGCGTGACTGTTGCCCCCGAAGACGGACTGTGGTGCCGACGGTTCGCCCCGGCCCCCGACGCCGCCCACCGCCTGGTCTGCTTCCCCCACGCCGGCGGCTCGGCCAGCTACTACCGCCCCGTGGCCACCGCGCTCAGCCCGAGCGTCGATGTCGTAGCCGTCCAGTACCCCGGACGCCAGGACCGGCGCCACGAGCCGCTGATCGAAGACATCGGTACGCTCGCGGACCAGGTGCACGAGGTGCTGCGCGGCTGGGACGACCGCCCGCTGACCTTCTTCGGACACAGCATGGGCGCGCTCGTCGCCTTCGAGGTCGCCCGGCGCTTCGAGGACGAGGGCAGCGGCCCTGTACGACTGTTCGCCTCGGGCCGGCGTGCTCCCTCCCGCCACCGCGACGAGAACGTCCACCGCCGCGACGACGCCGGGATCATCAGTGAGATCAAGTCGATGAGCGGCACCGACGACCGGCTGCTCGGCGACGAGGAACTGATCCGCATGATCCTGCCGGCGCTGCGCGGCGACTACCGGGCCGTGGAGACCTACCGGTGTGCTCCGGGCGCCACGGTGGACTGCCCGGTCACCGCGCTCGTCGGCGACAGCGACCCCAAGACCTCGATCGACGAGGCCCGGGACTGGGAGAAACACACCACCGCCGACTTCGACCTGTATGTCTTCTCCGGCGGTCACTTCTACCTCGACAGCCGTGCCGCAGAAGTGCTCAAGGTGCTCGACGAGCATTTCACCCCCTCGGCCGCGCCGCGCGCCGTCTGACCGGCGCCGCGGCCCGTTCACGCTTGCCCGGCGACCTCCGGCCGGCCCCGCCGTCAGGCCGCTCCCTGAGGGCGGATCGCCTCCACAGGCCGAGTCGACGCGTCCCCCGGCTCGTACAGACCCGCGTCCTCGAGCGCGCTCGCCAGCCCGGAACGGCCGGAGGTCGACATCTTGCGGTAGCAGTTGGTCAGATGCTTCTCCACGGCCCGCCGGGAGACCCCGAGCGCATCCGCGATGGCCTGGTTCGTCAGCCCCTCCACGGCCATCTGCGCCACCATCCGCTCGGTCGACGTCAGCCGCCCCCGGGTCGGAACGCCCACCGCCTCCGGGCCCAGCATCTCCTGGGCGCGGGCCCCGATCCGCGCGGCTCCGCACTCCACGGCCAGCTCGTACGACGTGCGCAGCGCCGCCTGCGCCTCCGCGGCATGACGTGGTGCCACCGCCTCCGCGAGCCGCAGCAGGACCGACGCCCGCGTGAGCAGATCACCGGACTCCTCCAGCACCCCGGCGGCCTCACGCAGCCACCTCGCCGCCGAGGGCCCGCCCGTCACGGCGGCGTGGAGCGCCAGGGCGCGCCCCAAACTCGCCGGGGCACCCCATGCCCTGGCCTGCTCCAGGTGCCGCTCGGACAACTGCTCGGCCCGCTCGGACTCGCCCATGCGGTGCAGCGCGCGTGCCGCCCAGTACGCGGACGGCGCCAGCACCGGATTGCGCCAGCCGACCCGGTCCAGGGCGTATTCGGCGTCGAGGAAGTGCTCCACGGCCATGCCCGGCTCATGCCGCCGCTCCGCCTGCATGCCCCGCATCATGGTGAGCAGTCCGGCGAGCACACAGTTCTCGTGCACCCCGCGGATCCGCTCCGGCAGCGCCTCGACCAGCTCCGGCTCGCGGGTCCGCAGCGCCACCATGACCGAGGCGATGATCGAGAGCGTGCTCGCCTCCTCGGGGCCGGACACAGCGAGGGCCCGCACCGCCCGTTCCCGCGCGGCCGCCAGCCTGCCCTGGGCGAGCAGGACCAGAGCCTGTTCGCTGAGCACCACCGACTGCTCCAGCCGGCCGCCCCGGCGTTCCGCGTCGGCCAGGGCGGTGTCCAGCCAGGACATCAGTCCCGTGACCGAGTCCGCGGTCACCGCGACCGGCACCATCAGCGGAAGCATGGTGTGCACGTGGGCCGCGCTCGCCGGCTCGTGTTCCCTGACCCGGCCCGCGAGGGCGCTCACCTGAGCGGCGGGCAGCGTGGTGGAGACCGCCGCGGTGTACGTCAGTGCCATCAGCAGCTCCCGCTCCCCCGGGTGCGTCATCGACGCTCGCGTGCCCAGCTCGGCCAGCCGGTGCGCGGCCGACGCGATCACCGACGGGTCGAGGTCGCAGAGGTGATGGAGACGGGCCTCCATGCGCAGCTCCAGCAGACCGTGGTCGTCCGCCCGTACCTGCGTGGCGGTCAGTTCCCGTGCCGCCTGCCGCATCGCGTCCCCGAGCGACAGCAGTGTGGCACCCGTCGCCACCGGGGTGAGGGTCAGCAGCGCCTCCGCGCGGGCTCGGGCGTCGGGCAGCAGAGGGAGCGCCTGGGTGATGTGCCGCACGGCCACCGACGGCGCGAAACTGCGCTCCGCGGTCGCCAGTTCCACCAGCAGCACGGCTCGCTCCTCGCCGTGCGGTGGAAGGTCGAGCAGCGCCCGGCGCAGATAGCGTGCCGCCGTTTCCGGGGCGCCGCGCCGCACCGCGGCATCGGCGGCGTGGCGCAGCGCCACCACCGACTCGTCGTCCAACGGCACGGTGCTGGCGAGGAGATGGCCGGCCACCCGCTCGGGCGTGCTGCCCCGGTAGCGCAGCAGTGCGGCGGCACCCAGGTGCAGACGGTTGCGTTCGCCCGGCGGCATGCCGTCCTCGATCACCTGGTGCACCGCCCGATGCGCCAGTCTGAGCGTGGAGCCCTCACGGACGACCAGCGTCAGCCGGCGCAGCCGCGCGAGACCGGCCTCCAGGTCCACCCGGTCCAGCCCGGCCAACTCGCCCACCACCTGCGGGTCCGTACCGTCGCCGAGAACCTGCAACGCACGCGCCACGGCCAGGACGGAGGCCGGCTGTTCCTGAAGACTCAGCGTCAGCCGCCGACGCAACGCCGGTGGCACCAGCGTGGCCACCTCGGCGGCCCCGGCCGCCACCGGGGCGATGCCGCGGGACTGGCATTCCTGGAGCAGCGACACGAGGTGCAGGGGATTCCCGCGCGTGACGTCGTGACAGACGGCCGTGAACTTCGGGTCGCCCGGTACACCCAGGCGCTGCAGGATCATCGCGTCGACCGACGCCGCGCCGAGCGGGGCCGGGAACAGCGTGTGCTCGGCGGCGGCGATCGGAGGGAGCCCGGGCGGCTCCGCGGCGGGCTCCCCCTCACAGACCGTCGCGGCGACCAGGATTCCCCGGTGGGGCACCTGCCGCACCAACTGGTCCAGCCAGTCCAGGGTGCCTTCGTCCGCCCAGTGCAGATCATCGATGAGGAGGACCGGAGTGCGGTCCTGGCTCATGTTCTCCACCAGGGACAACAGGGCCCGCACCGTCGTCGTGGTGTGCTGCCGGGGCGACTCCGGGTCGCCATGGAGGAAGGCCAGCGCGGGCCGCGCCGGCCCCGAGCCCCATCGACCCACCAGCGCACCGGACTTGACGACGGGTTCCAGTAGCTGCCGGGTGACACCGAGAGCGAAGGAGCGTTCCGCGGGGGCGGCGTAGGCACGCATCACCAGGGGCCGGGGAAGCGCCGCCGACCCCGTTGTCGGGCCGTCGGTCAGGCGCACGGCGAGTTCGGCGATCTCCGACAGGACCGCGGACTTGCCGATGCCGGGCGGCCCGCTGATCACGACCATGGATCCGTTGCCGTGTGCGGCGCGCCGGAGGGCGTCCGCCGCCGCCTTCAGTTCGTTCTGCCGCTCGAGCAGCATGCCAGCGGCCTCCTTGCACGGTGTGATGAAGCTTGAGGGGGGTTGGATGCGAGGCGTGGGGTGCGCGCGATCATGGGCCCATCGGAGTCCCGCCGTCCTGGTTGCCCGATCCGGGTGAGGCGGTCTCCGCCCGTGCCCCGCGACGCGCCCCGGCAGCCTCCCGGGCGACCACGGTCCGCACGTATCGCCGGGACGCGGCTGTGGGGCCCAGCCGGCGCACAGCGTGCTCGCTCAGCCGTGCCGCCTCCGGCGCCGGGGAGCCGAAGGCACGGCGCACATCGGCCCAGGCCACGGCGGAGTCGGTGCCCCACCGCCTGGCCAGCCGTGACTCCTCCGCGAACAGCTCCGCCGCCCGGTCGTTCGCACCACAGCCCAGGTGGGCCAGGGCCGCCAGCGAGCGCCAGGCCACCAGCCCCGGGTTGGCCCACCCACGGGCCGACATACGCCGCCCGCACTCCTCGGCCTCGCCCAGCGCCTGCCGGGGACGCCCTTGGCAGAGGTACAACTGAGCGCGGGCGTACAGCAGATGGATCCAGGCGTCACTCTCCTCGGCCCCGGGCTCCACCTCCTGGCGGGCCAGCCGGTCGGCCTCCGCGTACCGCTCCCGCGCCACCAGGAGGCGGATCTCCAATGACCGCAGAAGGGAGAACCGCGTGGGATCCCACACCTCGGCCGACGCCAGGGAACGGCAGGACGCGAGGTCGTGCAGGGCGGTGTCCGGGTCACCGGCCTGAAGGCTGAGCTGGGCGCGCAGCAGGCGCCCCCACACCACCAGCGCGGGGCTGCGGCGGCGTCCCGCCTCGGCGAGCGCGACGTCGAGGGCGTCGCGCGCGGTGTCATGGGCGTCCGCGACGGACAACGCGCAGCAGACGGCGAACCGGGGGAGCAGTGCGTCGTCGAGCGGCGCCCGCAGGGCCTCCAGACACATCGCCCGCACCGCGGCCGCGTCGTGACCCCGCACCGTCAGCCGCCACACCCGCGCGGCGAGGTCGGCCGAACCGACAGCGGAACCGGGCTCACCGTCGACGGCCGACTGGGCACCGGATGCCGCGCCAGACCCGGCGTGCAGGGCGTTCCCCGGCCGGTTCCGGCCCTCCGTCCCCGGGGTCTCCGCCGGCGACGTGCAGCACGTCCTGAACGACACCGGCAGCATGGCATGGGAGGCGAGCCGGCCGGCCAGGAGATCCTCGGCGGCCGCGCGCACGCGCGGCCGCGCCTGCGTGCCGCACAACAGTTCCGCGAGCCTGCGGTCCGCGGCCTCGGGCGCGGTCATGGTGTACGACTCGGCGGCTTCCAGGAGCACTTCCGCGCGCTCCGCGGGGTCCAGCGGCTCGCGCAACGCCCGCTCCAGCAGCGCGGCCGCCTCGGCGTGCCGGCCGCGCGAGAGCAGGAGGCGGGCGGCACGCCGCAGCACCGGCGGCACCCAGGGCTCGCCCAGTGGCACGGTGTTCAGCAGCAGCGCGGCCAGCGCTTCGTCGTCGGCGTCACAGCGGTGCGCCCAGCGGGCCGCCTCCGCGTGCAGCCGCTTGCGTTCGTCGGCCGCCAGGCCGGTCAGCAGACCTGCCGTGGAGCCCGTCATCCTCAGCCGCGGCGGATCACCGGCGTCGATGAGGCCCTGTACCCGCAGTGTCCTCAGGGTGCCCACCACTTCGGCTTCGTCCAGTCCCACCAGAGCGGCGACCCGTTCCACCGGTAACAGCCCCTGGCCGACCGCCAGACCGCGGAGCAGCGCGAGCGGGCGCTCGGGCAGCTTGGCGGCCGACTCGGTCGCCCGGTCCCGGTGCGCGGCGTCGGTCTCCTGGGAGAGCGCCGCCCACAGGCCGACGGAGGACACCAGGGCGGGATCGCGTCGCAAGGCGTCCATGGAACGCATGATCACCCAGGGACTGCCGCCGGTGAGGCGGCTGACACCGTCCCACCAGACGTCCTCCGACGTCGGGGGGACGGGCAGCTCCGACGCGGTGTACAGGGCGTGGACCGCGGGCGCGCCGAGCGGTCCGAGTTCCAGCAGCAGCCCGCGGCCGTCGGGCGACGCGGCCGCCTGGTCCAGGAGTTCGGCGCAGGCGTCGGGGAACTCGCCGTGGGCACTGGTGACGGTCAGCAGCACCCCGAGCGGCGCCGAGCCCAGTCTCCGCAGCAGACCCGCGACTACCTGCACCGATTCCGGGTCCGCCCACTGGACGTCGTCCAGGGCGATCAGTGTGGGCCGGTGCGCGGCCGCCATCAGGGAGCGGCACCACGCCGGTAAGGAGTCCTGCGCGGACGGCTCCCCGGCGAGGGCCGAACCGCCCGCCGGACAGCGGCTCGGCCGCAGTTGTCCCACGAAGGAGTACGGGGCGGGCGAGGACGGGGCGGTGCCCAGCGCGCTCAGCACGTGCACACCCGCGGCCCTTGCGAAGGCCATGCCGCGTCGCAGCAGGCGGCTGCGTCCGGAGCCCGGGACGCCGTGGATCACGGTCACGGCGGGATGCCCGAGGGCGAGTCGGTTCATCATGCGGAGCAGCACCGCCTGCTCGGTTTCACGGCCGTACAGCGGCGTGAATCCGTCCAGGGTGGCCAGCTTGAGCCGGAAAGGACTGGAGGACGCCGTCAGGCGCTCCGGTGTGGTGTTCATCGCTCCTCGTCACCGGCCCGGGGCTCGGGGGTTCCGGAGGCGGCCCGCAGGACGCCCACGAGATCCTCCCGGCCGCTCACGCCGAGCTTCTGATAGGCGTGGGTCAGGTGCAGTTCCACCGTGCGCCGGGTGATGTAGAGCGTCTCGGCTATCTCCCGGTTGGAGTGGCCGGCCATCGCCAGGGCGGCGACTCTGCGCTCCCGTGCCGTCAAGGCGTCCTTCGGGCGGCCGCTGAGCTGACGGGGCCGCCCGCCCGCCTCCGCGAGCCGGACCCGGATGCCGGTCGCGGCGTTGCCCGCCCCGCACCCGAGCATCAGGTCCAGCGCGGTCCGCAGCCGGGGCCGGGCGGCCAAGGGGTCGCCGGCGTCGAGCAGGGCGGCCCCCAGCGCGTACTCGGCGCGTGCCCGCAGCAATCGCGCGGGGGATTCGGCCAGTCGCGCGCAGGCGTCGTCGAGGAGCCGGTGTCCCGCGCGGCCCGGGGTGGCCAGCCCGCGGGCCAGTAGCGCCAGTCCGGCGCCGCGCGGGGTGTCGGAACGGGTGACACGTGTTGCCGCGTGGGCGGCGACCTGCCGTGCCTCGGCCGGACGGCCCAGCTCCGCCAGCAGGTCGGCGGTCTCCAGCCACCACGGCAGCACCAGCGGGGACTCGGGGCTCTCCGGGCCCAGCGCCCTGCCGCTGGCGCGCAGTGCTATCAGTGCCCCGCGCAGGTCGCCGTGCGCGCGTCGCACGGCCGCCGTCGCCCACCGGTGAAGGGGCTGGACGTAGGACAGCCGTCGCACATCGGATCCGCCGACCTGGGCGAGGACCGTCGCGGCGGTGGCGATGCTGCCGCGCTGGGCGAGGATGTAGGCGAAGACGACGGCGGACATGACCGCCGGGCTGTCGCCGCGTCGGCGTTCGAGTTCCAGGGCCTGTCGGCTGTCCCGTTCGGCCGCGGGCAGGTCGCCCGTCGCGGCCAGCACCAGAGCCCGGACCGTGAGGGCCTGGATCCGGCTCGGGCCGAGTTCCCCGCGCAGCGGGTTGCCGAGAAGGCGGTCGAGCGTGCCGAGGGCCGTGGTGCTGTCGTCGGCGAGGCCCGCGACCACGGCGGAGGCGATGAACGACAGGTCGTCCAGCGAGGTGCCCGAGGCGCCGACGACGAGACCGGGGTGCTCGGACACGGGACGGCCGCTGAGCGCCGACAGCGCGGCGTGGGCCAGCCGCAGCCGACGGTTGCCGGGATTGTTGTCGCCGGGCTCACTCGATGTCCGGGGGCGCTCCTTCACCCAGTGCATGGTCCGCGGGTCCAGTGCTCCGCTGAGCAGGAGGGCGGATTCCAAAGCGGCGCGCGACTCCAGCGGAACGGTGACCTGTGCGGGACCGGGCCGGCGGTCCAGCACGCCGGCGAGCAGTACGGCCGCCTCGTCCCCGCGGCCGAGCAGGACGAGCGTGTCGGCGTACCGCAGGGCCAGTTCGGCGAGTTCGTGTCCGTCGGTGCTGCTCGCCAGGAGCACGCTGAGGTGGTGGACGGCCAGCTCCGGCTCGACGGTGCTGAGGGTGTCGGCCAGCAGGGCCCTGATCCGGCGCAGCGTGCGGGTGTTCTCGTTCTCACCGCCGCCGATGTCCAGCGCGTGGGAGAGGTACCGTACGGCGGCGCTCGGGGAGTCGGCGGCCAGGGCGGCGCTGTAGAGAGTCTCCAGCATCCACGGTGCGGCCCCGTACCGGATCCGCAGGAGGACGCGTGCCACTTGGGTCGGCGGGCGGCCGGCGTCCTCCAGCAGCCGGGCCGCGCGGGCGTACAGCGGAATGAGTTCATCGCTCGACAGGCCGGCCGGTACTTCGTCGGCGGGGCCGCCGGACCCGGCTCGCGCGCCGTCGAGCGGCAGGATCCGGCGTTCGGCGAGATGGTCCAGCGCCCGTCGGACGGCCGGCAGCGGAAGACGGATCAGCTCGCTGACCAACTCCGGTTCGGCACAACCGAGTACGGCCACCGCGGACAGGACTGCGGAGGCGGAGGAGGGCAGCGGTCCGGCGCTCCGCGGCGTCGTGCGGTCCGCCCCCGGCTCCTCGCCCTTCGCCCAGGCCGCGCCGAGGTACCGTGCGATGAACGCGTGGACCGCGGAGGGTATGCCTCCGGACTGCTCCCGGCACGCGCGCGACAGTGCGGCGCAGGGTTCGTGTCCCAGCCTCTGTGCGAGCAGTTCGGTGATCTCGGCGCCGGTGAGGGGCCTCAACTCCCAAGCGGTCCAGGTGTGGTGGGTGAGCAGGGAGGCGAGGGCGGGCGGCTCGGGAACGGGGGACACCGTGATCACCGGCATCAGGGGCAGTCCGACGGATCTGCGCAGGACGTAGTCGAGCGCGCGCAGCGACTGCGGGCGGGGCAGGTGAGCGTCGTCCATGGCCAGCACCACGGGTCCGCGCCGGCAGAGCTCCACCACCGTCTCGTGAAGCTGATGGCACGACAGAGGGCGGTCGCCGAGCGGCGACCGGGCGAGTGCCGTCTCGTTCTGCACGGCACCGGCCCCGTCGCACCAGGTGCCGTCCGGAGGGCCGGCCCGCAGCACGGAAGCCGACGCCCCCGCGAGGCCGCAGAAGGCTGCCAGTAACGCGCTGCGGCCTATTCCGGTCGGTCCGGTCAGCACCACGCCGGGGGGAGGGCCGGAGTCTGGCCGGGGGATGTGGTGGATCAGCGCCGAGAGCAAGGTGGACCTGCCCAGCAGGAGGGGTTCGGCCGGGATGTCACCCTTGCGCGGCGATCGAGGGGCCGGTATGGCCGAGGTGAGGTTCACGGGGGCCACCGAATGTTCTGTGCGGGACGGCGGGGAGGGGAGCGGAGCCGCGCGGTGGGCGTAACCGCATAAGGGGAGGCTGGAGGTCACGGTGGCCCAGGGGTGGCGGGCGCAACGCGCTCACCGCTTTGTAGGCGGCTTTCAGTGTCCTGTTCCCGGTTCACAATTGTGCGCACAACGCTCTGGATTGTAGCCGATACTCCCTGTCGGTATGTATGTCATGGGAAGGATGCAGTGGCCGGAATGCTCAGTCCGGTGCGAGGGCGGTGCCTGAGAAAGACCGGAATTACCTGCTGGGGCGTGCATTGCGTCCGGTTCATCCAATTCGCGTCGATGTGGATCGGGTGTGAAAGGAACAAGACTGGTGAATCGCCTAGCATATTCAAGTCAATCTCGCGGCATATATCCGCAGGACCGGGTGTAAGGAATTTCCCGTGCGCGGGCCGGTCCCGCCCACGGCTCTTTGCCCGTCCGTGCGACGCCTACCCGCGCGCCTGACCCGGTCGGCGCCGCCCGGGAATTCGGTCGGCGGAGTCAGGTGACCCGGCCGGCTCAGGCGGGCAGCCGAATGCGGAACCACGCGCCCCGATGGCCGGGCTCCAGCGACACCGTCCCGCCGTGCGCGTTGACGATGGCGGCCACGACGCTCAGCCCCAGACCGTTCCCGCCGCCCGTGTCCGGTGCGTGCGCCGCCGCCCGCCCGCCGTGGACGAACCGCTCGAAGGCCGAGCGGCGCAATGCGACGGGGATGCCCGGTCCGTCGTCGATCACCTCGATCACCCGGAAACCGTCCTCGGTGCCCAGCCCCAGAGCGGTGCGCGTGCCGTGGGGCGTGTGATGCCGCACGTTCGCCAGCAGGTTGGCGATCGCCTGGTAGAGACGGTCCCGGTCACCGGTGACCGCGTGGGTGCCGGGGAGGATCGTGAGCCGGATGGGGTGGTGGGGGGAACAGGCCTGGGCGTCGGCCACCGCTTCCCGGCACAGCTGCGCGAGGTTGACCGGCTCACTGGCCAGTGGCTGGCCGAGGTCCAGCCTGGCGAGGAGCATCAACTCGTCCAGGAGTGCGGACATCCGGCGTGTCTCGTCCGTCATACGGTCCATGACCAGGTCGAACTTCTCCAGATCGGCCAGTCCGCCGAGCCGGGCCAACTGGACGTAGCCGGAGATGGCGGTGAGCGGGGTGCGTAACTCGTGGCACGCGGTCGCGACGAACGCCATCACACGCTGCTCGGACTTGCGCCGGGCGCTGCGGTCCCGGTGTATCCGGGCGCTGAGCCCGATCGCCCCCAGCAGCGGCAGCAGGAGCAGCGCCAGCTTCAACGCCGCCGAGGAACCGGGGGCGCGCAGGGACGCGGGCGATGCCGTCATCGCCCCTCGGTATGCGACGCCGATGACCACTGCGGACCGGTCGTCCCGGCCGACGGCGGCGACAGGGTGGAGCGCCGTCGTGTACGTCTTGGCCGGCCTGACCGGAGGCGGCTGCCCTCCGCCCGGCGTCGGCCCGGTGGACAGGACGAAGAGGAGGACCGTGAGGGACAAGGCCCCGACCGCCGCACATCCGTGCAGGACCCGAGCAGAGTTCACTGGGCGAGGCGCCGACACCGCGGTCTCCTCGTAGGTCTCCCGGAGATACACCTCACCGCCCGATCAGGGTGTGCTGCGCCAACGTGACGTGAAAAAGGCTTGCTTGGCGGCACGATACCCAAGGGCCCTCTCCGGTCGGCAAGTCTTCGCTACCCAGAGCCTCACTACGTGTTGTTGATGTCGCCAGGAAGGTCGAACCAGGTGGGGACGGGTGGCACGGGACGGGTGCCGGTGGGCCGCCGGAGTGGAGCGCGGACGGCTCCTTGGCCGCGACGGGCGGTTCCACGGGTGCTCCGGCGCGGCCGCGCGGACGACACCCCCGCCTGACGGCGCTGTGGGGGCGGAGAGAAAAGCACTGATCAACGGCTGTCGTACGCGCGGGAAGCGCCTTGGCCTCGGCACACGTGCCGTCGGTCTGCGCGAACACGGCCGGAGTGTGTGGAACGGGTGCGGGCGTGATCAACTCACGCGCGTGAGTGTAGGTGAATCCCCAGTTTTCCCCGAGGTGCTTGACACCGCCCGGGTTCGTGTGCCGAGCCACCCCCGCGGCTCACTGCGGCGCCTTTGCAGACGTGGCGTCGAGGTCCGGGGCGGCGGGCAGGCTGACGCGGAACCACGCTCCCCGCTCGGAGGGTTCGAGACCGATGGAACCGCCGTGAGCGGCGACCACCGCCGCCGCCACGCTCAACCCCAGCCCGCGTCCCGGAGGGCGAGGCGGGTCCGCATCCGTGGGCTCGGATCTCGACGCGCGGAAGAACGGCTCGAAGATCCGGTCCCGGACGGTTTCCGCGACCCCCGGCCCGTCGTCGATGACGTCGATGACATGGCGGTCACCGTGCCACCTCAGCCGGACCTGGGCCGCGGCCTCCTCGGGAGTGTGGGCCAGCACGTTGGAGAGCAGGCTGTCGATCGCCTGCTCCAGCCTTCGCCGGTCGCCCTCCACCCAGTGCGGAAAGGACCCCACCACGCACCGCAGCGTGCGCCGGGCGCCGGGCACCCGGGCCCGGTTCACCGCCTGCACGCAGAGCTGGGCCAGGTCCACCGGACACTGTTCGAGCATGTTGCCGTGCCCCAGCCGGGCCAGCAGCAGCATGTCCTCGACCAGGCTGTTCAGACGCCGGGTCTCCTTCTGGACGTGCCCCATGGCCTCGTCCAGCCGCCGAGGGTCGTCCAGCCCCCGGAGCAGGGCCAGTTGCGCGTAGCCGGTGATGGTGGTGAGGGGGGTGCGCAGCTCATGACTGGCGGCGTCGACGAGTTCGCACAGTCTGCTCTCCTCCTGCCGGCGGCGCAGTGAGGCCTCCTCGATGCGCCGCAACAGGTAGTTGTACGTGTCGGCGGTGCTCCGCAGCTCGCGCAGCGGCTGCGTCGCCACCGGGACGCGCTCCGAGGGCTCCTCGCTGCCTTCCGCGATGCGCCGGGCGTCGGCCGACATCTCGCGCATGCCGGTGAGGGCCCGGCGACTGCTCCACACGGCCCCCAGGGCCAGCGCCAGGATCAGCGGAATGCCGGTGACGGTCTCGATGCCGACCAGTGTCCGCACGGTCGCCTCCTCCGAGGCCGTCGACCGTGCGGTCACCAGATATCCGCCGTCCGGCAGGCGGTCCACGACGGCCCGAGCGGCTCGGCCCGGTACCGGCAGGGGAGGCTCGACCCCGTCCCGGTCGCGCAACAGCGCCGCCGACGTCGGAAGACTTCGGAGAAGGGAGGGGGGCCCGGTCGACAGGCGGACGACACCCCGGGAGTCGGTCACCATGGACGCGGACTCGCCCCGTTCCGGGTACCAGCTCCGCCCGGCACGCAGCGCCTCCATCCGGAAGCGGTGGCTCTGGACGATCTGCTGGTCGGTGCGTTTCCGGAGGTGGTCCGACACGGCCCACACGTAGTAGACGTCGGAACCGAGCACGCCGAGGGCGGCGATGACGAGGAAACCCCAGGCGAGCCTGCGGACGAGGGGCTTGACGGGGGCCGGAAGGAACGGGGCCCCCCGGTCGCCTCGTCCGCTCCCGGTGGGGCACTCGGCGGTGGACATCGTCAGTCCTCCGTGAGATTTCCGGGAGGTGCCGAGCGCACCAGATAGCCTGCCCCGCGCACGGTGTGGATCAGCGTTTGGTCGGTGTCGCCCAGTTTGCGCCGCAGATAGTAGATATAGGTCTCGACGATTCCGGACTCGCCCCGGAAGTCGTAGCTCCACACGTTGTCGAGCATCTGCGCCTTGGAGATCACCTGGTCGGCGTTCTCCAGGAGGTAGCGCAGTAACGCGAATTCCGTCGACGACAGCTGCACGGGCTGGCCGTGCCGCCAGACCTCACGAGTGTCCTGGTCCAGTTCCACCCAACCGGCGCGCAGCCTGCGGTCGTTGGCCGGCGTCAGCTCACGGCCGCGGCGCATGACGGCCCGGATCCGGGCCACCACCTCGTGGAGGTCGAACGGCTTGGTGACGTAGTCGTCGGCGAGTTCGAGTCCACGGACCTTGTCCGCGACGGCGTCCCGGGCGGTCACGAAGAGGACGGGGGCGTTGACACCGGCGCCACGAAGGCCCCGGCAGACCTCGAATCCGTCCATGTCGGGCAGGACGACGTCGAGCAGAACGACGTCGGGGGCACGGCTGGTCGCCAGGGCGAGCGCTTCGCTTCCCCGGGCGGCGGTGACCACCTCGAACCCGAGGAACTGCAACGCCATGGTGAGCATGGAGGCGATGCTGGACTCGTCCTCCACGACGAGCACGGTCGTTTTCGAGGACCTGTCGCTCTGGATCATCGTATGCGTACCATGAAGTCGGTAAACCCATTGCTGTCGAGATCTGCCGGCGGAATCGAGGAACGGGATAAGTGCTGTCGCCGTCATGATGGCACAGGGATGATCCAGTGGATCGTATTCCGATCGCGCTCTGAGCGGACTTTGATGTACCTCTGATGTTCGTACACTTTCCTGCCTGACATGACCACACACGCGGGGGCGACACCTGACCTTCACCCACTCTTCGAGTCGGAGGGGAACGAGGATGCCGACGAAGTGCTCCGTAGAGTCCGGTGGGAAATCTTCTCGGCCTTGACCGAGGTCGTGTCCGGCCAGGGCGAGTGGAGCTGGCAGAGCGCGGCGCGCATCCGCGCGGAGGGCCGGGCGTGGGCGCGCGGCGGCCGGTCCCTCGACGAACTGCTCGCGATGGTGAGCGGTATGACCCGCCGGCTCATCAACCGGTGCACGGTCGGAGCCCATGACCAGGACGCTCTGATGCACGAGGTGATGGTGCTGCGGCTGGGCGACGCCGGCCGGTTGGTGGGCCGCGAGTTGAACTGCGGCTTCTTCGAGGTGGGGATCGGGGGCGAGGACCCGGAGCCTCCCCGCCGGTCGCTCGCGCAACGCACCCGGGAGACTCCCGAGGAGGCCCGCGCGGTGCTGGCCGTACGAGCTCTGTCGTGCACGATCGCCGACATCGAACGGGTCTTCCGCGGTCTCGCCGTGACGGTGGTGCCGACGTCCGACGAAGGAGCACACGTCCTGCTGCGGGCCGCAGACCAGGAGGAGGCCGTCTCCCTCGCCCGCGAAGCCCACAAGGACCTTCCCGGCGACGTCTGGATCGCCGTCCACTGGCAGGGGCCCGGTCTCGGCGCACCGGGCGGGCGGGTGGCCCCCGAGGAGGGCGGGGTGTCGGTCGCCGACGGTATCTGCGCCACGCTTCTGGCCCTTGAGTGCCCGCCCGGGGTGTACGGACTCGACGACGTCCTGGTCGAGTACAGCGCGACGGAGACCCCGGCCGTTTCCGAGCGGCTTCTCGAAATGGTCGAGCCGTTGGACGAGCAGCCCGTTCTCTGGGAGACCCTGACCGCCTTCATCGCCGCCGACGGCGTCCGTCACCGTGCGTGTGAGCGGCTGGGCATCCACCGCAACACGCTGGACCGCCGCCTGCAGCGGATCGGCCTGCTCACCGGCCAGCGCCTCGACGGACTGCGCGGCCTGTGCACACTCCGCGCGGCTCTCGCCGTCGTCGCGGTCACCCGGCTCCAACGCACCGCCGCCCGGACCTGGTCCGAACCGACGGCGACGACGGGCACCTGGACCGCGCAGGACACCCCTGACCTGGGCGACCACCAAGCCGTCCCGGACGGCCCGCCCGCTCTTGGCGCCGGGGCGACCCGCCCGCGCGTCCCGGCCCTTGACCGCCCGTCCCCCCAACCGCCGCTGTACAAGGCGCCGTCGGCCCGGGCCGGCCACGGCTCCACTTCCGTCACCACGGCCTGCGCTCCCCTTTGACCGGGCGGGCTCGGCCGTCGCCGACGCGGCAGACTGCCGCGTCGACGGAATCACTGGTGAAGCGGCATGGGCGTAGGTGCGCGTGTCCTGGTGGCGGCATCGCGGATCGGACGTGCGCCGCGAAGGGCGCCTGGCGGGTATGCGTCCAGGCCAGGCGCCCTTGATCCGCGTCCTGGAAGAAGCCCGGCATCTTCGGCGAGTACGACACCGGCAGGTTCTTCGTCTGTTGGTGGTACAGCGGCAACGGCCCGCGCTGCCATGCGTGCTGAAGCCGCAACGCTGATACCACAGGGTGATGCCCGGCCGGGTTGTCGGGGCGGGCGGCGGCGATCACGCACCCGTCTGCGTCCCGCCCATCCGGGATGGGGACGGCTCCAAGTCCTGACAGCGCTCGGGCCCTTCGTGACCCTTCTCCACCACAGACCGAAAGCCCGGCTGGTCCTGAGGGAAGTGTGGACGCAGTGGGCTGAAGTCTCTAGCCTTGTCGGCGGACCATCACGGTCGTCGATGTGACCCGGCAGCGCGGTAGCCATCGACTTCTCCTGTTTCCGAGCTGTTGCCCCCGCTCGGCGTAGTGGCCTGCTGAAGCGCACCTGGCGGGCCGAAGCGGCGACATCCCGCTACGGCATGGGCGCGGCAGCGCGCGTCCCAGGCTTGGCAACCACCTGTCCAGGAGGGACTGCATTGTCATG
The DNA here is from genome assembly GCF_056437585.1 of Streptomyces sp. NPDC042364. Taxonomy (NCBI): domain Bacteria; kingdom Bacillati; phylum Actinomycetota; class Actinomycetes; order Kitasatosporales; family Streptomycetaceae; genus Streptomyces; species Streptomyces sp. NPDC042364. The sequence goes on along the minus strand of NZ_JBWKAJ010000017.1, from coordinate 142,194 downwards.
TTCATGTTAATCGGGAGGGTCGCAGCCGCGCGTTGGCCGGCCATCGGATCGGCTCTGCTCCTGGTCGCGGCCGCTCTCGTCGCGACCTTGTCCGGTGCGACCCCGGCCTCGGCGCACCCGATCAACGCCGCCGACTTCCAGCAGGTCCAACTGGCCCGCGGGGTCGCGGAGGTCGGTGAGCCGATGTCGCTGGCCGTCCTCGCCGACCGGTCCGTGCTGCATACCGCCCGCAACGGGACCGTGCGCCGCACGGATGCGGGCGGCACCACCACGGTGATCGGCACCATCCCCGTGTACTCGCACGACGAGGACGGCCTGCAGGGCATCGGCATCGACCCGGGTTTCGCCACCAACCGGCACATCTACCTCTACTACGCCCCGCCGCTCTCCACACCAGGAGGCGACGCACCGACCACCGGCGGTAACTGGTCGGCGTGGCAGGGCGTGAACCGGCTTTCCCGGTTCACGCTCAACGCCGACTTCACGCTCAACCAGTCCAGCAAAGTGGACATCCTCGATGTGGCGGCCGACCGAGGCATCTGCTGCCACGCCGGCGGAGACATCGACTTCGACGCGGCGGGCAACCTGTACCTGTCCACGGGCGACGACACCAACCCGTTCGAGTCCGCCGGCTATGCCCCGCTCGACGAGCGGACCAACCGCAACCCCGCGTTCGACGCGCAGCGCACCGCCGCCAACACCAACGACCTGCGCGGCAAGATCTTACGGATCAAGGTGAACGAGAACGGGACGTACTCGATCCCCGCAGGCAACATGTTCCCGCCCGGCACGGCCAGGACCCGGCCGGAGATCTACGCGATGGGCCTGCGCAACCCGTTCCGGATGAGCGTGGACAAGGCCACCGGCATCGTCTACGTCGGCGACTACGGCCCCGACGCCGGCGCCACCTCGGCGCGCGGGCCGCAGGGCCAGGTCGAGTTCAACCGCGTCACCGGCCCCGGCTTCTACGGCTGGCCGTACTGCACCGGCACGAATGCCGGCTCCGAGACGTACGCCGAGTGGGACTTCGCCACCAACGCGGCAGGCGCGAAGTACAACTGCTCCGGCGGGCCGACGAACAACTCCCCCCGCAACACCGGCTTGAGCACGCTGCCCCCCGCCAAGGCCGCCTGGATCCGTTACGGCGGCGACGCCGGCAGCCCGCCGGCGTTCGGCGGCGGCTCGGAGTCGCCGATGGCGGGCCCGGTGTACCGGTACGACCCCGACGTCAACTCGCCCACGAAGTTCCCGCAGTCCTTCGACGGGCAGTTCTTCGCCACGGAGTTCGGCCGCGGCTGGATCAAGCCGATCCACCTCAACGCCGACGGCTCCCCGGGCACCATCGACAGCTTCCCCTGGACCGGCAAGCAGGTGATCGACTCGGCCTTCGGCCCGGACGGCTCCTACTACGTGCTGGACTACGGCACCGGTTATTACCAGGGCGACCAGAACTCCGCCCTGTACCGCTTCGACTACGTCGGCGTCGGCAACCGCGCGCCCACGGCGGTGGCCGGCGCCGACCGGACCTCCGGCACGGCACCGCTGACCGTGACCTTCTCCTCGGCCGGCTCGTCCGATCCCGAGGGCGGGGCGCTGACCTATGCGTGGAGCTTCGGTGACGGCACCACCTCCACCGCCGCCAACCCGACGAAGACGTACGACACGAACGGCGACTACACCGCCAGGCTGACCGTGCGCGACCCGCAGGGTGCCACCGGCACCGCCGACGTGCGGATCACGGTCGGCAACACGGCGCCGACCGTGACCATCGACAGACCCGCCGCGGGGGAGATCTTCGCCTTCGGCGACACCGTGCCGTTCAGTATCACCGTGACGGACCCGGAGGACGGCACCGTCGACTGCGCCAAGGTCAAGATGACGTACATCGTCGGTCACGACGGCCACGGCCACCCGATCACCTCGAAGACCGGTTGCTCCGGCACGCTCACCATCCCGGTCGACGGCGAGCACGACGACGCGGCGAACATCTTCGGGGTCTTCGACGCCGAGTACACCGACAACGACGGGCTCACCACGCACACGCAGCACATCCTGCAGCCGAAGCACCGGCAGGCCGAGCACTACAAGACGTCGTCCGGCGTCACCACCTTGGACAAGTCGACCGCCGAGGGCGGCAAGTCCGTCGGCGACATCGAGAACGGCGACTGGATCGCGTTCGAGCCGTACAGGCTGAACAACGCCACGTCGTTCAGTGCCCGGGTGTCGTCAGCCGGCGCGGGCGGCACGTTGCAGGTCCGGGCCGGCTCGCCGACCGGCACCGTCCTCGGCTCCGCAACCGTCCCGGTCACCGGCTCGTGGACGAACTTCACCACCGTGCGCGGCTCGATCTCCGGTGCACCGGCCGGCACCACCACGCTCTACCTGACCTTCACCGGCGGCTCAGGATTCCTCTTCGACGTCGACGCGTTCACCTTCGACACCGGCGAAGGCCCGTCCGCGGGTCCGATCGTGGGGGTCGCGGGCAAGTGTCTGGATGTCCGTGACGGCGGTTCGGCGGACGGGACGGCGGTGCAGATCTCGTCCTGTACGGGGTCGGCGAGGCAGCAGTGGACGGTGACGCCGGGCTCGACGGTCAAGGCGTTGGGCAAGTGCCTGGACGTCAGCGGCAACAGCACGGCGGACGGGGCGAGGGTCCAGTTGTGGTCCTGCAACGGCGGGGCCAACCAGAACTGGCAGACGTCCCAGGACGGGTCGCTGCGGAATCCGCAGTCGGGCAAGTGCCTGGACGTGTCGGGCGGGGGCTCCGCGGACGGCACCCCTGTCCATCTGTGGACCTGCCACGGCGGCGCCAACCAGAAATGGAGCCTGCCCTGATGCCGGTCACCAAGAAGGGAGCGACGCACATGCGCAGACAACTCCGAACCCTGCTCGGTGGGGCGGCCACGGCACTCGCCACCCTGGTCCTCCTCGGACAGCCCCGCCCCGTCCATGCCGCGGACACGGCCTACGACGTCCTCGTGTTCTCCAGGACGGCGGGTTTCCGGCACGACTCGATCCCGGCGGGGATCCAGGCCATCCGCGACCTCGGCGCGGCGAACAGTTTCACGGTCACGGCCACGGAGGACGGCAACCAGTTCACCACCGGCAATCTGAGCCGCTACGAGGCGGTGGTCTTCCTCAACACCACCGGCGACGTCCTCAACGACGCCCAGCAGTCGGCGTTCCAGTCGTACATCGGCTCGGGCGGCGGCTTCGTCGGCGTCCACTCGGCCGCGGACACGGAGTACAACTGGCCGTTCTACGGCGATCTGGTCGGCGCCTACTTCGCCTCGCACCCCGCTGTCCAGCAGGCCAACGTCAAGGTGGAGGGGCGGGCGCACGCGGCGACCGCCCACCTGCCGCAGACCTGGACCCGCACCGACGAGTGGTACAACTTCCGGACCAACCCCCGCACCACCGCGCACGTGCTCACCACGCTGGACGAGTCGTCGTACTCGGGCGGCTCGATGGGTGCCGATCACCCGCACAGCTGGTGCAAGACCGTCTCGGGCGGCCGGGCCTTCTACACCGGCGGCGGGCACAGTCAGGCGTCGTACGCGGAGCCGGCGTTCCGGGCGCACCTGCTCGGCGGCATCCGGTACGCGGCGGGCCGGACCAAGGCCGACTGCCGGCCCGAGACCGGCTATACGACCCTCTACAACGGCTCGACCACCGGCTGGTCGCAGGCCGGTCCGGGCGGCTTCACCAACGCGGACGCCACCCTCGCCTCGTACGGCGGCATGGGCATGCTCTGGTACAGCGCCAAGCAGTTCACCAACTACTCGCTGAAGCTGGACTGGAAGATGCCCGGCGACGACAACTCCGGTGTGGTCGTGGGCTTCCCACCGACGAACGACCCGCAGTCGGCACTGGACACCGGCTACGAGGTCCAGATCGACGCCACCGACGCGCCCGACCGCACGACCGGCTCGATCTACGCCGTCAAGGCCCCGGACACGGCCGCCCGTGACGCGGCGCTCAACCCACCGGGCGAGTGGAACACCTTCGAAGTGCTGGTGGAGGGCGAGCGGCTCCAGGTGTGGCTCAACGGCGTGAAGATCAATGACTTCACCAACACCAACCCCGCCCGCTCGCTCGCCGGCCACGTCGGCATCCAGAACCACGGCACGGGGGACGACGTGTCGTTCCGCAACGTCCGGATCAAGGAGCTGGGCGGCAACCCGGCCCCCACCCCCGGCGCGGGTCCGATCGTGGGGGTCGCGGGCAAGTGCCTGGATGTCCGTGACGGCGGTTCCGCGGACGGGACGGCGGTGCAGATCTCGTCCTGTACGGGGTCGGCGAGGCAGCAGTGGACGGTGACGCCGGGGTCGACGGTCAAGGCGCTGGGCAAGTGCCTGGATGTCAGCGGTGGCGGTACGGCGGACGGGGCGAGAGTCGTGCTGTGGTCCTGCAACGGTGGTGCCAACCAGAACTGGCAGGCGGCCACGGACGGGTCGCTGCGGAACCCGCAGTCGGGCAAGTGCCTGGACGTGTCGGGCGGGGGCTCCGCGGACGGCACCCTGGTGCACCTGTGGTCCTGCCACGGCGGGGCCAACCAGAAATGGACCCTGCCCTGAGCTGACGCGACACGCCGGAAGGGCCACCCGACACCGCGCGGTGTCGGGTGGCCCTTCCCTCGTGTGTCTACGTACGCGCCCAACGCTGGTTGGCGCCGTCGTGACAGCTCCACAGGACGACCGCGGAGCCGTTGGCGGTGCCCGCGCCGTTGACATCCAGGCACAAGCCGTTCTGAGCATTGCGGATCGTGCCGTTGCCGTTGAGGGCCCACTGCTGGTTGGCGCCACCGTTGCAGTCCTGGATCTGGACCCGCGTGCCGGCGGCGGCGTCGGCAGGAACGTTCAGGCACTTGCCCAGCACCTGCAGCGCCTGACCGTTCTGGGTGAACTGCTGGTTGGCGTTGCCGTGGCAGTCCCAGACGATCATCGGTGTGCCGTTGGCCGCGTTGGCGCCGTTGACGTCCAGGCACCGGCCCGCACCCTCGTTGCGCAGCCGGAACGTGGTCGGGTCCGGCGGGTTGGGCGTCGAGCCGTCGAACTGGGTGAAGAAGTTCCACACCACCGCCCGGGTCCACGACCTCTCCCCGGGCTCGTAGTCGCCGGCCGATCCATCGACGGGACCGGGCGTATGACCCGCGTCGAACGCGGCCCATGCCACGGGATAGCCGGCGCGGCACCCCGAGTAGGTCGTGACGACATGCGTGAGGCTGCCCCGTGCCGGCTCCGGCGGGTTCTGGGCGGTGCAGCCGTTGTTCCGCACGAACCTGTCACGCAGCGAACGCCCCGTGGCGATCGGGAGCACCGGGTCCCGCAAGCCGTGCAGTCCGATGTACGCGACCGGCTGGGTACCGCCGTTGCACCCGCTCAACTGTCCGCCCGCGTAGACGGCGACCGCGCGGAACACGGTCGGCCGGGCGCACGCGAGTGCGAAACTCATGCCGCCGCCGTAGCTGAAGCCTCCGGCGAAGCGCTGGTTCGTGTCGACACACAGGCCCGCGTCGATCTGCCTGACCATGTCGTCCACGAAGGTCAGATCCTCGCCGTTGGAATTGGCCCAGCCATTTCCGAGGCCCTGCGGCGCGACGAAGATCGCGCTGTCGTTCGAGATCGCCCGCAGGCCGTAGTACGACCAGGAGTATCCGCTGGTTCCGCCCGAGTCGACGTCATTGGCGGTGCCGCCGTTCCAGTGGAAACCGAAGACCAGTCGGTACGGTCGGTTGTTGTCGTAGTTGGCGGGCACTCTCAGGATGTAGTTCCGTGTCCTGCCGCTGCTCTGGATCGAGCGTGGACCACTCGACAGCGTGGGGGGCTTGCCGCATCCGGCGCTCGGGGCGACGGAGGGGGCCTCGGCCGCGGCGGCGGACGTCAGTCCGATGCCGCTGATGCCGGCGGCGGCGAGCAAGAGGGTGATGGCCATCGCGATCGGTGTGCGCCATCGGTGACGGTTGTTGCCTTGTCGCATCACGTTTCTCCCTTCATGGATGGGCGACTCAGCGGTAGCCGGCGGCGACGATGTTGGCCTGTACCGCGTTGTCGGTTGCGTCGGACGGGTAGCCGGACACCATCGCGCCCTCGTAGAAGGTGCCGGCGCTGAGGTTCGCGCCGCCGCCGGGCTTGCAGCAGTCACCACCGCTGCCGAGGATGATGGCGCCCTGCTTCTTCATGGGGCTGTAGCCGGGCGGCAGCGCGCCGTCCCACAGCGTGGTCAGGCTTCCGGTCTGGGCGTCGGCACCCCTGAGCGCGAAACGGCTCGTCCCGTTGTTCTTCAACATCGCCGTCACGAACTTGCTGGTGAAGGCCCGCTGGTTCGTGTTCCAGCTCTGACTTCCACCGGAGTAGAGGCCCCATTCGAGGTCGGCCTGGACCCAGGGACCTCTGCCGGCGCACCCGCCGAACCAGCACTGGGTGCTGAAATTGATCGCGTCCATCGCCCCGGCCGCGTCGGCCGCTCGGGTCGTCTCACTGTTGCCGTAGTCGAAGCAGCAGCCGCCGTTGACATGGGTGCCGCTGGTCACCATGTACATGCCTTCGGGGGCGCTGCCGGTCGGCACGCCGGTCAGGTGGCCGTCCCGCCAGTAGCTGTTGCCGGGGTTGATGTAGAGCGAGTAGGCCTTGCTGCCGCCGACCGTCAGCGACTCCGACGTCGCGGTCGCCGGACGGCTCTGGGGGGAGCCGGGAACCACACTCGAACCCTGGTACCACAGGTCGTTCCCGCGGCCGGACTGGTCGTAGACGACGGTGATGACACAGGCGGTCCCCGCGCAGAACGAGTCCTGCGTCGCCGCGTCGGCGGCGCCCCCCGTGCTCCGGACGCCGATGTTCCGGGTGGCGCCGTCGGACGAGCGCCGGACCTGGTAGAGGTTGCCGTTGTAGGTGCCGTAGAGCGCTCGTACGGTGCTGTGGGCGGCGACGCAGGGGGTGCCGCCCGAGGCGTAGATGTCGCACGTGCCCGCGCCGCCCGGCAGCGGCGGGTCCGGCGGGTCCGGCGGCGGGGTCGGTGAGCTCCACTGCTGGTTGGCGCCGCTGTGGCAGGACCAGAGGATGGTCCTGGTGCCGTTGGCGGTGCCGCCGGCGTTGGCGTCGAGGCACAGTCCGGACTGGACGCCGGTGATGGTGCCGTTGGGGTTGACGTTCCACTGTTGGTTGTTCTGGCCGTTGCAGTCCCAGATGACGACCGCGGTGCCGTTGGTGGTGCCGCGTCCGCTGGCGTCGAGGCACTTGTCGCCGTTGACGGTCAGTTGTTTGCCGGCGGTGTAGGTCCAGGTCTGGCCGGCCGCGCCGGTGCAGTCCTGGAGCTGGGTCCGGGTGCCGTTGGTGGTGCCGGCGCCGGGGACGGTCAGACAGCGGCCGGACTGCGCGCCCACGATGGGGGCGCTCTGCCCGGGCTCGATCGGTGCCGCCACCGCGGTGGCGCCGACGGCGACAAGCACCAGGGCGGCGCCCAGCGCGGACAGACGTCCGTACCGGCGGGGCCGAGGTATGCGTAACACCATGGCGGTTCCTCACCTGGTCGTAGGAAGGGATGCCCGGCGCGCGACCGCGCCGGGCATCCACCGGACGGGCTATACGGCGGTGAACCGCCACTGCTGGTTGGTGCCGCTGTGGCAGCTCCACTGCAGGAGTCGTGCGCCGTCGGCCGTCGAGCCGCCGTTGACGTCGACGCACAGTCCACTGGGGACGCTCTTCATCGTGTACACGCCCGCCGTGGCCGACGGGGTGACGAGGAACTTCTGCGGGTTGCCGTTGTCGCAGGTGGCCTGCTGAAGGAACGCGCCCTGGGCGGTCGACCCGCCCGTGACGGCGAGGCACTTGTCGCTGTGCGCCGCCTTCAGGTGGACGGCGCCGCCACCGGCGTCGACGGCCTGCCACTTCTGGTTGCCGGCGCCGGTGCCCGGCCACTGGACGACCTGGGCGCCGTCAGCGGTCGACGCGCCGTTGACGTCCATGAACTTACCGCTGTGCTGCGCCGCGACCGTCCAGGTCCGACCGGCGACGCCGCCGCCGCCGCTGCCCGGTTCGCCGACCCCGTTGCCGCCGAAGGTGAGCGAGTCGAGGTCGAACCAGTTGTTCGAGGTGCCCTTGAACACCAGGTAGAGCGGGTGTGAGCCGGAGAGATCGGCTGTGTTCACCGCCGACGTGGACTGGTAGGTGTTCCAGCCGCCGGTGCCGGGCACAGGTGTCGTGGCCAGGAGCGTGCCGGTCGGGGAGTCGGCGCGCAGTTCGATCGATCCGCCGCCGCTCGGCGACGACAGGCGGTAGCGCACGCTCGTGACGCCCGACAGGCTCATGGGTTTGAACGCGATCCAGTCGCCGTCGGAGATGTTGCCGACCCGCTTGCCGCTCTCCGCGCCGGCCTGCTCGACGATCTGCACACCCGACTGGTCCGTGTAGAACTCGGCCTGCTTGTGCTTGGGCTGGAGGATCACCTGGGCGTAGCCGGTGAGCGGGCTCGCACCGCCGGGGCCGCCGTCGTCGGTGTAGCGGGCGTTGAGGACGTAGTACAGGTTGGCGCCGTCGGGGTGCCCGCCCAGCAGCGACGTGTCGATGGTGCCCGAGCACCCCGGATGGTCCGTGGTCTCGTGCTGGTGGTCGTCGTGGCCGAGGGCGGGGTTGACGAACACCTTGGCGCAGTCGACGGGCGCGCCCCCGGGGTCCGAGACGGACACCTTGTACGGGACGCGGTCGCCGAAGTCCAGCATGCCGCCGTTGGACGGAAGGGTGAGGGTGACGGTCGGTGCGGTGTTGCCCACGGTGATCGGCACGTTGGCGAACGCCGTCTTGCCGGTGTTGTCGGTGACCTTGAGCTGGGCGGTGTAGTTGCCGTTGGCGGTGTAGGTGTGTGACGGGTTGGCCGCCGTGGACGTGGTGCCGTCGCCGAACGTCCAGTGGTGGTTGAGCGTGCTGCCGGGATCCGGGTCCGTGGACCCCGCGCTGCTGAACTGCACGTTCAGTGGCGCGTCCCCGTTGGTGGGTGTTCCGGTGGCCTTGGCGATCGGCGACCGCCCGCCGTGGTTGTAGTCGATGCGGTAGAGACCCGAGTCGTTGTTGCCACCGGAGAAGTTGTTGCCCCATTCGAGCAGGTACAGCGAGCCGTCGGGCCCGAACTCCATGTCCATCGGCTTGAGGAACTTGGCGCCGGGCAGGAAGGGGTTGGTCCGGGTGACCGCGGTCGCGGAGTCGAAGTGGACCTCCTTGACGGCGTGGCGCGACCACTCGTAGAAGAAGTGGACCCCGTCGTAGTAGGGCGGGAACTTCGTCTCGGACGGGTTCGCGGCGTCGTAGCGGTAGACCGGTCCGCCCATCGGCCCCGAGCCGCCGGAGCCGAGCTCGGGGAAGTTCGGTGAGACGCCGTAGCCGTACCACATGTTCGGCGCGACGATCGGCTTCAGGCTGGTCAGGCCGGTGTTGTTCGGCGAGTTGTTGACCGGCGCGTTGCAGTTGAACTTGGCGCCGACGACGCCGGTGCTCGGGTTGTAGGGCGCGTAGGCCTGGTTGTCGCCGTGGCAGAACGGCCAGCCGTAGTTGCCCGGGGCCTTGATGACATTGAGCTCGACGAGCCCTTCGGGGCCGCGGTTGGTGGTGGGCGGGTTCCGGTCCGGGCCGTAGTCGGCGAGGTAGACCCACCCGTTCTCCGGGTCGATCGAGAAGCGGAACGGGTTGCGGAAGCCCATCGCGTAGATCTCCGGCCGGGTCTGCGCCGTGCCCTGCGGGTAGAGGTTGCCGGCCGGGACGGTGTAGCCGCCGTCGGCCGACGGCCGGATGCGCAGGAGCTTGCCCCGCAGGTCGTTGGTGTTGCCGGCGGTGCGGGCGGCGTCGAGGTCGGCCTTGCCCTGCCGCCAGTCCAGCGGGGCGTAGCCCTGCCAGTTGGGGTCGAGGTTCGGTGGGACGTCGTCCCCGGTGCCGATGTAGAGGTTCTTGTCGGGGCCGAACTCGATGTAGCCGCCCGTGTGCCCGGGCTCGGCGAACGTGCGGTCACGGGTCGCGGGGATGTCGATGATCGTCACCTGGCTCGACATGTTCAGGGTGTCGCCGGTGAGCGTGAACCGGGAGACCCGGTTGATGTCGTTCGGGACTCCGGCCGGGGAGTGATACAGGTACACGTAGCCGTTGTCGGCGAAGTCGGGGTCGAGCGCCAGTCCGGTGAGGCCGTCCTCGCCGCCGGTGTAGACGCTGAGCGTGGCGGCTGTCACGGTCCTGTTGGTGGTCGGTTTGAAGATCTTCAGCTGCCCGCCCCGCTGGACGTAGAGCACCCGCCCGTCCGGGGCGACCGCGAGGGCCATCGGGTCCGCGGTGTTGTCGTCGAGGGTGCGCTTCTCGAAGTTGCCCCACACGGTGCCGCCGCAGTCGCCGGGCTCCTTGCCGGCCGCCCACTTGACGCCCCCGAGGACGTGGCTGCGGAAATGGGTCTCGCTGTAGGCCGCGCTGGAGTGCCCCATGCCGGTGGCCCACACGCGGCCGCCCCCGGTGTTGCGGCACCAGGAGATGGGGTGGTCCGGCCCCATGGCGCGAGGGCCGGGGTTGTACGTGCGCTCGTCCGCGGTGACCAGGACATGGACGTCGCCGCGGGGGTTGCGGTCGAAGTTGTACCACTCCTCGCTGCGGTTCCAGCGGTCCGGAAGGCCGGCCGTCGACGGGTGCTTCCTGTCCGCGACGATCGCGGTGCCGGACAGCACGCCGGGGGAGTGCTCCGGCATGTGCGCCCCGCCGTTGACGGTCTGGTCCCACCACGGGTACTCGTTCTCGATGCCCATGTCCGTGGCGTTGTGGATCGCGACGATGCCCTTGCCGCCGGCGAGGTAGCCCTCCACCGCCTGACGTTGGGACGCCGTGGTCCACACCATTCCCGAGGTCTGGAACATGATGAGCACGTCGAAGGTGGCGAGATTCGCCGGGGTGAAAACGCTTGAGTCCTCGCTGTGGACCAACTCGAAGTTGTTGGCCGCCGCCTGCTCCCGGAACATCGCGAGGCCGGCCGGGATCGAATCGTGCCGGTAGCCGGCCGTCTTCGTGAAGACCAGGGCTCGGAAGGCCGGCGCCGCTGACGCCGGTTGGGCGATGACGAGCGACAGGAGCACGCTCGCGATCGCCCCGAAGATTAATGTGATGCGACGCATGCCGTCTCCTATTCGGCGGAGCAACGATGGCATGACCACGGGCACGCGTCGGCCGCACCTCCGATGCGCCGGAGTGCAGAAGCGCGTCGTAGGCACGCGTATGCCGTCAGCTCGTCATCCCGTCCGCCGTGACGGGCAGTCAAGTCCCTACGGAAGAGATAGGGCGTCACACCGGACGCGACCGTCTCCCGTGGTCTGCCGGCCAGCATGCAGCGGCGTATCGCAACAGTCAATATGGATCGGGTGCGGCCGATTCCATAACATGTTTTGCGCAGAAATCTTCGTGGTTCGGTGTGCGACTGTCGTCGGGCCGATTCCATAACACATTCTGCTAATCAATCTCCGTGGTGCGGTGCGCGACTGTGGACGGGCCGATTCGATAACAGATTTCGGTGTGCCGATCGCCGTCGACTTATCGCCGGTCGATGTATTGCCAGGCACTCATCGAGGCATTTACCCTCGGGGCCGCGATGTCGCCATCGCGTCCGGCGAAAGTTCGCGGCTTTTTCGACGACAGCTCGCGGGCGGGATCTGTCCATCCATGCCGGCCGTACCCGAACGAACGCTTCAGCTATCGGTGACGCAATCCTGCTGACGACGCGAATGTAGAGGGTCCCACGATGTCTGGCCTGCTGCCGTCGCCGCTGCTCGCTCTGCGAGGCATCGGCAAATCGTTCCTCGGCGTGCGGGTGCTCGATGACGTCGACCTCCAGGTCCGGCCGGGCGAGGTGCACGCGGTCGTCGGCGAGAACGGCGCCGGCAAGTCCACGCTCATGAGGGTGGTGTCCGGCGTCCACCAGCCCGACGAGGGAACGGTGGAGTTCGCCGGCGCGCCGCGGACGTTCCGCAGCCCGCGTGAGGCCCAACAGGCCGGTATCGGCATCATCCACCAGGAGTTGACGCTACTGCCCGAGCGCACCGTCGCGGAGAACGTCTGGCTGGGCCGCGAGCCCCTGCGCCGCGGGCTCGTCGACCGCGGAGCGATGCTCAACCGCACCGCGGGGCTCCTCGCCTCGATCGGGGAGGGCTCGTTACCGCCCGACACACGCGTGGGACGACTCGGCGTGGCGCAACAACAGGTGGTCGAGATCGTCAAGGCGCTCGCCCTCGACGCGCGGCTGCTCATCATGGACGAGCCCACCGCGGCTCTCGCCGACCACGAGGTCGACCAGCTCTACGGGCTCGTACGGCGGCTTCATGAGCACGGGATGGGCGTGCTGTACGTCTCGCACCGCCTCAAGGAGGTCTTCGACCTGTCCAGCCGGATCACCGTGCTCAAGGACGGCCGGGCGGTGGCCACGTTGGACACCGCGGACACCAGCGCCGATCAGCTGGTGCGCCACATGGTCGGCCGTGAGCTGTCGAGCTACTACCCCGACCCGGCGAGGCCGCAGGAGCTGGGCCCGGTGCGGCTGACCGTCCGCGGCGGAGGCAACCGCAAGCTGCGCGGCATCGACCTGCGGCTGCGCGCCGGCGAGGTGCTCGGCGTCGGCGGCCTGCAGGGCTCCGGCCGGTCGGCGCTGGCCCGCGCACTGTTCGGCGCCGCACCGTTCACCACCGGCCGGGTGACCGTCGACGGAGCTCCGGTCCGGATGCGCTCGCCCCGCGCCGCGATGCGGGCCGGTATCGCCTACGTGTCCGAGGACCGCAAGGGCGAGGGGATCGTCGCCGAGCAGTCGGTGCTCGACAACGCGCTGTTGGCCGTCCGCGCCGTCCGCGCCGTCCGCGCCGTCCGCGCCGTCCGCGCCGCCCGCCCGGCCCGGGGCGGACGCGGTGCTCGGACCGCACGGGTCCGGGAACTGCTCGCGGCCGTCGAGCTTCGCGCCGCGGGGGAGGACCAGGAGATCCGTTTCCTGTCCGGGGGCAACCAGCAGAAGGTCGTGCTGGCCAGGTGGCTCGCGCTCGCCCCGAGGATCCTGCTCTTCGACGAGCCGACCCGGGGCATCGACGTGGGCGCCAAGTCGGCGATCCACGACCTCGTCCGCCGGCTGGCCCGCGACGGCGCCGCCGTGCTGATGGTCTCGTCCGAGCTGCCCGAACTGCTCGGCATGAGCGACCGGATCGTCGTCATGCGCGACGGCCGGATCGCCGGTGAGCTACCCGCCGGCGCGACGGAGGAGGAAGTCATCGCCCTCGCGGTCGGCACCGTGGGGGAGGCGGCCGGATGAGCGCCACGCCGTCCCTGCCGGCCCGGCGGACCCCGCCCGGCGTGTTCGTCGCCCTGGTCCTCACCCTGGCGATCGGCTGGCTCATCGTCACGGTCGACGGCGGCCGGCTGTTCAGCCTGCCGACGACGGTGAGCCTGCTGCACGTCGCCGCCGGTCTGGGCCTCGTCGCGGTCGGCCAGACCCTGGTCATCGTCGGGGGCTCGCTGGACCTGTCCGTGGCGTACACGGTCAGCCTGAGCACCCTGGTCGCCGCCGAGACCATGGCCGGTGACGACGCCGCGCTGCTGCCGGCGATCGGTCTGACGCTCGCCGTCAGCGCCACGATCGGCCTCGTCAACGGCGTGCTCGTCACCATGGCACGGATCAACCCCTTCATCGCGACCGTCGGCGTCGGACTGCTGCTCAAGGGATACCTCGACAACGGATACGACGGCCCGGCCGGCAAGACCGCACCCACCCTGGTGCAGGGCCTGGGGTACCAGCGCATCGGCCCGGTGCCACTGTCGTTCCTGCTGCTGCTCGCCGTAGCCGTCGCGGCCTGGTTCGTGCTGACGCGCACCCGCTTCGGCCACCACCTGATCGCCGTGGGCGGTGACCCGGAGGTCGCCCGGCTCTCCGGCGTGCGCACCAGCCGGGTCCTCGTCACCGCCCATGTGCTGTGCGCCCTCTGCGCCGGCCTCGCCGGGGTCTACCTCGCCAGTCGGCTCGGCTCCGGCGCGCCGAGGGTGGGCACCGAGGGACTGTACGACCTGGAGTCGATCGCCGCGGTGGTGCTCGGCGGCACCGCCCTGGCCGGCGGACGCGGCGGCGTCGTCGGCACGGTCGGCGGCGTGCTGCTGCTCGCGAGCATCGACGCCATCTTCAACCAGCTGGAAGTCGACGTGTTCTTCAAGCAGGTGATCCGTGGCGTGATCATCATCGCGGCGGTCGCCGTCCATGCCCGCCGGGCGATGCGAAGGGCGTCATAGCATGCGGATCGCGCGCCCACAGCGGCTCCTCACGTTCCGCTCCGGCGGTCTCGCACCGATCATCGTGATCCTGGCGGTGCTGCTGGTTCTGCTGACCGCCCGTCAGCCGGACTTCCTCTCGCCGCCGTCGCTGATGTCGTTCCTCGGCCGCTCGGCGCCGGTCGTCCTGCTCGCCGCCGGCCAGTACTTCGTGATCGTCTCCGGCGAGCTGGACCTGTCCGTCGGCTCTCTGGTCACCGCGCAGGTGGTCGTGGCCGCCCGGCTGATCGACGGCGACGCGTCGGCCGGCTGGCCCGTCGTGGTGCTCCTGCTCGCGTTCGGCGTCGCCGTCGGCCTCGTCAACGGGCTGGTCACCACGCGGCTGCGGGTGCCGTCGTTCATCACGACCCTCGGGATGTTCCTGATCCTCGTCGGCGCCGTGTACCTGTGGTCCGACGGTGCCCCGAAGGGCGGCCTCTCCGAGGGGTTCCGCCGGCTCGGCCGGTCGGCGTTCGAGGACGTGCCCGGCCTGGGCCGGATCCCGTACGCCCTGGTCGTCCTGCTGGCGGCGGCCGCTCTGGCGCTGGTGCTGACACGTTCGGACTTCGGCCGCACCCTGGTCGCCGTCGGCGGCAACCCGCGGACCGCCGAGCTGAGCGGCGTGCGCGTGTGGCGCGCCAAGACCATGGCGTTCGTCCTCAGCGGGCTCGCCGCCACGCTCGCGGCGGTCCTCATCGGCGGGTACAGCGGAGTGTCGTTCCAGGCCGGTGCCGGCCTGGAGTTCGGCGCGATCACCGCGGCGGTCCTCGGCGGTGTCGCTCTGGGCGGGGGCCGCGGTTCGGTCGTCGGCGCGATGCTGGGCGCGCTGACCCTCGAGACGCTCTTCACGCTCATGAACTTCTACGGCGTCTCCGGCGCCCTCAGACCGACCGTCCAGGGCGCGATCATTCTGATCGCCGTGGCGGCGGCGTCCTTCCGTTTCCCGTCCCGAT
The DNA here is from genome assembly GCF_056437585.1 of Streptomyces sp. NPDC042364. Lineage (NCBI taxonomy): Bacteria > Bacillati > Actinomycetota > Actinomycetes > Kitasatosporales > Streptomycetaceae > Streptomyces > Streptomyces sp. NPDC042364. The sequence goes on along the minus strand of NZ_JBWKAJ010000017.1, from coordinate 126,956 downwards.
AAAGGGGATCCAGTGAGGCATTCCATGACGGCGCTGGCCGTGAGCACCTTACTGGTGCTGGCCGGCTGCGCCACCGACGAACCCACCACCGGCGCATCGCGTTCGCCCTCCGCGGGCAGCGGATCGGGCACCGGCAAGCAGTCGAAGTTCTTCGTGCGGGCCGACTACGAGGAGCAGCTCGCCCTCCTGGACGCCGCGCCCACGGGGCCGGCCGGCAAGCCCTGGGAGCAGGCGCTCGACCCGGCGATGGTGAAGACCGCGAAGTACAAGAAGCCCGGACCGCACAGGATCTGCTTCTCCAACGCGGGGCTGAACAACCCCTGGCGCCAGGTCGGTTTCAAGACCATGCAGGCCGAGGTCGACACCCACCGCGGCCGGATCTCCGAGTTCGTCCACGTCGACGCCGAAGGCAAGGACCAGAAGCAGATCGCCGACATCAACGACCTCCTCGGCAAGGGCTGCCACGCGCTCATCGTCTCGCCGAACACCACCGCGACGCTCACCCCGGCCGTGAAGGCCGCCTGCGAAAAGGGCCTGCCGGTCATCGTCTTCGACCGCGGCGTCGACACGACCTGCCCGGTGACCTTCATCAACCCGATCGGCGGCTACGGATTCGGCCATGTCGCGGCGGAGTTCGTCACCCGGAAGATGAAGCGGGGCGGCAAGGTGCTCGCGCTGCGTATCCTGCCCGGCGTCGACGTGCTGGAGACCCGCTGGTCCGCGGCGAAGGTCGCCTTCGACAAGGCGGGCGTCGACGTCGTCGGCGTCGAGTTCACCGACGGCGACCCGGCCAGGACGAAGAAGATCGTCAACGACTACATCCAGCGGTACGGCACGATCGACGGCGTCTGGATGGACGCCGGGGCGGTCGCGGGCGCGGCGGTCGAGGCGTTCGAGGACGCCGGCAAGCCCGTGCCGCCGATCAACGGCGAGGACCAGCTGGACTTCCTGAAGCTGTGGAAGGACAAGAAGCTCACGGCGATCGCCCCGACCTACCCCACCTACCAGTGGCGCACCCCGATCATCGCCGCGCTGAAGATCCTCGACGGCGAGCAGGTGCCGAACCCGTGGAAGCTGCCACAGCCCACCATCACCCAGGACAACCTGGACGAGTACGTCGACCCCACCATGCCGCCGCTGCACTACGCGATGTGCGGCTGCACCGACCTGCCCGGTTACCCGAAGCGCTGGAAGTAGTCCGGTGTACAGCATCGGTGTCAACCCGTGGGTCTGGGCCTCGCCGGTCGACGACGAGGCCATGGCCGAACTGGTGCCGCGGATCGCCGCGTTCGGTTTCGACGCGGTCGAGCTGCCGATCGAGCGACCCGGCGACTGGGACCCGGCCCGCACCCGGGACCTGCTGGCGGCGTACGGCCTGCGCGCGGCCGGCGTCTGTGCGGTCACCTCGCCCGGACGTGACCTCGTGAACGCCCCACCGGAGGTCGTCGCCTCCACCGTGGCGTACCTGAGAACGTGTGTTGACCATGCGGTGGCCGTCGGCGCTCCCTGCGTCGGCGGCCCGGTCTACGCCGCGGTGGGGCGGACCTGGCGGATGTCATCGCCTGAGCGCGCGGCCTGCTACGCGGACGTCCGGCGCGCTCTGCGGCCCGTGGCCGACCACGCGGGGGAGCGTGGCGTGAGCATCGGCGTGGAGGCCCTCAACCGCTATGAGACGAGCGTCGTCAACACGGTCGAGCAGGCGGTGGAGCTGATCGACGGCCTGCCCGCGAACGTCGGTCTCATGATCGACACCTATCACATGAACATCGAGGAGGCCGACCCCTGCGAGGCGCTCGTCACGGCCGGTCCGCACATCAAGCACGTCCAGGTCAGCGGAACCGACCGCGGCACCCCGGGCGCCGATCACTTCGACTGGCCACGCTTCCTCGCCGGCCTGGCCACGACCGGCTACGGCGGCGCGCTGTGCATCGAGTCGTTCACCGCGCAGAACGAGGCCATCGCCACCGCGGCCTCGATCTGGCGGCCGCTCGCCCCGTCGCAGGACTCCCTCGCCCGTAACGGGCTGTCCTACCTCCGCACTGTCCTCCGCGGGCTGGAAAACGCCTCTTTGACCGGGTGAAAGGGGTCGCTTTGGTTTCCGACCGACGTCATACGTCATATGCATCGGCCCACGGGGGACCGCCGTCCTGCCGTCCGACCGGTCCGACCGGTCCGCGCACCGGCCGCCGTACAGCTCGCCGGCAGTACGGCGGCCGGCACCGAGCGAAGCGCGACGCCCACGCCCGACCATCGTGTCCCCTCCGCGAGCCCTCATCCCCGCACGCCGAGCAGCCCGGTCGCGCCGTCGTCCCCTTGCGCCCGGGAACCGCCACAAGGAGAAAACGTGTTCACCACTCTGACGATACGAAGGCGGCTTCTGGCCGGAGCCGCCACAGCCGGTTTGACCGCGACCGCCGTGATGGCGTTCCCCTCGCCCGCATCCGCAGCTCCCCGCACTGTGTACGTCTCGCCGTCCGGCACCGGCACTGACTGTTCCAGCGCGCGGCCGTGCTCACTGACAGCCGCGCAGGCGGCGGTGCGCTCGCTCAACGACGCCATGTCGGACGACATCGTGGTGCAGTTGGCCGACGGTGTGTACCGACTTTCCCAGCCCTTCCGGCTGACGGCGGAGGACTCCGGCTCGGGCGGTCACACGGTCGTGTGGCAGGCCGCCCCGGCGGCGCGTCCGGTGATCACCGGTGCCCGGGCGGTCACCGGCTGGTCGGTGGCCGACGCGGCCAAGAACATCTGGAAGGCCGACGTGCCCGCCGGTCTCGATGCCCGGCAGCTCTATGTCGACGGCGCCGTCGCCACCCGGGCACGCACCCAGGTGAACAGAACCGATTTCACGGCCTCCAGCGCAGGATTGAGGTTCTCGGGCGGTGCGCTGAGCTATCTGAACAACCTGGCCGACCAGAGCCGGATCGAGGTGGAGGGCGTCAACTCCTTCACCGACCGGTACTCGCCGGTGCAGAGCATCAGCGCGAACTTCATCACGATGCAGCAGCCGGCGTGGAACAACAACAACTTCGGCTACGACACCCTCATGCGGCCACACCGGGCCGGTCCGTTCTACCTGTCCAACGCGTACGAGTTCCTGGACTCGCCCGGCGAGTGGTACCTCAACCCCAGGGCCGGAGCCTTGTACTACATCCCCCGGGCCGGGCAGAACATGAGCACCGTCGGCGTGGAACTGCCGACGTTGCAGTCGCTGGTGAACGTCGGGGGCACGTACAGCGAGCCTGTGCACCACATCACGTTCAGCGGGATCACCTTCACCGGTACGAGCTGGCTGGGCCCCAGCAGCAACCAGGGTTACGTGGACCAGCAGACCGGCGCCTACCTCGCCGGCAACTGGAGCTGGCCGGGCTTCGACTCCTGCCACAACGGCTGCACGCAGTTCGAGGCCGCCCGGCCGCACTGGTCGCAGATGCCGGCCGCCGTGCAGGTCTCCGCCGCCGACACCATCACCTTCAGCGACTCCCGGTTCGTCAACCTGGGCCAGACGGCCATCGGCATCGGCAACGACGCGGGCGCCCACGCCAGCGGCGTCGGTCTGGGCGCCGCCAACATCACGGTGACCCGGTCGGAGATCGCCCGGAGTTCAGCCGGCGGCATCCTCGTGGGCGGTGTGCGCGCCGACGCCCACCACCCCGGCGACCAGCGCATGGTCAACAGGGACATCACGATCAGCAACAACCGCATCCACGACCTCGGGGCGGACTACCGGGGTGTCGTCTCCGTCCTGACCACGTACGTCACCAACAGCACCGTCGCCCGGAACGAGGTCTACAACATGCCGTACTCCGGCATGTCGATCGGGTTCGGCTGGGGTGCCAACGACGCGGGCGGCAGCAACCACTATGCCAACCGCGGCCTGTACAACTACCAGCCGCGCTACACGACGCCGACCACCGCGTCCAACAACCGGCTCATCGGCAACTACATCCACGACGTCATGCAGCAGATGAACGACGGTGGCTGTATCTACACGCTCGGATGGAACCCGAGCGCGCTGATCAACCGGAACTACTGCCTGCGGACCAACGGACACTTCGGGGTGTACTTCGACGAGGGCTCGAAGTACTACAAGGCCACCAACAATGTCTTCTCGAACACCGGTACGTGGGCGACGGCCAACTACTGGGGTGGCGAGAACATGGGGAACTGGACCGTCACCGACAACTGGTCGACCAACGGCAGCACGAACGTGACCAACGGGGACCGCGGCAACGTGGTCTCCGGCAATGTCACGGTCACCAACGGCAACTGGCCTTCCGGTGCCCAGGACGTGATGGCGTCCGCCGGACCGCAGGACACCACCCCACCGCCGACGACGGCTCAGCAGATCGTGGGTGCGCAGTCCGGCCGCTGTCTGACCGTCCCCGGCGCCGGCACCACCAACGGCACCCGGACCCAGCTCCAGGACTGCACCGGCGCGGCCGGCCAGACCTGGACCTACACCGCCGGCAAACAACTGACCGTCAACGGCGACAAGTGCCTCGACGCCAGCGGACGCGGCACCACCAACGGCACCGCGGTCGTCATCTGGGACTGCAACGGCCAGGACAACCAGCAGTGGAACGTCAACCCCAACGGCACCATCACCGGCGTCCAGTCCGGACTGTGCCTCGACGCCAACGCAGCAGGTACCGCCAACGGCACCAGGATCACGCTCTGGTCCTGCCACGGCGGCACCAACCAGCAGTGGGCGCAGCGATAGCGGAACGCGTCGGCCTCGCTTGCGGCAGGAACCGTCGGTCGCGAGCGGGGCCCACCTCTAACGCAGTAGCCGGGTCGGCTCGCCCGGTCCGCTGCGGCGCACCACCCACGCCTCGGTGATGTGGGTGAACATCGCCTCGCCCGCACCCTTGGGGTCGTGCGCGGCGATCCGCTCGTAGATGCGCCGATGGCCGTGGTTGGACGCGACGCAGAAGGCGCGGCCGGTTCGGCCCACGTAACGGGCGGAGTCGATGACCTGACGCTCCAGCGAACGGACCACGGCACGGCCGATGCGGTTCCCCGACGCCTGCATGACGGTGTCGTGGAACGCCCGGTCCTCTTCCTGGTATGAAGCGGGGTCGTCGACGAGCTCGTCCATCCGCTCCACCAGACTGCGTAGCCGGTCGATCACCTCGGCGTTCACCAGACGGGCGGCGACGTTGGCCATATCGGCCTCCAGCACGCGCCGGGTCTCGACGAGGTGATCGAGGATCGCCAGGCTCTCGTCCTCGGCGATCGCCGCGCCGAGGACCAGCTCGTCAAGCATGTTCCACATCGCCGGCGGGGTGACCATCGTGCCGGCGCCCTGGCGGACCTGCACCAGCCCCTTCTCCTGAAGAATCTTCACCGCCTCACGGACCACGGTGCGGCTGACCGAGAAGGTCTCGCAGAGGACGGGCTCGGGGGGTAGCGGCGTACCGGACGGATGGACGCCACGGACGATCCGCTCCACCAGCTCAGCCGTGACGGCGGCGGCAAGGTTCGCAGGGCGCCGACTCCAGGCGGGGGCCTCGGAGGCCTCTGTGGATGACTGCGGTACTGCCGTCATGACACCCCCCGGGACCCGTGCCGTACCACGGACGCTCGCCCACTATACGGCATCCCTGTTGACGTCATACGTCATACGAGTTACATACGTCATACGAGTTGCGTTCCTCCTCAACCTCAATTGCCGGACAGCCGGCCACCTCAGGAGAGTGGAGCAGCAATGAAGCAGCGAACACCGTGGTCGGCGTTCCTGGTTGCCGGGCTCGTTGTCCTAGCCGGCTGCGGAAGCGCCTCCGACCCGGATTCGGCGTCCGGTGGCTCGAAGGGCAAGCTCGTCGTCTGGGACTGGAAGTCCGGCGACGCCACAGCGTCCTCATACGTCAGGAAGGCCAAGGCCGACTTCGCCAAGCGGCATCCAGGCGTGACGGTCGAGTTCGTCGCGCAGCCGTTCGAGCAGTACTACACCCTGCTCGGGGCCGCCGTCCAAGCCGGCAAGGGGCCGGACGTCATGCTCTTCAACGGCGGCGGGCAGATCCGTGACCGCGCGGACTCCCTTCTGCCGTTGGACGAGTACGTCCGTGACGACAAGAAGCGGCTGGCCGGGTGGGAGGCCTTCACCGTGGACGGCAAGACCTACGCCTCCCCGGTGACCTTGCAAGGCCACCCGATCTACTACAACAAGTCGCTGTACCGGAAGGCAGGGCTGGACCCGGAGCAGCCGGCCACCAGTTGGGACGAGTTCGTCGCCGACTGCCGGACCATCACCAAGGCCACCGGTGCCAGATGCTTCGCGCAGGGCAACAAGGAAGGAATCGGTATCCAGTTCTTCCTGTCCGGGCTCGGCTCGGGCGTCCTGTCGCCCACGGAGTACGACGACTGGATCGCGGGTGAACGAGACTGGTCCTCACCGGCGGTCAAACGGGTCTTCTCGCTCTGGAAAGAGGCCGACGACAAAGGTCTGAACAGCGACGGGGCGAACTCGACGGCGATGTTCAACGACGCGTTCGCGGTGTTCCAGTCCACCAGGGCCGCCCACGTCATCGGTTTGATGTCGGACACCGGGCACTGGAAGGACTTCGCCGAGTTCCTCGACGCCGGCAATGTCGGCGTCATGAAGTCGCCGGTCGTCACGGCCGGCGCCGCGCCGAGCCTTCCCTACGACGGCGGCATCGGCTACGCCGTCGCGAAGTGGACCAAGGACCCCAAGGTCGCCGCCGACCTGGTGCGATCCCTGACCTCGACCGACGCACTGAAGTCGTTCTACGCCGACGCGGGCGCCATCGCGGCCGACCGCACCGTGGACGTCTCGAGCGGTGGTCCAGCCGTCGCCACCATCGTGTCCGAGATCGACCGTGGCAAGCCCGCCCTGCACGTGGCCCTGCCGTCCAGGACCGTGGACCTGATGGGGCGGTTGTCTCAGCAACTGCTGAGCGGATCGGTCACGGTCGACGCGGCGGTCAAGCAGTTGGCGGCGTCCGACCAGGCGGGCTGAGGCCATGTCACCCGTTGGTTCGTCGGGACGCGCCGCTGAAGCAGGGCGGACCGACGGGGCGCGAGCAGGTGAGGCGGTACGTGGCCGCGGCCCTGCGTCGGAATCCCCGCGAGTCCGCAGCGGTCGGCGCGCCGAACGCCTCGCCCCCTACGTCCTGGTCGCTCCCGCTGTCCTGATCATCGTGGTGCTCCGGCTCTGGCCACTGGGACTGGGCGTCAGCTTCTCCTTCACCGGTGACGGCGAACGCAACGGCGCCACGGTGGGGCTCGACAACTACGCGGAGCTCATCCACGACCCGCTGTTCCGCACCGCGCTGCGGAACGTCGGATGGCTGGTGCTGCTGCTGCCGGTCGCGGTCGCGATCCCGGGACTGCTCGCCACCTTCATCCACCTGCGGGTGCCAGGACATGCGTTCTTCCGGAGCGTCTACTTCTTCCCGGCTGTGCTCTCACCGGTGATCGTCGGCGCGATCTTCAACCTGCTCCTGGCCTTCGACGGTCCGCTGAACACCGTGCTCGGCGGCTCAGGAGTCGGCCCGGTCGACTGGCTCGGCGATCCCGACGTAGCCATCTTCACCGTCGTCGGAGTGCACATCTGGGCGACGGCGGGGATGGCGCTGGTGGTGTTCCTGGCCGGGTTCGCGACCCTGGACTCCGCACTTCTGGACGCCGCCCGGGTCGACGGCGCCTCGCTCGCCCGGATGATCTGGCACGTCATCATCCCGGGTCTGGCCCGCACCATCCAGTTCGTCGTCGTCACCACCATGATCGGGATGCTGACCTCGATGTTCGGGCTGCTCTACGTCATGACCAGTGGTGGCCCGGAGGGGTCGACCTACCTGCCGGAGTACTACATCTGGGTCCAGCAGGGACAGATGAGCCGCCCGGCGCTCGCGTCGGCCGCGTCCACAGTCCTCTTCCTCGTCATGCTGGTCGTGGGTTTCCTGCAGGTCGGCCTGCTGCGCCGGGCGGGGAGGGAGGACTGATGTCCCGCCTGGGACCGAGCAGATGGCTGGTCGCCGTGCCGATGGGACTCCTCGCCCTGGCGACGGTCTACCCGCTGCTGTTCACGGTCAACGTCGCGACGAAGACCCGCCGGGAGTACATCCTCGACCGGTTCTCCCCGGCGAGCGCTCTCCGGTGGGACAACCTCAGCACCGCGTGGAACAGCGTCGGCATGGGGCGGTACTTCCTCAACTCCCTGATCGTGGTGGCCTGCGCCGTGGCGCTGTTGCTGCTCATCGGGTCCATGGCCGGGTTCGCGCTGGCCCAGGTGCGGTTCCGTGGCTCGTCCGCGCTGGCCCTGGTCTGCCTCACGGCACTGTTCATCCCGTTCCAGGTGATCATGGTGCCGCTGGCCAGGATCATGGCCGACGGCCGTCTCATCGACACCTATCCGGGGCTGGTCCTCGCCTACGTCGCGCAGTTCCTGCCGTTCACCGTCTTCCTGCTGACGAGCTACTACCGGGCGGTGCCCACCGAGCTCGTCGACGCCGCACGGATCGACGGAAACACCCTGTACGGCGTCTACCGGCGGATCATGCTGCCGATGGGTGCTCCGGCACTGCTGTCGGTGGGCATCCTCGACGCGCTGTTCTGCTGGAACGACGTGCTCATCTCGCTGCTGATGATGCCGTCGGCCGACCATCGCACCCTGATGGTGGGCATCACCTCACTGCGCGGCCAGTACTCCGCCGACATCCCCACCTTCGCAGCCGGTGTCCTGATCGCCGGGCTGCCCGTGTTGGTGACCTACCTGTTCCTGCAGCGCCAGATCGCCGAGGGCGTGACGGCCGGCGCGACGAAGGGCTGACGCATGCGCATCACCGGGTACAGAACCCTGACGACGGCACAGCGATGGGGTCGACCCGTCGGTGACGCCAACGGCGTCTACGCCGACGGCGTCGTGCCCGTGCCGGTCGTCATCGTCGAGACCGATGAGGGGATCACCGGAGTCGGCCTGGGACCGCACGTGGAAGCCGAGGTGATTTTCGCCGCCCTCGACGGCCAGGACCCCCGCGCGGTGACCGCCCTCTACGACCGCATGCTGCGGCACACCTTCAAAGCCGGGCATGCCGGCGTGGTGTTCGGCACGATCGGCGCGTTCGACACGGCGTTGTGGGACATCAAGGCACAGGCGGCGGGGGAGCCGTTGTGGCGGTTGCTCGGCGGCAACGACCGTGTGGTCGACGCCTACGCCTCCGGCCTGGACATCGGCCTCACCGACGACGAACTCGTCGCCACCTACCAGGTCTATGCCGAACGAGGGCTGAGGGCGGCGAAGCTCAAGGGCGGCCTGGACATCGAGCGTGACCGGCAACGGCTGTTGCTCGTACGCGAGGTACTGACCGAGGCCGCGCAGGGGAGGCGGCCAGGGCTCATGCTGGATGCGAACGAGTCCTGGAGCCGCAAGCAGGCGGTACGCCACGTCGGTGAACTGGAACGCGCACTCGACCTGACCTGGATCGAGGAGCCGGTCCGGCGCTGGGACGCCGACGGCCTGGCCGCTGTCAGCCGTGGCGTACGGACGGCGGTCGCCAGTGGGGAGAACCTCACCGGCCTCGAGCAGTTCCGCCCGCTGATCGCGGCGGGAGGCGTCGACATCGTCCAGACGGCCGCGGTCTGGGGAGTCACCCACTTCCTGCGTGTCGCGGCGCTGGCGCACGCCTACGACCTGCCGGTCAGCCCGATCGGCGGCACGCCTGTCGCGCTGCTGCACGCCGCGGCGTCGGTGCCCAACCACCTCGTCAGCGAACTACAGGGCCTGCGACCGCCGGTCGGCGTCGAGATGGACCTGCGCGTCGAGGACGGCGCCTTCGTGCTCGGCGACACGCCGGGCCTGGGCATCCGCATCGACGAAACGGTGATGACCGCGGCCCGTCAGAGAACGGCACACGCACCCGACGGACCGCACATACGGCCGGAGCACGCCGGCCGGCGGCTGCTCGCGGTCACCCCTGGACCACGCCGATCCACCGCGGAAGGGACGTTCGACACCATGGGGGTGGAGGATCGATGAAGACGGTTGTCCACCGCGGGGCCCGCACCCTCGAGATCGAGAGCCGGGTCGCCGAGGCGCCGGCCCTGGCGAGGGCGTGGGGCGGGCGCGGCGTCGACGTCAACGCCATCGCACCGGGCTGCACCGCCACCGACAACGCCGAGGCGTTGTGCGCGGACCCCCGGCGCAACCAGGCGATCCTCGGCCGGATCCCGGCCGGTCGCCGGAGACGCGCCGACGATCTCGCCGGGGCCACGGTGTGCCTCGCCTCCCCGGCATCGGACCATGTCGACAGCGTCGTTCTTCCCGTTGACAGCGGATGGCTGGGGCGATGATGGGCCGATTACCAGCCGGCTGCGCCCGAGTCGATCGTGTGCGTGAACCCGGGGGTGGCGACGTGCGCGGCACCTGGGGCGGCCTCGCCCGAGGCAACGTGTACGGGCTCGTGATGCGAGCCGGCCGAGCCGACGAGACGAGCCTGGTCGTCGCCGCACAGGCCGGCGATCCACGAGCGCTCGACGACCTGGCCGCGACGTACCTGCCGCTGGTGTACACGATCGTGCGCAGGGCACTGGGTGAGCTTGCGGACGTCGACGACGTGGTGCAGGACACGATGCTGCGGGCACTTCCCGAACTGCGCACGTTGCGTGCCCCGGAGTGCTTCCGGCCCTGGCTGGCCACGATCGCGACACGGCAGATCAGCACCCATCTGCACCGGCGGCAGGCGGACGCCGAACGGACAGCCCCCCTCGACGAGATGACCGACCCGCCGGACGCCGACGCCGAGAACCTGGCCCTGATCCACGTCGAGCTGTCCGGTCATCGCCGGAAAACCGTACGCGCCAGTCGATGGCTCGACCCGGACGCCAGGGCGCTGCTGTCGCTGTGGTGTCTGGAGACCACGGGCCGGCTGACGAGGGCGGAGCTCGCGGCGGCGCTCGGAACGAGCGTGGCTCACGCGGGTGTGCGCATCCAGCGGATGCGCAATCAACTGGAGCTGAGCCGGTCACTCGTCGCCGCGCTGGAAGCCGGCCCCCGGTGCCCACTGCTGACCGCCGCGCTGGGGGGCTGGGACGGCGTACCGAGCACGCTGTGGCGTAAGCGCATCACCCGGCACACCCGATCCTGTGCGGACTGCGGCCGGGCGGCCGGCGAACTGGTACCCCTCGAGCGGCTGATCGTCGCCTTGGCGCTGCTGCCCGTCCCGCTGGCGCGGTCGGCCACGGTGCTCGACCAACCTGCGCTCGCCGGGGCGACAGGGAATGCCGTCGTGAGGGGAGCCGAGTCGGCCGAGGTCGGCTCCGGGCCGGTTGCCGGCGTCAAGGCCGGGTTACTCGGCCGGTTCGCCTGAGCGCCGCTGGAGTCGGCACCCGAGTCTTCGCGCACGGCGACGGCGCCGCGCTTTTCGGCGCTACGGCGACTGCGACTGTCTGAGCCGGCCGCCAATAACGAGAACTGCCGCGATTTACACGCGTCCGTCACTCCGATTCACCGTCTGAAATGGTTATGCGGGGTGGCCGTCAATAGTCCCGCTTCGCCGCTTGGTTGCACGATGGCTCAGGCCCAAATATATCGACGGTTCCCTCTTGAATGGACCATGACAATCTGTCAATGTTCTAGTCGTCGACGCATAACGTTCCCCATTTATGACCTGCGAAAGCGTAAGTCGAAAAGCGAAGGGCGGCGGTGATGAGCGAATTCGTGCACTCGGCCGATCCGCCGCGGCGGCCCCGGGCCCGAGCGATCCCGTACCTGCTGTGGACCCTGCCGGCCGGATCGGTCGGGCCGGTCGGGCCGGCACGGTGCCACCGACAACGCGACGTTCTCGGGCCCGGCGTGGACCCCGGGGACTTCCTGTACCAGGGCATGGATCCCAACGCCGGCGGCGACCACATCTCCCCGCCGTGGCGGACGGGGCTACTCACCCAGACCAACTCCCCCTGCTGACCGGAGATCCGCGCGAAGCCGGGGAGCGAGGCTTTCCAGGCGCCACGGCAGCGGCATGACGCTGACATGCTCGCTGCGCGAGCGATCTGGGAGGGGGCCGGCGCGGAGAGGGCAAGCTCCGCGCCGGCTCGGCCGACTGCCGCCAGGCGGCCCGTATCAACGGATCCGCACAGCGCAGACGTGACCACACCGCCAACCGGGAAGGCGCGACCATGCCCGACACCCATCGCCGGCGCCACCTCACCGGGCGGTCGCCTGCATCCTGACCGGTGGCCGCCTCGACTCGTCGGAGAAGACAGCGTGCGGCCGTCGCCCTTCTCACCGGTGGTTTGTCATCACCCAAGTCAGTGACCCGCTCCAGTCCGTGAAGGGAGAACGAGATGTCCGATGTGACACGCAGACGGTTTCTCGCCGCCGGGGCGGCGGCTGGAGCAGGGATCGTGCCCGGTGGGCGGACGGCCTTTGCCGGGGGCGGCTCGGCCGCGCTGCCGGAGGTTCTGGCCGCCGGCGACCTCGCCCTGTGGTACGACAAGCCGGCCGGCGCCGACTGGCTGCGAGCACTGCCGATCGGCAACGGACGCCTCGGCGCGATGGTGTTCGGCAACGTCGACACCGAACGGCTGCAGCTCAACGAGGACACCGTCTGGGCCGGCGGTCCGTACGACTCCGCCAACACCCGCGGCGCGGCCAACATCGCGGAGATCCGGCGGCGGGTCTTCGCGGATCAGTGGGGGCCGGCGCAGGACCTGATCAATCAGACGATGCTGGGCAGCCCGGCCGGACAGCTGGCCTACCAGCCGGTCGGAAACCTTCGGCTCTCCTTCGGCAGCGCCACCGGCGCGTCGCAGTACAAGCGGACGCTCGACCTCACCACCGCCACGGCCATCACGACCTATGTGCTGAACGGCGTGCGGTACCAGCGTGAGGTGTTCGCCAGCGCACCTCACCAGGTGATCGTGGTCCGGCTGACGGCCGACCGGGCCAACTCCATTGCCTTCAACGCCACATTCGACAGCCCACAACGGACCACGGTGTCCAGCCCGGACGGGGCCACGATCGCCCTCGACGGCATCTCCGCCACCATGGAGGGCATCGCCGGGCGGGTCCGGTTCCTCGCCCTGGCCAACGCCGCCGTGACGGGCGGCACGGTCAGCAGCTCGGGCGGCACGCTGCGGGTCTCCGGCGCCACCAGCGTGACGGTGCTGGTGTCGATCGGCTCCAGCTACGTCGACTTCCGGAGGGTCGACGGCGACTACCAGGGAATCGCGCGGCGCCACCTCAACGCTGCCCGCAGCGTCGGCATCGACGAACTACGCAGCCGGCATCTCGCCGACTATCAGGCGCTGTTCAACCGGGTGTCGATCGATCTGGGACGTACGGCGGCGGCCGACCAGCCGACCGACGTACGAATCGCACAGCACGCTCAAGTCAACGATCCGCAGTTTTCTGCTCTGTTGTTTCAGTTCGGTCGGTATCTGCTCATCTCATCCTCGCGGCCTGGCACCCAGCCGGCGAACCTGCAGGGCATCTGGAACGACCAGATGGCTCCGTCCTGGGACTCGAAGTTCACCATCAACGCCAACCTGCCGATGAACTACTGGCCCGCCGACACGACGAACCTGTCCGAATGCTTCCTCCCGGTCTTTGACATGATCAACGACCTGACCGTGACCGGCGCCCGGGTGGCCCAGGTGCAGTACGGCGCCGGCGGCTGGGTGACGCATCACAACACCGACGCGTGGCGGGGCGCCTCGGTCGTCGACGGAGCGCAGTGGGGGATGTGGCAGACCGGTGGCGCGTGGCTGGCCACCCTGATCTGGGACCACTACCTGTTCACCGGTGACATCGACTTCCTCCGCTCGAACTATCCCGCCCTGAAGGGCGCCGCCCAGTTCTTCCTCGACACCCTGGTCGCCCACCCGACGCTCGGATACCTGGTCACCAACCCGTCGAACTCTCCGGAGCTCGCTCACCATGCGAACGCCACCGTCTGCGCGGGGCCCACCATGGACAACCAGATTCTGCGCGACCTTTTCAACAGCGTCGCCCGCGCGGGCGAAATCCTCGGCGTGGACGCCGCCTTCCGCGCTCGGGCAGTGGCGGCCCGGGACCGGCTGGCACCGACGCGGGTCGGCTCCAGGGGCAATGTCCAGGAGTGGCTGGCCGACTGGGTGGAGACCGAGCGGACTCACCGGCACGTCTCCCACCTGTACGGTCTGCATCCGAGCAACCAGATCACCAGGCGCGGGACACCCCAGTTGCACGAGGCCGCGCGGCGGACGCTGGAGCTGCGCGGTGACGACGGGACGGGATGGTCACTCGCCTGGAAGATCAACTTCTGGGCGCGGATGGAGGACGGCGCCCGGGCCCACAAGCTGATCCGGGACCTGGTGCGGACGGACCGGCTCGCACCCAACATGTTCGACCTGCACCCACCATTCCAGATCGACGGCAACTTCGGCGCCACCGCGGGCATCGCGGAGATGCTGTTGCAGAGCCACAACGGCGAACTGCACGTGTTGCCGGCGCTGCCGGCCGCCTGGCCCGCCGGGCGGGTGAGCGGACTGCGCGGCCGGGGCGGATACACCGTCGACGCCGAGTGGAGCGGCGGCCGGATCGAGTTCGTCGTCACACCCGACCGAACCGGTGCCGTCCGGTTGCGCGGTCGGATCTTCACCGGCGACTTCACGCTGAAGGACGATTCGAGCGGCGAGCCGGTCCAGCCGAAGCGGCTCGAGGCCGATCTCATCGAGTTCGCCGGCCAGGCCGGCACCACCTACCGCGCGTCCGCACTCAGGTCGGGATCGCGGGTGGAGACCGGTATCGGCTGGTGACCCAGCACACCGGCAAGGCCGCCGACATCGACGGTGCCTCCACAGCTGCCGGTGCGCGGCTGATCCAGTGGCAGATCACCGCCGTCCCAACCGGCAGTTCGAGTTCCTGCCCTCCGACAGCGGGCACTACGAGATCCGGTGCGGCACAGCTCCCCGTGGGCAGCCACTGGTAGCACCAACCAGCGATTCCAACTCCACCGCGTCTAGCGCCGCGGCAGGCGACGTTTGCGCGACGAGGCGAACGGCGCCTGCCGCGGCACTAGCCAGGCGAGGCGGCCGGACCAATCAGGGAGAGCCATGTCACCGAGCAGTGAGGGAGTCGCATGATGTCGATCCATAGATTGTCTTCCGGGCGAGCCTTGGTAGTTGCATTGCTCGTTCTGGTCATGACCGGCGTGGCAGGAGTCAGCGCCGCGGCCGGCACGTCGCCCACCGCCGGGACCGCACTTGCGGGGACCGCCGGATGCGGACGTGCCCCCACACTGACGAACGGTACGCACACGATTCAAAGCGGCGGTAAGAGTCGCTCCTTCATCCTGAGCATTCCTGAGAACTACGACAACACCCGCCAACATCGATTGGTCTTCGGATTCCACTGGTTGGGTGGCACCGCCGGGCAAGTCGCCGGAGGCGGAAGCGACGGCGATGTCTATGCCCACTACGGGCTCCGGCGACTGGCGAACAACAGCGCGATCTTCGTTGCTCCGCAGGGCGTCAACAACGGCTGGGGCAACTCCGGCGGCGAGGACGTGACCTTCGTCGACGACATGATCAGGCGTATCGACAACGACCTCTGTGTCGACACCACGCAGCGCTTCGCCC
This sequence comes from Streptomyces sp. NPDC042364, assembly GCF_056437585.1. Classification (NCBI taxonomy): domain Bacteria; kingdom Bacillati; phylum Actinomycetota; class Actinomycetes; order Kitasatosporales; family Streptomycetaceae; genus Streptomyces; species Streptomyces sp. NPDC042364. The sequence goes on along the minus strand of NZ_JBWKAJ010000017.1, from coordinate 111,374 downwards.
TCGGGTTCAGCTACGGCGGAGCCATGAGCTACGCACTCGCATGTGCCCGGCCGAACGTTTTCCGTGCGGTCGCCGCGATTGCCGCGCCCGGGGGGATCAGCGGGTGCAGCGGGGGCACCCAGCCCTTCGCGTACATGGGAATCCACGGCATCAACGACAACATCGGCGCCGGTCGCGGGATGCGGGACAGGTTCGTCAGGAACAACGGCTGTACCCCCCAGAACCCGCCGGAACCCGCGCCGGGCAGCCGCACCCACATCACCACCGCCTACTCGGGCTGCCGAGAGGGGTATCCGGTCGTCTGGGCCGCGTTCGACGGAGGGCACCAGCAAGGCCCCGTGGACGGGTGCGCCGGCTGTGAGAGCGGCGCCAGGAGTTGGGTCAAGGAAGAGATCTGGAGCTTCTTCACGGGTGCTGACCCGAACCCGAATCCCCCGAACCCGACCACATTCCGGTTGCGGAGCCAGTCCGCCGGCCGATGCCTGGACGTCGGCAGTGCCGACTCGTCCAACGGCGCCCAGATGATCATCTGGGACTGCCACACCGGCACCAACCAGCAGTTCACTCGGACCGGACAGACCCTGCGGGTGATGGGCAGATGCCTGGACGTGCCGAGCAACGCCGCCTCCGGCGCCCGAGCACGGATCTGGGACTGCACCAGCGGCGCGAACCAGCAATGGAATGTGAACACCGACGGAACCGTCAGCAACGTCCAGACCGGACTCTGCCTGGACGTCAACGGCGGCAGCACCGCCAACGGCGCTGCGGTGATCGTGTGGAGCTGCCACACCGGCGTCAACCAACGCTGGGCCCGAGCGTAAGCAGAGGAGTGAAGGCGGCCGCAGTGGTCGCGGGCGCCTTCATCTCCAGTTGGCCCAGCCTTCCGGGGCGTCGCGCTGCCCTCGGCCACGTTCGCCCGACCCGCCGTCGCCGCGGCACCTGTCCAGGCCGCTCCCCGAACGCAAGGTGGTGGTCGTCATGAGGTCTCTCTGACGGCCGAGTGTTCCGGAACGAAGGTGGCAACTGCGTGGACGCTGCGGCGTACGGTACGACGTGGGCGAACGTGGGTCTTGGTCCGTGACTGGTCCGGAAGCGCTGGTCAGGAGCGGCACAGCCGTGGGAGGAATTGGGAGTCAGTATGCAAACCGAGCTCAGCCGTGAATCGGCCGGGACAGGCGCCTGACCGGTAATAGACCAGTTCAGGCGCCTTTTTTCGTGCGTCTAGAAGAAGCCCAGCTTCTTCGGCGAGTAGCTCACGAGCAGGTTCTTCGTCTGCTGGTAGTGGTCCAGCATCATCTTGTGGGTCTCGCGGCCGATGCCCGAGCCCTTGTAGCCGCCGAACGCGGCGTGCGCGGGGTACGCGTGGTAGCAGTTCGTCCAGACGCGGCCCGCCTGGATGGAACGGCCCGCCCGGTAGGCGGTGTTGGCGTCACGCGTCCACACGCCGGCCCCCAGGCCGTACAACGTGTCATTGGCGATCTTGATCGCGTCGTCGAAGTCGTCGAACGACGTGACGGACACGACCGGTCCGAAGATCTCCTCCTGGAAGATCCGCATACGGTTGTCGCCCTCGAAGATCGTCGGCTGGACGTAGTAGCCGCCCTGCAACTCGCCACCGTGCTCGATGCGTTCCCCGCCCGTGAGGACCTTGGCCCCTTCCTGCCTGCCGATGTCCAGGTAGGAGAGGATCTTCTCCAACTGGTCGTTGGACGCCTGCGCGCCGATCATGGTGTCGGTGTCCAGCGGATGCCCCGTCTTGATCTGCTCCGTGCGGGCGACGGCCGCCTCGATGAACTCGGCGTAGTGCCCGCGCTGCACCAGCGCCCGGGACGGACACGTGCACACCTCGCCCTGGTTGAGCGCGAACATCGTGAAGCCCTCGAGGGCCTTGTCGCGGAAGTCGTCGTTCGCCGACCACACGTCGTCGAAGAAGATGTTCGGCGACTTGCCACCGAGTTCGAGCGTCACCGGCGTGATGTTCTCCGAGGCGTACTGCATGATCAGGCGCCCGGTCGTCGTCTCACCCGTGAAGGCCACCTTCGCCACTCGCGGACTCGACGCCAGCGGTTTGCCCGCCTCCACCCCGAACCCGTTGACGATGTTCACGACCCCCGGGGGCAGCAGATCCGCGACCAGGCTCATCCAGACATGGATCGACGCCGGAGTCTGCTCGGCCGGCTTGAGCACGACCGCGTTCCCCGCCGCGAGCGCCGGCGCCAGCTTCCACGTCGCCATGAGGATCGGGAAGTTCCACGGGATGATCTGCGCGACCACACCGAGCGGCTCGTGGAAGTGGTACGCCACCGTGTCCTCGTCGAGCTCCGCCAGAGAACCCTCCTGCGCGCGCACCGCTGCCGCGAAGTATCGGAAGTGGTCGATGGCGAGCGGGATGTCGGCGGCCAGTGTCTCGCGCACCGGCTTGCCGTTCTCCCAGCTCTCGGCGACCGCCAGCTTCTCCAGGTTCGCCTCCATCCGGTCGGCGATCTTCCGCAGGATGTCCGAACGCTCGGTCACCGACGTACGGCCCCATCCGGGCGCGGCCGCGTGCGCAGCGTCCAGGGCCTGCTCCACGTCCTCGCTCGTACCGCGCGCGATCTCCGTGAACGGCAGTCCGTTCACCGGGCTCGGGTTCTCGAAGTACTGCCCCCGCGCCGGCGGCACATACTCACCGCCGATGAAGTGGTCGTACCGTGCCTCGTAGGAGACGACCGCGCCATCCGTACCAGGTGCTGCGAAACGGGTCATGGAATACCTGCCTCCCCAGAAGCGCCGCCCGCCGTTGGGCGGCTTTCTCGTGGAGGCTAGGAATCGGACGGTTGCAACGACGTTGCGCTGCGACAGCCGCCCGGGAAACGACCCCGAACGGTGGTGGCGACCGAGCGGGGGTGGCGACCGAGCGGTGGTGGCGGCTCCGAGCCGCGGTGACGACTCCGGCCCCCCGGTGTGGGTCCGCCACCAGGAGGGTCTCCCTGCGCCGGGGCGTTTCGCCGTCGGGAGCCGCACCTCTCAGTGATCCCCTTTCCTCAGATACGTCTCCGCTGCGCCCATCCCGCCGGTGCCCTCAGCTCCGCCTCCAGTTCCCGCAACCGGGCGCGCACCGCAGGCGACGGGCGGACAGCCGCCAGTGCACGCCATACGTCGAGGTCCTCCTCGCCCCAGGGCGCGTGCGCCCAGTCCGCCAGCAGATCGGGGTCACGGCGGGAGATGAGAGCGGTACGCAGCCCCTCGGCGAGCCTGTGGCGCAGCCGGACGACCGCCGGAGCCTGCGAACCGGGCAGCAGCGGCCCCCCGTACGCCGTCGCCGCCGACGTCACCGCACCCGTCTCCAGCCGGCGTTCCACGATCGCCACATCCGATTCCACCGGAACCGTGAGCCGGTAGGGACGTGAACCCAGCAGCCCGGGGCCGAGCAGCCGGCGCAGCCTCGCGAGCTCGGCCCGCAAGGTCACCGGGGTCACCGACTCGTCCTCGTACAGCGCGCACAGCAACTCGTCGCCGGAGAGCCCTTCCGGATGCCGGGCGAGCAGCACCAGGATCTCGCTGTGCCGTCGGCTGAGCCTCACCTTCCGTCCAGCCACCACGAGTCGCGCCTCGTCCCGGCCGAGGGCGGTCAGTTCCAGCGCGTCGGCCGTGCCGCCGGGTGGTGCGAGCAGGGCCAACTGCGACTCGGCGGCCCGAGCCACCGCCTGCACGAAACCGAGACTGTGCGGATGCGCCAGCCTGTCGCCACCGGTGATATCGATCGCGCCCAGCACCCGCCCCGTGCGCGGATCGTGCACCGGCGCCGCCGCGCACGTCCACGGCTGCACCCGCCGTATGAAGTGCTCGGCCGCGAACACCTGCACCGGCCGGTCGACCGCGACGGCCGTCCCCGGCGCGTTCGTACCGACCTCGGACTCCGACCAGCGCGCTCCCGGCACGAAGTTCATCCCGTCGGCCCGGCGTCTGGTTGCCGGATGTCCCTCCACCCACAGCAGCCTGCCCTGCGCGTCACACACGGCCAGCAGATGCTCGCCGTCCGCCGCGAAGGTGCCGAGCAGCTCGCGGACCAGCGGCATCACCCTGGCCAGCGGATGCTCCGCGCGGTAGGACCCGAGGTCGCCGTCCGTCAGCTCCACACGCGCGGTGCCCTCCGGTCCGACGCCGGCTTTCGCCGAACGCCGCCAGGAATCGGCGACCACGGAACGGACCGGCCGCGTCACCGCGCCGCCCTGAGTGAACGCCTCATGCGCACGGCGCAGCACCCGCACTCGCTCGACAGGGTCGGTTCCCTGCTCCAGGGCCACCCATGGATCGGTCAACTCGGCCTCCCCGGAAGTCGTGCATGGCAGAACCCATCGTCAACCCCGTACACGCGTCCGACAAGCCATCGGACGTACCCCGAGGCTCCGCTTCCTCGGCCTCAGACGGCGTTGACCATGCGTATGTACCGGGCCCAGTCCCAGTGCGGCCCCGGATCGGTGTGGTCGGTGCCCGGCACCTCGTGGTGGCCGATGATGTGGTCCCGGTCCTTGGGGATGCCGTATCTCCCGCAGACCTCCGAGGTGAGGGCCGCCGACTGCTCGTACATCGCAGCGGTGAAGTACTCGGGGCGCTCGACCCAGCCCTCGTGCTCGATGCCGATGCTGCGTGCGTTGTAGTCCCAGTTGCCCGCGTGCCAGGCGATGTCCCGCTCACGCACGCACTGGGTGATCCGCCCGTCGGCCGATCGCAGCACGTAGTGGGCCGACACCTGCTTCGCCGGGTTCCAGAAGACGGGCATCGTGTTCTTGTACGTCGTCTGCGTCACGTGAATGATCACCAGATCGACCGGGTGGCTCGTCGGGCGGTCCGCCGCCGTGTAGTTGGCCTCGGTTGCCGGCTCCCACAGCGCGTACGCGTGGTCCACGGGTGGTGAAGGGGCGCCGCTGCGAGGACTCGGGAGTATCGCGTAGGGGAGCGCGGCGAAGGCGGTGCCCTTCAACAGCCGTCGCCTGCTCGGCAACGCTTCGGCTCGCTCCATTGGTCCCGCCTTTCCGCAGTGGGGCTGCGTCCGATCCATGGGCAGGGGCGCCCAAGCGTGAGACGCATCCGGAGAACGAACGGCTGCGCCTCGCGCGATTCACGTTACGGCGGTCGGCCGATACGCCGTCGGAGCGTGGGGAAAACGGTGGAAAAGCAGGCGATTGTGGATATCTACGCCACTCGCGGGTGGGACATCGCCGCGGGAAACCGGGAATGGGGAGCGCTTCTCGCCCGGCTTGTGCCGGGATCTCCGGTTACGCCCGAACCCCGGCCGTCGCCGGGTCGTCGAGCACCGCCCGCACCACCGAATGGGCCGCCCCCAGCAGCGGCCCCTCCGAGCCCAGGCGCGACACGGTCACGGCGCACGCGGGCCCGGCCGTCCGCCGGGCCAGCTCACGTTCCAGTGACGGAACGAGCCAGGGCGCGAGGGCGGCCAGGGCGCCACCCAGGACCACGGTCTCGGGGTCCAGCAGATTGACCGCGCCGGTCAGCGCGATACCCAGCGCGGTACCGGCGTCGCGCAGCGCCCGGCGTACGGCCTGGTCACCGGCGGCGGCCCGCGCGGCGAGCAGTTCCACCCGGTCCTCACCCGGCTCCAGCCCGGCCGCCCGCAGCACGGCCTCCTCGCCGGCGTACTGCTCGAGGCAGCCACGCCCCCCGCACGCGCACTCCGGGCCCTCCGGCCGCACGGGCACATGACCCAGCTCGCCCGCGAAGCCGCGGGTGCCCCGGAGCAGCCGGCCGTCCACGACCACCGCGCCACCGATGCCGATCTCCGCGGAGACATGCAGGAAGTCGCGCGGGGTCGCGGGACCCAGCCAGAGTTCGGCGAGGCCGCCGAAGTTGGCCTCGTTGTCGACGGTCAGCGGCAGACCGTCGGGGAGCAGAGCGCCGAGGTCCGTGTCGTGCCAGTCGAGGTTCGGGGCTCGGACCACGGTACGGGCGTCGCGGGCGACGAGTCCGGGCACGGCGACCGCGAGCCCCGCCGCCCACAGGCCCTCCTTCTCGGCCTCGGCGACGACCTGTCGCACGAGTCCGGCCAGTTCGTCGATGACCGGCTCGGGCGAACGGCCGCGGTTGGTGCCGTGCCGCACGGCACGCGCCCGTACCTCGCCCCGCAGGTTCACCGCGCACACCGCGAGGTGGTCGACACCGATCTCCGCGCCGATTCCGGCGGGACCGCGCCCGCTGAGAGCGAGCGCCGAGCCGGGCCGCCCGACCCGGCCGGGGCGCTCGGGGCCCAGCTCTTCGAGGAGCCCCGCCCGGATCAGCTCGTCCACCAGCGTGGACACCGCCGCCCTGGTGAGGCCGATGTGCGACGCCACAGCCGCACGGGAGAGCGGCCCCTCGGTGTTGACGGTGTGCATGACCCGGGAGAGGTTCCGGCGGCGCATGCCCTGCTGGGTGTCGGGCAGGCGGCGGCCGGGACTGCTCGGGTGCGCCTCGTGCAGCGGTGCGGTCATACCTCCCCCGGTTCCCCTCGGAGTGTCGTGGCGGATGCTCTTCAGATCATGCCGGAAGCCGATTCCCCCACGTCAGGCACCCCTTCCTTCGTCAGCTGCCGCCCGGCTCGCGCTCCAGCAGCGGCGCCGCGTCGGAGAGTACCCCGGAGATCCTGGCCAGTGTCTCCTCGTCCCGCTCCACCGCCTCCAACACCGGCCCGCGGGCGGTGTCCCAGCGGCGGGCGACCGCGGCCGGGTCCTCGCCGGTGAGCAGTCCGGCGGCCTGTGCGGCGGCGCCCAGGGCGACCAGCTCCTTGGCCTCCGGGACCTGCACCGCGCGCCCCGACAGCCGGCGCACGGTCTGCTGCCACGCCGTGCCCCGCGCGCCCCCGCCGATCAGCAGCAGCGGAGCCGAGGGGTCCGCGTCCGCATCGAGCACCAGGTCGAGGGCGCCGAGCAGCGAGTGGACGGCTCCGTCGTAGGCGGCCTGGAGGAGCTGCCCGCCGGTCGTGTCGTGCCGCAGCCCGTGCAGGAGGCCGGAGGCGTGGGGGAGGGCGGGGGTGCGTTCGCCGTCCAGATAGGGCAGGAGGGTGACGCTCGCGCCGGGTTCCACGGCTTCACGGTCCAGGCCCAGCAGCGCGGCGACACGGTCGACGGCCTGGGTGCAGTTCAGGGTGCACGCCAGCGGCAGCCAGTCCCCGTGCGCGTCGGCGAAGCCCGCCACCGTGCCGGTCGGATCGGCGGGACGGTGCTTCGAGACGGCGTACACCGTGCCGGACGTGCCGAGGCTGAGCACCGGTGCGCCGGGCCGCAGACCGAGGCCCAGCGCGGCGGCCGCGTTGTCACCGGTACCAGGGGCGACGAGGGTGCCCCTGGCGAAAGGCAGGTCGTGGGCGTCCCGCACGGTCCCGGCCACCTCGCCGGGCCGCACCACACGGGGCAGCAGCGCCGGGTCCAGACCCACATGGGCGAGGACCTCCTCGTCGTACGCCTCGGTCCCCGAGGCCCACCAGCCCGTGCCGGAGGCGTCACCGCGGTCGGTCGTGCCCTGGCCCGTGAGGCGCTCGGTCAGATAGTCGTGCGGCAGTCGCACGGCGGCGGTCGCGCGGACCGCCTCGGGCTCGTTCTCGGCGAGCCAGGCCCACTTCGTGACGGTGAAGGAGGTGCCCGGGACGCTTCCGGTACGGTCGGCCCAGGCCTTGGGTCCGCCCAGCTCCGCCACCAGCCGGCGCACCTGCGGCGCGGAGCGCACGTCGTTCCACAGCAGCGCGGGGCGTACCGGCTCGCCCCGGGTGTCGAGGGTGACCAGGCCGTGCTGCTGGCCGCCGATCGAGACCGCGGCGGCCTCACGCGCGGGCTCACCGCACTGGCGCAGCGCCTCGCACAGCGCGTCCCACCACTGCCGCGGATCGCTCTCCCGGCCCGCGCCGGACGACACGGTGTGCGGGGCCTGCCCGCTCGACACCACCCGCCCGGTCGACGCGTCGACGACCAGGGCCTTGGTGGACTGTGTGGACGAGTCCACACCGACGACGAGCGGACCCTCGGCTGCTGACATCGGGCTCTCCCTCTCACGCGGCTCGTGACTGCCGCTGACGCGGCTGACGCCTCCGGCGGTCGACGTCTTGTCTTCCCCGGGACGCGTCCGCATACTAATTTGTAAATCGCCATGACGAAATAGTCGGAGCGCAAGGAGCCGCGGCATGAACTACCAGCCCACCCCCGAGGACAGGTTCACCTTCGGCCTGTGGACCGTCGGCTGGCAGGGAAGGGACCCGTTCGGCGACGCCACCCGGCGCGCCCTCGACCCGGTCGAGACGGTGCAGCGTCTGGCGGAACTGGGCGCCTACGGCGTGACCTTCCACGACGACGACCTGATCCCCTTCGGGTCCTCGGACAGCGAGCGCGAGGAGCACATCAAGCGCTTCCGCGCCGCCCTGGACACCACCGGCATGACCGTGCCGATGGCCACCACCAACCTGTTCACGCACCCCGTCTTCAAGGACGGCGCCTTCACCGCCAACGACCGGGACGTACGCCGCTACGCGCTGCGCAAGACGATCCGCAACATCGACCTGGCGGTCGAGCTCGGCGCCAAGATCTACGTCGCCTGGGGCGGCCGTGAGGGTGCCGAGTCCGGTGCCGCCAAGGACGTCCGTGTGGCACTCGACCGCATGAAGGAGGCCTTCGACCTCCTGGGCGAATACGTCACCTCCCAGGGCTACGACCTGAAGTTCGCCATCGAGCCCAAGCCGAACGAGCCGCGCGGCGACATCCTGCTCCCCACGGTCGGCCACGCCCTGGCCTTCATCGAGCGCCTGGAGCGCCCGGAGCTGTACGGCGTGAACCCCGAGGTCGGCCACGAGCAGATGGCCGGGCTGAACTTCCCGCACGGCATCGCGCAGGCCCTGTGGGCGGGCAAGCTCTTCCACATCGACCTCAACGGCCAGTCCGGCATCAAGTACGACCAGGACCTGCGCTTCGGGGCCGGTGACCTGCGCTCGGCCTTCTGGCTGGTCGACCTCCTGGAGAGCGCCGGTTACGCGGGCCCGAAGCACTTCGACTTCAAGCCGCCGCGCACCGAGGACTTCGACGGGGTGTGGGCGTCGGCCGCGGGCTGCATGCGCAACTACCTCATCCTGAAGGAGCGCGCCACCGCCTTCCGCGCCGACCCGCAGGTTCAGGAGGCCCTGCGCGCGGCCCGCCTGGATCAGCTGGCGCAGCCGACCGCCGCCGACGGTCTGCAGGCCCTGCTCGCGGACCGCAAGGCGTTCGAGGACTTCGACGCCGAGGCCGCCGCCGCCCGGGGTATGGCCTTCGAGCAGCTCGACCAGCTCGCGATGGACCACCTGCTGGGCGCCCGCGGCTGATCACACGCGGGTGTCGGAGGCCCCTGCCGCTCGAAGCGGCGGCGGGCCTCCTGCCGCTCCCGGAGCCGGTTCCTCCGCCCAGCCCGGCACCGCTCCGGCTGGATCGGCCTCTCCTCCGGCCGGTCCGCGCAGCGCCCCTCGCCATCGGCGCCCGGTGCCCCACCTCGGCCGCCGACAGCCAGGCCAGGCCGCCGGGGAACTTAGGCCCGGCGGGCTGGGGAAGCCTGTGGGCCGGGCAGCGACGAATCCCGCTCGGCGACCGGGACGGGAGTTCGCTGGGCAGCCGGGCGGGATGCTCAGCAGGGCACGCGCGCGTGGGACCGGCATGAGCCGGAGGTCCACGCACGCGCGCCCGGCGGGTTCACACCTCGGCGTCGACCGAAGCCAGTGCCGTCGCCGGATCATGGGCGGCCGGGCCCGCCGGTGCCCAACGGCCCCGCTCCTTGCGGTACGGCCACCATCGTCCGTCGCGTCCCAGGCGAAGCTGGGCCGAGCCGCCGACCACGGTCCACCGGTTGTGGGCAGGGCGCAGCCGCGGCCGTTCGTCCTCGTCCCAGGCGGCCGTCAGGGCGGCACGCGCGCGTGCGAGCGCCTCCGCCCGCACCGGCCACTCCTCGTCGAGGACGGCCAGCCCGGCCGCGCCGCCGTACCGCCAGGCGCGGACCGCGAGCGCCATCCCCTCCCGGTCACGCCCGGAGCCCTCCGCGAGCCGTGCCGCCACGCTCGGCTCCGGGTCACCGGAGGCAAGGCGCACCGCGTCCTGGTGCGGTGACGGCTCTTCCTCCACGGCCTGCTGATCATGTCCCGCGCTCAGGGCCTCGGCCAGCAGGCGGTGGGCCTCCCGGGCGGTCCGCGCCGCCAGGAACTCGAGCGCGGCCGGGTCGACACCGGGGCCGGGCGGGACCTCGGTGTCCAGGGACGGCGGCATACCGGGCTCAGCGGGCAACCCGGGCGGCGTGGGAAGCGGAGGCAGGATGTCCCCGGCCGCGTACGCCTCGACGGCGTCCAGCCCGTCCTGGGGGCTCTCCGGTGCCCTCTGCCCCGCCGCCGCGGGGGTGACACTGCGGACCTGAAGCTCGTCCAGCAGAGCGCGCTCGGCCCGCCCCCGTATCAGCAACAGGACGAACGGATCCCCGTCGAGCAGTCGCGCCACCTGGTAGCAGAGCGCAGCGGTGTGCCGGCAGTGGTCCCAGGCACCGCAGTCGCACTCCGCCTCCAGATCGCCGAGCCCGGGCAGCAGGTCGACCCCTGCCGTCCCGGCATCCTCGACGAGATGCGGCGGCATCTCACGGTCGAGCAGGGCGGCGATGTGCCCGGACCGCTCGACGGCCGTCCCGAGGAAACGGTCCCAGTGCTCCTCGGACAGCTCCTGGAGCAGGACGTCGGCGCGATGGGCCGTGCCGTCGCTGTCCTGGACCACGGCGGTGACCCGACCGGGGCGCACGGACACGGCGCCCACCGCTCCCGCGCGCGCGAGTCTGCGCCCCGCCTTCAGCTGCGCGGAGTCCAGCGCCGTGTCCTCCAGCGCCTTCAACCAGGCCATGCCCCACCACGTCTGCGCGAATCCCCGCCCGTGCACCGGCGCGAGTGCGGCGAACGTGCGCTCTGCGCACTGTCCGGTGTGTCCGGTGTGTTCGGTGTTTCCGGTCATCGTGCGCCCCCTCGCAGCTCCACCAGGTCGGCCAGTTCCGCGTCGGACAGCTCGGTGAGAGCCGTGTCGCCGGAACCCAGCACCGCCTCCGCCAACGCACGCTTGCGGACCAGCATGTCCGCGATGCGGTCCTCGATCGTTCCCTCCGTGATCAGCCGGTGCACCTGCACCGGCCGCGTCTGGCCGATGCGGTACGCCCGGTCGGTGGCCTGGGCCTCGACGGCCGGGTTCCACCAGCGGTCGTAGTGCACGACGTGCTCCGCCCGCGTCAGGTTCAGACCCGTGCCGGCCGCCTTCAAGGACAGCAGGAAGACGGGTACTCCACCTTCCTGGAAGCTCTCGACCATCGCCTCGCGCTCCGGGATCGGTGTGCCGCCGTGCAGGAACCGCGTGGGCACCCCACGCGCCGCGAGATGGCGCTCCAGGAGCCTCGCCATCCCCACGTACTGGGTGAACACCAGAACGCTCGCTCCCTCGGAGAGGATGGTGTCCAGCAACTCGTCCAGCAGCTCCAGCTTCCCCGATCTGCCGACGATCCGTGGACGCTCCTCCTTCAGGAACTGCGCGGGGTGATTGCAGATCTGCTTGAGCCCGGTGAGCAGCTTCACGATCAGGCCGCGCCGTTCCATGCCGTCGGCCGCGGAGATCTCCGTCATGGTCTCGCGGACCAGCGCCTCGTACAGGCCCACCTGCTCCCTGGTGAGCGACACGGCGCGGTCCGTCTCCGTCTTCGGCGGCAGCTCCGGTGCGATGCCCGGGTCCGACTTGCGGCGCCGCAGCAGGAACGGCCGTACGAGACGGGCCAGCCGCTCCGCGGCGGCGGGATCGCGGCCGCCCTCGACCGCCTGCGCGTACCGGGTACGGAAGGTGCCGAGCCTGCCGAGCAGCCCCGGGGTCGTCCAGTCGAGGATCGCCCACAGCTCGGACAGGTTGTTCTCCACCGGCGTGCCCGTGAGCGCCACGCGTGCGCGTGCGCCGATGGTGCGCAGTTCCTTCGCCGTGGCCGAGTACGGGTTCTTCACGTGCTGTGCCTCGTCCGCCACGACCATGCCCCAGGGCACGTCGCCGAGCCGCGGCGCGTCGAGCCGCATCGTGCCGTATGTGGTGAGGACGAACTCCCCGTCCGCCAGCCCGTCCACGGTGCGCCCGGCTCCGTGGAAGCGGCGCACCGCGACGCCGGGCGCGAACCTCTCGATCTCACGTTGCCAGTTGCCCATCAGCGAGGCCGGGCAGACGACGAGCGTGGGGCCCGCGGAGGAGGCGTCGGACTGCCGGTGCAGATGCAGGGCGATCAGTGTGATCGTCTTGCCCAGGCCCATGTCGTCCGCCAGGCAGCCGCCCAGTCCGAGAGACGTCATCCGGGCCAGCCAGTTGAGTCCCCGCAGCTGGTAGTCGCGCAACGTCGCGGCGAGCCCGGACGGCTGCCCCACCGGCTCCTGCCCCTCCGGGTCCGACAGCCGCTCCCGCAGCGTCGCCAGCCACCCCGTGGGCCGTACGTCGACCATCCGGCCGTCGACCTCGGTGGCGCCCGTCAGGGCGGCGCCGAGCGCGTCGACGGGGGACACCTTGTGGTCCTGCTGCGCACGGGCGCGGCGGATCTCCTCGGGGTCCACGAGGACCCACCGGTCGCGCAGCCGCACCATCGGGCGGTTCGCCTCCGCCAGCACGTCCAGCTCCCCGCGGGTCAGCCGCTGGTCGCCCAGAGTGAACCACCAGTCGAAGGCGAGCAGTGCGTCGGCGGACAGGAACGACGGAGTGTCGGACGATCCCGCGCTGGGCCCGGTCGTGGCGGGCCCGGTCCCCGCGTGGTCCTGCACGGCGCCCGGCGGACCGATGACCGCGCGGGCGGTCAGCGTCCGCGCCAGCTCCTTGGGCCAGTGCACGTCGACGCCGGCGGTGGCCAGCATCCGGGCCCCCTCGCCCAGGAGCTCGGTGACCTCCTCGTCGGCGAGTTCCACCGAGTCCGGCACGGCCGCCGAGAGCATCGGCGTGAGCGGAGCCCAGGCACGTGCCGCGCGGCGCAGCGCGAGCAGGGCGTCCATCCGAGCGCGAGGGCCGAAGGCATCGGCGCCGGTCCACACGGCGGAGGCGTCCGCCACCAGCGCCGGGTCGCTGACGCTGTGGACCTGGAGGACGGCCCGGAACGACAGCTGCGCCCCGTCACCGTCGGCCGTGGCGAGACCCGGGACCTCCATGCGAAGCGACAGGCGGACGCCGGCGTCGTGTCCGGCGGCGACATCGGCGGCCCAGGCACGCTGCTCGGGTACCGACCGCGGTTCCCGCGCCGCGAAGGCCGGGCCACCCGCGGCGAGGGCCGCGGCGGGGGAACGGGGGAGTGCGTCGGCGACCGCGTCGAGGAACGCGCGCAGCAGCCGCTCGGGGTCCGGCAGGCGCAGCGGCGGGGTGTGGTCGAGTGGCAGGGCATGTGCCTCCGGCGGCATCGCGGCGGCCAGCTCACGGATCCGTTCCAGGTCCTCCGCCCGCAGCGGGCCGACCCGCCATGCGTCATGGCCGCCGGCGGTCACACCCGGCAACAGGAGTCCCCGTGCGACGAGGTGGAGGGCCAGGACGGCGGCGGTACCCCAGAAGACGGTCGATCTGTCGGCACCCGCCGTGGCGCGCGCACGCGTCAGCACCGGCAGAGCGGCGCTCACCGGGAGCGACACGACGGGCACCGTCACCAGCTCGACACCGGCCTCGCCGGGCAGGACGACCGCCGACTCCCCGGCGGACCCCGCCGCGACACGAGGCGGCGCCGTGCCGTCGGGCCGCCGGAAGACGAAACGGCCGGTGCGGGCCGGGTCGTGGGCCACGAATGAGGCCTGGCAGCGGGCCAGCTCGGAGACTTCGTACGAGGTCACCGCGAAATGCATGGGCACAGGGATGCTGGACTCCTCAAATTTGACTACTGCAGCTCAGAGTCGCCGAGGTTACATCACTTCAAACGCCCCCAAGGCGCTTTCGAGGGTGACGTGGGTCACGATACGGGTGGCGGTGTCGGTGAAACAGGGCCGTCTCAGGGTTGCGCCGAGGGTGGAGTCAGGGTTGCGTCAGGGTCGTGGTCCGGAACCCCGGGGAGCGGGCGGCCGTTTTCAGGACAGAGAGCGGCAGTGGGCCGCGAAGGAGGCGACGGAGATGTCGAAGAGCACCAAGATCGTCGCAGGGGGTGCGGCAATCGGGATCGTCCTGCTGTTCCTGTTGCCGTTCCCTTTCTGGGCCAATCTCCTGATAGTCCTGGGGATCCCCACGGCCGCGTACCTCACGCTCGACCCCTCACAGCGGCGCAGGCTGCGCAGGGCCGGCCGCAAGGAACTCGGGCGCTGAGGGGTGTCGCCGGCCCGCGTATCGGCCGGCGACACTCGGCAGAGCAGGGGCCAGGGCCCGGGGCTCAGTTGGGGCGTACCGCGATCTTGTCGAGGGACTCCAGAAGGCCGGGCAGCTCCGGGCCCCGACCCACCGGGAGCACTTCGCCCGGCTCGTCGTCGAGAAGGACGAAGGCGATGTCGTCGGTCCTGGCCACCATGGACCAGCCGGGACCGTCGGCGCGGAGGGTCCGCGCGTCGCCCGGCGCGAACGACGAGCGCACACGGCCGAGGGGCGGGGGCGACTCCACATAGGCGCGCGCCTCCGCAAGGACACGGCGGATGCCCGTGCGGACACCGCCCTGGTCGCCGGGCTGAGCGGTGTCTCCGGTCCCCGCCGCGCTCCCACCGTTCTGTCCGGCGAGCGCGGAGTCGTCGATCTGATCGCGCCAGGTGCTCCACTGCAGCGCGATCTCGTCGGCACCGAGGCGCCGCTGGGCGGGCCCCCAGACGGTGGTGTCCGGCGGGCTCAGCGGCGGCCGGTCCGACACCTCCGGGTCCGGGTCGTGCGGAGCGGGCACACCGGGAGCGGCCACGGCCACCGCGAGGGGCCAGCCGGGCAGTGCGGCCACCACGGAGTCCTCGTCGGGCGACAGGTCGTACTCCATTCCGCAGTCCCACGAGGCGATGGCCACGGCCACCAGTGACACGTCGTCCACCACGACCGTCCACCGGGCGCCGTCGCCGTCCTGCCCCAGGACGAGCCCGTAGCCGTCGGCGAGCGGGGCGAGACCGAGTGCCGCGCAGGCCTCGGGGTAGTCGTCCCCCAACACGCTCGGGAAGTTCGCGGGCGTGAGCAGTACCGCCGTCAGCACATACAGTGCGTCGTCGTCCCCGGCGGCGACGGCGTTGTCGTCCGTCCCGGCCATGCCGGCCTCCCATCGCTCTCGCTCGTCCGTCGGCGCACCCTAATGCGCCCGGCGGGCGCTTGTCACGAGAGACGAAACCCACCCAGAGCTGCGGTGTCCGGCCGGACAGGGGCGAATCGACCGGTGATCCCCACTCCGTCAGGCGGCGGGCAGCCCCAGAAGCGAGCGGGCCACCGTCTGCGGCGACTCGTCCCGCTCGCGTGCCAGCGCTATGACCGCACGGCAGGCCAGCTCGCTCACCCCGAACGACAGCGCCTCGGGTGACACCCAGGTGACCGCCTCGTCTATCCGGTCCTGGTCGTCGTCGGCGCACGCCGAGATGTAGGCGGCGGCCGCCTCGAACAGGTTGTGCGTGCGTTTCTCCTCCCGCGTCGTCGCTTCGGTGCGCGTCGAGCTGAGGAATCTCTCGAAGGACTTGCGGAGCCTGTCGAACATAAGGGCTTCCTTCCCCCGTCCCGGTATGCACGGACCGTTCACATGTTCCTACTCAACGTAGAGACGGAGTCGCGTCGGCAGAAGAGGGTCTACCCCGGGCCGGGGCTTGTGCCGAGGGCTCCGCCCCTCGGACAGTGCAGGTCACGGGGTGTCCTACCTTTCAAGGGTGGTTGCTCCGGTCATTCGTAAGATCGGAGGGTCCAGGGGTTCTGGGTATGGCTGATTACAGTCAGTCGGCGCGCACGGCGAGTGCGAGGAATCGGCTGTCCTCGTCGACGTACGACGTCATGTGCCAGCCCGAACCGGCCAGCAGTGGGCCGAGGTTCGCCTCCGCCCGGAGATCGTCCGGGGTGATCTGCCGTCCCTGGCGCGCTGCGAGCGCCGCCCTGCCGATCGGATGGAAGAGCGCCAGTGTGCCGCCCGGTCGGACCACCCGCGCGAGTTCCCGGAGATTCCCGGCGGGGTCCGGAAGGTGAGCGATGAGCCCTGCCGCGAACACCGCGTCCAGGGACTGGGTACGCAACGGCAGCGCCGCCACGTCCGCGAGCAGCAACTGCCCGTCGCTCTGCCGTCCGGCCCGTACGGCGGCATCGAGCATCGCGGGCGTCAGATCGGCGCCCAGGACGACCCCGGAGGGGCCTACGGCCACCCGCAACGGCGTCAGTGCCCGGCCAGTGCCGCAGCCCGCGTCGAGCACACGATCACCCCGCCGCAGGCCGAGCTCGGCGACGGCGGCGGCGTAGGCGGGCCCGTCGTCGGGGAACCGGGTGTCCCAGTCGGCGGCCCGTGCTGTGAAGAAGTCCTGGACGTGCGTGGGGTCGTAGCTCATGTTCCGCATGATCCCCCACCGCGGGGGAGCGGGCACGGCGGGCATGTTCGAGCGCGAGGCGATCATTCCGGCGCCTATCTACGCCACATTCCAGCACTTCCACGCGGAGATCCATCAGAACGGCCCTGGCGTCCCGAAGCCACGGGACACCTGGACCACGCCGCCTTCGGCTGGCCGGCCCCTGAGCTGCCGTATGGATGGACCGCGGTGCGGGACCGTCCCGTACGCACATGTGCATCCAACCGGGCACCGAACGCGCACGAGTCGGTCGTTGCCATGAAAATCCGGTCCAACTGCCCGCCGTCGAGCGGTAGTTGTCATGATGCTGACTCCGCACGACGGCACCGATGCCGATCTTGCCCAGCACTCCCGAGAGAAGTGATCGATGGCCTCCGAGTACTGCGACACGACGGACGACGACACGGGCGCCCTGACACTGAAGGTCCTTGTCGCCGGCGGCTTCGGCGTGGGCAAGACCACCCTGGTGGGTGCGGTCAGTGAGATCACGCCGTTGCGCACCGAGGAACGCCTGAGCGAGGCCGGCCGGCCGGTGGACGACACCGGCGGAGTCGAGCAGAAGGCCACCACGACCGTGGCCATGGACTTCGGCCGCATCACCATCCGGTCCGGACTCTCGCTCTATCTGTTCGGCACCCCGGGGCAGGACAGGTTCTGGTTCCTGTGGGACGAGTTGGCCCAGGGCGCGTTGGGGGCCGTCGTCCTGGCGGACACCAGACGACTCCAGGACTGCTTCCCGGCGGTGGACTTCTTCGAGCACCGGCACATCCCTTTCGTGGTAGCCGTCAACTGCTTCCCCGGGGCCGGTTCCTACGGCACCGACGATGTGTCACGCGCCCTCGATCTCGACCAGGGAACGCCCGTGGTCCTCTGCGACGCGCGGGACCGCGACTCCGGCAAGCACGTACTGATAAGCCTGGTCGAGTACGCCGGGCGGATGCACACCGCCCGGCTGCTCGCCTCGGTGAGCTGACACGCCCCGGTGGGTTCGAATACCGACAGGAGCAACGGGGGTCGGCGTCAGTCGGAAACGCCGGAATACGCGAGGACCTTGTCCAGGCGCACCCGCACGAGAAGCTCGCCCGGCACACCGTTGCGAGCGCCGAACTCCTCGGCCCGCTCCTCGCCCATGTAGCGAGCGCCAATACGCGCGGCCCAGTGGCGCACCTCGTCGAGGTCCTCGGAGAGTTCCGCCCGGCCTTCCAGCACCACGAAGTCGTACGGCGGCAGATCGGAGTCCACACAGAGCGCCACGCGGCCGTCCCTGGCCAGATTCCGTCCCTTGACACTTTCTTTGCCGGTGTTGAAGAGCACCTCGTCGCCGTGCAGCAAGAACCAGATGGGCGTGACGTGAGGACGTCCGTCGGCACGGGAGGTCGCCAGTTTTCCGGTGCGCGTTCCGTGGGAGACGAAGGCCCGCCATTCCTTGTCGGTCATCTTCTTTGCCATGTCCCCATCCTGCTTGCCCCGGCGGCAGCGGTGGGGAAGGCTGAACCGTCGAATCCTCCTCGACAGGGGGAACGACGCAAACGGGGAGTAGGAAAAATGCCGCAGAACGCGGGACTCGGTTGGTTGTTGGACGATTTGACCGAGCGCGTGGAACCCGTACGACACGCACTGGTGCTGTCCAGCGACGGACTGGTCACGGCGGCCAGTACAGGGCTCAGACGTGAGGACGCCGAGCACCTCGCCGCGGTCTCCTCCGGTCTGCACAGCCTCGCCAGGGGCTCGGGACGCCACTTCGGCGCCGGCGACGTACGGCAGACGATGATCGAGTTCGACGACGCCATACTCTTCGTCACAGCGGCGGGCGCGGGCAGTTGCCTGTGCGTGCTCAGCGCCGCGGAAGCGGACGTCGGTCAGATCGGCTATGAGATGACCCTGATGGTGAACCGTGTCGGCGAACACCTCGGCGTGGACGCCCGGAAGCCCGAACAATCCGCCACCAGAGACACCTGACCTGCGATTTCAGTACCCGGTTCCAAGTTATCCACAGGCCCGCCACGACTTTCCGTGAACGGGCTACGGTTTTCCCGAGGCGACGCGAACCAGCGCCGCAGCACCGCACGGGGGAGAACCACCATGACCCGAAACACCATCACACGACCTGCCGCACCCACCGCGGCGACCGTCGCCCCGGTATCTCCGGGGGCAGCCGGCCGGCCTCTGGCCCAGAGCCGCGCCGCCCGCGAACTGGGCCTGAAGCGGCACGAACTCGACCTCGCCGTACACCTCGGATGCGTACGAACCGTCGTCGACGGGGGAGGTGGAGGACGCCGAGTCACCCGCGGCGAGATCGACCGGCTCCGTGCCGAGAAGGGCTTCCCGCAGACACTGCGCGCGAGGATCGAAGCCGTGGGCTCCACGGAAGCCGCCGCGATCCTGGACGTGGCGCCGACACGCTTCGTGCGCCTCGCACGACTGGGGTTCGTCACACCCGTCGCGTTCCGTCTGAACCGCTACCGCGCCGTCGTCTGGCTCTACCTGGCGGAAGAACTGCGGCGGTTCGCGACCGAGGAGGACAACGCCCAGTGGCTGACGGGCCGCCTCCCGCAAGAGCTGAGGGCCCGACTGGACGCGGGGCTCGATCTGCGGCCCAGGAACTGGCGAGGGCGTCATCTCGGATCTCTCCTGCGGCTGGCGGACGACCCCTGGGCCCGCGCCGCCGCGCCGGCCTCCCTCCTCGGCCCCGTTCAGGTCGCGGAGACCGTCCGGGACCCCTACGAGCGCGCCCACCTCAACCGGCACCGGCCCGCACGGGCCGATCAGGACCTGTCCGACTCACCCGCCGCCCGGCTCACCACCACGATCATGACGGCGGACGACCCCGACGAGATCGAGTGGCTGCGGGCGGACCTCCGGCAGGCCCTCGTCGAGGCCCGCGCGCACCGCCTGGCGCCGAGGCCCCGCCGGAAGGAACCGGCCCCGCACCCGGCGAGGAACGTCAGGCGTGCCCCGAAACGCCCCGGGACACCGGGCCCGGTGTCAGAGAGGCGACACGGCCTGCGCGGCTGGCTGAAACGGAGACACCCCTGACCGGTCGGACGGGCGCGGTGAGGCCGGCGCCCGACGCCGATGGGCGGAGGCTTCAGGAACCGAGCTTGCGGAACAGCCCCTCCTGGACGACCGACACGAGCAGACGCCCCTCCAGGTCGTAGATACGACCACGGGCCAGACCACGGCCGCCCACCGCGATGGGCGACTCCTGGTCGTACAGGAACCACTCGTCCGCCCGGAACGGCCGATGGAACCACATGGCGTGGTCCAGCGAGGCCATGTCGAAGCCGCGCGGCCCCCACAGCGGCTCGACGGGGATGCGGACGGCGTCCAGGAGGGTCATGTCGCTGGCGTACGTCAGCGCGCAGGTGTGGACGAGCGGATCGTCACCCAGGGGACCCACCGCCCGCATCCACACGGCGCTGCGCGGCTCCGCGTTCTCGACCTCCTCGGGGGTCCAGCGCAACCGGTCGACATACCGGATGTCGAAGGGCTGACGCCGCGCCATGCGCTCCAACTGCTCCGGCAGCGCGCCCAGATGATCCGTGATCTCCTGCGCCAGCGTCGGCAGCGACTCGGGGTCCGGCACCTCGCGGGCCGGCGGCAGCTGATGCTCGAAGCTCCCCTCTTCAGGCTTGTGGAAGGAGGCGGTCAGATTGAAGATCGTGCGGCCCTGCTGCACGGCGGTGACCCGACGCGTGGTGAACGACCGCCCGTCGCGGACCCGCTCGACCTGGTACACGATCGGCACCCCCGGTCGCCCCGGGCGCAGGAAGTACGCGTGCAGGGAATGCACGGGCCGGTCTCCCTCGGTGGTACGGCCGGCGGCGACCAGCGCCTGGCCGGCCACCTGGCCGCCGAAGACCCGCTGCAGGGACTCCTGCGGGCTGCGGCCTCGGAAGATGTTCACCTCGATCTGCTCCAGGTCGAGGAGGTCGACGAGCCGCTCGGCGGGGTTGGTCGTCATCTGCAGGCCTCTCCCATGCTCACAGCTGGCCGACGTCGGTGACCCTGACGACGGCACGTCCCTCGGCGTCGGAGGCCGCGAGGTCGATCTCCGCGCTGATGCCCCAGTCATGGTCGCCGTTCGGGTCGGCGAAGGTCTGGCGGACGCGCCACAGCCCGTTCTGCGGCTCCTCCTCGATCATCAGCAGGCGAGGACCGCGGGCGTCGGGGCCGGTGCCGAGCTCGTCGTACTCGTCCCAGTACCTGTCCATCGCCTCACCCCAGCGCTCGGCGTCCCAGCCGGACTCGGCGTCCAGCTCGCCCAGCTCGCCGACCTGGTCGAGGGCGGCCAGCTCGACGCGACGGAACATCGCGTTGCGGACGAGGACACGGAAGGCACGCGCGTTGGAGGTGACCGGCTTGACCTGGTCGGCCTTCTCCTGGGCCTCCTCGGCGGTCATCTCCTCGGGGTTGGCGAGCTGCTCCCACTCGTCGAGGAGGCTGGAGTCGACCTGGCGGACCATCTCGCCGAGCCAGGCGATCAGATCCTCCAAGTCGTCCGACTTCAGGTCGTCGGGGACGGTGTGGTCGAGGGTCTTGTAGGCGCCGGCCAGATAGCGAAGCACGATGCCCTCGGTGCGGGCCAGCTCGTAGTAGGACACCAACTCCGTGAAGGACATCGCCCGTTCGTACATGTCCCGGATCACCGACTTCGGGGACAGCGGATGGTCGCCGACCCACGGGTGGCTCTTGCGGTACGTGTTGTACGCGTGAAAGAGCAGCTCCTCCAGCGGCTTGGGGTAGGTGACGTCCTGGAGCCGCTCCATGCGCTCCTCGTACTCGACACCGTCCGCCTTCATCGCCGCCACGGCCTCACCGCGCGCCTTGTTCTGCTGGGCGACGAGGATCTGCCGCGGGTCGTCGAGCGTCGACTCCACGACGGAGACCATGTCCAGGGCGTACGACGGCGACTCCGGGTCGAGCAGTTCGAACGCGGCCAGCGCGAAGGTGGACAGCGGCTGGTTGAGCGCGAAGTCCTGTTGGAGGTCGACCGTCAGACGGACGATGCGGCCCTCGGCGTCCGGCTCGTCGAGCTTCTCCACGATCCCGCCGTCGAGGAGCGAGCGGTAGATGGCGATGGCCCGCCGGATGTGCCGCAGCTGCTGCTTGCGCGGCTCGTGGTTGTCCTCCAGCAGTCGCCGCATCGCCACGAAGGCGTTGCCGGGACGGGCGATCACCGACAGCAGCATCGTGTGCGTCACCCGGAAACGGGACGTGAGCGGCTCCGGCTCGGAGGCGATGAGCTTCTCGAAGGTGTTCTCCGTCCAGCCGACGAACCCCTCGGGAGCCTTCTTGCGGACCACCTTGCGGCGCTTCTTCGGATCATCGCCCGCCTTGGCGAGCGCCTTCTCGTTCTCGATGACGTGCTCGGGCGCCTGCGCCACCACGTAACCAGCCGTGTCGAAGCCCGCCCGCCCGGCGCGCCCCGCGATCTGGTGGAACTCACGGGCGCGCAGCGTCCGTACCCGGCTGCCGTCGTACTTCGTCAGCGCGGTGAACAGCACCGTCCGGATGGGGACGTTGACGCCTACGCCGAGCGTGTCCGTGCCGCAGATGACCTTCAGCAGGCCGGCCTGGGCCAGCTTCTCCACCAGACGCCGGTACTTGGGCAGCATTCCGGCGTGGTGCACACCGATACCGTGCCGGACGTAGCGGGACAGGTTGCGGCCGAACTTGGTGGTGAACCGGAAGTTGCCGATCAGCTCGGCGATCTGGTCCTTCTCCTCCCGCGTGCACATGTTGATGCTCATCAGCGCCTGCGCCCGCTCCACGGCCTGCGCCTGGGTGAAGTGCACGATGTAGACGGGCGCCTGCTTGGTGGCGAGCAGCTCCGTGAGTGTCTCCGTCAGCGGCGTCAGGACGTAGTCGTACGACAGTGGCACGGGGCGCGTGGCCGAGCGGACCACGGAGGTGGGCCGGCCGGTGCGCCGGGTGAGGTCCTTCTCGAACATCGAGACGTCGCCGAGGGTCGCCGACATCAGGATGAACTGGGCCTGCGGCAGCTCCAGGATGGGGATCTGCCAGGCCCAGCCGCGGTCGGCCTCCGCGTAGAAGTGGAACTCGTCCATCACGACTTGACCGACATCGGCGTCCTTGCCGTCCCGCAGCGCGATGGACGCGAGCACCTCGGCGGTGCAGCAGATGACGGGGGCGTCGGCGTTCACGGACGCGTCGCCGGTGAGCATGCCCACGTTCTCGGTGCCGAAGATCTTGCACAGTTCGAAGAACTTCTCCGAGACCAGCGCCTTGATCGGAGCGGTGTAGAAGGTGACCTCGTCGCGGGCAAGGGCGGCGAAGTGCGCGCCCGCCGCGATCATGCTCTTGCCGGAGCCGGTGGGCGTCGACACGATCACGTTCGCGCCGGAGACCACCTCGATGAGCGCCTCCTCCTGGTGGGGGTAGAGGGTGAGACCGCGTTCCACGGCCCACGACTCGAAGGCTTCGTACAGGGCGTCGGGGTCGGCGGTCCGCGGCAACTGATCGATGAGGGTCACGCCCCCATCTTGCCTGCCCGCGCCCCCAAGGCGGGAATCGGATACCAGGCCGAAGATCGCGAACGCTACGCTGTGGCGCCGACGCAGCGTCGACGCACGTGGACAAGTGGAGAGCGGCCCGGGGCAACCGGACAGCGGCACAGAAGGAATGGGGCGGGGCACGGCCATGATGGGACCAGCACACTCACTGTCCGGGGCCGCGGCGTGGCTCGGAGTAGGGGCGGCGGCGGCCGGGACCGGGCACACCATGCCCTGGCCGGTTCTGCTGGCCGGTGCGCTGATCTGCGCGGGCGCCGCGCTCGCTCCGGACCTGGACCACAAGGCGGCCACGATCTCCCGTTCCTTCGGGCCGCTTTCCCGCTGGGTGTGCGAGATCGTCGACAAGCTCTCGTACGCCGTCTACAAGGCGACGAAGAAGCAGGGAGACCCGCGCCGCTCCGGCGGCCACCGCACGCTCACCCATACCTGGCTGTGGGCCGTGATGCTCGGCGCGGGGGCCTCCGCCGTGGCGATCACGGGGGGCCGCTGGGCGGTGCTGGCGATCCTGTTCGTGCACATGGTGCTTGCGATCGAAGGGCTGTTGTGGCGGGCGGCCCGGGGGTCGAGCAGCGACGTGCTGGTGTGGCTGCTGGCGGCGACCAGCGCCTGGATCATCGCCGGTGTCCTGGACAAACCGGGCAACGGGGCGGACTGGCTGTTCACCGAGCCGGGGCAGGAGTACCTGTGGCTCGGCCTGCCGATCCTGCTGGGTGCACTGGTGCACGACATCGGCGACGCGCTGACCGTCTCGGGCTGCCCGGTCCTGTGGCCGATACCGGTGGGCCGCAAGCGCTGGTACCCGGTCGGTCCGCCCAAGGCGATGAGGTTCCGGGCCGGCAGCTGGGTCGAGCTGCGGGTGCTCATGCCGGTGTTCATGGTGCTCGGGGGCGTCGGGGCGGCCGCGGCCCTGAACGTCATCTGACACCGCGGGTGGCTGGGCGGCCGGGATCAGCCCGTCACCGAGTCCTCGTCCACGATGTGCATCGCCGCCTCCTCGGCGGAGGCCGCCGCGCCGTCGATGCCCACGTCGGTGGCGATCAGCCCGCTCTCCTCGTCCTCGTGCGCGCCCTCGTCGGGGGCGACGAGGCGGCCGGAGCGAGGACCTCCCACCTCGTTGTCCAGCAGCTCACCATCGGTGTCCTGGGTGTCGCCGATGCCGTCCCCGTCGAGGGAAGCGACGTCCGGCAACTCCTCGGCCAGGCGTTGGTCCAGGGTCTCGCCGCGCAGGCGCTCCGCGGCGGTCACACCGGTGTGCTCCACCGCCCATGGCCGCTCCGGTGGCGACCAGCCTCGGTCGAGCGGGTCGTCTACACCGTCGGCGACCAGGGTGTCCTCGGCGTCCAGCAGCCCGGCATCGTCCTGGATCTCCGATCCGTCTGGCTGGTAGACGTCGTCTCCCCATCCGCCGGCTCTGTCCACGGGTACCTCCAGTGGTGGGACGGGCCCGGTGCCACCGTGCGGCGACGGTGGGCGCGCGAACCGCCGGGCAGCGGTCCGACCCCTGCGAACCGGGCGGCTCACGGGCGTCCCCCGAATCAGTGCCCACCACCAGGGTTCCACTCGCCGTCGGCACCACGCAACGTCAGGGCGCCGGACCCGGAAGCGCACGGGCTCTCGACCCCTGCCGCGACGCCCGCGCCGTGGCAGGCGGCGGCCGCGCCCCGGCACCGGTGCCGACGCCGCCACTCGCACCCGCACCTGCGTCGCCCACGTCGTCGGCCCAGGCCGTCTCGATCGGTTCACCGGCACCCCCGACGGCCGCCTCCCCACCTGAACCCTGACCTGTGCCGCCCGCCTCCCCACCCCCATGGCCGCCCCCGGCGGCGCGGATCGGGGACGCCACGGCAAGGGCGGCCGTGGCCGACGACCGGGCGGCGGGCCGACGGGCCCCGAGGTTCCCGAGGCGGTACGGGAGCCGGCTCAGCCGTGCCACGACCGCCACAGCGCGGCGTACGCGCCGTCCGCCGCGACGAGCTGGTCATGGCTGCCCAGCTCGCTGATGCGGCCGTTCTCGACGACGGCGATGACGTCGGCGTCGTGGGCGGTGTGCAGACGGTGGGCGATGGCGACGACGGTGCGGCCGTCGAGGACACGGGCGAGGGAGCGTTCCAGATGACGGGCCGCGCGCGGGTCGAGAAGCGAGGTCGCCTCGTCCAGGACCAGGGTGTGGGGGTCGGCGAGGACCAGCCGGGCCAGCGCGATCTGCTGGGCCTGCGCCGGGGTGAGCGTGAGGCCACCCGAGCCGACCTCGGTGTCCAGGCCGTCCTCGAGCGCCCGTGCCCAGGAGTCGGCGTCGACCGCGCCGAGCGCCGCCCACAGCTCGGCGTCCTCGGCGTGGGTGCGGGCGAGCCGCAGATTGTCGCGCAGGGAGCCCACGAACACGTGGTGCTCCTGGTTGACGAGGGCCACATGGGAGCGGATGTCCTCGGCGGGCATCCGGGACAGTTCGGCACCGCCGAGGGTGATCCGGCCGTCGCGGGGAGCGTAGATGCCGGCGAGGAGCCGGCCCAGGGTCGACTTGCCCGCGCCGGACGGACCGACCAGGGCCAGCCGGGTGCCGGGTGCGACCTCCAGGGACACCCTGCGCAGCACGTCGACGCCCTCGCGGTACCCGAAGCGCACCTGCTCGGCGTGCACATGGCGCCCGTCGGGGGCCACGTCCGGGTCGCCCGCGCCCGGTTCGATGTCCCGCACGCCGACCAGCCGGGCCAGCGACACCTCGGCGACCTGCAGTTCGTCGTACCAGCGCAGGATGAGGTTCACCGGTTCGACGAGCATCTGGGCGATGAGGGCGCCCGTGGTCAGCTGTCCCAGCCCGATCCAGCCCTCCAGGACGAACACCCCACCGATGATCAGCACCGCTCCCAGGACCATGGTGTGGGTGAAGTTGATGACCGGGAAGAGCACCGAGCGCAGCCAGAGGGTGTAGCGCTCCCAGGCCGTCCATTCGCGGATGCGCCGGTTGGACAGCTCGATACGGCGCGCGCCGAGGCGGTGGGCCTCGACGGTGCGTCCGGCGTCGACGGTCTCCGCGAGGACGGCGGCGACGGCCGCGTACCCGGCGGACTCCGAGCGGTACGCGGAGGGCGCCCGTTTGAAGTACCAGCGGCAGCCCGCCACCAGCAGGGGCAGGGCCAGCAGGACGGCGAGCGCCAGCGGGGGCGCCGTCACGGCCAGTCCGCCGAGCAGCAGCGCCACCCACACGACGCCGATCGCGAGCTGCGGTACGGCCTCGCGCATCGCGTTGGCGAGGCGGTCGATGTCGGTGGTGATCCGGGACAGCAGGTCGCCCGTTCCGGCCCGCTCCAGGACACCCGGCGGCAGACCGACCGACCGTACGAGGAAGTCCTCGCGCAGATCGGCCAGCATCCGCTCGCCCAGCACGGCCCCGCGCAACCGCACCTCCCGCACGAACACCGCCTGGACGGCGAGGGCGACGACGAACACTCCGGCGGTGAGCTCGAGATGGAGTTCGCGGGCCCCGTCGGAGACCCGCTCGACGAGCCCGCCCAGCAGGTAGGGGCCCGCCATCGAGGCCACCACGGCGACGGTGTTGACGGCGATGAGCAGGGCGAAGGCCCGGCGGTGGCGGCGGAACAGTTCGGCCACGTAGGCGCGTACGGTCGCTGGGGCGCCGACGGGCAGGGTGTTCGCCGTCGTCGGGGCGGCCGGGTCGTACGCCGGTGGCGCCACGCCGATCATGCGGTCTCCTCGATCTCTTCCAGCGCGTCCAGCACATCGCTGAGCGCGGTCCTGCGGTCCTTCGGCGGCGCGTTCGGCCCGGCGCGGTCCTTCCACACCCCGTCCGCGGCGGCTTCCTCATCCGTCTCACGGGTGACGACGGCCCGGTACCGGGCCTCCTTGTGCACGAGTTCGCGGTGCACGCCCACCGCCGCGACCTCGCCCTCGTGCACCAGCACGACGCGTTCGGCGAGGTCGAGCAGGAGCGGCGAGGAGGTGAGGACGACCGTCGTGCGGCCCGCACGGAGGGCCCGGATGCCGTCCGCGATCCTCGCCTCGGTGTGGGAGTCGACGGCGGAGGTCGGTTCGTCGAGGACCAGGACCTCCGGGTCCGTGATCAGTGAGCGGGCCAGTGCCAGGCGTTGGCGCTGGCCCCCGGACAGGGACCGGCCACGCTCGGTGATGCGCGCGTCCAGCGGGTCCTCGGCGTCCAGGGACCCCTGCGCCAGCGCCTCCAGCACGTCACCGCACTGGGCGGCGGCCAGCGCCTCCTCGGCGGTGACCTCGCCGGAGGCGGGCACGTCGAGCAGGTCGCGGAGGGTACCGGAGAGCAGCACCGGGTCCTTGTCCTGGACGAGGACGGCCGTGCGGGCGGCGTCGAGCGGCAGCTCGTCGAGGGGGACACCGGCCAGGAGCACCGACGTGCCCTCCTCGGGCGCGTGGCCGCCCAGCCGCTCCGCGAGCCGACCGGCCGCGTCCGGGTCGCCGCACACCACCGCGGTGAGACGTCCGGCGGGAGCGAGCAGGCCGGTCTCCGGGTCGTACAGGTCTCCGGAGGGCAGCACGGCCTCGCGTGATCCCTCCGTGGCGGTGGCCCGTTCCAGGGACAGCACCCGGGCGGCCCGTTTGGCGGACGGACGGGAGAAGGAGTACGCCATCGCGATCTCTTCGAAGTGCCTGAGCGGGTACCCGAGGAGCATCACCGCGCTGTACACGGTGACTAGTTCGCCGACGGTGATCCGGCCGTCGCGGGCGAGACCCACGCCGTACCAGACGACCGCGATCATCAGCAGTCCCGGCAGCAGTACCTGGATGCCGGAGATCAGGGCCCACATCCGGGCGCTGCGGACGGCGGCGTGGCGGACCTCCTGGGAGGCGCGGCGGTAGCGGTCGAGGAAGAGGTCCTCGCCGCCGATGCCCCGCAGTACACGAAGGCCGGCGACGGTGTCCGAGGCCAGCTCGGTGGCGCGTCCGGCCTTCTCGCGCTGCTCGTCGGCGCGCCGGGTCGCGTGCGGCAGCAGCGGGAGCACGGCGAGGGCGAGGACGGGTACCCCGATGGCGACGACGATGCCGAGCGCGGGCTGGTAGACCACCAGGGCGACGCAGACCAGGACGACCGTGAGCGCCGCGGCGAGGAAGCGGGAGACGGCCTCGACGAACCAGCCGATCTTCTCGACGTCGCCGGTGGACACCGCGACGACCTCGCCGGCCGCCACCCGGCGGGTCAGGGCGGAGCCGAGCTGGGCCGTCCTTCGGGCCAGGAGCTGTTGGACGCGTGCGGCGGCGGTGATCCAGTTGGTGACCGCGGATCGGTGCAGGAAGGTGTCGCCGAGCGCGATGGTGACACCGCACAGCGCCAGCAGCGCGCCGGAGAGGGCGAGCCGGGTGCCGGAGCGGGCGACCACGGCCTCGATGGCGACGCCGACGCAGAACGGCAGTCCGGCCACGGACGTGAAGTGCAGCAGTCCCCACGCCAGCGCCTTGAACTGCCCGCCGAGTTGGTTGCGGCCCAGCCACCACAGGAATCGGGGACCCGAGCGTGCGTCCGGCACACCGGGGTCTTGGTACGGAAGGTCTTGAATCTGCATGACGTCCCTGTGGGTCGTGTCAGAGGAGGGGGGATAAAGGTGCAAAAGGGGCAGCAAGGCCCGGCGACCGGCCGTGAAAGGTTCGCGTCACGGCGTGGTCGGAGGCAAACGGTTTTCCGCGGCCGGGCAAAGTTTCGGCCTGGACCGCCCGTGTGACGCCTGGTGAGCGGGGGCGGTGGACGCGGAGAACGGGTGCGCGGTGCGACGATGGAGCGCATGCGAACAGGCGGTACGAGGCGTGGAACGGTCGGCGGTGCGAGCGAGGTCAGGGGCGTGGGGCGAGCCGGGTCTGCGATGGCGATCTGCGGAGCGCTGGTGGTTTCGCTGGCGGCGTGCGGTGGTTCGGGCGACACGGGCCGTGCCGGCCCGGGTGGCGCGGACCCGGGCGACAGGGCTGCGCATTCCGGGGCGCGGAAGGCCGATCCGACCCGTATCCCGGATGTCGGCGACCGGCTCCAGAAGCAGATACCCGCGGAGTCCCGCCAGGTGGTGGCCGTGTACGGAGAGGGCGTGGACGACGCCGACTCGAAGATCGTCCTGTACACGAAGAGCGGTCCCGCCTGGAAGGAGACCAGGACCTGGCTCGGTCACAACGGCAAGAAGGGCTGGACGACGGACCATCATGAGGGTGACAAGCGCAGCCCCGTAGGCGTGTTCACGCTCAGCGACGCGGGCGGTGTCCTCGCCGACCCGGGGTCGAAGCTGCCCTACAGTCAGTCGCCGTCGTTCCAGGCTCCGCGCTACTGGGCGAAGTCGCACTGGCACGACTTCGACTACGTCATCGCCATCGACTACAACCGTGTGAAGGGCACCTCGCCGATCGACCCGACGCGCCCGGAGGGCCAGTCCAAGGGTGGCGGCATCTGGCTGCATATGGACCACGGCAGCGGAACGTCGGCCTGCGTCAGCCTGTCCAAGTCGGCCATGGAGTATCTGCTGCGCACCCTCGACCCGGCCGAGCACCCGGTGATCGTGATGGGTGACAGGGCGGCCCTGAAGACCTGAGACCCACGAGACCGTTCGCTGGCCCGGTGCAGGGCGTACTGACCGAGGACCGGATGGCCTGTTGACGTCAAATGCGCGTGATGTGACGTCTGTTCGACGTGTTACGTCGCGGAAACGGGCCGGTCTTCTCCGTGATCGACGACTCCCCGATAGTGATCTGCGTCGGAAGTTCTTTTCCGCATATCAGAAAGTTCCCTCGGAGGAGTGCCCGTGCCGCAGTCCGTACCGTCCCTGCCGCGACGCGTCGCACGCATGCTGCGTACCTCACTGTTCGCACAAGTCGGTGTCGCGCTTGTGCTCGGAATCGTCGTCGGGAGGTTGTGGCCGGACACGGCCACGGCCTTCCAGCCGCTCGGCGACGGTTTCATCCGGCTCATCAAGACCGTCATCTCGCCGCTGGTGTTCTGCGTGGTCGTCGTCGGCATCGCCAAGGCGGGCAATCTGAAGGCCTTCGGGCGGATCGGGTTCAAGGCGCTGATCTGGTTCGAGGTCGCGTCCACGGCCGCGCTGCTCATCGGTCTGATCGCCGCCAACCTCTTCGGCCCCGGCACGGGCATGAACGTCGACCCCTCGAAGCTCGACACCTCGGCGGTGGACGCCAGGACGGCGGGCGGTGAGCTGCCCACGACCGGCGAGTTCATCCTGAACGCGCTGCCGCAGAGCGCGATCGGCGCGTTCGCCGAGAACGCGCTGCTCCAGGTGCTCGTGCTCGCCTGTCTCACCGGTGCCGCGCTGCTGCATCTCGGCCACACCAAGGTGCCGAAGATCCTGCCGGCCATCGAGCAGGCCCAGGAGGTCATCTTCGCG
Organism: Streptomyces sp. NPDC042364; assembly: GCF_056437585.1. Taxonomy (NCBI): domain Bacteria; kingdom Bacillati; phylum Actinomycetota; class Actinomycetes; order Kitasatosporales; family Streptomycetaceae; genus Streptomyces; species Streptomyces sp. NPDC042364. Next base: position 80,997 of record NZ_JBWKAJ010000017.1, on the reverse strand, counting down.
ATCGTCGGCTTCGTCATGAAGCTGGCCCCGCTCGCCGTGTTCGGCGCCATGGTCCACCTCGTAGGTGAGTACGGCCTCGGCGTGATGAAGACCTACGCCAAGCTGATCGTCCTCTGCTACGCCGTCGCCGCCGTCTTCCTCGTGCTGCTGGGTGTCGCGCTGAAGCTGATGACCGGGCTGAGCCTGTGGAAGTTCGTCCGCTACACCCGTGCCGAGATGCTGCTGGCGCTCGGTACCGCCTCCAGTGAGAGCGTCCTGCCGCGCATGATGCAGAAGCTGCGGCAGGCGGGCGCCCGGGACGACGCGGTGGGGCTGGTGCTGCCCACCGGGTACTCGTTCAACCTCGACGGCGCGTCCATCTACCTCTCCATCGGCACGCTGTTCATCGCGCAGGCCGTGGGTGTCGACCTCAGCCTCGGCCAGCAGGTCACCGTCGTGTTGGTCCTCATGCTGACCAGCAAGGGCATGGCAGGCATCCCCGGTTCGGCCTTCCTCGCCCTGTCGGCCACCGCGGCCTCGCTCGGGGCGATCCCCGCCGGCGCCGTCGCCCTGCTCCTCGGTGTCGACCGGATCATGGACTCGATGCGCGTCGCCACCAACCTGCTCGGCAACTGCGTCGCCGTCTTCGCCGTCTCCAAGTGGGAGGGCGCGCTGGACACCGTACGGGCGAAGAAGATGCTGGACGGTGAGATCGAGTTCGTGGAGGAAGAGGACGTGGACATGGACGTGGACGGTGCCCCAGTCGCCGCCGGCCACGCCGCCCAGGCCACCGCCCACGCCGCCCCGGCCGCTTCCGTGGGTACCGTGAAGGCCGCCCCTGGGCAGTCGGCCGTCGAGGTCAAGGAGCCCGCCTCCGGGGCGGGTTGATCGCCTCTGCCCACAACGGGGGCCCGGCGCCGCACTGCTGCGCCGGGCCCCTGCCGTGCGCGCCGCGGCGCCCGGAGCGCCACCGCCGAGCGCTGTGTCAGCGCCGCCGTGCCCCAGGACGCCGAGCGCTGTGTCAGCGCCGCCGTGCCCCAGGACTCAGCACACCCGCTCCGTCGCCGGTGTCCCGTCCACCAGTGTGTCGAGGAGGCCGCCCAGTACCTCCCGCTGGTCGTCCGACAGGGGCGAGAGGATCTCCTCGGCGGCGGACCGGCGTGCGTGGTGCAGCTCCTCGAGAACCTTGCGGCCCTCGTCCGTGACCTCGATGCGGATGACCCGCCGGTTGGTGGGGTCGGGCACCCGGCGCACCCGGCCGCTCGCCTCCAGCCCGTCGACCAGGGTCGTCACGGCGCGCGGCACCACTTCCAGGCGCTCGGCGAGATCGGCCATCCGCGGGGGCGCGTCGTAGTGCGCGAGGGTCCGCAACAGCCGGGACTGGGCAGGGGTGATGTCCAGTCCGCTCCGCAGAAGATGGTGCTTCTGGATGCGGTGCACACGGCGGGTCAGCCGCAGCAACTGCTCGGCGAGCAAGCCGTCGGCGTCGGGGGCGGTCATGGAGGAACAATATCAGGATCATGTTCATTGTGAGCATAGGTAACAATGAGCTAGGCTCCGAAATCGCCTCCGCGTCGTTGTCGGAGCCGCAGTGCACGAAAAACGCTGAATCCATGGCCGCACGCACCGCTGAACCTATTACCGGACAACCCGCCACACGGTCCGTGACTCACCCCGTAGGAGCCCATGCATCCCGACGGCCGACCCGCCTGGACCCCCGCCCGTACCGCGCCCGACGGCACCGAGGCGGCCGCCGAAGCCCCTGAGCCGCGGCAGGTCCGCCGCATCCTGAGGCTCTTCCGCCCCTACCGCGGCCGGCTCGCCGTGGTCGGCCTGCTGGTCGGTGCCGCGTCGCTCGCCTCGGTGGCGACGCCCTTCCTGCTCAGGGAGATCCTCGACACCGCGATCCCCGAGGGCCGCCTCGGTCTGCTGAGCCTGCTCGCGCTCGGAATGATCCTCAGCGCGGTGCTCACCAGCATCTTCGGCGTCCTGCAGACACTGATCTCCACGACCGTCGGCCAGCGTGTGATGCACGACCTGCGCACCGCCGTCTACGGACGGCTGCAGCGCATGTCGCTCGCCTTCTTCACCCGCACCCGCACCGGCGAGGTGCAGTCCCGGATCGCCAACGACATCGGCGGAATGCAGGCGACCGTCACCTCCACGGCCACCTCCCTGGTCTCCAACCTCACCAGCGTGGTCGCCACGGTCGTCGCCATGGTCGCCCTGGACTGGCGGCTCACCGTGGTCACCCTGCTCCTGCTGCCACTGTTCGTGTGGATAAGCCGCCGGGTCGGCGACGAACGCAAGAAGATCACCACCCAGCGGCAGAAACAGATGGCCGCGATGGCAGCGACCGTCACCGAGTCGCTCTCCGTCAGCGGCATTCTGCTCGGCCGCACCATGGGCCGTTCCGACTCGCTCACCAAGTCGTTCGCCCAGGAGTCCGAGGAACTGGTCGACCTGGAGGTCAGGTCGAACATGGCCGGGCGCTGGCGCATGGCCGTCATCACGATCGTCATGTCCGCCATGCCCGCCGTCATCTACTGGACGGCCGGCCTCGCGTTCCAGCTCGGCGGCCCGTCCGTCTCGGTCGGCACGCTGGTCGCCTTCGTGTCGCTCCAGCAGAATCTCTTCCGGCCGACCGTGAGCCTGCTCTCCACCGGTGTCCAGATACAGGCCTCGCTCGCGCTCTTCCAGCGCATCTTCGAGTACCTCGACCTGCCCATCGACATCACCGAACCCGAGCACCCGGTCCGCCTCGACCAGGTGAAGGGCGAGGTCCGCTTCGACGGCGTCGAGTTCCGCTACGACGACGGCAAGGGCGCGTCCGCCGCGATCCTCGCCGGCATCGACCTCACCGTCCCGGCGGGCGGCAGCCTCGCCGTCGTCGGCCCCACCGGCGCGGGCAAGTCGACGCTCGGCTGTCTGGTGCCGAGACTGTACGACGTCACGGGGGGCGCCGTCCTGATCGACGGGGTGGACGTGCGTGACCTCGGCTTCGACACCCTGGCCCGGGCGGTCGGCGTCGTCTCCCAGGAGACCTACCTCTTCCACGCCTCCGTCGCCGACAATCTGCGCTTCGCCAAACCGGACGCCACCGACGAGGAGCTCCACGCGGCGGCGCGGGCGGCGCAGATCCACGACCACATCACCTCCCTGCCCGACGGCTACGACACGGTCGTCGGCGAGCGCGGCCACCGCTTCTCCGGCGGGGAGAAGCAGCGCCTCGCCATCGCCCGGACGATCCTGCGCGACCCGCCCGTCCTCATCCTCGACGAGGCGACCAGCGCCCTGGACACCCGTACCGAGCACGCCGTGCAGGAGGCCATCGACGCGCTCTCCGCCAACCGCACCACCATCACGATCGCCCACCGGCTCTCCACCGTCCGCGGCGCCGACCAGATCGTGGTCCTCGACGGCGGGCAGGCGGTCGAACGCGGCACCCACGAGGAGCTGCTGGAGCAGAACGGGCGCTACGCGGCCCTCGTGCGCCGTGACGCCCGGCTCGAACCCGGCGGCGAACCGCACGCGCGGCCTGCCCCGGCCGCCGAAGCTCAGCCGGTCGAGACCGCCCGCCAGGAGGCGTCGCCGCTGCGCCCGATGGAGTCGACAAGATGAAGATATGCCGGGTTTGAGGTGATATGCGGGTTACCGTGCCCGCATGCAGATGAACACTCCGCCACGGAGCACGATTCGACTGACACGCCGGGGCCGGGCCGCCCTCATCGCGACCGGAGCGGTCGTGGCGGCCGCCGCCGTGGCGGTGCCGCTGCTGAGCCTGGACAGCGGTGAAGGCGGGGCCGAGCGGCCCGCGTCCCTGGTGATCCCGGAGGGCTGGCGAGCCGGACAGGTCTACCAAGCCGTCGACAAAGCGCTCGGCCTGCCCGCCGGATCCACGAAGAAGTCCCTGCCCAAGGCCCGGCTCTCGCTTCCCGAGGACGCCCAGGGCAACCCGGAGGGCTACCTCTTCCCCGCGACGTACCCCCTGGCGAAGAAGACGACGCCGGAGTCGCTCCTCACGTTCATGGTCGAGACCGCGCACAAGAAGTTCAACAGCGGCCAGGTCACTGCCGGGGCTCAGCGCAACGCGATGAACGTCTATCAGGCGGTCACGATCGCCAGCATCGTGCAGGCCGAGGCGGCGACCAAGGAGGACATGGGCAAGGTGGCCCGGGTGGTGTTCAACCGCCTGGAACGCGGGATGCCGCTGCAGATGGACTCCACGCTCAACTACGCGCTCAAGCGCTCCACGTTGGACACGAGTGTCGCCGACACGAAGATCGACAGCCCCTACAACTCGTACCGTCGCATGGGACTGCCGCCCACGCCGATCACCAACCCGGGCGAGGAGGCGATGCGGGCCGCGACCAGTCCGCCGCCCGGTGACTGGCTGTACTTCGTGACGGTCAAGCCGGGCGACACCCGCTTCACGGCCAACTACGAGGAACACCTGCGCAATGTCGCGGAGTTCAACCAGCGCCGCCAGAAGCAGCCGTCGGCGTCCCCGGGAGCGACCAGCGCACGCCCCTCGCCGGCTGCGGGCAGAGACGCGACGGCTCACCCCTGACCCGCGCGAAGGCCGCCGCGGCGCACGGTGCGGTGGGACCTCCGGCCCCGGCCTCCCGGCCGTACGCGTACGAGGACCTGCTGGGTTCAGACGGCGGCGGTCCGGGCGGTGACCGGCGCGGTTCGGGCGGTGACCGATGCGGCTGGGGCGGTGACCGGCGCGTCCGCCAGGAGCCGTCGGATGTCCCTGACCGCGGCGCGGCCCGCCCGGTTGGCGCCGATCGTGCTGGCCGAGGGGCCGTACCCGACCAGATGGACGCGGGGGTCGACGGCCGCGCGGGTGCCGTCGACGCGGATGCCGCCGCCCGGTTCACGCAGCCGCAGCGGGGCGAGGTGGTCGATGGCGGCGCGGAATCCGGTCGCCCACAGGATGACGTCCGCGTCCACGCGGCGCCCGTCGTCCCACTCCACGCCGTCCGGTGTGATCCGGTCGAACACCGGCAGCCGGTGCAGGACGCCGTCCGCGATGCCCCGCCGGATCGCGTCGCTGAGCGGCAGCCCCGTCACCGACACGACGCTCTTGGGCGGCAGGCCCTGCCGGACCCGCTCCTCCACGAGGGCGACGGCCGCGCGCCCGGCGTCCTCGTCGAACGGGCCCTCGCGGAAGACGGGTGGACGCCGGGTCACCCATGTGGTCGCCGCGGCGTAGGGCGCGAGCTCCAGCAGATGCTGTGTCCCGGACGCGCCCCCGCCCACCACGATCACCCGCTGCCCCGCGAACTCCTCGGGGCCGGGGTACTGCGCGGTGTGCAACTGACGGCCCCGGAACGTCTCCTGGCCGGGGTAGCGCGGCCAGAACGGCCGGTCCCAGGTGCCGGTGGCGTTGATCAGCGCCCGCGTCGACCATGTGCCGTCGGAGGTCTCGACGAGCAGTCGGCCGGCCTCGCCCTCGCGCACCGCGCGCACGTCCACGGGGCGCCGTACCCGCAGGTCGAAGGTGCGCTCGTAGGCGTCGAAGTACTCCCTGACGACCTCTGAGGAGGGCCGGGCCGGATCGGCGCCCGTCAGCTCCATGCCCGGCAGGGCGTGCATCCCGTGGACCTTGCCGTAGGTGAGCGACGGCCAGCGGAACTGCCAGGCGCCACCGGGCCCGGGGGAGTGGTCCAGCACCACGAAGTCGCGATCCGGTTCGAAACCGGTGCGCCGCAGGTGGTAGGCCCCGGCCAGTCCGCCCTGACCGGCGCCGATGACGACGACCTCGACCTCGCGCGTATTGTTCACGCTTCTACTAACCAGGGGCGGGTCCTGGATCTTCCCCGCACCTCACGGCGCCGGAACCGGGAGCTGAGTGTCGCTCGGCGGGTGGTCGCTGCCGTGTCGCCGCCTCGGGGTGCGCGAGGATGGAGTCATGTCCGATGCCTTCACCACCCGAGTCCTGAACGTCGTCTCCGGCTCCCGTGAGCGGGTCGTCGACCTCACCCGCGACTGCGAGGCGTTCCTGCGCGAGGCGGCCGCCGGCCGGGACGGCCTGCTCAATGTCTTCGTCCCGCACGCCACCGCCGGCATCGCCGTCATCGAGACGGGCGCGGGCAGCGACGACGATCTCCTCGCCGCCCTCCACACCCTGCTGCCCGCCGACGACCGCTGGCAGCACCGCCACGGCAGCCCCGGCCACGGCCGCGACCACGTCCTCCCGGCGTTCGTCCCGCCCCACGCCACGCTTCCCGTCGTCGGCGGCAGCCTCCAACTGGGTACCTGGCAGTCGGTCTGCCTCGTCGACACCAACAAGGACAACCCCGACCGCCGGGTCCGGTTGAGCTTCCTCGGCTGAGGGGCGCCCGCCGGGGGTTACGGGACGCCCCTCAGCACCTCCTGTTGTGGCGGTGGCCGCCGGTCCGCGTCGCTCAGCCGGTGGACCGTTCGCAGGTGACGTCGGTGAGCGGCAGACGACCGGTGGCCAGATAGGCGTTGACCGTCGCGTCGACGCAGCGGCTGCCGAAGACGCCGTACACGGCGTGCTGGTCCGCGTCGCGGAGGGTGACGAGGCGGGAGGAGGGCCACATGCGGCGCACCGTCCGCGCGTTCCGGTAGATGGTGCGCGGGTCACCGGTCGCGTTGACCAGCAGGGCCGGCAGGTCGTCGCGGATCGCGGTCGGGCGCTCGCGCGGCGGGTCCCAGAAGGCGCACGGCCCGATGGTGTGGGTGACGGGGCCGAACAACGGGTCCTGCGCGCGGGCGCGTTCGACGTCACGCCAGTACACCTCGGGGGAGCGCGGTGCGGACACGTCCCCGCACAGGATCGCCGCCTGGACGCTGCCGTACGCGGAGGCCGATGCGTCCAGCAGGAAGCCGAGCGTCGCGGCGAACCCCGGTGAGGGGGTGACCGGGTGGCCGTCGGCGGCGCGCCGCATGTCCCGTACGGCCAGGGCGAGATCGGCGTAGGCGTCGTCGTTGTCCTGGGAGAGGCCGCTGAAGACGACCACGGGCAGCACATGCTCGTCCACCCGGTGGTCGCCGATCACCAGCGGGGCCCGTCCGGCCGCCGCCCGGACGCCGTCCAGGACCGCCAGCACCTCGTCCCGGGTGCGGCCCAGACCGTACGCCGAGTCGCGGGCGGCCGCCCAGGTGGCCCAGCCCTTCAGGGCGCGCCTGTTGGCCGACTCCGTGCCGCGCAGCAGCCGTGGGCTGTAGCGGTCGGGGGCGGCGAGGCCGTCCAGGACGACGCGGTCGGTGCGGCCGGGGAACATCGTGGCGTACACCTGGCCGAGGTAGGTGCCGTACGAGTAGCCGAGGTAGGAGATCCGGCGTTCGCCGAGCCGGACGCTGCCGCCGGGGGCCGCGCCCCGGTCCCGGCAGGGCGCTCTCGTTCCGCGGCACCACGACAGGGTCCGGTCCGGCACTTCCCGGGTGTGGTGCCCGACCAGCCTCCCGCGCGCCGTGGGGAGTGCCCGGCGCACAATGAACCCGGGAAGCAGTGCGAGCAGTCGATCTCACGGAGCAGCCCACGGCGGCTCCGGTCGTGGAGAGAAGGAACGATGGGCGAGCACGGTGTCGCCTCGGCCGCGGTGGACGCCAGAGGGGTGATCGTCGCATGGAGCGGCGGCGCCCGTGACCTGCTCGGCTACGGGCCGGAGCAGATGCTCGGCCGACCGGCCGTCGAACTGCTCACCGACCCCCTGCCCGCGTCGGCCAGGCGCCGCCTCGCCCGGCGCAGCGAGTGGCGCGGCCCCGTCTACACCCGGCACCGCGACGGCCACCGCCTGGAGCTGGAACTGGTGGCCCACCCCTTGACGGACGCGGCGGGGGAGGTCCAGTGGTTCGTGACGGCCACCGTCCTGGAGACCGCGGCCCGGCTGAGGGGCCTGGCCCTGGACCAGCTCCCCGTGCCGATCGCGCTCTTCGACCAGGACGGGCTCGCCGTGGCCACCAACTCCGCAATGGAGGGGGTGATGGGCAGGCCGGAGAAGGACCTGCTCGGCCGCCGGGTGGGGGAGTCCATGGACGGCACGCGCAAGCTCCCCGGCTTCGAGGGGCTCGACGCCGCGGTGCGCCGCGTCCTGCGCACGGGTCGGCCGGTGCCGTACGAGGCATGGCTGCACGCACCCGGCGAGACCCGCGAGCACGCCTGGCTGGTGTCGCTCAGCCCGCTCAAGGACGACCGGGGCGCGGTGCGCGGCATGTGCCTGGTGGCGCTGGACAGCACCGAGCAGTTCCTGGCCCGCCGACGGCTGACCATGGTCAACGAGTCCGGCGGCCGCATCGGCTCCACCCTGGACGTGACGCGCACCGCCGAGGAACTCGCGGAGGTGTGCACCGACTACTTCGCCGACTTCGTCATGGTGGACCTGCTGGACTCGGTGCTGGCCGGCGAGGAGGACCCCTTCCTGCCCGGCGCCGGCCCGCTGCTCTTCCGCCGCACCGCCCAGCGGTCCGTGCTGGAGGGCTGCCCCGAAGCCGTGATCCCGGTCGGCAGCCGCCACACCTACGACGAGAGCTCACCGCCGGGCCGCGCCCTGACCACCGGCCGAGCCCTGCTGTACGACGTCGACGACATCACCCGGCGGCTGTGGGTCGCGGACACGCCCGCGCGGGACCGCAGCATCGGCGCCCACGGCATCCACTCGCTGATGGCGGTGCCGCTGCGGGCCCGCGGTGTCACGCTCGGCCTGTCGCTCCTCGCCCGCCACCGCACCCCGGAGCCCTTCACCGAGGACGACCTGATGCTCGCCGAGGAACTGGCGGCCCGCGCCGCCGTGTGCGTCGACAACGCCCGGCGCTACACCCGCGAGCACGCCATCGCACTCGGACTCCAGCGCAGCCTGCTGCGCCACCACGCGCCCCGGCAGGCCGCCGTGGAGATCGCCTCCCGCTACCAGCCGGCGAGTTCCCGTGCCGGGATCGGCGGCGACTGGTTCGACGTCATCCCCCTGTCCGGCGCGCGTGTGGCGCTCGTCGTCGGCGATGTCGTGGGCCACGGAGTGCAGGCATCCGCGACCATGGGCCGACTCCGGACCGCCGTGCGCACCCTGGCCGACGTGGACCTCCCCCCGGACGAACTGCTCACCCAGCTCGACGACATCGTCCTGCGCCTGGACACCGAGACCACGGCGGACGGCGACGACGGCGACAGGCCCGGCGAGATCGGCGCAACCTGCCTGTACGCCGTCTACGACCCCGTCTCGCGCCGCTGCTCCATGGCCCGGGCCGGGCATCCGCCGCCCGCCCTGGTCGCCCCGGACGGCGAGGTGGAGTTCCTCGACCTGCCGACCGGGCCGCCGCTGGGTGTGGGCGGGCTGCCGTTCGAGACGGCGGAGTTCGACCTCGCCGAGGGCAGCGTGCTCGCCCTGTACACCGACGGCCTCGTCCACGCCGGCCACGACATGGACGACGGGCTCACCCTGCTCCGGGAGGCCCTGCGCGGCAAGAACCGGCCCTTGGAGGAGACCTGCGACGGTGTCCTGCGCGGCCTGCTGACGGAGCGTCCCGCCGACGACGTCGCACTGCTCCTGGCCCGCACCCAGGGACTCGCCGCCGACCAGGTCGCCACCTGGGACATCCCCGCCGACCCCACGTTCGTCGCCCAGGCCCGCAAGCTGGCCTGCGACCAGCTCGCGGCCTGGCAGCTGGGCGACCTCTCCTTCGTCACCGAGCTGATCGTCAGCGAACTGGTCACCAACGCCATCCGCTACGGCGACGCCCCCGTGCAGCTGCGGCTGATCCGCGACGCCACCCTCATCTGCGAGGTGTCCGACTGCAGCAGCACCGCCCCGCACATGCGCCGGGCGCGCGCCTTCGACGAGGGCGGCCGCGGCCTCCTCCTGGTCGCCCAGCTCACCCGGCGCTGGGGCAGCCGCCACACCCGCACGGGCAAGACCATCTGGGCCGAACAGGCACTGCCGGACGAGGCGCGGGCCCCATGATCACGCTGCCGGTCACCTGCGGCCACCCGTCGTCCGCCGCCCGCCCGGCTCCCGCTCCTCGACCGACTGCCGCGCAACGCCGGCGGCAAGCCGCCCGCGTCTCCTCACACGGGCGGCGGCGGCCGTGGGCTCGACAGGACGATCGTCGTGCCGACGATCCCCGGCCGACGGCCGGGGATCGACATTTCTGCTCAAACAAGCGCATAGGCGCCCGGTGCACGGATACGCGTGGCGCATGGTGCGGACACTGAAACGGCTCAGAAGGCATGGCGACCACCACGCGCACGACCGTGAGGGCGACGCCGTGGAGGAACGGGTGGACCGGGGGGCACCGGAGGAGCAGCCCCCGGGTTCGCCGGAGCGGGCTCGGCGGGCGCCCGAGGAGCAGCACACCGTCGGTCCGGACGAGGAGGTGGAGCGGCGGGCGCCGGACCAGCCGACGCAGGTGCTCAAACGCTCCTGGTCGGCGGTGCTCAAGGGAACCCTGAAGGAGTTCAAGGACGACGAGCTGACCGACCGGGCCGCGGCCCTGACGTACTACGGGATCCTCTCGCTCTTCCCGGCGCTGCTGGTGCTCGTCTCCCTGCTGGGGATCACCGGCCGGTCGGCGACCCAGCAGGTGCTGGACAACATCCAGAGCCTCGCGCCGGGCTCCGCGCGGGAGATCCTCCAGGACGCGGTGCGGCAACTCCAGGGCAACGCGGGGATCGGCTCGGTCATGGCGATCGTCGGTCTGGTGCTGGCGGTGTGGTCGACCTCCGGCTACGTCGCCGCGTTCATCCGCACCGCCAACGCCGTCTACGACATCCCCGAGGGCCGCCCCGTCTGGAAGGTGCTGCCGATCCGGGTCGCCGTGACGGTCGTCCTGCTGGTCCTCGTGGTGATCAGCGCGCTGATCGTCGTGTTCACCGGGGCCCTGGCCCGCGAGGCGGGCTCGGCGCTGGGCATGGGCGACACGGCCCTGACCGTGTGGTCGATCGCGAAGTGGCCGGTGCTCGTGGCCCTGGTCACCGTCATGATCGCGCTGTTGTACTGGGCGACCCCCAACGCCAAGGTGCGGGGCTTCCGGTGGGTGACGCCCGGCAGTGTTCTCGCGCTGCTGATCTGGATGGTCGCCTCGGCCGGGTTCGCGGTGTACGTGGCGAACTTCGGCTCGTACAACAAGACGTACGGCACCCTCGCCGGTGTGATCGTCTTCCTGGTCTGGCTGTGGATCACGAATCTGGCGATTCTGCTCGGCCTGGAGTTCGACGCGGAGCTGGCCCGTCAGCGGGCCGTCGCGGGAGGCCACCCGGTGGAGGAGGAGCCCTATGTGCAGCCGCGTGACACCCGGAAATGGACCGACGAGGACCGGCGGCGGCTTCGCACCTGAGCACTCATGAGCGTCGTGCGCGGCGGACGGGCGGCCGACCCGCGACCGCGGCCACCCGGCTGCCTCGGGACGGCGCGGCCGGGTGGCCGCGGTCGCCGGTGTGACGGGCCTGACGACGGCACTGCTCCTGTCCGGCCCGGTCGACGAACAGCTGTACCGGCGCCGCCGACCGCCCCCGGAGTGGGCGGTCGGCGGACGGTGGGGGCAGCCGCGCCGACGTCCCCGGGGTCGCCTGCGGCGTCGACGCCCGTTCCGGGACCGCCCGGGGAGTTCCTCCTTACCCTCCGGGCACACGGCCGCTGCCGTCGCCTTCGCGGGTGCCGCCTGGTCGGGGTGGCCGCCCGTCGGCGCGACGGACGGGGCGCCGACGGGGCCGGCGGCCGTCGAACGCGTGCACAGCCGGGCGCGCTGTCCCTCCGACGTGGCCGCCGGCGCCGCGACCGGCCTGGCCTCGGCGGCCCTCGTCCGAACGGTCCCCGACCGCTGTCGCGGCGAATGCTCTGACCGGTGCAGCGTGGTTCTGTGGATCCCGCCGGTGCCGTGGGGCCGCGGCGTGTGGGCCGCCCGCGGGCGGCAGGTGTGACCAGCGGTGCCGGGGAGGGCCGGTGACCGTGAGTGTGGGGAGTGCCGATGAGTCCGACGTCCGAGACCCCGCCTCCCGAGCGGGCGGCCAACCGCGACGGCGACTGCGCCGGGAACGGCCCGGCCGTCTCCCGGCAGGAGTTCGACCGGCTCTTCGAGGCCGTCCGGACCTGGGGCCGCTGGGATCCACCCGACAGGGGCGCGTGGAACCGGGTGACCCGGCAGCATGTGCTGCGCGCCGCCGGGCTCGTGCGCTCGGGGCGCGTCGTCCCGATGGCGCTGCCCTGGAACACCCGGCCGGGCCCGGACAACCCGAAGCCCGCCCTGCACCACATGACCGACCTCGGTGACGTGGAGAGCCCGGAACCCACGACCCACAAGGACTTCCTCGCCGCGGACTACCACGGCAAGGGCGTCACCCATCTGGACGCGCTGTCCCACATCGCCTACGGCGGGCGGCTCTACGGCGGCGGGACGGCCCGCGAGTGCGTCGACGCGGCAGGCGCCCGCTTCGGCGCCGTGGCCGCGCTCGGCCCCCTCGCCACCAGGGGTGTGCTGCTCGACCTGCCCGCCGTCCTCGGCGTCCGCTGGCTGGAGCCGGGGCGAGCCGTGCACGCGAAGGACGTTCTCGCCGCGGAGAAGGCACTCGGGGTGACGATCGGCGAGGGCGACGCCGTGCTGCTGCGCTCCGGTCAGGTCCGCCGCCGCAGGGAACTCGGCGCCTGGGACCCCGACGCGGCGAGCGCCGGGTTCCACGTGGACGCCGTACCGCTGCTGGCCGAACGGGGCATCTCCCTGCTCGGCGGGGACGGCGACAGCGACGTACGGCCCTCGCCGGTGCCCGGGGTGCACTCGCCGGTCCACGCCCTGGCCGTGACCGCGATGGGGGTGCCCCTGCTGGACAACCTCGATCTCGAGGCGCTCGCCGTGGCCACCGCGGAGGCGGGCCGGTATGCGTTCCTGCTCGTCGTGGCCCCGCTGAACGTCCCCGGCGGGACCGGCTCGCCCGTCAACCCGGTCGCGGTCCTGTGACCGACCGCTCTCTTCGTCACCCTGGGCGCACACCAGCCGACCGTGACTCGTGTTGCCGATGCCCGTATCCTCGTCAATGCCAGATACTTCCGATAAGCGGATTATTTAGGCGCGTGTGAGGCGAGAGTGGTCCGTTCCGACGGTGAGCCGATACTCACGGGGCGTGCGGCACAGGGCACGGGACCCGCCCGTTTCCGTGAGCGGTTTCTCCAGGGTGAACCTGTGGAGACCGGTGTGCGGACGTCCATCCTGCACTCCTGGCGTCGCTCCCGGTCCCTGGGGCTGTCGCCGGACCAGTCCGAGCTGCCCTTCAGCGACGACTTCGACCCCGACTGCCGTATCGTCCGCGCGGCCACGCCGGTGCTGGACCGGCTGCAGACCAGGTTCGCCGGCAGCACCATGAACATCTCCCTCGCCGACGGGAACGGGACGGTGCTGATGCGGCGATTCGGCCGGGCGTCGATGGCCCGGAGCCTCCCGCCGATCCAGACCGTACCGGGCTTCGTCTTCGCCGAGCGGTTCGCCGGCACCAACGGCATCGGCCTCGCCCTGGCGGAGCGGCGGCTCATCGGCGTCTACGGCGCCGAGCACTTCGCCGAACGCTCCCAGGGCAACGCCTGCCGGGCCCTCCCCGTCCGCGATCCGCTGAGCGGCCGTATCGAGGGCGTCCTGTGCTTCGGCTATCCCCGCAACGCCGAGGACCCGGCGCTGACCCCGCTGATCCGTAAGGCGGCCGCGGCCATCGAGCGGCGGCTGCTGGCGCAGAGCTCCGCCCGCGAGCGCTCGCTGCTCCAGGCGTACACGGCGGCCGAGGCCAAGGCCGGCGGCGGCCTGCACCACAGTGTCCACATGGACGCCCTGGCCCTCGAACTCGGCCCCGGCGACCGGGCGATCCTCATGGAGACGGCCGCCCGGCTGATCTCCCGCGCGCAGCGGGCGGCCGTCGACGTGGCCCTGCCCGACGGCCGGCGGATCACCCTCGTGAGCCGACCCGTGACGAGCGCCTCCGGAGTGGAGGGCGTGGCCATCGAGGCCGTCCTCCCCGGCCCCTCCCGGCCGCTCCCGGACATCACGCGCCAGATCGGGGAGCTCCGAGAACCCGCCCCCGTGCCCACCGGCCTCCTGCCGCTGGACGGCGTCCCCCTGGTCGGGGTCCCCGCCGGGTCCGCCGGCACCGGAGCCCTCGCCCCGCACGGTCGTGTCCCCGGCCCCGCGGCGACCCCCGCAGGCGTGCGCCTCGACGTCGACGGAGCCCCGGACGGCCGTCCGGGTGGCCCCCCGCCCCCCGCCCGAAGGCTGCTGATGCTGGGGGAGCCGCACGTCGGGACCTACGCACTGGAGGCACGACGCCGCCTGGAGTTGCTGTCGGAGACCGGCGCCCGCATCGGCACCACCCTCGACGTGCGCCGCACCGCCCAGGAACTCGCCGAGACGATCGTCCCGCGTCTGGCCGACCACGTCACCGTCGACCTGGCGGAAGCCGTCCTGCGCGGTGAGGAGGCCACCGACCCCCGTACCGACCTGCGCCGCACGGTGGTTCACGGCATCAGCGAGGACCCGCCCCTCAGCCCCGTGGGCAAACAGGCCGAGTACGGACCGGCCGCGCCCCAGCTGCGCTGCCTGTCCGCCGGGGAAGCGGTCCTGGAGCCCGATCTGGCGAGCGCCGCCGACTGGCTCGCCCAGGACCCCGAGCACGGCGATCGGCTGCTGCGCCACGTCCGCTCCCTCATCGCGGTGCCCCTGGTCGCACGCGGTGTCGCCCTGGGCGTGGCCACCTTCTACCGGGCCCACGAATCCGCGCCCTTCGACGACGACGACCGCCGGCTGGCCCAGGAACTCGCCCACCGCGCCGCCCTGTCCATCGACAACGCCCGGCGCTACACCCGTGAACGCACCATGGTGCTGGCCCTCCAGCGCAGCCTCCTCCCGCACGGGGTGCCCGACCAGGGCGCCGTCGAGGTGGCCCACCGCTATCTGCCCGCCGAGTCCGACGTCGGCGGCGACTGGTACGACGTCATCCCGCTCTCCGGCGCCCGCATCGGCCTCCTCGTCGGCGACGTCGTCGGCCACGGCATGTTCTCCGCCGCCACCATGGGCCGGCTGCGCACGGCCGCCCGCAGCTTCGCCGAACTGGACTTCCCGCCTGACGAGGTCCTCACCCACCTCGACAACCTCGTGGGCCGGCTGGACCGCGACGACCCCGCATCCGACGGCGCCGGCATCATCGGCGCGACCTGCCTCTACGCCGTCTACGACCCGACCACGCAGCTGTGCACCATGGCCCGTGCCGGCCACCCGCCGCCCGCGCTGGTCCGCCCCGACGGCACCGTCTCTTTCCCCGATCTGCCCGCCGGGCCCCCGCTCGGCCTGGGCGGCCTGCCCTTCGAGGCCGTCGAACTCCACCTCCCCGTGGGCAGCGAACTGGTCCTCTACACCGACGGGCTCATCGAGGACCGCAGCCGCGACGTCGACGTGGTCCTCGACCAGCTGAGCACCGCCCTCTCCCAGGCCGGGCGCACACCGGAGGAGACCTGCCGGGCGGTCCTCGACACCGTGGCGCCGGCCCACCCGGCGGACGACATCGCCGTGGTCGTGGCCCGCACCCGCGCCTTCGACCCCGACCGCATCGCCACCTGGGAGCTGCCCGCCGACCCGGCCCGCGTCAGCGAGGTCCGCGCCTCGGCCATGGGCAGGCTCGCCGAGTGGGGTCTCCACGAGGCCGCCTTCGCCGCCGAGCTGATGCTCAGCGAGCTGGTCACCAATGCCGTCGTCCACGGCAGCGGACCCATCCGGGTCCGGCTGCTGCGCGACCGCTGTCTGATCTGCGAGGTCTCCGACACCAGCAACACCGCCCCGCACCTGCGCCGGGCGGCCAGCACCGACGAGGGCGGCCGCGGTCTGTTCCTCGTCGCCCAGCTGGCCCAGAGCTGGGGGACGCGTTACACGCCCGAGGGCAAGGTCATCTGGGCCACCTGCGGGCTCGACGGCGTCTGAGGTTTCGGGCGCCGGTGTCCCGGACGCCGGAGACCGGCGACCGAGGCATCCGGGCTCCCTTCCGCGGAGGGCCCGCCGTTCCATCCGGGAGCGACACCGGGCGGTGAAATGCCTGAATTATTGTGATACATGCGGCTACTATCGCTGACGCGAGTCGTGAGGAACTCGTCAGGCCGACCCCCGGAGCTGTCCGTGCACGACGTTCACGACACCTCTGCGCAGGAGGTCCCCGCCGACGGGAGGGAACCGCTGGTCCGCATCCGCGGGCTCGCCAAACGGTTCGGCGGGACCGTCGCGCTGGCCGGGGTCGACCTCGACGTCCACCCCGGCAGCGTCCTCGCCCTCCTCGGACCCAACGGAGCCGGCAAGTCCACCCTCATCAAGGTCCTCGCCGGCGTCCACCACGCCGACGCCGGACGGATCACGGTCGACGGACACCCGCTCGGCAGTCATGCCGCCGCCCACCGCATGTCCTTCATCCACCAGGACCTCGGCCTGGTCGAGTGGATGACGGTCGCCGAGAACATCGCCCTGAGCACCGGGTATGCCCGCCGGGCCGGGCTTATCTCCTGGCGCCGGACCCGGGAGCGCTGCACCGAGGCCCTGCGGAGCGTCGCCGGACATCTCGACCCCGACACCACCGTCTCCCGGCTCGCCCCGGCGGAGCGCTCCCTGGTCGCCGTCGCCCGCGCCCTCGCGGCACGGGCGAGGCTCATCGTCCTGGACGAGCCGACCGCCCGCCTCCCCGCCGCCGACTGCGCCCGGCTCTTCCACGTCCTGCACACCCTGCGCGACCGGGGGCACGGCATCCTCTACGTCAGCCACCGACTGGACGAGGTGTACGAGGTCGCCGACTCCTTCGCCGTCCTGCGCGACGGCCGCCTCGTCCGCCACGGCCCCCTGGCGGGCCACAGCCCCGTCCGCCTCGTCCGTGACATCACCGGCGAGGAACCGGCCGACCACCCTCCGGACCCGGTCCGCACCGACGGCCCGCCCGTCCTGCTGCTCGACGGCGTCCGGACCGCCGGAGCCGACCCCGTCGACCTGGACCTGAGGGCCGGGGAGGCCGTGGGCCTGGTCGGGCTCTCGGGCGCCGGACACATGGACCTCGGCCGGGCCCTCGCCGGTGCACGGCCCCTCCTCGGCGGCCGGGCGCTGCTCGCGGGCCGCCCCTACCGTCCCCGGACGGTAGCCGACGCGGTGGCCCGCGGGGTCGCCTTCGTGCCCGGCGACCGGCAGCGCGAGGGCTGCCTCACCGAGCTGACCGTCCGGGAGAACCTCCTGGCCAACCCGGGCGCGGCGGGCCGGTCGGCGACCCCGCGCTGGATCCGGCCCAGCCGAGAACGCGCGGACGCCCTCACCCTGATCGACCGGTTCTCCGTCCACCCCCGGGACAGCGAGGCCGTCATCGCCACCCTCTCCGGCGGCAACCAGCAGAAGGTCATGCTCGGCCGCTGGCTGCGCACCACACCCCGTCTGCTGATCCTGGAGGAGCCCACGGCGAGCGTCGACGTCGGGGCCAAGGCCGCCATCCACCGGATGCTCGACGAGGCCCTCGCCCGGGGCCTCGCCGTCCTGTTGCTCTCCACCGACTTCGAGGAGGTCGCGGGGGTCTGCCGGCGCGCCCTGGTCTTCGTCCGCGGGACGGTGACGACCGAGCTGAGCGGCCCCGCCCTGACCGTTTCGGCACTCACCCGGGCGGCCTCTGCCCTGCCCCCCGCCCGAACCGCCACGAACCCATGACGGCCCAGCCCTCCCGGCATCCGCCCGGGCCGCGCCGCCGGAACCCGCTGAGCCGGGCCGGGCAGCCCGCCCGCCCGCCCCGCCGCGGTGGACACCTCGTCGGCGCCTACGGACTGCTGGTCCTCACCGGCCTGCTCTACCTGGTCTTCTCCCTCACCCTGCCCCGCACCTTCCCCACCCTGGACACCCTCGACTCGATCCTGTCCACACAGTCCATCCCGGCAGTCCTCGCCCTGGCCGCGATGGTCCCGATCGTCACCGGCGCGTTCGACCTCTCCCTCGGATACGGCCTCGGACTGGCGCACGTCATGGTGCTGCACCTCATCGTCGACGCGGGCTGGCCCTGGCCGCTCGCCTGCCTCGCGGTGATCGCCGGGGGAGTGGCCGTGGGCGTCCTCAACGGCGCCATCGTCGAGTTCGGCCGGATCGACTCCTTCATCGCCACGCTGGGCACCGGCAGCATGATGTACGCCGTGACCGGCTGGATCACCGACGGCGGGCGGATCGTCCCCGGCCCGGAAGGCCTGCCGGCCGGCTTCACCGACCTCTACGACTCCACCTTCCTGGGCCTGCCGGTCCCCGCCTTCTACGTCCTCGCGCTCACGGTCGCGCTCTGGGTGGTGCTGGAACGGCTGCCGCTCGGCCGGTACCTGTACGTCGTGGGTTCCAACCCGTGCGCCGCCGACCTCCTCGGCATCCCGGTCCGCAAGTACACCGTGTGCGCCTTCGCCACCTCGGGCCTGATCGTCGGCTGCGCGGGCGTCCTGCTCGCGGCCCAGCAGCAGATCGGCAACCCGAGCGTCGGCCTCGACTATCTGCTGCCCGCCTTCGTCGGAGCCCTCCTCGGTGCCACCGCGATCAGACCCGGCCGCCCCAACCCCCTGGGCACCCTCGTCGCGGTCGCCGTCCTCGCCGTCGGCCTCACCGGGATCGCCCAGATGGGCGCCGAGTTCTGGACGGTCCCGCTGTTCCACGGCGGCACGCTGCTGCTCGCCGTCGGCCTGGCGGGCTACGCCGCCCGCCGCCGACTGCGCACCGGCGCCGTCACCACCGCCGACGCCGCGGCCGTGCCCTCTCGGGAGGGCAGCCCATGACCCGGACCGCGTGTACCGCCACCGAGCTCGCACCCCTCCGCGAGGAGCCCCCGTGCACCACCACCGCACCACCACCCCCGGCACCCGCGCGGCCCGGTCCGCCGCCACTCTCCTGCTGGCCGCGACCTCCGTCCTGGCCGGCTGTGAACGCGGCTCGTCGAGCGGCTCGGGGGACTCCCCCTCCGCCGCGAACGGCTGTCCCGCGGTCCACGCCAGAGCCCAGGACGCCGTCAGCCGGGCGGAGCGGACCGACGTGCCGTGGAACGGGCCGACGAGCGGCCCCACCGCCGTGACGGACCGGACCATCGTCTTCGTCGCCCAGACCATGACCAACCCCGGAGTCGCCGGCGCCGCCGCCGGTGTACGGGAGGCGGCGCGGGTCATCGGCTGGAACGTCCGGGTGATCGACGGCGGCGGCACCCCGGCGGGCATCCAGGCGGCGATGAGCGAGGCCCTGGCCCTCAGGCCCTCCGGCATCGTCATCGGCGGCTTCGACCCCAACTCGACCTCGCAGCAGGTCACCCGGGCGAACGCGGCGGACATCCCGCTCGTCGGCTGGCACGCGGTCGCCTCCCCGGGCCCCAGCAGGCAGCCCCCGCTCTTCACCAACGTCACCACCCGGGTCGAGGCCGTGGCCAGGATCAGCGCCCAGTGGGTCATCGCCGACTCCGACGGGAACGCCGGGGCCGTGATCTTCACCGACGCCTCGATCCCCTTCGCCAGGAACAAGTCCGAACTGATCAGAGAGGAGTTGTCCACCTGCTCGGGGGTACGGCTGCTGGCCTACGAGAACATCCCGATCCCGGACGCGAGCAGCCGCACGCCCCGTGAGGTCTCCTCGCTGCTCTCCCGCTTCCAGGGCCGGTGGACCCACTCGGTGGCCATCAACGACCTGTACTTCGCCGACGCCGCCCCGGCCTTCCGCGCGGCCGGGCGGAAGGGCTCGGGGCGGCCGTTCAACATCGGTGCGGGAGACGGCGACCCCTCCGCGTTCCAGCGTGTCAACAGCCGTCAGTACCAGGCGGCAACCGTGCCCGAGCCGCTGTCCCTCCAGGGCTGGCAGATCGTCGACGAGTTCAACCGCGCCTTCTCCGGCAGCCCCGCCAGCGGATACGTGGCCCCCGTGCACATCACCACCGCCGGCAACAGCGAGGGCGCCACGACCTGGAACCCGACCGGCTACCAGGAGGCGTACCGGAAGATCTGGGGCAGGTGACGATCGGTACACCGTCAAGAGCTGCCACAGCGACCGCACTTGACGCACCGGAACCTTCACGACGGCGTCCTTCCGGGCACCACGCGGCATGCGCTGCCGCGTGGCGCCCGGGCGCCCATGGTGAAAGGACCCCTAACGGCCCAGGCCGTCGACCGCGGCGGTGGCGGCACGGGCGACGAGGGCGTCGCGGCGTTCCGCGTTCTGCTTGCCGCGGCTGGTCATGACCGCCATGACGACCGGGTTGCCGCCGTCCTCGGGCCAGAGCACGGCGATGTCGTTCCGGCCGCCGTAGCCGGCGGTGCCGCTCTTGTCGGCCACGGTCCAGCCGTCCGGGACGCCGGCCCTGACGAGTGTGCCGCCGGTCCGGTTCGTCTCCATCCAGGTACGCAGGAGCGCGCGTTCGTCCCGCTTCAGGGCGTCGCCGAGGAGGAACGCCCGCAGGCTCCCGGCCATCGCCCGCGGGGTGCTCGTGTCACGGATGTCGCCGGGCCTGCCCTCGCTCAGGTCCGGCTCGGGCCGGTCCATCTCGGTGACGTCGTCGCCGAGTTCCTCCAGAATCCTCTCCAGCCCGTCGGGACCGCCGAGTTCGTCGAGGAGCAGGTTGGCGGCCGTGTTGTCGCTGTACCAGAGGGTGGCGGCGCACAGTCCGCTCAGGCTCATCCCGGTCTCGACGAAGTTCTCCGTGACGGGCGAGTTCTCGATGATGTCCTCGCGGCCGTAGGTGACGACCTTGTCCATGCCGGCCTCGCCGTACTTCCGGAGCACGGCGCCCGCCGCCAGCGCCTTGAATGTGGAGGCGTACGCGAACCGCCGGTCGGCGCCGTAGGCCACGGTCCGGCCGGTGCCGGTGTCCACGGCGTAGACCCCCAGCCGCGCGTCGAACTCGCGCTCCAGCTCCCGGAACACGGGAGCGGTGGCCCTGGTGGCCGCCGCCGGTGTCGCGGACCGCCCGGAACCCGCGGCCGGACCCGACGCGGCCCCCTTCTCCTGACCGCAGGCCGGCAGCGCCGCGAGGGCGAGTAAGCAGGCCGCCGCACCGGCGGTACGGCGGTGTTTGCGGAGCGGGAAACGCATGAAGCGAGCCATGGAACGAACCTCCGAGTCGTCGAAGAAGGCGCAGAGGGAATGCCGGACTCCCTGGGGAGACCCCCTCGGTGGAGATCACTGTGCGGCGCGCTCCGCAGCGCGGTCCAAGACGGAGGGGCTCGCATCCATGCCGATTTGGCATAGTGGGGGCCGTGGATCTTGTAGCGGCGTGCCGGGCGTTCGTCCATGTGAGCGAGCACGGCAGTTTCACGGTGGGCGCGGCGGCGGCCCGTACCGCGCAGTCCGTGGTGAGCCGCCGGGTCGCCGCGCTGGAGGAGCGGCTGGGCGACCGGCTGCTGGAGCGTTCCTCGCGGGCGGTGGCGCTGACCCCGTTCGGCCGGGACATGCTTCCGCTGGCGCGCCGGCTCGTCGAACTCGCCGACCGGCTCGACCACGAGGCGGAGGCCGCGCGGCGCAGACCTCTGCGGCTGGCCGTCCCCGCCGACTGCTCCGCCGGGGACCTCGCCCGTCTCATCGCCGAGGCGCACGGCCATGGAGTCCTGCTCGACCCACGTCCCGCCGGGCCGGCGCGACGGGCCGACCTCGTCACGTCCCGCCAGGTCCGGGCCGCGCTGCTGGCGGTGGCCCCGGCGGGGGCGGACTGGACCGTTCGGCTCGGGCTCGCGGTCGGCGACGAACCGAGCGGCGGGCCCCTCTACCTGGACACCCTGCGCCCGGGCCGAGCGGACCGCGACCGGCGGGCCCGACGGGTCTGGCTCCCGCCCGAGGACGACGTCCCCCATGTCAGGGACCGCCTGGCCCGGCTCGGCGACGCGGTCGGGCTGCTTCCGGCGCAGCTGGCCGTCGCCCCGTCCCTCGCCGCCGCCGCGGCGGACGTACTGAGCCGGGGCGACGCCCTGCTCTGCTCGGCCGCGCAGGCCCGCGAACTCGGCCTGCACTGGCGCCCCGTCGGTGAACTCGGCGCGGGCTTCGCCCGGGGCTTCTCCCTGGTCCTCGCCGACGCCGCGGACGCCGAAGCCGGCCGCCTGCGTCGGGCGTGCGCCCGGGGCATCGCCCGGTGCCTCGGCGCCACCGAGCACGCCGAGGCGGTCGCGTGACCACGAGAACCGAACGACTCCTGGGAGAACTCCGCCGGACGCTCGGCGACGGCGGTCTGTACGGGTCGTTCCTGGTGCGGGACCTGGAGACGGGCGAGGAGATCGGGATCGACCCGGACGTCCCGTTCCCCGTCGCCTCCCTGGTGAAGGTCCCCCTCGCGCTGGCCACCCTGGAACGCATACGGCGCGGGGAACTGGACGGCGCCGACGTCATCGAGGTGCCGCCCGGCCGGATCACCACCCCGGGGCCCACCGGCCTGTGCCGGTTCCGCCACCCCGCCCGTATCGCCGTCGACGACCTGCTCTACCTCAGCACCGGCATGAGCGACAGCAACGCCGCCGACGCCCTCTTCGAACTCACCCCGCCGTCCCGGGTCGAGGCGTTCCTCAGGCAGTGGGGGCTGCGCGGCCTCTCCGTACGCCACACCATGCGGGAACTGATGGAGACCCCCGTGGAGCGGTTCGACACGGCCGACGAGCATCTCGCGTACGCCCTCGCGATCGACGCCGGTACGCCCGGGCGCGGCCACCGGGTGCCACAGCTCGACGTCTCGCACGCCAACTCCGGCACCGCGCGGGCGTGTGTCGACCTCCTCCAGGCGGTGTGGCGGTCGCGGCCGGATCCGACCGACGGCGAGGCCCCCGTGATCCACCCCGAGGTCGCGGCACGGGTACGCGGTCTCATGGCCGACAACGTGGTACGCCACCGGCTCGCCCCGGACTTCGCCACCGACGCCTCCACCTGGTCGTCCAAGACCGGCACCCTGCTCAACCTGCGGCACGAGGCGGGTGTCGTCGAACACGCCGACGGCCGGAGCTACGCGGTGGCCGCCCTCACCGAGTCCCGGGTGGCCGCCCGCATCCAGCCCGGCGCCGACGCGCTCATGGGCCAGGTAGCCCGCCGTCTGCGCGACGAACTCCGCGCCCGCTGGGCCCCGCGGGGCTGACCGGTCACCGGGGCCGGCGGGGGCGCGGGATCGAGTGGACGACCGGCGCCGGGGGCGTGGACACCCGGGCCGGGTGAGCCGAGTTGGGCGCCGGTCCGTATCAGTGCGGGGATAGAGTCCTGGAGTTCGGTGATCACAAGTGCCGGGCGTGGAGAGTCAGTCGACCGGCCGGATGCGGCCGAGGCGGGGGGAACGCCGGTGGTGGGTACGGGAAGGCGGCGCGCCGGGACCGGTGGCGGGGGCACGCGGCTCACGCGGCGGGGCAAGATCGTGGGCTGGGTCGCGGGCGTGTCCGCGGTGGCGGTGCTCGGCGTAGCGGGGGTCGGCGCCTGGGTGTACAAGGACCTCGACGACAACATCACCTCCGCCGACGTCGACAACAAACTCGGCGGGAACCGTCCGGTGAACCTCAGCCCCGGATCCAAGAACATCATGGTCGTCGGCTCGGACAGCCGTGACGGCAAGAACGCCAAGTACGGCCGGGACCTGACCACCATGCAGTCGGACACGCTGATGGTGCTGCACATCCCCGCGAACCGGGAGTGGGCGACCGTGGTGTCGTTCCCCCGTGACTCGTGGGTCGAGATAGCGGCGTGCGAGAAGGGCGACGGCGGCACCTCGGGCGCCCACCGGGCTAAGATCAACGAGGCGTTCGCGATCGGCGGTTCCGCCGGCGAGGTGGCCGGGGCCGCCGCCTGCTCCATCAGGACGGTCGAGGCCAACACGGGGCTGCGCATCGACCACTTCATGTCCGTCGACTTCTCGGGCTTCAAGGGCATGGTCGACGCCCTGGAGGGCATAGAGGTCTGCCCCGAGCAGGCGATCCACGACGAGAACGCCCTCCTCGACATGGAGCCCGGCTGCCAGACGGTCAAGGGCGAGACCGCCCTCGGATACGTACGCACCCGCTACGCGGTCGGCGACGGCTCCGACATCGGACGCATCGGCCGCCAGCAGGAGTTCATGGAAGCCCTCGCCGCCAAGGCGAAGTCCAAGCTGACCAGCCCCGGCGCGCTGTACGACTTCATGCAGTCCGCCACCAAGTCCCTGACCACGGACGAGGATCTGGCCGGCATCGACCCGCTCTACGACCTCGCCTCCGAACTCAAGGGCATCCCCAGCGACCGGCTGACCTTCCTGACCGTCCCCAACTACCCGCGCGAGGCGGACGTCCCCAGCGACCGGGCCAACGTCGTCTGGCAGTACCCGCACGCGGCCGACCTGTTCACCTCCCTCGCCAAGGACCGGGAGGTCGACAAGAAGGAGCTCCAGACCCGGGCCAAGGAGGACCTGGTCTACGCCTCGAACGTGCGGGTGCAGGTCCTCAACGGCACCGGGGTCACGGGGCGCGCCGCAGCCGTCGCCGAGAAGCTGCGCGCGGCCGGCATCACCGTCGTCGGCACGGGCAACGCCCCGGAGACCACGGCGAAGACGACGGTCGGCTATCCGCCGGCGCTGGCGAAGCAGGCGAAGGTCCTCACCTCACGCCTGCCCGACGCCCGGGCCGCCGAGGACGCGGGCGCCGCGCAGGGTGTGGTCACCCTCGTCGTCGGAACGGACCTCGACCCCGCCACCCTGCGGTGACCCGGACGGGGAGGGGTCAGCTGCCGGTGAGGCTGATCGCCAGATCCGTGATGTTCAGCGGGAACTGACGGATCGGGGTCGCCTGGCCGGTGAGGAGTTCGACGGTGTAGAGCGTCGGGTTGCTCGCACCCGACGGGGTGAGGGAGGCGAAGGCGGCGTTGCCGACCGTCCGCCCGCCGCTCAGCGTGCTGTAGATGTCCATGCCGGCCTTCAGCTGGGCGTCGATGCCGAGGCTGCCGGCCGGTGCGAGCGTGCCGTTGTTGGCGGGTGACTGGATCACGACCTGGTCGGTGTTCGTGTTGACGTCGAACAGGGTGGTCGCGGTGGCCGCGGTGAGGTCGTTGTTGGTGTACGCGGCGGCGGTGACGCCCTTGGTCGTGCCCTCGATGGGCGGGGTGGTGAGGTTCAGGTCCTGGATGGTCGAGTGGTCGTTCAGGTTGTGCCGCAGGTTCTGGCCGTTGTCGCTGATCACCCGCAGCCGGTCGGCCGCCGGGTTGAAGTCGACGCCGAACGTGGTGCCGTTCAGCGCGTACTGGAGCTGGGACACCTTGGTGACCACGACGTCCTGGGTGGTCGTCGGGATCTTGATGGTGTAGATGCCGCCCTTGTTGCCGACGCCGTACAGCAGTCCGTCCTGCACCCGGAAGTCGATGCCGACCAGGGCCGTGTCACCGCTGAGCCCGGTGATGACCCTGACCCAGTTGAGGACGTCCGGCCGGTCGGTCCAGAACGTGGCCATCAACGTGCCGTCGCCGGTGATCCCGAACGCGCGCAGACTGGGGACGGCGGCGGGGGCGGCCGAGGCGGAGCCCGGTGCGCTCAGCAGAAGCGCCGTCGACGTGGCCATGACCGCCGCTGCCGCCGCGATTCTCTTTCGGATACCTGCTCTCACGGTGTTTCCCTCCCGTTTGGTCATGCGCCGTCGCCCGGCGCGCGGCTGAGGATTTCCGAACCGAATCCCGTATTGATTTCCCCCGGTGATTGCCTGACTCGGGCCCGGAATCGGTCCCCATTAAGCCGACTTCACAGTGCCTCCACAAGTGGAGTCGATGGGTGAGAACGCCCTGATCCGGGAATTTTGCGCACTGTGACAAAAACGCCCCAGGTATCCCGGCAGTGGATTTGCGCAGAGTGATGAAGGGTCCGGATCCGGTCTGTCGGCCTGTTCCGGCACAATGGGATGCTCCTGTCATGGGGAGCCTTTTCGCCGAGCTGGCCCGGCGGGCGTCGGCCAACGCCCGCCGGGAGGTCGAGACGTACGCACGCGAGATCCCGGAGTTCGCGATCCTGGACACGAACCGGCGGGCCAGGGCCGAGACGCTGGACTACGCGGTGTGGCTCCGTCGACGAACCGTCGAACTCTCCCCGGACAACGACGAGTTGAGCGACACCGACCTCGACTCCATCACGTTCATGGGCGAGGTGCGGGCCGATGCGGGAATGTCACCGTCTTC
Source organism: Streptomyces sp. NPDC042364 (assembly GCF_056437585.1). Classification (NCBI taxonomy): domain Bacteria; kingdom Bacillati; phylum Actinomycetota; class Actinomycetes; order Kitasatosporales; family Streptomycetaceae; genus Streptomyces; species Streptomyces sp. NPDC042364. The sequence goes on along the minus strand of NZ_JBWKAJ010000017.1, from coordinate 54,927 downwards.
ACGACAGCAAGTACTGCGACTGCACACCGCGCTCATGCTGCGTGAGATCAACGAGGCGACCGAGGCGCAGCGTGGCGGCTGCGTGGAAGAACTCATGCGGATGATGAGCTGGTTCGCCCCGCAGGGAGAGCGGGGCATAAGCGCCTACCGGCAGGGATTCGTCACGGTAATGCGACGCCGTTTGCCGTACGTCGAGCAAATCGACCTGTTGGCCCGGTCGCTGATCACCGGGGACCCCATGGCGGCGGAACTCGCCTCGATCACGGGAACCGAACTGCCCGAATACTGCGCGGTGACGGTCGTACGGGTCCCGGACCGCCCCGCCGACGACAGCGCCCTGGATGCCGAGATCGAGGTGCTGGTGAAGAGCCACCGGGTGTTCGTCACCCGACCCGAGGAGAACGGGGAAAAGGGCAGTGAGCTGATCGTCCTGGTGCCGCTGTCCCGGGACCTCGCGCAGACCGCGCCCGCGCATTCCGTGCCCGACCTCGTCGCCGCCCCCGTACGGGACTTCGCCCGGGCCCTCGGCAGGCCCTGTGCCGTCGGCGTCGCCGCCGGGCCCCTCTCCGAACTGGCCGACGCCCTCGACCGGGCCCGGCGAGTCAGCCGGGCGGCCCCGCTGCGCCCGGTGTCCGAGCGGCTGCGGCCGTGCACTGTGGCCGATGTGTTCACCGAAGTCGCCGTCGCGGACGTGCCGTTCGTCGACGAGTGGCTCCGCTCGGTGGTCGGGCGCCTGGAGTCCGGCCCCGACCTCCTCGTCACCCTCGACGCCTACTACCGCCACGACATGCATCGCGGCGCCACGGCCGCGGCCCTCAACGTGCACACCCGCACCCTGGACTACCGCCTGCGCCGGGTACGGGACCTCACCGGCATCGACCCCGGCTCCACGCGCGGCGTGCGCGTCCTCAGCTCGGTCGTCATCCGGCGGCTGTCCGGAGCGTGGGACTGAGGCGTGCACAGTTCCCGGACAGGGCGGTCGCGGGCCCGTCGGCGCCGCCGATGAGGCAGTCTGGGGCGGTGAGCAACTCCAGTGACTTCCTCTTCATCAAGATCTGCGGTCTGAGGACCGAGCAGGACGTCGACACGGCCGTCGAGGCGGGCGCCGACGCCATCGGATTCGTCCTCACGGCCAGCCCGCGCCGCGTCGACGCGGCCACCGCCGCGCGGCTGTGCCGCAGGATCCCGGAGCACGTCCTCACCGTCGGTGTCTTCCGCGGGGAGAGCCTGGACGACGTACGGTCCCTGGCCGCCGAGTCGGGCATCCGGGCCGTCCAGCTGCACGGGTCGGAGGACCGCGGTTACTACGACGCCCTGGCGGCGGACGGCCGGACACTGATCCGCGCCGCCGCGTTCGGCGACGCGGTACCGCGCTGCGGGGAGATGGGCGAGGACATGCTGCTGCTCGACGCGCCCGTGCCGGGCTCCGGCATGGCCTGGGACTGGTCCCGGATGCCGGTGGGCGATCCCGGTGAGAAGTGGCTCCTCGCCGGTGGTCTTACCCCCGACAACGTGCGGAACGCCGTGGACACCGCCCGGCCGTGGGGCGTCGACGTCTCCAGCGGTGTGGAACAGAGCCGAGGCGTCAAGGACCCCGCCTTGATCACCGCCTTCGTCGAGGCCGCCCGCGGCGGGAAGTGATCCTGGAGGCGGCGGTGCGCCGGGCGGAACGGATCCGGGCAACGACCGCTGATCTGCCGGGCCTGCGTCCGATGGGCCAGGAGGTGGTCGAGGGGGGTCCCACCGCGGAGTTCGACCCGCTGAAGCCGGTCGTCGACGTACGGGAGCTGGGCATCAGCTGTATACAGGCCGCCGAGTGGCTGCGGACCCACCGCCATGTGGACGTCGGCGGATCGGACACCTGCCGGATCAGCGCCTCGATCACCCACGCCGACGACGACGAGACCGAGAAGGTGCTGCTCGACTCCCTGCGGGCCCTCGTCGAGGCCGCCGACTCCATCGAACGGCAGCCGCCGGTCCATCTGCCCGAGCCGTCGGAGCTGGAGCCGGAGCAGGCGATGCTGCCGTGCGACGCGTTCTTCGCCGAGGTAGACCATGTGCCCGCCGAGCGCGCTGCGGGCCGTATCGCGGCGAGACGATCAGCCCGTACCCGCCGGGCGTCCCCGTGATCGCCCCCGGAGAAGTGGTCACCGACGAGATCCTCGACTATCTGCGCGGCGGCGTCGAGCACGGCGTCCTCATCCCCGACGCGGCGGACCAGTCGGTCAGGACCCTGCGGGTGGTGGCGCGGCGCTGAGCGTTGCTGCCGGTGCTCGATCTCGTCGTGGTCGGAGACGGTGCCGCCGTCCTCCACGCGGCCCGCCCGGTTGACGGCTCCCGCGGTCAGCGCGAGAGCCTCCACCAGAGTCGTCTTGCCCGAACCGGAGTGGCCGACCAGCACCACATTCCGTACGGACGCGGGGTGGTCGGCCGCCGTAGCCCTGCCGGCGGCCCCGGGGTGTGCGTTCGCCCTGTCGCCCATGATCCTGCCTCCCGTGCACGGTGAGGTCACTGTGGGCGCGGACACGCGAGGGCCGCGTGCGGTGGCGGCTCCGGCGACGCCCGCGGTCCTTCGAGCTTTCCACTCCCGCCACGTGCGTCCCGGACACCCACCGACACCCGGGCGCCGTGACCTTTGGCGGAGGGTGACCCCCTTTGTCATGGCCGCGCCTGTGAATCCGGCTACCCGTCGTTCTCCGGCGAGTTGGCCTGGGGTATGGTCCCCACCGGTTCCGGCTACCGAATGAAGGTGTGCCGGTACGGGGAGTGTCGGAGGGGCGGCATGGCGGTGGAATCCCAGACGGGCGAGGGCGGGTCCGTGGACGCGGACGACAGACGGTTGGAGGCGTTGGATCCCCAACCGCTGCTGACCCGGGACTACGAGATGCGCCCCTCGCTCGTGTACGAGCGGCTGCGGCAGCGGCACGGCGCGGTCGCGCCGGTCGATCTGCTGGGCGTCCCCGCCTGGCTGGTCCTCGGCTACAAGGAGTCGCTGGAGGTGCTCCAGGACGACGACGGCTGGCCCAAGGGACTGGAGAACTGGCGGGCCCGCTCCGAGGGCCGGGTGCCCGCCGACTGGCCGCTCGGCCCCTCCCTGGAGGTCAACCACGTACTGATCCAGGGCGGCCCCGGCTACAAGCCGCTGCGGACGGCGTGGGACACCGCGCTCCGGCCGTTCCAGGACCCGCGCCACCCCCAGGCCAAGCGGCTCAAGGCGGCCGTCACCGCCTGCGCCGACGATCTGATCACCCTGGTGGGCCAGGCCGGCGGCACGGGGCTGGCGGATCTGTCCGCCCAGTTCTCCCGGCCGCTGCCGCTGATGGCGGCCAGCCACCTCCTCGGCTTCCCCGGCTCCCAGGGCGACGACGCGCTGATGGACATGTGGCGGGTCCTGGACGCCGGGCCGGACGCCGAGCCCGCGCTGGAACGACTGCTGGCGGCCCTCGCCGACCTCGCGGCGCAGAAGCTGAGGACCCCGGGCGACGACTTCCCGTCCTACCTCCTCGCCGCGCACCCCGGTCTGTCGCTCGACGAGCTGGCCCGCGAGCTGTTCATGCTGCTGGGCATGACCTCCGACCACGTCGGCATCCTCATCTCCAACACGGTCGTCGAGGTCCTCTCCGGCGAGGGCAGCATCCGCGCCAGTCTGTCCGCCGGCATGGTCAGGGAGACCATGAACCGGGTGGTCATGCGCAAGCCGCCCCTGGTGAACTTCGTCCCGCGCTTCGCCGCCGAGGACACCCGCCTGGGCAACTACACCATCCGCGCCGGCGACCCGGTCTGGGTCTCCTCCGCCGCCGCGCACGCCGATCCGGTCTTCGCCGGCCACGCGGCGACCAACACCACGGTCAGCACGCGCGCGCACCTCTCCTGGGGCGCCGGCCGCCGCCAGTGCCCCGCCCGCGAGCTGGCCTCCACGGTCGCGGCGGTCGGCGTGGGCCGCCTGTTCGAGCGGTTCACCAACCTGGAACTCGCCCTGCCCGTCGACCAACTCCCCTGGCGGTCATCGCCGTTCATGCGCGGTCTGCGCTCGCTGCCGGTCCGCTACGAACTGGCCGCGACCTCCGAGCCGTCGCCGACGGACCTCTCGGAGGCCGGACCCGCGGGGGAGGCGGTGACGGAGTCGGAGTCGGCATCGGTGGCGCGGGATCGTTCCGCCCGGCAGCGCTCCTCGCTGTGGCGCTATCTGACGGGGCTGATCCGCACCGGCCGCTGACCCCGCTTCAGTCCTCGCCCGCGAGCAGCCGCCGGGGATTGGCGATGCGGAAGGCATGGGCCGCGGCTCCGCCCAGGCCGAAGCCGGGATGGAGCGGCGGCTCCGCGTAGGGCCGGTCGGAGCCCTGGACCACCGCGTCCACACCGAGGGCCCGCACGACCGAGCCCACAGCGGTGGGACCGTACGACGACGTCTCCACGAAGACCCGCGGGTCCGCCCCGGCGACGCCCGCGTCACCGCGGGCGGCGAGGCGCTCCCCGTGCAGCGGCGCCAGCCCGGCCAGCAGGGCGAAGCACACCCGCAGCCGGGGATGACGGGCCCGGCCGAAGGCGCGGAAGGCGAACCAGGCGGCGTGCATCTGCTGAACGTACGGCACCATCGCGGGCCACCAGCCGGGTCCCCCGGCCCCGCCGTCGCCCGCCGGGCCGGGATGCACGAACAACGGCAGGCCGCGCTCCTCCAGCAGGTCGAGCAGCGGCGCGCAGCGCGCGAAGCCGACCGCGTCGGCGAGCGCGTCGGCGGGCAGCTGGAGGCCGACGAAGCCCCGGTCGAGGTCCTCGGCCGCCGCGGCCGCGTCGATGTCCCGCACACAGGCGGCGGCCCACGCCCCGAACGGCTCGGGGAGGGCGGCCGCGCCCTCGTGGTAGGCGTCGAGCAGGGGCCGCGCCTGGTCCCGGGGCAGCCACTCGATGCCGAGCGGGGAGGACAGCGAGACCAGCGCCCGGCCGAGGCTGTCGGCGGCGGCCAGCTCCGCACGGCGGGCGATGTCATGGGCGTCCGGCGCGACCTCGAAGGGCGGCTCGCCCTCCAGGAACAGCGTCCAGCCGTCCATGAACGGCGGCTCGCGGCGGGACCGCAGGGCCGCCACCAGCGAGGGGGTCCACAGATGCTGGTGCACGTCGACGTTGGTCATGATGACTCCAGGAAAGCACGACCGCCGGGCGGACGCCCGCGGTGCGCGAAAGGGGAACACAAGCCGCTGGATCCGTACGACCCGGACGTCCCCGGCCCGACATCGTGTGAACGTAACGTGCCGTTCATGAAAGTCCATTGACTGTCATTCAGTCACGGGCAACTGTGCATGAGCATATGCAGTCGGGTGAGGGGCACTCTTGATCAGATTCGACGCGGTGAGCAAGACGTATCCGAACGGCACGACAGCCGTGGACGATGTGACGGTGGAACTGGCCGAGGGCGCCATCACGATCCTGGTCGGTCCCTCCGGCTGCGGCAAGACCACCACCCTGCGGATGATCAACCGCATGGTGGAGCCCACGGCCGGCACGGTCAGCCTGCGCGGCCGGGACATCCGCGAGGTCGACGCGCCCGAGCTGCGCCGGGGCATCGGCTACGTGATCCAGCACGCGGGGCTGTTCCCGCACCGTACGGTCCTCGACAACATCGCGACCGTGCCGCTGCTCCTCGGCTGGGGCAGGAAGAAGGCGCGGGCACGGGCCGCCGAGCTGCTCGAACTGGTGGGGCTGCCCGCCGAGATGGCGGGGCGCTATCCGAACCAGCTCTCCGGCGGGCAGCAGCAGCGGGTCGGGGTGGCCAGGGCACTGGGCGCCGACCCGCCGGTGCTGCTGATGGACGAGCCGTTCAGCGCGGTCGACCCCATCGTGCGGGCCGAGCTGCAGGCGGAGTTCCTCCGGCTGCAGAAGGAGCTGCACAAGACGATCGTGTTCGTCACCCATGACATCGACGAGGCGATCAGACTGGGTGACCGCATAGCCGTGTTCCGCACCGGCGGCAGGCTCGCCCAGTTCGACACGCCCGAGCGGCTGCTCGCCGAACCCGTGGACGACTTCGTCGCCGGATTCGTCGGCCAGGACCGGGGCATCCGCAGGCTGTCCTTCGTCCCGGCCGCCGGGCTGCCGCTGCGTGACGGCCCGGTGCTGCCGTCCACCTCGTCGGTGGCGGCGGCCCGCGCCCTGGACGAGCCCTGGGTGCTCGTCGTCGACGAAGCCCACCGCCCCCTCGGCTGGACCCCGGTCGCCGGACTGCCGGAGAGCGGCACCCTCGCGGACGCGGCCCTGGTCCCCCTCGGGCACACCTTCAGCCTCGTCGGGGACTCGGCACGGGCCGCCCTCGACTCGGCGCTGCTGTCGCCCGCCCGGCTCGCGGTGGGCGTGGACGCCGATGGCGCGGTCGTCGGCGTGGCCGACGCGCACGAGCTGTCCGCCGGAGCGGCCTCCCCGGACCGGGTGGACACGGCCGGGAGCCCGGCGGCCGCCGACGGCGCGGGCGGTGCCCGATGAGCGACGGGGAACCGCTGGTGCGGTGGCAGTGGGTCGCCGACCACACCGCCGAACTGGCCGACTACACCGCCCTCCATCTGCGGCTCGGCCTGCTGCCGGTGCTGTTCGGGCTGATCGTCTCGGTCCCGCTGGGCGTCCTCTGCCATCACCGGCGGCGGCTCTACCCGCCGGTGCTGACCGCGGCGAACGTCCTGTACTCGATTCCCTCGCTGGCCCTGTTCATGGTCTTCGTCCGGTACACGGGGCTGACCGAGCAGACCGTGATGATCCCGCTGACGCTGTACACCCTGTCGGTGCTCGTGCCCAACGTGGTGGACGGTCTCGCCTCGGTCCCCGAACCGGTCCGGCTCGCCGCGACCGCCATGGGCTTCGGTACCGTGCGCCGGGTCGTCCAGGTCGAACTGCCCATCGCCGTACCCGTCGTCATCGCGGGCGTACGCGTCGCCGCGGTCTCCTCCATCAGCCTCGTCGCCGTGGGGCAGCTCATCGGGCAGGGCGGTCTCGGCCACTACATCACGCGCGGGCTCCAGCTCGACTTCCCGACGCCGATCATCACCGCCATCGTGCTGATCATGCTGCTCGCGCTCGCCACCGACGCCCTGCTGGTCCTCACGCAGCGGCTGCTCACCCCGTGGTCCCGGAACAAGGTGACGACGGCATGAACGACTTCCTCAACCAGATCCGGCTCGTGGCCGACTGGCTGACCTCGTCCGCGCAGTGGCACGGCGACGAGGGCATCCCCGCGCGACTCCTCGAGCACCTCACCTACAGCGGTCTGTCGCTGCTCTTCGCCGCCCTGATCGGGCTGTCGGCCGGGCTGCTCGTCGGGCACACCGGCCGTGGGGCGTTCGCCGTGGCGAGCGTCGCGAACCTCGCGCGCGCGATCCCCACCTTCGGCCTGGTCGTCCTCGTCGTCACGCTCGCCGGGCTCAGCACGGCGCCGGTGCTGGTCGCCCTGGTCGCGCTCGCGGTGCCGCCGATCCTCATCAACACCTTCGAGGGTGTCCGGGGCGTGGATCCGGCCGCCAGGGACGCCGCGCGCGGGGTCGGTATGACCGAGTGGGAGGTCCTGGTGCGGGTGGAGGTGCCGATGGCGCTGCCGCTGATCCTGCTCGGCCTCCGGGTGGCCGCGATCCAGGTCGTGGCCACCGCGACCGTCGCCGCCTATCCGGGGCTCGGCGGTCTCGGCCGGTTCATCGTCGACGGGCTCGCCCGTAACGACTACGGGCTGGTCATCGGCGGCTCCACGGTCGTCGTCGCCCTGGCCCTCGTCGTGCAGGCCGCCTTCACCGCGCTGGCTCGGGTCGTCGTCTCTCCGGGGCTGCGCGTCTCGGCGCCGAAATCCTGAACTCCGCTGTTTTTCCGCGCCCTTCGGGCCATGAGAAAGGAACATCCATGCGAGGCATGTACCGAGGCGTCGCCTTCGGCCTGATCACCGCCCTGTCCCTCACCGCCTGCGGCGGCGGAGGCGCCGGCGACGACAATCCGCTCACGGGGGACGGCGGTGGCGGCGGCTCCTCCCTGGTCGTCGGATCGGCCAACTTCCCCGGGAACCAGCTGCTCGCCGAGATCTACTCGCAGGCTCTGGAGGACAAGGGCCTGGAGGTGACCCGCAAGTTCGACATCGGAGCCCGCGAGGTCTACTACGACCAGGTGGTCAAGGGCGGTATCGACGTCTTCCCGGAGTACAACGGCGCGCTGCTGTCGGTGGCGGTCGACAAGAACAGCACGGCGACCGGGACCGAGGAGATCAACGCCGAACTGAAGGCGAAACTCCCGAAGTCGGTGGAGATACTCGACTCCGCCGCGGCCGAGGACAAGGACTCGGTCACGGTGACCGCCGAGACGGCGAGGAAGTACGACCTGAAGACCCTCGCCGACCTCAAGCCCGTCGCGGGCGACCTCACCCTCGGGGCCGGTTCGGAGTTCAAGACCCGCACCCAGGGCGGGGTCGGTCTGAAGAAGGTCTACGGCGTGGAGTTCGGCAAGTTCCAGCCGCTCGACGCGGGCGCCCAGACCACCCTCGTGAAGCTGCTCAAGGACGACAAGGTGCAGGCGGCCAACCTGTACACCACCGACCCCGCCATCGTCGAGGACGAGCTGGTCGTCCTGGAGGACCCGAAGAACCTCTTCTCCTCGCAGAACGTGACGCCCCTCGTCCACAGGAAGGCAGTGGACGGCAAGGCCCGGGAGGTGCTCAACGCGGTCTCCGCGAAGCTCACCACCGAGGACCTGCTAAAGATGATGAAGAAGCTGGTCAACGACAAGGAGGACGCGAGCGTGGTCGCCGAGGAGTGGCTGACGAAGGCCGGCGTCACCGGCTGACCTCCCGGCACCCCCGCACCCTCCGCGCGGGGGTGCGGGACCCGTCATTCCGGGCTGCGCAGCGCGGCCCAGGTGTCGTGGGCGACGACCCCGTCCGCGTTCAGCCCCGCGTCGCTCTGGAAGGCCTCGACGGCGGCCTCCGTCCCGCTGTCGAACTCGCCGTCCACGCCCACGCCGTACCCGCGCTCGCTCAGCATGCACTGCACCTGGAGCACGCGTTTGCCGCTGTTGCCGAGGCGGGTCCGGCCGTTGCCCGAGTAGTAGGTGCAGTCCGTGAGCCAGGCCGGGGTCCCGGAGCCGTCCTGCGGGTCGCTCGGGGTCGGTTCGGGGTCGTCCGGGGCGTCGGATCCGTCGCCGGCCGGGGCGTCCGGATCGGGGTCGGCGGGCCGGTCGTCACCGTCGGGCGTGGAGGCGTCGGGACGCGCCGACGAACGGCCGATGGCGGCGCTGTCGCCCTTGCCCCCGCCGGACGCCTCCGAGAGCGAGGAGCCGCCGCCGTCCGGGGCGGGTGCGCCCTTCGACTTGCCGGCCGTCGAGGGGGAGACCGCTTCGCCGGGTGCGCGCTTCCCGGTCGACCATGTGCCCGCCTCCGGTGAGGCGGTTCCGGAGGAGTCCGGTCGGGTGAGGACGAAGACGCCCGCCGCGACCGCGCAGAGCGCGACCCCGGCGCCACCGACCGTCAGCGCCCGCTTGCGGCGCGTCCGGGTGCGCGCCGCCGGATCTAACGCCGCCCGGCCGCCTGCGGGGGCGGCGGGAGCCTTCTCCGAGGGATCGGCGGAGTCGGGCGCGGCGGGCCGGGACGCCTCGGCGGGGGGCGCCTGCTCCGCCGGGCCCTCGGCGGCCGGGAAGACGGGGGCCTGCACGAGAGGCAGCCGGCCCAGCGCCTCGTACGCCTGTTGCCGGACGAGCACCATGCCGCCCAGCGGCTCGGGCCAGTCGAGGGTGCCGGACGGCCCGGTGCGGGGCTCCGCCGTCCGGACCAGGTCCTGCGGCGCGGGCCGGCGCCCCGGCTCCTTGGCGAGGCAGGACCACAGCAGCGTGGCGAGCGCCTCGTCGGACTCGGCGAGCCCCCGGATCACCTTCGCGTTGGGCTCCTCGAAGGCGACCCGGTGCATCACGTCGACCCCGGTGCCGTCGCCGAACGGGGCGGTGCCCGTCGCCGCGTAGACGAGGGTGCAGGCCAGGGAGAACACGTCCGAGGGCGTGCCGCACTCACCGGTGCGCAGGTACTCCGGTGACATGTAGGCAGGAGTGCCCACCCGGTTGCCGGTCCCGGTGATCGCGCTCGCGTCGGCGGCCTTCGCGATGCCGAAGTCGATGACGTACGCGCGCCGGGCGGACACCAGGACGTTGGACGGCTTCAGGTCCCGGTGCACGATCCCCGCGTCCGAGAGGTCGGCGAGCGCCTGTCCCAGCTCCGCCACGAGCCGCCAGACCGCGCCGGCCCGCAGCGGGCCCTCCTCGTTCACGGCGTCCGCCAGATCGACGCCCGGCACGTACTCGGTGGCCATCCACAGCAGTTCGTCCTCGAACCCCGTGCCGCGCAGCTTCGGCAGGTGCGCGGTGCGCACCCGGTCGTGGACGGCCGCCTCACGCTCGAACCGGCGCCGGAACCTGATGTCCTCCGCGTACTCCGGTCTGATCACCTTCACGGCGACGAGCTCGGGCCCGCCGTCCGCCGGGCGCCCCAGATACACGCGCCCCATGCCGCCGCTGCCGAGCACCCCCAGCGACACATACGGACCGATACGGCCCGGGTCGCCGGGGCGCAGGGGCAGGGCACCCGTCCTGCGCAGCACCGGAGCCTCGTCTGCCGTCGGGCGCGGTGGCACCGGCCGCTGGTCTGACACAACACTCCCGAAGTCACGTTCCGCGTACGTCAGTTCGCTTTCGGAAGTCGAGGCTAGCTCAGCCGGGCTTCAGGTATGCGGTTTCTGTCACTTCCGTAGCACCGCCGTGCCTGAAACGACAGGTCCGATCCGAAGTACGGTGCCCGTCAGGCCGGAGGCGGGCGGGGCTCCTCGCCGCACCACCGGGCGGCGGACGGTACCGCCCGTACCGGTGTCACCGCGCTCGGCTAGAGTCCGGCTCATCCTCGGGCGGACGTGCCGCGCGGGGCCGCGCGCTGGGGGTATCGGCACCATGGAGCCCGAGAGAACGGAACTGCCCGGTTACGAGGTCCAGGAGGTCCTGGGCCAGGGCGGGTTCGCCACCGTGTACCGGGCCCGGCAGCTCGCCGTGTGCCGGGAGGTCGCGCTGAAGGTGGACAGCCGGGTGCTGTCCTCGGCGCGCGACCGGCAGCGTTTCCTCCGGGAGGTCACGGCGGCCGGGCAGCTGTCCGGTCACCCGCACGTGGTGCCGGTGTACGACGCGGGGGTCCTCGCCGACAACCGCCCTTACATGGTGCTGGAGTTGTGCCCGGGCGGCTCCCTGGGGGACCGGTTGCACCGGCAGGGGCCGCTGCCCCTCAAGGAGGCGCGCGACATCGGCGTGGGCCTCGCGGACGCGGTCGCCGCCGCCCATGCCGCGGGCGTCCTGCACCGCGACATCAAACCCGGCAACGTCATGGTCAACCGCTACGGCGGCGTGGCCCTCACCGACTTCGGTCTCGCGGCCATGCCCCGGCCGGACCGCGAACTGTCCGTGACCCGCGAGGCGTTGACCCCCGCGTACGCGCCCCCCGAGGCCTTCCACCTGGCGGAGCCCAGCCCGGCCGGCGACGTCTACTCCCTGGCCGCCACCGTCTACGCGCTGCTGCGGGGCCGCCCGCCCCACTACCCGGACGACGGGACCCAGCTCAGCCTCGCCGAGCTGATCGTGCGCCACACCTGGCCGTACCCGGACGTGCCCGGCGTGCCGGCCGGCCTCAACGCGGCCCTCCGGCACGCCCTCGCTCCCGAACCGCGGCAACGGCTCTCCGACGCGGGCGCGTTCCGTGACGCCCTCGCCGCGGTCGATCTCGACACCGTCGACCTGGGCGGCGCCGGTGGGACCGGTGGTACCGGTGGCTTCGGACCGGCGCCCACCACGGCCACCGTCCCGGCGTACCGGGACGCGGTGCCGTCGACGCCGGCGGCCACGACCGGGGGATTCGGGCCCGCGGGATTCGGGGCAGGTGACCACGGCCGCACCACGTCTGCGAGGGGACCCGGAGGGATCGGTGACACGACTGCGGGTGCCCCGCACGGGGGCGTGGGCGACACGACTGCCGGTGCCGCGCCCGGGGGCGTGGGCGACACGACTGCGGGCGCCGGGACGGGCGGACGCCGTGGCGGCCGGGGCGGGCGCGGGGGAGGGCGACGGCGGCCCCTGCTGATCGCCGTGTTCGCGGCCGTCGCCGTCTCCGTGAGCGTGTCGGTCACCGTGGTGGTGACCCAGCGGAACGGAGAGGGCGACGGCGGGGACCGTGGCTCGGGCTCGACCGCGTCCCCCTCGGCCTCCGCCGCCGACGAGGGCAAGGCCGTGTCCGGCTTCGGCGGGGTGGCGACCACGACCGAGAACTGCCCCGCGACGGAGGTCGACGGAGTGGGCGGCCGGTGCGTCGTCACCCCCGAGTGCTGGAGCGGCATCACCGATGTCTCGGGCCTCATCACCGTCAGCCGCGCCGACTGCCGGACCCGGCACGTCTGGGAGACCTTCGCGATCGCCCCGCTCCCGAAGGACGGCCAGACGAACAACGCGCGCGACCTCGTCAGACACCCCGACGTCAAGGCACTCTGCTCCCGGAAGGTCATGGCCGCGTCCATGGTCCCGAAGGGCCGGGACGTCGCGGACGAGTGGAACGTCGACATCCTGCCGCCGACGGCCCTGGAATGGGACAAGGGGCTGCGCGTCTTCCGCTGCGTGGCCGCGGCGGTCTCGGAGGACGGCCAGAAGACGGGGAGCCAGTTCGCCGTACGGGGGTGACCGTACCCGCGCTCGGCATACAGAACCGGCCATCCGCCCGGCCTCAGGTGGCACTGTGGGACAGGGATCGGGCGAGTCCGTCGCCGACGACTCGCTCCCTTTCTTCGTATCAGTCCGAAAAATACTGGCACTCAGTGACACGACTCTCATGGCACGTGGGCTACATTGCCGCGACCATGGTGTTCCTCATCGCAGGCCGAAGGGATCAGGGATGCTCCGCAAGGTACTGGTCGCCAACCGTGGCGAGATCGCGATCCGCGCATTCCGCGCCGGGTACGAAGTGGGCGCGCGGACGGTCGCCGTCTTCCCCCACGAGGACCGGAACTCGCTGCACCGGCTCAAGGCCGACGAGGCGTATGAGATCGGCGAGCCGGGCCACCCCGTGCGGGCGTACCTCTCCGTCGACGAGATCATGCGCGCGGCCCGCCAGGCAGGCGCCGACGCCGTCTACCCGGGCTACGGCTTCCTGTCCGAGAACCCGGAACTGGCACGGGCGTGCGAGGAGTCGGGCATCACGTTCGTCGGACCGAGCGCCCACATCCTGGAGCTGACGGGCAACAAGGCGCGCGCGGTGGCCGCCGCCCGCGCGGCCGGCGTACCCGTCCTGGGCTCCTCCGAGCCCTCCACCGACGTGGACGAACTGGTGCGCGCGGCCGACGAGATCGGCTTCCCGGTGTTCGTGAAGGCGGTCGCCGGCGGCGGCGGGCGCGGTATGCGCCGTGTCGAGGACCCGGCGGCACTGCGCGAGGCGATCGAGGCGGCGTCCCGCGAGGCGGCGTCCGCGTTCGGCGACCCCACCGTCTTCCTGGAGAAGGCCGTCGTCGAGCCCCGCCACATCGAGGTGCAGATCCTCGCCGACGGCCACGGCGACGTCATCCACCTGTTCGAGCGTGACTGTTCGGTGCAGCGCCGCCACCAGAAGGTCATCGAGCTGGCGCCCGCCCCGAACCTCGACCCGGAGCTGCGGGAGCGGATCTGCGCCGACGCCGTGCGGTTCGCCCGGGAGATCGGCTACCGCAACGCGGGCACCGTCGAGTTCCTGCTCGACCGCGACGGCAACCACGTCTTCATCGAGATGAACCCCCGCATCCAGGTCGAGCACACGGTGACCGAGGAGGTCACCGACGTCGACCTCGTGCAGTCGCAGCTGCGCATCGCCGCCGGCGCGACCCTCGCCGACCTCGGCCTCTCCCAGGAGACGGTCACCCTGCGCGGCGCCGCCCTCCAGTGCCGTATCACCACCGAGGACCCGGCGAACGGCTTCCGCCCCGACACCGGCCGGATCAGCGCCTACCGCTCGCCCGGCGGCTCCGGCATCCGCCTCGACGGCGGCACCACCCACGCCGGTACCGAGATCAGCGCGCACTTCGACTCGATGCTGGTCAAGCTCACCTGCCGGGGCCGCGACTTCACCACCGCCGTCAACCGGGCGCGGCGTGCCGTCGCCGAGTTCCGCATCCGCGGCGTCGCCACGAACATCCCCTTCCTCCAGGCCGTCCTCGACGACCCGGACTTCCAGGAGGGCCGGGTCACCACGTCGTTCATCGAGCAGCGCCCGCACCTGCTCACCTCCCGCCACTCCGCCGACCGGGGCACCAAGCTCCTCACCTATCTGGCCGACGTGACGGTCAACAAGCCGCACGGCGAGCGGCCCGCCCTCATCGACCCGACCGGCAAGATCCCCTCCGTGCCCGCCGCGGAACCCCCCGCCGGGTCGAAGCAGAAGCTCGTCGAGCTGGGTCCGGAGGGCTTCGCCCGCTGGCTGCGCCAGTCGCCGACCATCGGCGTCACCGACACCACGTTCCGCGACGCCCACCAGTCGCTGCTCGCCACCCGCGTCCGCACCAAGGACATGCTCGCCGTCGCCCCCGCGGTGGCGCGGACCCTGCCGCAGCTGCTCTCCCTGGAGTGCTGGGGCGGCGCCACCTACGACGTCGCCCTCAGGTTCCTCGCCGAGGACCCCTGGGAGCGGCTGGCCGCCTTCCGCGAGGCCGTGCCGAACATCTGTCTGCAGATGCTGCTGCGCGGCCGCAACACCGTCGGCTACACCCCGTACCCCACCGAGGTGACCGACGCCTTCGTGGAAGAGGCCGCGCGCACCGGCATCGACGTCTTCCGCATCTTCGACGCGCTCAACGACGTCAGCCAGATGCGGCCCGCCATCGACGCGGTACGGGCCACCGGCACGGCGGTCGCCGAGGTCGCCCTCTGCTACACCTCCGACCTGTCCGACCCGGCGGAGAAGCTCTACACCCTCGACTACTACCTCCGCCTCGCCGAGCAGATCGTCGAGGCCGGCGCCCATGTCCTCGCCGTCAAGGACATGGCGGGCCTGCTGCGCGCCCCGGCCGCCACCAAGCTGGTGTCCGCGCTGCGCCGCGAGTTCGACCTGCCCGTCCACATCCACACCCACGACACGGCCGGCGGTCAGCTCGCCACCTACCTCGCCGCGATCCAGGCCGGCGCCGACGCCGTCGACGGGGCGGTCGCGTCCATGGCCGGGACGACCTCGCAGCCCTCCCTGTCGGCGATCGTCGCCGCCACCGACCACTCCGACCGGCCCACCGGCCTGGACCTGCGGGCCGTCGGCGACCTGGAGCCCTACTGGGAGAGCGTCCGCAAGGTCTACGCCCCGTTCGAGGCGGGCCTCGCCTCGCCGACCGGACGCGTCTACGACCACGAGATCCCCGGCGGCCAGCTCTCCAACCTGCGCACCCAGGCCGTGGCCCTCGGCCTCGGCGACCGCTTCGAGGACATCGAGGCGATGTACACGGCCGCCGACCGCATCCTCGGCCACCTGGTGAAGGTCACACCCTCGTCCAAGGTGGTCGGCGACCTCGCCCTGCACCTGGTCGGCGCCGGGGTGGCACCGGCCGACTTCGAGGCCACTCCCGACCGGTTCGACATCCCCGACTCCGTCATCGGCTTCCTGCGCGGTGAACTCGGCACCCCGCCCGGCGGCTGGCCCGAGCCGTTCCGCACCAAGGCCCTCCAGGGCCGCGGCGAGGCCAAGCCCGTACAGGAGCTGACCGCCGAGGACCGCGAGGGCCTGGAGAAGGACCGGCGCGCCACCCTCAACCGGCTGCTGTTCCCCGGCCCGACCCGCGAGTTCGAGACGCACCGGCAGACCTACGGCGACACCAGCGTCCTCGACAGCAAGGACTTCTTCTACGGGCTCGGCCCCGGCAAGGAGTACGCCGTCGACCTGGAGCCCGGGGTGCGGCTCCTGATCGGTCTGGAGGCCGTGGGCGAGGCCGACGAGCGCGGTATGCGCACCGTGATGGCCACCCTCAACGGCCAGCTGCGGCCCATCCAGGTACGCGATGTCGCGGCCTCCTCCGACATCCCCGCCACCGAGAAGGCCGACCGCTCCGACCCCGGTCATGTCGCCGCACCGTTCGCCGGGGTGGTGACCCTCGCGGTCGCCGAGGGGGACGAGGTGGAGTCCGGCGCCACCGTCGCCACCATCGAAGCCATGAAGATGGAGGCCGCGATCACCGCCCCGAAGGCCGGACGGGTGTCCCGCCTGGCCATCAACCGCATCCAGCAGGTGGAGGGTGGAGACCTTCTCGTCGAGATCCGCTGATCCGGAACGGTGACGCCCGCGCCGGCCGTGGGCGCCGCCCCCGGCGGCCCGGTCCCCCTCGTCCCCCTGCGGACGTGGGCGCCGGGCCGCCGGGGGAACGGGCGACGCCCCCGGCCGGTGATGCAGCCGGACGCCGAACGACGGAGACGGGAGCACCTGGTTCTCGCCGGCCGAAACCGAGGGCACCCCCGGACGACCGGCTGGAGCGGCCTCGTGGCGTCCACGGCTCCGGGGCGGCTGGGCACGCCGGCCTGCGTGGCAACGGCGTGGGGACGGGTGTGGGCCGCTGGACGGGCACCCGGCCGGCGCCGCCGTCAGGGACCCGTGCCCGCGGCCGCACGGGCGGCGGTGGCCATGAGGGAGACGGTGAACGGGTGCCGGGGGGCCGTCAGGATCCGGTGGGTGGGGCCCTGCTCGACGAGTTCCCCGTCGTCCAGGACGGCGATGCGCCGGGCGACGGAAGCCGTGTCCAGGTCATGGGTGATCAGGACCAGGGAGAGGTCGTCGGCACCGTCGAGCAGTCCGGTGAGGACGTCGAGGATGCCCCGCCGGGTGACGGTGTCGAGTCCGGAGGTGATCTCGTCGCAGATGAGGACGCGAGGGCGGGCGAGCAGGGCGCGGGCCAGGGCGGCGCGCTGCAGTTCACCCCCGGACAGCCGGGACGGGCGGCGCAGCACCAGCTCCGCCGGGAGGCCGAGACGCGCCAGGGTGCCGAGCGCCTCCGCCTCCGCCGTGTCACCGTCGACGCCGCGCAGCCGGACCGCCGTTCGGGCGACCTGGTGTACGACCGGACGGTGCTCGTCGAAGGCGGCGCGGGCGTCCTGGAACACGTACTGCACGGCAGCCAGTTGCCCCCGTTCCCGGTCCCGGAGGCTGCGCGGCAGAGGGGCGCCGTCGAGGAGGACCTCGCCCTCGTGGTCGCGGTGCAGCCCCGCCAGACAGCGCGCGAGGGTGGTCTTGCCGCTGCCCGAGCGGCCCACCACGGCCAGGCACTCCCCGGCGCGCAGGTCGAGTTCGGGCGCCCGTACGGCCACGGCCGCCCCACGTCGTGCGCCGTCCCGGTGGCGGGCGGTGAGGTTCCGCACGCGCAGCACGGGCGCCGCCGCTCCCTCCCGGCCGTCCGGCTCGCCCTCGGTCTCCGCTTCCGCCTCCGGGGACGTGGGCCGCGACCGCAGGAGTGCCCGGGTCCACTCGTGCCGGGGCGCGAGCCACAGCCGCCGCGCCGGACCCGTCTCCACGACCCGGCCGTCCCGCATGACGTGGATCTCGTCGGCGAGCGCGCGGACGACGTCGAGGTCATGACTGAGCAGGACGAGCGCGATGCCGCGGGCCGCGACCGCCGTCAGTTGGTCGACGATGCGGCTCCTGGTCAGGGCGTCCTGGCCGGTCGTGGGCTCGTCGGCCACGATGACCCGGGCGCCGAGCAGCAGGGCCTGCGCGAGGACGACCCGCTGCTGCTGACCGCCGGAGAGCTGATGCGGATACCGGCGCAACAGCGCCTCCGCGTCCGGTAGCTGGGCGTCGGCGAGAGCGTGCAGGACCCGCTCGCGGGCTGCCGCCCGGCGTTCGGCCCGGGGCAGGTTGCGCACCTGGGTCCGGGCGGTGTCGGTGAGGAGCGCAGAGACCCGGCGAGCCGGGTTGAGGACGGCCGCCGGGTGCTGCGGCACGTACCCCACCGGCCCGTCGGCCGCCACGCGGACCCGACCGGTGACCCGCGCGCCCGCCGGGAACTCTCCCAGCAGGGCCAGGCCGGTGGTGGTCTTGCCGCTGCCCGAGGCACCCACGAGCGCGGTGACCCGGCCGGGCAGCGCCCGCAGACCCACCCCGTCCACGATCGCCCGTCCGCCGACCTCGACCCGCAGGTCCTCGATCTCGGCGACGGGTTCCCCGGCGGTCCGGCCGACCCCGTCGTGGTGGTGCTTCACGGCTGTCGTTCCTTCCGTACCCGGCGCTCACCGGACGTCTCCGGTGCGGGCTTCTCCAGAGCGGCGTCGAAGAGGAGGTTGGTGCCCGTGGTCAGCGCGACGATCAGCAGCGCGGGCACGACCACGGCCCAGGGCTGCACGAACAGACCGGTACGGTTCCGGTCGACCATCACCGCCCAGTCCGCGGCGTCGGGCTCCACCCCCACCCCGAGGAACGCGGCCGTGGCCACCAGGTACAGCACCCCGGTGAGCCGGGTCCCGGCGTCGGCGCCCAGGGTGCGCAGGATGGCGCGGCCGACACAGCCGAAGGCGGTGCGCCACCAGCTCTCGCCCTGGAGCCGCAGCGCCTCGACCACCGGCCGGGCGGCGGCCTCGGTGGCCGCGGCGCGTACCAGCCGGGCCGCGTCCGGCACGTTGACCAGCGCCACCAGCAGGGCGAGCCCCACCGCGCCCGGCGTGAACACCGAGGCGACCAGCAGGATCAGCAGCAGCGACGGTACGGCGATCAGCACGTCCAGGGGCCGCATCAGCAGTTCCTCCAGCCACCGCCGATGGGTGAGCGCGGCGGCGAGACCGACCGGCAGCGCGACGAGGTAGGCCAGCGCGCCGGCGCCGAGCGCGGTCAGTACGACGGGCCGGCCGCCGTGCAGCACCTGCCCCCACACGTCCCGGCCCACGAAGTCCGTCCCGAGCCGGTGCCCGCCGCCGAGGGTGAACGACACCGCGCGCGGACCGGGTTCACCCGCGAACACGGGACCCAGCAGGGCGAGGAGGAGGGGTACGGCGATGATCGCGACGCCGAGCGCGAAGCGCCCTCTGCGCCGCCCGACCCCGGAACGGGCCGTACGGCGCCCAGCGGCGGTGGTGGAGGCGGTGGTCACGCGGCCACTCCCGCCCGCGGGGCCAGCCGTCGCGCGACCACGTCGGCGCCCAGGTTGAGGACGACCGTCAGCACACCGAACACCACGGCGAGGCCCTGCACCACGGGCACATCGCGTTCGGCCACCGCGTTGAGGAGGACGGTGCCCAGACCGGGGATCACGAAGAGGGCCTCCACGACGATGACACCGCACAGCAACCAGTCGACTGTGCGGGCGAGTTGCTGGGCGGCGGGGGCGAGGGCGTTCGGCAGGGCGTGGGCGTAGCGGACCCGCGCGCCCGGAACGCCGTACCGTCGGGCATGGGCCACATACGGGGAGGCGAGGGCGTCGACCATGCCGGCGCGCACCAGCCGGACCAGGGAGCACACCGGCCGGGACAGCAGCACCAGCACGGGCAGCACGAGCGCGGCCGGGTGGGCGAGCAGATCGGTGCCGTAACCGACGGCGGTCGGCGGCAGCCAGCCCAGCCGCAGCGCGAACACCGTCACCAGCAGCACCCCGAGGGCGAACTCGGGCACCGCGTACACGGCGAGCGTCAGGCCGCTGACGAGACGGTCGACGAGCCCGCCCTCGTGCCGCGCGGCGAGCACACCGAGGCCGAAGCCGATCGGCACGAGCAGGGCCACGGTGAGCGAGGCAAGCAGCAGGGTCGGGCCGAAGCCGTCGGCGATGTACCGGCTCACCGGGCGGCCGGAGGCCAGGGAGGTGCCGAAGTCGCCGTGGAGCAGTCCGGCCGCCCAGTCCGCCAGCCGTTCCAGCACCGGCCGGTCGAGGTGCATGGCCTCCCGGATGGCGGCGATGCGCTCCGGGTCGGGCTGGTCCCCGGCCAGGGCGACCGCCGCGTCGCCCGGCAGCGCCTCGGTGAGCGCGAAGACCAGCAGCACCACGGCCACGGTCTGCGCGACGCCGAGGAGCAGCCGCCGGGCGACGAAGGAGCGCAGGCCGCTTCCGGTCACGCGAGCCACACCTTGTCGAAGCGCGCCCAGTCGAGCGTGTTGGCGGGGGCCTTGGTCTCCACTCCCTTCACGTTCCGGGCGGTGCCGAGGATCCAGTCGGCGAACCCCCAGATGAGGAAGCCGCCCTCCGTGTACAGCCGGCGCTGCATCCGCTCGTACACGGCGGCCCGCTCGGTCCGGTCACGGGTGGACTGCGCCTGCCGGTACAGGGCGTCGAAGTCCTTGTGCCGCCACTTGGTGGCGTTGGTGGTGGATCCGGTCAGCAGCCGCTGCGAGATGTGCGCCTCGATGGGCATCGCGCCGGAGCGGTAGCAGGCGAGGGTGCCGGAGTCGAGGATGTCGCTCCAGTACGAGTCCTTGCTGCCCATCTTCACCTCGACGGTGACACCGGCCTTCGCGGCCTGGTCGCGGAAGATGCCGGCCGCCTCGGTGAACCCGGCGGCGACGGCCGAGGTGTCCAGCCGGACCTTCAGCTTCTCGGCGCCCGCCTGCTTCAGCAGGGACCTGGCGCGGTCCAGGTCCTGCTCGCGCTGCGGGAGGCCGGCCGCGTAGTACTCGTAGCCCTTGCCGAACAGGTCGTTGCCGACGACGCCCGCCCCCGACAGGGCGCCGTCGACGAGTTCCTTCCGGTCGGCGATCAGGAAGAACGCCTCGCGGACCCGCTTGTCGTCGAAGGGCGGCCGGTCGGTCTTCATGCAGAACCCCTGCATGGCGCTGCCCTGGAGCCGGACGATCTCGATCCGGCCCTTGCCCTCGTGGGCGCGCGCGGTGGTGGGGTTCAGCTCGTGGGCGTACTCGACCTGGCCGCCGAGGAGCGCGTTGACCCGGGCGGACTCCTCGTTGGCGACGACGAACTCCAGTTCGTCGAGGTGCGGTGCGCCCTCCCAGTAGTCCTCGTAGCGGCGGAAGAGGGCCGAGCGGCCGGGGGTGAAGGACACGAAGCGGAAGGGGCCCGAGCCGATGGGCTTCCTGTCGAAGTCGCCGGCCTTCCCGCCCGCGTTCTCGGGCACGATGTACGCGCCGAACGCCGCCAGCACATTGGGGAACTCGGCGGTCGGCCGCTTGAGCACGAACTCGATGTCCCGCTCCCCGGTGGCCCGGCTCGCGTCGAGGTCGATGGGCTCCAGGGACGCCTTGGCGCGGTAGGCCTTCTCCGGGTCGGCGATGCGGCGGTAGCTGTAGAGCACGTCCTTCGCCGTCACCGGCCTTCCGTCGTGGAAGGTGGCCTCGCGCAGGGTGACCTTCCAGCGGTCCAGACTCTTGTCGGCCTCCCACTTGGCGGCCAGCCGGGGCTCCGCGGACAGGTCGGCGCCGTAGTCGGCGAGCTTGTCGAACAGCGCCTTGGCCCGGGCGACGTCGGCGAACAGGTTGGCCAGGTGCGGGTCCAGCGTCTCACTGGCCCCGCCGCCCGCGAACGCGGCACGCAGCCGCCCGCCGCGCCGGGGCTTGTCGCCGCCGCTGCCGCCGGCCTCGGAGCCGGTGCCGCCCCCGCCGCATGCCGTCAGGGCGAGCGCGCCGAGCGTGGCGGCGCCGGTGGCGGCGAGGAAACCGCGGCGGCGCAGGCCGGGGAAACGTTTGTCGTGCATGAGGAGTCCTTGTGGGTGTGGTGGTGGATGAGCGGGCGGTGGGGGGAGAGGCGCGCGACGAGGGTCGGCGGGGGGAGGGACGTCGCGCCCGGGTCAGGATCAGCGGGCGGTGAGTGGCGCGGGCGGGTTCCAGCGGGGGCGGTGAGTGGTGCGGACGGGTTCGGGGCGGCGAGCGGTGCGGGCGAGGATCAGCTCGGAGAGGTGAGCCGGGCGACGACGTGCAGACGGTCGGCGTCCGTCGTACGGCCGGGCGACTGCCCTTCCCGCCATGGAGGTTCGGTGCGGGGCCCCGGCCCGTCGTGCAGTTCGAGGACCTCGAAGCCGTGCGAGGCCAGGACATGGCGCAGCTCCAGCGGGAACAACAGCCGCCAGGCGGAGCGCTGTTCGAGGGGCGGTGTGCCGTCGCCGGCGGTCCACACACGGGTACGGCGCAGGAGTTGGGCGGTGCGGTCCACGGTCAGGGTGGTGGTGGAGCGGTAGACGGTGCCCCGCCAGGTGAATCCGTTGACGGCCGGGATCTCGAGCAGATCGGTGCGGCCCAGGAAGTAGGCGCCGTTGCGCATCTCCGCGACCAGCAGCCCGCCGGGGGCGAGCGCCTGGCGGCAGGAGGCCATGAAGCCGTCGAGCTGGTCGCAGGTGTGGCAGTACAGCAGGGAGCTGTCCAGGCACACCACGGCGTCGAAGGACGCCCGGCCCAGGTCGAAGCGGCGCAGGTCGGCCCGTATGTACGCGGGCCCGGGGTGGTGGACACGGGCGTGGGCCAGCATCGCCTCGGAGAGGTCGGCGCCCGTCACCGTACGGCCGGCGCCGTGCAGATGGGCGGCGTCGCGGCCGGTGCCGCAGCCCATGTCCAGCACCCGTGGCCCCGCCCCGTGGCGGCGCAGGCAGTCCTCGGCCCAGCGCCCGGCGAGCCGCTCGGGGTCGGGGAAACGGGCCTCGTACAGCTCGGGGTTGTCGGTGAGGAGATTCCGGGCGTCCGCCCGCTCGGCGGCGTGCCGCTCCCGCGAGGCGGTCATGCGCTGCTCCGTTCGCCGGCCGGGGAGGGGGAGACGGGCATCTGCGGAGAGGGCAGCGCACCCAGCCGGTTCAGCCAGAGGACGCCGCTCGCCGAGACCAGCCCGAACACGGCGCAGCACACCCAGGGCAGCCAGCCGCGGCCGGCGCCCTCCCCTGCGTCCATGGCCCATCCGACGAGGGCGTTGCCGGCGGCCGCGGCCACACCGGAGACGACGTAGAAGATCCCGAAGTAGGTGCCGGTCAGCTCCGGGCGCCCGAAGCGGGGGATCAGCTCCATCACGAACGGGGAGGCCACCATGATCCCGAGGTACAGCAGCAGCGCGCCGAGCAGCACCGGCACGGCGTCGAACCACCCCCCGGGCCCCGCCCCCGCCCCCAGCGCGGGCGGCAGGAACGCCAGCCCCATCACGGCGAGCCCGGCGGCGATCCAACGCCCCCGGCTGCCGCGCGACTTGAGGGCCTGCGTGATCCGCAGCTGAAGCGCGAGGCCGGCGAGGGTGCCGACGAGGAAGACGAGACCGGCCGCGCCGTCCCAGCCGGTGGCCTCCCGTGCCCCGGCGGGCAGCAGCAGATACAGCTGGTTCTCCAGGGTGAACATGCCGACCATGGCGAGCGCGAAGGCCAGGAAGGCCCGGTTGCCGAGGACCTCACGCCAGTCGCCGAGGACACCGCCGCCGCTCGACACCACCGTGCGCGCGGGCAGCACGAGGGCCTGCGCCACGGTGAGCACCGCGAAGATCCCGGCGGCGGTCAGCGCGGAGGTACGGAAGTCCACCAGCAGCAGCGCGCTGCCCAGCAGGGGCCCGACCAGCGCGCCCGTCGTCGCGAACACGTTGAACAGCGCGAAGGCCTCCGCCTTGCGCTCCCCGGCCTCCTGCGCGAGATAGGCCCGCACCGCCGGGTTGAACAGCGCCCCGGCGAGCCCGCTCAGCACCGACGCGGCCAGCAGCACCGGCAGCCCGTCGCCGAGCGCGAACAGCCCGAAACCGACGGTCCGCAGCGCGCACCCGGCGATGATCACGCCCCGTGCCCCGAGCCGGTCGGAGGCGGAGCCGCCGATGATGAACAGGCCCTGTTGGCTGAGGTTCCGCACACCGAGGACCACACCGACGAGGGCCGCCGACATGCCCAGGTTCTCGGTGAGATGGGTGGCCAGATAGGGGATCAGGAGATAGAAACCGACGTTGACGCCGAGCTGGTTGACCAGCAGAAGGCGCACGGCGAACGGGAAGCGACGTATCTCATGCCACGTCCGCACCGGGCACCTCCTGCCTCGGCCGGACTCCGAGCCCCGGCAGTTCACTCGCCCGTACGAACCCGTCGTCGCCGCCGACGCCGGTCCACGGGTCGTGGGCGAGGAGGAGGTGCCCGTCGAGGTCGGCCCAGCGGGCCCGGTCGGCGAGCTGGACCGCCGGGGCGAGACCGAGGCTGCTGGCGGTGAGACAGCCGAGCATCAGATCGGTGCCGCTGCCCTCGACCGCCATGGCGATCCCCAGGGCCGCGTGGACGCCGCCGCACTTGGCCAGCTTGACGTTCACCCCGTGGACGCGCCCGGCGAGCCGCCTTACGTCCTCGGCGCTCACGGCGTCCTCGTCGGCGATCACCGGCAGCGGCGAGCGCTCCGCGAGTGCGGCCAGCGCTTCCGGGTCGCCCGGGACGAGGGGCTGTTCGACGGCCTCCACGCCCAGTTCCGCGAAGCGCGGCAGCAGGGCGTCCGCCCGGGCCGCCGTCCAGGCACCGTTGGGGTCGAGGAGCAGCCGCACGCCGGGCGCGGCGTCACGGACGGCGCGTACGCGCGCGAGGTCGTCCTCCGGATCGGGGGCGCCGGCCTTGATCTTGAGGACCTGGAAGCCGGTCGCGGCGAGTCGGCGGGCCTCGGCGGCGGCACGCCCCGGCGCACTGATCCCGATGGTCCGGGCGGTGGCCGCGACCGGGGACGACGGTGCGCCCAGCAGCCGGTGGACGGGACTGCCCGCCCGCTTCCCGACGAGGTCGAGCAGCGCGGCGTCCACGGCGGCGGTGACGGCCGGCGGGGTGTCCGCACCCGTCAGTTCGCCGTCCACCAGGGCCCGGAGCGCGCTCTCCGGGTCGGGGAAGCGCGCCAGGTCTGCCGCGGCGGCTGTGAACAGCCGTCCGAGGGCGGCGGCGTCGAGGCCGTAGTACACGCTGGTGACGGCCTCGCCGTGGCCGCGCAGCCCGTCGTGGTCGACGGTCAGCCACACCGCCTCGCGGGCGGCCATGGTGGAGCGGGAGATGCGCAGCGGCTCGGCGAGGTCGAGACGCACGGTGCGCTGGGTGACCTTCACAGGCTCTCTTCCGGTACGGGTGGGGCGGAGGGGACCCGGCGCCGGCCGGCGGTCGGGGCGGCGGCGGAGGCGGGGTCCGCGGCGGGCGGGACGGCGGGCACCGCGAGCGGGTCGCTGACCCTGCGGCACCGGACCCAGCCGACGGCCTCGGCCGCGCCCGGGTGCGGGATCTCGACGGGCCGTACGGCCGCCGTGGCGGGGTCGATGCCGTGCGCGGCGGCGAAGTCGTCGTCGTAGACGCTGCCGAGGTAGCGGTGCGGTCCGTCCGGGAAGACGGTGGCGACGACGGCGCCCGGATGGACGCGGGCCGCCCAGGCGGCGACGAGCGCGACCGCCCCGGTGCTCCAGCCGCCGCTGACGAAGCTGCCGCGGGCGAGCCGCCGGCAGCTGTCAGCGGCCTCCGCCGGACCGACCCAGTGCACCTCGTCGAACGCCTCGTAGGCGACGTTGCGCGGATGGATGCTGCTGCCCAGCCCGCGCATCAGCCGCGGCCGGGCCGGCTGCCCGAAGATCGTGGAGCCGGTGGAGTCGACACCGATCAGCCGCAGTGCGGGCCAGTGCCGCCGCAGCGGGCCGATGATGCCCGCACTGTGCCCACCGGTGCCGACACTGCACACCAGGACGTCCAAATGGTCCAGCTGCACGGCGAGTTCGGCGGCGAGGGAAGCGTAACCGGCGGTGTTGTCGGGGTTGTTGTACTGGTCGGGCCAGTACGCGCCGGGCAACACGGTGAGCAGTTCCCGCAGCCGGGCGAGGCGTGCGGCCTGCCAGCCACCGCGCGGTGCGGGGCGGTCGACCAGCTCCAGTCGTACGCCGTGCGAGCGCAGCAACTGCCTCATGGAAGGCTCCAGTTCGCTGTCGCCGACCAGTACGACCGGATGGCCGAGGGCCTGCCCGGCGAAGGCCAGGCCGATGCCCAGCGTGCCGGACGTGGACTCCACCACCGGGGCGCCCGGCCGTAGTTCACCGCGCTCGCGGGCGCCCAGCAGCATGGACAGGGCGGCCCGCGCCTTCATGCCGCCCGCCGAGAGTCCTTCGAGCTTCGCCCAGAACCCGGGGTGCGGGCCGGGAAGGTCGGCGGTGATCCGCGCCAGCGGCGTACGTCCGACGAGGGACAGCAGTTCCGGCCGGGCGACGGAACGCAGGACGGTGGACGAGGTCACCGGCCACCTCCCGGGCCCGGACGGTCCAGGCGGTAGCGGTGCAGGACACCCGGGCCCGCGTCCAGCCAGAAGAACGGGTACGGCTCGGCGCAGACCGCGCTCACCCCGTGTCCGAGGAAGCGGGGCAGCACCGCGCTGCCGGTCTGCGCGAACATCACCAGCTGCTTGCCGTGCCGCAGCGCGTGGCGCCGCAGCGGCTCGAAGGTGTCGTTGCCGAGCGTCATACCGGAGACGAGCAGCGCGTCACAGCGGTCGGCCGCGCCGAGCGCGTCGGTGACGACCTCCTCGCCCCACTCCGTGACGCCGCCCTTGAGATCGCACGGCACATAGCGGAGATCACGCGAACGCAGAGCTTCCAGAAGGGAGTTGACGACTCCGACGACCAGTACCACCGAGCCCGGCGGCAGGTCGAGCAGCTCGACGACCGCGTTCGCCCGCGCCCGGGACTTCTCCAGCGACGTGCCGGCCGGCAGGGGGAAGGGACGCGCCCCGTGCTCGGGGGTGTGCGGGGCGACGTGCATCAGATAGGCGTCGAGCGCGGCCACCCGCACCGGCGGCAGCGGATGGTGCAGCAGCCGGGCCACCTCGGCGCCCACGCAGTCGTCGATCGCCGTGTCGGGCAGGGTGCCCGGCTCGACCGCGCAGGAGCCGACGGCACCGGCCAGGCGCAGGCTGAGCACCTCGTTGCGGTAGCCGGTGCCGCGCCCGTCGTGCCGTACCGCCTGCCGGGTCGCGAAGGCCACCGCGATCCGCAGGGTCCCCGGTTCGGGGCCGAGTTCTCCCGCCCGGACCCGTTCCAGCAGCTCCTCGTACGTGGCCGCGCGGGCCTTCGTCGCGGCGGTCACCGGATCACCAGGCCGGCGTTCAGCTCGCCGAGCAGTGCCTCGACCTGATCGCGCGCGCCCTGCCCGCGGGGGTCGCCCACCATGACGTGGCCCAGGTACTCGTTGTTGCTGCCCGCCGACCTGACCTGCCGGCCCGGCTCGGCGAGCTGCGCCTCCAGTACACCGTCGGCGCCCTTGAGCGGGGCGTCGTCCAGGGCGTCGAGCGTGCCCGACCTGTCGGGCACGAGGAAGCCGACGGCCGCGCTGCGCAGCCCGGTGTCGCGGCGCAGCAGGTCGGGTGCGCGGCCGAGGGCGACCTCGACGGCGGCCGCGGCGAGGTCGATGCCGGTGACATGCCGGACCAGCTCGGTGATGCGGTTCCCGGCGGGCCGGGGGTTGACCTCGACGACGCGGGGTCCCTCCGGGGTCAGCTTGATCTCGGTGTGCGCCACGACGCCGTCGGTCAGCCCGAGCGCCTTGAGCGCGCTCAGCGCCGTCTGCTCGGCGGCGTCCATGTCGGCAGACGGCAGGGCGGCGGGGAACATGTGCCCGGTCTCGATGAACGCCGGTGCCCCGCCGATGCTCTTGTCGGTCACCCCCACGGCGTGCACCGACCCCGCGTACGACACGGTCTCGACGCTCACCTCCGGACCGGTCAGCAGCTCTTCGAGGAGTACGGCGGGCACCCGCCGCTGCCCGCGTGCATTCAACGGGAAGCCGGCCAACGCCTCCACCGCGGAGGCCAGTTCGGTTTCGTCATCGACTCGGCGCACGAACATCCCCGCACACAGGTCGACCGGCTTCACGACCAGCGGATAGCCGATCTCCCGCGCAGCCCGAGCGAGGTCGGCCCACTCCTCGTGCACGGCGAAGCGGGGCCCTGGCACTCCCGCGTCGGTGAGGACGCGACGCGTGGCGTCCTTGCGGCACGCGTCCTCGACGGCCTCAGGGCCGGGACCGGGCAGCCCGAGCCGCCCGGCGATCCGGGCGACGGTCGGGAGGTAGTAGTCGCAGGAGGAGATGACCCCGTCGAAGCCGAACACCGTGTGCAGCCGCTCGACCTCCGGCAGCAGGGTGTCGACGTCGTTGGTGTCGGCCGTGATCACGTTGCGTGCCCCGAGCAGGGGGTGCGCGGTGCCCTCGGGGGCCGGGCGCAGATAGTGGTGCAGGTCGCGGGTGAGGAAGGTGAACTCGTGTCCGCTCTCCCTAACCGCCCGTGGCAGCAGTCTGCTCATCGATCCGACCCAGCTCTCGACCACCAACAGATGAGCCACGGCTCCCCTTTTCGTGCGGTGTGGTTCAGGCTTCAGGGCAGCCCGACGGCACCTCGACAAGGAGGTGCCCGGGTTGACATGCCCACCTTATCGATAATCATTTTCATTGTCATTCCTCTGGTGCCGGCTGTCCTGACCTCGCCGCAGGCCTTCCGGGCGCCCCTCAGCCGATCTCGACCACCCGCGCCCAGTCCGGCGGGGAGTCCGGCACGTAGTCGGGGTCGTCCTCGTCCCAGGACCTGCCCCTGTGGTGTTGGGGGAACAACCCCACCACCGTCCGGCACGAGGGCCGGCCCGACGGCCACGGCGTCTGCCCGTCGGTGAGGACCACCACGACATCCGGCCGGGGCCGGGTCCGCAGCGCCCGGGCGAAGCCGCTCCGCAGATCCGTACCCCCGCCGCCCACCAGGGGGATGCCCTCCGCCCGGCACAGCGGGTGGGCGATCCGCGCCGCCGCGTCACAGGGCACCACGGTGACCAGGTCACGCCTCCCGCCCACCGCACGGGAGATCGCGGCCACCTCCAGCAGCGCGCTGCCCAGTTCGGCGTCACTGACCGACCCGGAGGTGTCGATGATCACCGAGACCCGGGGCGGGGTCCGCCGCAGACTCGGCAGCACCGCCCCCGGCACCCCGGCCGACCGCCGGGACGGCCTGCCGTAGGTGTAGTCGTCGCCCCCGCCCGCACCGGAGGCCGCCGCCCGGACGGCGGCGCCCAGCAACTCCCGCCACGGCTGCGGTGGATGGAACGCCTCCTCCGCCCACCGCCGCCACCCCTCCGGGGCATCTCCCGGGCGTCCCCTGATGCCCTGGGCCACCCGGAACCGGACCGCGTCCTTCTCCTGCTCGCTCAGGCCGTGCGCGCCGTCCGGCCCGAGGTCCCACTCCCGCTCCAGCCCGTCTGCGCCGCTGCCGCAGTCCAGCCACGCCAGGTCGTTCAGCAGCGGCCCGAGGCGGAAGAGCCGCAGGTACTCCTCCATGAGCAGCCCCTCACTCAGCCGCAGTGTCGCCGGCTCGACGGCGCCCTCCGGCTTGACCAGCCCGTCGCCGAAGGCGTCGTCGTTGATCTCGCAGTCCGCGGCGATGTTCATCCGCAGCCGCTCCCCGGGGCCGGTCAGCCCCAGCTCCCTGGCGATCCGGTCGCCGCGCCCGTGGTGGTCGCGCAGCAGGTGCGACACCTCGTGCACCCAGACTCCCGCCAGTTCCTCCACCGGCGTACGGTCCACGAACCCCGGGGAGACATAGCACCGCCAGTGCGGGTCGACGGCCATGGTGGGCACCTGCCGGGACACGACGGGATGCAGCGCGAACAGCGCCGTCGCCAGATAGGGCCGGGCCCGGGCCGCCTGGAGCCGGGCGGTGAAGAGCTTGTCGCGGTCCAGTGCCGCTTCGAGGCGCGCCCTCGTCGCGTCGCCGCTCACCGGCGGGCCTTCGTCGCCGCCCCGGCACGGCTCGCCGCCGCGTCCGCCCGCCGGGACAGGGTGACCACTCCGGCGAGCCGCTCGATCGCCGCCGGGACGTCCCAGTCCGCCCGGCGCAGCGAGGCCAGCGTCGTCGCGGGGACGACCACCAGATCCGGCGCGCCCGTCTCCAGCGCCCGCACCAGCAGCGCCCACGCGGCGTCCCAGCGGGGCTTCTCCGGGCGTGCCCGCACCGCCGCCACGACCCCGTCGAGCACCGCCTGCCGCAGATCCCCCCGCTCCGGCAGGACGGCGCCCGCCGGGTCCGCCAGCAACTCCTCGGGATCCGGGAGATCCATCCGGTCCAGGCTCGCCAGCAGCTCCAGCCCCGGTCCGTCGCCCACCGTGCCCCTGACCAGCAGGGACAGCACATCACGGGAGACCCCGGAGGCGGTGGCGAAGGCGATCAGCCGCAGGGTCATCTCCCAGCTCCGCGGCGACGGCCAGGCACCGCCCCGCCGGCTCTCGCTGTTCGGCAGCTGGTGCACGAGC
This sequence comes from Streptomyces sp. NPDC042364, assembly GCF_056437585.1. Lineage (NCBI taxonomy): Bacteria > Bacillati > Actinomycetota > Actinomycetes > Kitasatosporales > Streptomycetaceae > Streptomyces > Streptomyces sp. NPDC042364. The sequence goes on along the minus strand of NZ_JBWKAJ010000017.1, from coordinate 24,753 downwards.
CTGGGGCGGGCGGCGAGCAGCCCGCACACCGCCCGGCGGGCATGGTCCACGGCCTCCGGCAACCGCGCCGGATCGAGCCGGGGCAGGGTCGCGCGGGGCCAGGTCCCGCCCAGACCGCGGACGACGACCTCATGGTCATGGGTCCACTGGAGGTGCACGAACCGGTTGGCGAGCGGCGGGCTCAGCTCCCAGCCGTCCGCCGCCGAGGACCGCGGATTGGCGGCGGCCACGATCCGTACCTCCGGCGGCAGTCGGAGCGCGCCGATCCGCCGCTCCAGCACCAGCCGCAGCAGCGCGGCCTGCACGGCGGGCGGCGCGGTCGACAACTCGTCCAGGAACAGCAGACCCCGGCCGGAGCGCACCAGGCGCACCGCCCAGTCCGGTGGAGCCATCGGCACACCCTGCTCGGCGGGGTCGTCGCCCACGATGGGCAGGCCGGAGAAGTCGGACGGTTCATGCACGCTCGCGATCACCGTCGTCAACGGAAGATCCAGCGCCGAGGCGAGCTGGGTCAGCGCCGCGGTCTTGCCGATCCCCGGCTCACCCCACAGCAGCACGGGCAGATCGGCGGCGACGGCCAGCGTCAGCGCCTCCAGCCGGGTGTCGGGCCGGGGTTCGGTGGCCGTGTCGCGCAGCAGGGTCAGCAGAGCTCCGGCGACGTCGAGCTGGGAGGTGAAGGACACCTCCACGGAGGGAGAATCAGGGGCAAAGGTGGTGCAAGTCGTCATGATGGATCACCTGTGGGTGTGTGGTGGGACTGGCGAGGTCAGGAGAAGGAGGCCCCTGGGGGAGACCGTGAGAGGGGTCTCCCGGAACTCAGGGGAAGGGGACTCGTGAGGTCAGTAGAAGAGCGCGTCGCGGGAGCGGCGGGTCCGGGTGGGGCGACGGCGGCCGTCCAGCCGGATGCGTTCCGGGCTGGGCCCGATCAGCCCCGACCGGTACAGCCCGTACGTGATCCGGCGCCGCGCGGCCGCCTCCAGCTCGTCCCGCAGCGGGCCGTCGCGCAGCACCGCCTCGGGGCCCAGCAGACCCTCGACGACTGCCAGCGCACCGGCGGTGTCACCGTGGTCCAGCCGTTCGCGGACCCCGGACAGACAGTCCGGCCGACGGTGCGCCCGGTCGATCGCCTGGAGACAGGGCAGGGGGGTACCGGTGAGCGCGACCAGCAGCTCCTCCCGCCGGATCTCGTCCGGATCGTGGTCCAGCGGCGCCAGCACCCCGTCGACCAGCCCGATCCGGTGCCGGTTCCCCCGGCACTCCACGACGCGCGGCTGTCCGGCGGGGTCCGCCGCCCGCGGCGGCCCCGCGGCCACATGGCCGGGTACCAGCGCCGAGGCGACCAGCGGATGCAGCCGGTCCGCGTCGATCGCCCCGGAGCGCAGCAACTCCAGGTCGGGCAGCACCCACGTGGCCGCGTCGGGCAGCACCGGGAGTGCGGGGGCCGCCCCGTCCCCTTCGGACGCCGCCTCGACCCGCAGGGCGGGTGACTCGCCGCCGACCCGGTCACCGTCGAGGTGCAGGAGCAGCCGGCGCCGCGCCCCGAGCCGCACGAGGACGGTCCCGCCCGACCGACCCTCGGCGCGCAGCACGATCCCCGCCTCGTCCGCCCACCGGTCCACGGCACAGCCGTACTCAGGCGGTACGACTCCCGGCGCCTCCCCGCCCGGTACGACCGGGCCGTCGGCGCACGGCCGGCCGGCCCCGGAACGGAGGCGCAGCTCGAAAGCCCTGCGGGCGTCCCACAGATGCCGGTGCAGATCGAGTCGGTAGCGGCGGCTGGGCCGGGGATGCGGGTGGCGGCGATCGTCCGGCGCGGAGCGGGACCCGGCGGAGCCGTCCCACAGCGCCAGCCCGATCCGCTGCCCGGCGTCCGCCCAGGCGGGCGGGGTCCGGACCACCAGGTGCACCGGGTACGGGCCCGTGCGCCCCTCGGCCCCGTACCGGGCCAGTGTGATGGTCAGCCCCGGCCGCAGCAGCCCGTCGGGGGCGATCCTCGGCAGGTGCCAGCGCAGCAGGTCCGGGGCCAGATGCCGGAGATCGGCCCGCAGCCGGGCGGCGACGTCCTGGCCGTGGTGCCGGGCCACGGTACGCGGATGGAGGTCGATGTCGATGCCCGCGGCGGCGCAGGCCCCGGCCCAGTCGCCCACCTCTCGGCGGGCCGTGGCGGTCTCGATCATCGAAGGCGGCACGGCGAACTCGCGCACGCGCGACCAGTAGGAGAGCCGGGAATCCCCGTTCGCGATATGAGTGGGCATCAGCACTCACCTTGCGCGGACGGGACCCCCATTCTGTCAACGGAGTAAGTCGTCATCGCGGCGATCGTAGCGCTCACCACCCCGATCCCTGAACAGGTTTTCGAGGCCGATATGTCGCCCTCCCCGGGGCATTGAAGGCCGCCGAGGAGGCCAGCACCCGTTCGAGTGGTGAGGGTGGTGGCGCGGGCGTACGGTCGAACAACGGACGCACGAGTGGACCAGACCGTCCACCGATCAGTGCCGAGCGATACGCCATGAGCAGCGACCCTCAGCCGAGCTCCCCAGTAGAGACCACCACCCGGGAATCAGGTGGTGGCGGGAGCGCGATGGCGTTGCTGGTGATCGCGTCGTGTCAGTTGATGGTCGTCCTCGACATCACGATCGTGAACATCGCGCTGCCGGACATCCAGCGCTCCCTCGACTTCTCCACCACCAGCCTGGCGTGGGTGGTGAACGCCTACACGCTCACCTTCGGGGGGCTGCTGCTGCTCGGTGGCAGGGCCGGTGACATCCTCGGCCGACGCCGGGTCTTCGTCTTCGGTGTCCTGCTCTTCGTGCTGGCCTCCCTTCTGGGGGGCCTCGCCCAGAACGCCGGTCAACTCCTCGCCGCCCGCGCGCTCCAGGGCGTCGGCGGCGCCATCGCGTCCCCGACGTCCCTCGCCCTGATCAGCACGACCTTCCGTGAAGGGCCCGAACGCAACCGGGCGTTCGGGGTGTTCGCCGCGGTGTCGGCGGGCGGCGGCGCGATCGGGCTGCTCGCGGGCGGCATCCTCGTGGAATGGCTGAACTGGCGGTGGGTGCTGTTCGTCAACGTGCCGATCGGCCTGCTCATCGTGCTGGCCACCCCCCGTTGGATCCGGGAGTCCGAACGGCACCCCGGCCACTTCGACATCACCGGCGCACTGACCTCCACCGCGGGGATGGTGCTCCTGGTGTACGGGTTCATCCGCGCGGCCCAGGAGGGCTGGCGGGACGCGCTGACGCTGGCGTCGTTCGCCGGGGCCGTCGTCCTCCTCCTGCTCTTCGTCCTGGTGGAGAAGCGTTCCAGACAGCCGATCACACCGCTGCACATGTTCGCCGACCGCAATCGGGCGGGCACGTACGGCATCATGCTGTGCCTCGCCGCCGCCATCTTCGGCATGTTCTTCTTCCTGACGCTCTTCGTGCAGAACGTGCTGGACTTCAGCCCGTTGGCCACCGGGTTCGCGTTCCTGCCGGTCAGCGCGGTGATCGCGATCGGCGCCGGGCTGGCCTCGCGGTTCCTGCCCGTGTACGGCCCCAAGCCGTTCATGGTGGCGGGTGCCATCCTCGCCGCGGCCGGCCTGAGCTGGCTGACCCTGACCGACGTGCACTCCACGTACGCCGGCAGCGTCCTCGGCCCCATGCTGGTCTTCAGCCTGGGCATGGGCATGGAGTTCGTCTCCCTGACCCTGATGGCCCTGTCGAACGTCGCCACCCACGAGACGGGCGCGGCCTCCGGTCTCCTCAACGCCACCCAGCAGGTCGGCGGTTCACTGGGCCTGTCCATCCTCGTCACCATGTACGGCACCGCCAGCACCAACGAGGCGGAGGAGCAGATCCCCCGCTTCCTCTCCCAGGCGACCCCGCTCGAACGCATCCAGTTCGAACGCACCGGCCGGCTGCCGCCGCCCTACAGCGACGAAGTCCTCACCGCCGGCGTCTCGGCCGCCTTCGTCATGGCCGCGATCTTCACCGTCGTCGCCGCCCTCATCGCCGTCCTCGCCATCCAGGTGCGCCCGTCGGACCTGGAGCGCCTGCAGGGGGACGGTACCGGCCCCGGGGGCGGGGCCTGAACCAGCCGAAGAGGCGCACCGGCGGGCACGGGCAGGCAGGCGCCCGGGGGGACGGCTTCGCCCGTCTCCCCGGGCGGCCTCGGCATCAACCCGTCGTGCAGGCCGATCCGTTGAGCGTGAACGCCGCCGGGGCCGGGTTCGCGCTGCCCTTACTCGCTGTGAACCCGAGAGTGGCGGACCCTGACGCGGGGATGTCCGCGGTGTACGGGGCCGAGGTGACCGTGACGTCGGCGCCGCTCTGGGTCACGGTGCCGCCCCACAGGTTGCTGACGCGCTGGCTGTCGGGGAACGTCCAGCGCAGGGTCCAGCCGTTGATCGCCGAGCCTCCGGTGTTGCGGACGACGATCTCGCCCTGGAAGCCGCCGGGCCACACGTTCGTCACCCGGTAGCCGACGGAGCAGGACGCCGTGGTGCCACCGGACGGCGTCGTGACGCCCACCGTGCCGGAGCGGGGCGAACGGTTGCCGGCCGCGTCCCGGGCGTAGACGGCGAACACGTACGACGTCGACGGCGCCAGCCCGGTGAGGGTGGCGGAGGTGCCGGTGGTGGTCGTCACCGGTGACTCCGTCGTGCCGTTGACGCGGACCACGTCGTAGCCGGTGACACCGTTCGCGTCGGTCGCGGCCGTCCAGGCCAGCCTCGCGGACGAGGAGGTCACCGCCGAGGCGGTCGGGGTGCCCGGCGCGGTCGGGGGAGTGGTGTCGCCGCCGGAGGAGGCGTAGATCGCGGCCTCCTTCGAGGTGGCGGCGATGCCGTTCGGGCCGTCGAAGAGCCGCCGGCCCCAGCTGGTCAGCCTGCTCGGGTCGAAGTTCGTGACCATGTCCAGGTACTCGACGCCGCCCCCGTTGCCGCTCCACGACCAGCCCAGGTACCCGAGGCCGAGCTGCTGGGCGGTGGCCAGGATGGCGTCCTCGTCGGGGTTTCCGTCCGAGTGGTCGTGCCCGAACTCACCCACCACGATGGGCAGTTTCGCGGCGACGAAGCGGCCCAGATAGTCCGTGACCTCGGCGGCCGTGTCGAAGACGCCGTACATGTGGATCGAGAAGACCGTGTTGGCGTCGGGGTCGGCGGCGAAGACCGACGCCGCGTTGTCGCGCATGGTGAACGCCCAGTCCTGGCCCCAGTTGGGGGCGTCCACCATGATCGTGTGGTCGAAACCGGCGGTGCGCAGCTTCTGGATCGCCGCCTTCGTGTCGGCGGTCCAGCCCGCGTAGTTGTTGTTGCCGTACGGCTCGTTGCCGATGTTGACGATGACGTAGTCCTCCTGACCGGTCAGCGCGCTCTGCACACTGATCCAGTAGTCGGCGGCCCGCGACAGCGTGACGGCCCCGCTCTGCTCCCCGTAGCCGGTGGTGTCGTGCACCTCCAGGACGCAGATCAGCCGGTTCTGCTTGCACTGCGCGACCACGTTCGCCACGTCCGCGGTGTCGTTGCGCGTCCACCGGTCCCCGCTGGAGAGCACCACGCGCACCGTGTTGGCGCCCTTGGCCTTGATGTGGGAAAGGGCGCTGGTCTGGCCGGCGTACCAGGTGTGGGCGTGGTTCACGCCCCGCATCACGAAGTCGTCGCCGGAGCGCTCCACCAGCCGGCCGTTCTGGACGCGGAATCCGGTGGGCGCGGCCTGTGCGGGCGAGCCGGTCGTCAACAGGGGCAGCAGCAGCCCGAGGAGGGCTGCGGCGACCGTGGCCACACGGCGGACGGTCGGCGTACGGGATCTCATCGCGGCTCCAGGTGGGGTGGGTTGGGGGAGAGCGGTACGTGGTCGGGGACCTGCCTGGGGGCGTCGGACGGACGGCCGCCACCCGGCGGCGGAGGCCCGCCGTCCGGGTGCCGGCCGGGACGGGGCCCGTCACGAAACGGCGGCGGCCCTCGCCGTGCAGGTGACGGTCACCGACGGTGTCCCGGTCGTCGCCGGGGTGTCGGCGATGAAGCCGAAGGTGGCGCGGTCACCGGGGGCGAGCGCTCCGTTCCAGTCGGCGTGGGCGACGGTGGCCGTCCCGTCGGCCGCCGTGCTCAACGTGCCGTTCCAGACCTGGGTGAGCCGGGCCCCGCCGGCCGGTACGACGGTCGCGGTCCAGCCGGAGACGGCGGAGGCGGAGGTGTTGGTCACCGTCACCTCGCCCTGGTAGCCGCCCTGCCAGACGCCGACGGCACGGAAGACCGCGGTGCACGGCCCGTCACCGGGGTCACCGGGGTCGCCCGGGTCCTCGGAGCCAGGCTCCAGCAGCGCGCTGAGCGCCGGGTACCAGCGCGCGGCGATCTTGTCGTCGCCGGCCGCGTTGGGGTGCACCCCGTCATAGGTGTCCGCGGCCGTGTCGAAACCCGTCCACTGGTCGACGACGGTCACCGGGGAGCGGCTGGTGCTCGTCGCCCGCGCCCAGGCCGGAATCCGCGCGTTGAAGTCGACGACGCGCTGCGCGCAGCCCGTGCAGCTGCTCGGGTTCATGGGGATGATCTGCGCGACGAGGATCCTCATGTCGGGGTTGGAGGCACGCATCTGCCCGACGAGCTTGGTGTACGCCGCGAGGATGCGGTCGGGGGAGACGCTGCTCCACACATCGTTCGTGCCGAAGTGCATGACAACGATGTCCGGGAGGGTCGCGGCGAGCCGCCCCGGCAGCAGGTTCTGGTCGGCCACGTTGGTGACGAGTTCGCCGCCGTGGCCCTCGTTGTCGCCGTCGTGTGCCTGCCCGCAGCCCTGGGGGCCCAGGGTGCCGACGAAGTCGATGTCCGTGTGGCCGGCGTTCTGCAGCCGGTTCCACAGCACCGCTCTCCAGCAGCCCGGCGAGCCGGTGATGGAGTCGCCGAGCGGCATGACGCGCACCGGATCGGCGACCGTGTCCTCGGTCGTGGCGGCCGAGGCCGGAGGTGCGAGGGCGACCGTGAAGGAGAGGAGCAGGGCGGCCGGCAGGCCGAGAAGCGGGAGGATCCGTAAGGGGGAGTGGCGGGTGCTGCGCATGATGTTCCCTTCCCTGGTGAGATGGGAGCGCTCCCAGGGGAACATGCCATCGTTGTCATTTACGCGTCAAGAGGTGTGCGCGGACCGCTCGGGCCCGGTCGCCGAGGGGAGGACGGTCGCGCTGCCGCTGACCGGTCTGCGTTTCGCGCCGCCGGTCGACAAGTGGTCGCGGGCCGCGGACGGCCGTACGGTCGCCGTGCCGTTCACGATTCAGCGCACGGGTGACCAGTCGCGGGGCAGGGTGCGTGCGCTGACCGTCGAGGCGTCCTTCGACGGCGGTTCGACGTGGCGCAGGGTGCCGGTGGTGAAGAACCGTGCGCTGATCCCGCATCCGGTGCTCGCCACGCTGCCCGCCGAGCACATCGACCGCAACGGGCACGGCTCGGTCAGCCTCAGGGTCAAGGGCGCCGACCGGGCGTCGACCTTCGAGATCACCGTGAAGAAGGCGTACAAGCTCAGGAAGTCCTGACCCGGTCGACCGCTGGAGGGCCGTCGCGCACACGGGCGGCCGGCTCTCCCGCGGTTTCTCACTTCTTCGGCGCCCCCGTGCGCAGGGCGTCCATGACGAGGTCCATGAGGCGCGTGGCGCGGGCCTGCCAGTCCTCGCTCGGGCCGATCTGCCAGAGCCCCGCGATGGCGAGGAAGAAGTCGTCCGCGCTCACGCCGGGGCGGATGGTGCCGGCCTCCTCGGCCGCGCGCAGCAGCGTGTCGGCGGCCGAGAGCACCGGGGCGGGGCCCGGTCTGCCGGGGCTACCCGGAGCGTTGGCGGCCTGCCGGATCGCGTCCGCGAGACCGGCCTTGGTGAGGGCGAACCGGGCCAGACGGTCCATCCACTCCCGCAGCGCCCGGTCCGGCGCGCGGGTCGCGAGCAGCCCGGCCGCGCTGTCGGCGACCTGCTGCATCTCATGCCGGTAGAGCTCCAGGACCAGGGCCTCGCGGTTCGGGAAGTGGCGGTAGAACGTGCCCTGCCCGACCCCCGCCTTCTTGGCGATGGTGCTCAGAGGCGCGTCCGCCGCCCGGGTGAGCTCCTCCAGCGCCACGGCCAGGATGCGCTCGCGGTTGCGCCGCGCGTCGGAACGCAGAGGCGCGTCCTTCTCCCCTGTCACGCGTCCTCCTCGCCGGCTCCTGGCCGGAATCCGTCCTTGCCGATCCGGACAGTTGTCCGTTACGTTGCCCGAGTAGGCGGACACGTGTCCGCTTGGCTCATCCTAGCGCCGCCAAGAGCCGTGCCCCCAAGCGACCGTCATGTCCTTGCACACCTCTGCCCGCCGGTGCCTCCCTCGGACCGCTCCGGATACGCGAAAGAAGGCTGTCCATGTCCTCAGCCCCCTCCTCGACGTACAGCGCCATCACCCTGACCGTCAACGGCGAGAAGCACACGCTCACCGCCGACCACCGCACCACCCTGCTCGACGCCCTGCGCGAGCGCCTCGACCTGACCGGGACCAAGAAGGGCTGCGACCAGGGCCAGTGCGGTGCCTGCACCGTCCTCGTCGACGGGCGCCGCAGCGTCTCCTGCCTCCAACTGGCGGTGGCGGCCGAGGGGCGTGAGATCACCACCATCGAAGGAGTGGCCGAGGGCGACCGGCTGCACCCGGTGCAGGAGGCGTTCCTCGAACTGGACGGCTACCAGTGCGGTTACTGCACCCCCGGCCAGATCTGCTCCGCGATCGCGGTGATCGAGGAGCACGCGGCGGGCTGGCCCAGTGCCGCCACCGACGACGTGCGCCCCGAGGCAGGGCCACCACCCCTCACACCGGACGAGATCCGGGAGCGCATGAGCGGCAACCTCTGCCGCTGCGGCGCGTACGTGTCCATCGTGGCGGCCGTCGCCCGCGCCGCCGCCGACCGCACGGCCGCCAAGGAGGCCGCCGCATGAGGGAGTTCGACTACCGTCGCGCCCACGACGTCACCGGCGCCCTCGCCCTGCTCGACGCCGACCCGGAGGCGCGCTTCCTCGGCGGCGGCACCAACCTCGTCGACCTGATGAAGACCGGCGTGGAGCGGCCCGCCCGGCTCGTCGACGTCCGCGAACTCCCGCTGGACCGGATCGAGTCCACCGCCGACGGCGGTCTGCGGATAGGCGCGACCGTCACCAACAGCGACCTCGCCGCCCATCCCGAGGTCCGTCGCCGCTACCCCGCGCTGACGCAGGCGGTCCTCGCCGGCGCATCCGGGCAACTGCGCAACATGGCCACCGTCGGCGGCAACCTGCTCCAGCGCACCCGCTGCGGCTACTTCGCCGACATCACCAAGCCCTGCAACAAGCGTGTCCCCGGCAGTGGTTGCCCCGCCATCGAGGGTGAGCACCACAACCACGCCATCCTGGGCGCGACCGAGCACTGCGTGGCCACCCACCCCTCGGACATGGCCGTGGCGCTCACGGCCTTCGACGCCGTCGTGTCCTACGAGACCCCGGACGGGCCGGGCGAGCTGCCGCTCGCCGACTTCTACCTGCCGGTCGGCGACACGCCGCACCGGGAGACGGCGCTGCCGCCGGGCGCGCTGGTCACCGGCGTCACCCTGCCGCCCTCGCCCGTCGCCGCCTGCTCCCGCTACCGCAAGGTGCGCGAACGCGCCTCGTACGCCTTCGCCATCGGCTCGATCGCCGCCGCCCTCGACGTCCGGGACGGCGTCGTGCGCGACGTGCGCCTCGCGTTCGGGGCCGTCGCCTCCCGGCCCTGGCGGGCCCGGACCGCCGAACGCGTCCTGACCGGCGCGAGGGCGGACGCCGAGACCTTCGCCGCCGCGGCGGACGCCGAGCTGGCCGACGCCCGGCCGCTGCCGCACAACGTCTACAAGGTGACCCTGATGCGCAACCTCGTCGTGGCCGAACTGACCCGACTCACCGAGGAGTCCGCCCGATGACCACCTCCTCCACCGCCCACCGGGCCGCCATCGGCACCGCGCACACCCGCGTCGAGGGCCGGGACAAGGTCACCGGAGCCGCCCGCTACGCGGCGGAGATCCCCTTCACGGGGCTCGCCCACGGCTGGCTCGCGCTCTCCACCGTCGCCCGCGGCCGCGTCCGTGCCGTCGACACCGCCGCCGTGCTGGCGATGCCCGGCGTCCTCGCCGTCCTGCACCACGGCAACGCCCCGCGCGTCGAGACCGACTACACCGGTCTCATGGGCAGCAAGCCGGACCCCACCGCCGCCGTCTTCCAGCACGACCGGGTGCCCTACCTGGGCTGGCCGGTGGCGCTGGTCGTCGCCGAGACCTCCGAGCAGGCCAGGGAGGCAGCCGAGGCACTCGTCGTGCACTACGACAGGGAGCCCCACGACATCGGGTTCACCGCAGACCACCCGGAGGCCTACCCCGCCGACGGCTTCGGCCCCGCGGTCACGGAGAAGGGTGACCTGGAGGCCGAACTCGCCGCCTCCGCCGTCGTCGTGGACGCCGAGTACACCACCCCCGAGGAGCACCACAACCCGATGGAGCCGCACGCGGCGACGGCCCGCTGGGAGGACGGCCGCCTGGAGCTCGTCGACTCCAACCAGGGCACCATGTGGGTCGCCGGAGAGCTCGCGAACCTCTTCTCGCTCGACCCGTCCGCCGTGCGGGTGCGCTCGGAACACGTCGGCGGCGGCTTCGGCAGCAAGGGCGTCCGCGCCCACCAGGTGGCCGCCGTCATGGCCGCGACGGTCCTCCAGCGCCCCGTCCGCGTCGTCATGACGCGCCGGCAGATGTTCTCCCTCGCCGGCTACCGCAGCCCCACCACGCAGCGGGTCAGGCTCGGTGCCGACGCGGACGGACGGCTGCGCGCCCTGGAGCACCGCTCCCTGAGCCAGACCTCGACCGTGCACGAGTTCGTCGAGTCGTGCACCGCTCCGTCCCGTGTGATGTACGACGCCGACGCCCACCACACCGTCAACCGCGTCGTACGCCTCGACGTGGGTGCCCCGACCTGGATGCGCGCGCCGGGCGAGGCACCGGGCTCGTTCGCGCTGGAGTCGGCGCTCGACGAACTCGCCGAGAAGCTGGGCGTGGACCCCGTCGAACTGCGTGTCCGCAACGAACCCGAGCGGGGCCCCGTGTCGGGCCTGCCCTTCGCCAGCCGCAATCTGATCGCCTGCTTCCGCGAGGGCGCCCGCCGGTTCGGCTGGGCCGACCGCGACCCGCGCCCAGGCGTCCGCCGCGACGGACGCTGGCTGCTCGGCACCGGCACGGCGGCGGCCTCCTTCGGCGCGGGCGCCGGGCCCTCCACGGCGGCAGTGACGGCCGAGGCGGACGGAACCTTCACCGTGCGGATCAACGCGGCGGACATCGGCACCGGCGCCCGTACCGCGCTCACCCTGGTCGCCGCCGACGCGCTGGAGGTCGCACCGGACCGTGTCCGGGTGCGCCTCGGCGACAGCGACTTCGGCCCGGCCATGATCGCCGGCGGCTCCATGGGCACCCGCTCCTGGTCCTGGGCGATCAACCTCGCCGCCGCCGAACTGCGGGAGCGGCTGACGCCGGGCGGCACCGTCCCGCCCGAGGGCATCACCGTCCGTTCGGACACCACCGCCGCCCTCGGCGCCCTCGCGCCGAAGGAACGGCACTCCTACGGCGCCCAGTTCGCCGAGGTCGCCGTGGACCCCGCCACCGGCGAGGTCCGCGTCCGCCGTATGCTCGGCGTCTTCGCGGCCGGGCGGATCGTCAACCCCCTCACCGCACGTGGCCAGTTCACCGGCGGCATGATCTGGGGCATCTCCATGGCCCTGCACGAGGAGGCCGTACGGGACCGGGCCACGGGCGGCCACTACGGCGCCGATCTGGCCGCCTACCACGTGGCCGCGCACGCCGACGTGCCCGCCGTCGAGGCGCACTGGGTGGACGACCCAGACCCGGACGACCCCGTCGGGATCAAGGGCATCGGGGAGATCGGCATCGTCGGCGCCGCCGCCGCCGTCGCCAACGCGGTCTGGCACGCGACCGGCGTACGCCACCGCCACCTGCCCATCCGTCCCGACCGGGTCCTCCTGGCGGGGGTCCCGCATGCTTGACCTCGCCGGCGAACTGCACCGCTGGGCCGTGGAGGGCAGGGACTTCGCCGTCGCCACCGTCGTCTCCGTGGACGGCAGCGCGCCGCGCGGTCCGGGTGCCGCGCTCGCCGTCGACAGCGAGGGCACGGCCATCGGCTCGGTCTCCGGCGGGTGCGTGGAGGGCGCGGTGTACGAGCTGTGCCGGCAGGCCCTCGCGGACGGCGAGACGTTCCTCCGGCGCTTCGGGTACAGCGACGAGGACGCCTTCGCCGTCGGTCTGACCTGCGGCGGGGTGATCGATGTCCTGGTCACCCCGGTGACCGCGGGGGCTCCGGTGTTCCGGTCGGCGCTGTCGGCCGTCGTCGGGGGCGGACCCGCCGCCTTCGTCCGGGTCGCCCGGGGCCCGGCCGAACTCCTCGGCAGGGCCCTGCTCGTACGGTCCGACGGCGCCCACGAGGGCGGGCTGGGCGGCCATCCCGAGCTGGACCGGACGGCCGTGGCCGAGGCCCGGGCCATGCTGGACGCCGGCCGCACCGGCACCGTCGACCTGTCACCGGACGGATCGCACTGCCCCGGCGGGCTCACGCTGCTGGTGGAGTCGTCCGTCCCGCCGCCCCGGATGATCGTGTTCGGCGCGATCGACTTCGCCGCCGCGCTGGTCCGCGCGGGCAAGTTCCTCGGCTACCGCGTGACGGTGTGCGACGCCCGCCCCGTCTTCGCCACCAGGGCCCGCTTCCCGGAGGCCGACGACATCGTGGTGGACTGGCCGCACCGCTACCTCGGGCGTACGGAGACCGACGCGCGGACCGTCCTGTGCGTGCTGACGCACGACGCCAAGTTCGACGTGCCCCTGCTGAGGACGGCTCTGCGGATGCCGGTCGCGTACGTCGGGGCGATGGGCTCCCGCCGTACGCACGCCGACCGCGAGCGCCGGTTGCGTGAGGTGGGACTGACCAGGAGGGAGCTGGCCCGCCTCAGGTCTCCGATCGGACTTGATCTCGGAGCCCGTACGCCCGAGGAGACCGCCCTGTCCATCGCGGCGGAGATCGTGGCCACCCGGCGTGGCGGCACGGGCGTACCGCTGACCGGGTCGGGCACACCGATCCACCGGGACACGGGGCAGCGGGGAGCCGTGGCGGCGGCCTGAGCGGGGCGGCCCGGCGCTTCCACCGGGCGTGTGCCCATGCGGCACTGAGTATCCGGAGCGCGATACATGAGTACGCGGTCAGGTGCCGGGCCGGCCCCGCCGCTGGTGCACTGGCCTCATGAACACGCACACCTCGCGACAGCGCCCCCTCCGGAAGGTCACCGCCACGGCCACCGCCACCGGTTCGGCCCTCGCCGTGGCGCTGATCCCGCTGGTGGTCGGGGCGTTGGTGGCGCGGCAGATCGGCGGCGACCCGATGGCCTCCGTCAACGCCCTGATCGCGGGCGGTGGCGAGCGGGCGAAGTTCGCGCCGGGCCAGTTGCCCGTCCTGCGGGCCGTCCGCGCGGTACCCCGCAGGACGGTCGGCCGACTGGCCCGGCGGCAGCTTCTGACCCGCGGTGTGCGCGGCGATCGCACAGTACGTCACATGAACGGCTGACGACTGCAGTTGGCCGTTTTCCGACCCCTCGAAAGGGCTCTCGTTCGAGTTTCAAGCAAGTCTTGGGGATTTCGTGTAGAAGACTTGTCGGAACTCTGGAAAACCCGTTCGAAGAGAGATCGCGCGTGAGTGAACCGACAGGCCCTGTCTGCCCCCAGTGCGGTACGCCTCGCGCGGCGGACGGCACCCCGGCCTGTTCCTGCGCCGAGCATGCGTCCGAGGCCCACCGCGACTCCCGAACGGCACAGGCGGCGGCCGCGGAGGACTTCGACCCCGTACGGATACGGCCGTTCGTGAAGGTCGGCGACGACACCGCCGTATCCCATGACGGCCCCGTCACCGGGGCGGACCCGGCCGACGTAGCCGCCTGCGCATCGGACGACCCCGCACGGGAGTCGCCGCCCTGCGCCGAGGACCCGCGGCAGCCGGGTGCCCCGGACGAGCGGCCTCCCGCCGCCTCCGGTCACCCCGAGGGCGGGCGACGACGCCGGAAAGCGCTCGCGGCGGGGAGCGCGGCCGCCGCGATTGCGGCCCTGGTGGCGGCGGGACTCGTCAGCGGACTCCTCTCGTACGACGCTCCCTCACGGGACGGCTCCCTGCCGGACGACGTCCGGGCCCGGCTGCCCGAAGCGGCGTCCCAGGAGGACACGGCCTCGACGTCGGCCCCGTCCGGCACCGCCTCACCGACCCTGCCGTCGGGCACCCCGACCGCCTCTCCGGACGCGACCGCCACCGAGAGCCCCGCCGCCCCGACCGGCTCCGCAGACCCGACGCGGACCCCGTCCAACAGCGGCGCCACCCGCACGACGGCCCCGCCGCCGGCCGGGAGCGCCGAGCAGAACCCCGTCCTCGGCTTCGGCGACCGAGGGCCCGAGGTCACCGAACTCCAGCTCCGCCTGCGCCAGGTCGGCCTCTACAACGGAGAGATCGACGGCGACTACGACCGCGAGGTGGAGAACGCCGTCCGCGGCTATCAGCTCACCCGCGTCGTCCTCGACGACGAGTCCGGCGTCTACGGCGGGCCGACGCGCGCCTCACTCGAATCCGAGACCGCGGAGCCGTGACCCCACCGCCCGTCCCCCTGCCGAACCCGCCCCGGCCGAACCGCCTCCGCCGCTCCCCACGGCACCGGCAAAGGAGGTCGGCCCACACCGCGAGCCCGCGGTCGGCCTCCGCCATCCCGGGGATGGGCTGACGGGGGAGGGAACTCCGCGAGCACCCTGATCGCGGCGGTCTCCTCGCCCGGCGGGAGGACCCCGTGGACGGGCGATTTCACCGGGAGCACACCCGGCCCGTACGGTGCCTGGAAACGCGGTGGGCGACAGGGCATCTGGAGGTGCTTCTCCGTGAGCGATCACGACACGCCCGGCGACCTGGCCCTACGGCTCACCGGAAGCCCGGCCGCCGGTGAACGCCGGCTCTCCGAAGCCCTCACCGAGGTCACCCTCGACGACGGCCGGGTGGTGATCGTCAAACGGGGCGACGGACCCGGCGCGGCCCGGGCGGAGGCGGCCGGTCTGCGCTGGCTGGCGAAGGCGGGGCCGGTCCCCGTCCCGGCGGTCTACGGCCAGGAGGGGGACCGCCTGGTGATCGACCGGGTCCGTCAGGGTCCGCCCGTCGCCACGGCCGCGGTCGGCCTCGGGGAGGCCCTCGCCGCCCTGCACTCCGCCGGAGCGCCCGCCTTCGGTGCCGCGCCGCCCGGCGGCCCGGCGGACGCGTACATCGGGCGCGCCCCCATGCGGAACGTTCCCGGCGACGACTGGCCCGGCTGGTACGCCGAGCACCGCGTACTGCCGTATCTGCGGCTCGCGGTCGACGACGGCACGATCCGCCGGGCCGAGGCCGCCGTCATCGAGGAGGTCTGCGAGCGGCTGCCCGGCCTGGCGGGCCCTGCCGAGCCCCCCGCCCGGCTGCACGGGGACCTGTGGAACGGCAACGTCCTGTGGGGTGCCGACGGCCGGGCCTGGCTCATCGACCCCGCCGCGCACGGCGGCCACCGCGAGACCGACCTCGCGATGCTCGCCCTCTTCGGCTGCCCCCACCTCGACCGCGTGCTCGACGGCTATCAGCGGGCGATGCCCCTCGCCGCCGGCTGGCGGGACCGTGTCGGCCTCCACCAGCTCTTCCCCCTGCTGGTCCACACGGTGCTCTTCGGCCGCGGCTACGCGGAGCAGGCCCTGCGGACGGCCCGGGACGCGCTCGCGCACTGAACGACGGTGAGAAGGAAGCCCCACGGCGGAACCGGGGGGTGCCGCAGGGCACCCCCCGGTTCGAGGCCGAGGGCGAGGAAAGCGAAAGGACTTGTTTCAGGAAAGGAATGGAGAAGGAAGCCCCTTCATGGCCTCGCCGTCGGCAACGCTAGCACTCAGTCCGGGATCAAGTCGCGCAGATTTTCGAGCGTGATCACCCGGGAATCCGGGTGCAGTCCCTCGGGGCGTTCGAGACCGACGTAGGTGACCGGCTCGTCCGGGACGGACTTCCCGTCCCAGGACTCCACGTTCGCCGCACCGTCCGCGTCCGTCATCAGGCCGACGAGGTAGCGCACGGTGAGCTGCTCCCGCTCCATGACGGCCCGCACCACCTTCGACACCGACGCCTGGTTCTCCTCGACCCGGTTGGCCGACGAGATGCCCTTGAGGTACAGGTGCAGCCACTTCGCCCGCCACCGGCCGTCCCGCTCGCGCCGGAACGCCAGCGGCAGCGCCACCCGGCCCGGTCCCCGCAGCTCCGACTTCATCCGGACCGTACGCGGCTCGAACGGGCGGCCCTTCTGCTCGCCGTCCCGCAGCATGAAGCCGAAGAACGACTCCTCGACCTCCTCGAACCCCTCCCCGGCGTAGATGTTGACCTGCGGAACGATGAATGCGGCCCGTACGCGCTCCAGCCGCAGATCGATGAACTCCGAGGCCCCGTCCGGTGCCTGCGTGATGTCCCCGGAGTGCCGGCCCCCGACCGTCTTGAGCGAGGTGTACGAGAGCCAGGCGTCGGTGCTGTAGTCGGGGTCCAGGAGCAACGCCGACAGGTCGTAGTCGGTCCGCTTCCCGCGTTCCCTCCAGTACACGAAGAACCGCAGCAGCTCGCCTTCGACCGCCGAAACGGAACCCCGCGGCAGCACACCGAGCCCTGCGGCGGTCGCGCGGCCGCTGAGCGGGAGCGCCACGTCCAGGACGTCCGGGTCGACCAGCAGCCGGCCGGGTGCGGGGAGCCGGCGCCGCAGCTCCCTGTCGAGCGCGGCGATCAGGCGCTCGCGGTCCCGCGCCGGTACGGACGCCCGCCCGTCGGCGGCGACCCAGGCCCGGCCCCGGCGGTTGACGAACACGCGGCGCTCGCCGGACTCCCGCTCCCGGTTGAGCAGATGCTCCCGCACCGCCAGCACGACCCGGCCCGACACCTGTGGAGCCACCTCCACGGCGGCGGCCACCACCGCGTCCCGCTCGCCTTGGTCGGCCGCGGTGCGCAGCAGATGGTCGAGCGCCCGGAACAGCTTGCCCGGGGCGGACTTCAGCAGTCCGACGGCGCCGAGGACGTCGCTCCCACCGAGCAGGTCCTGCGCGCGGCTGTCGAAGGACCGCGCCTCCTTCTCGCCCCGTGCCACGGCGAACACGTCGGCGGCGTGCGGCCACCGCGGGTACTCGTGCGGGTGGAGGCGCTCAGCGAGCCGCTTGAACGGCTCACGGTGGGCGTGCACATCGCAGAGCTTCGCGGGGTTCGCCGCGACCACGGCGTCCAGACCGGCGAGCAGCGCCCGCCGCACCGGACGCGGCACCGACCTGAACCGGGTCGGCTCCCGTAGCGTCACATCACCGCCGGACAGCGCGCAGGCCAGCCGCAGCACATCGGTGACGGTGTCGAGCAGCAGATCGGCACCGGCACCGAGACGGGCCTCGTTGACGACCGCCCGGTTCTCCCGGACCGGGATCGCCTCGGGCTGCGGCCCGGCCGCGCAGCGCCGCGCGAGGAGCTTCAGGTCGTCCAGGTGTTCCTCGCCCAGCGGCGTCGTGCTGCCCGCGAGCGCCAGATACAGGGCGGTGGCCTCGTCGTCCAGGTCCCCGCCGAGGTGGAGGACCGTAAGCCGGTCGCCCGCCGAGGCGATCAGCTCGTCCTGCACCGCGAGCATCTCCTCGTAGGTGTGCCGGTAGCGGCCGTACGTCGGCAGGCTGAGCAGGTCGAGCACGCCACGTGCCAGCTGGGAGAGCACGTTGTCGCGCGCCTTGCGGTCACGGAGCGCCTCGGCGACGCACCGAGTCCAGAACTCCTCGGTGTCCGGCACGTTCGCGGGGAAGTCGATGAAGTACGCGTTGTGCGCGACATGGTCGCCCACCATCTCGCGCACCGTGCGCAGCGTGCGCGTGGCGGTGTGCACCACCGCGGCCCGCGACAGCCCCGACAGATGCCCCAGCAGTTCCGCCGACAGCTTGAAACCCACCGACAGCAACGCGGCGTCGAACTGCCGCGCCGCGGCGGCGCCGTCCCCCGCGGACCCCTCGGGGGCGGGCAGGCGATGGGTGTGCCGGAGAACCACTGACGCGAGACGGTTGGCCATTCCCGGATGATCGCAGAGACGTGCGAACCGTCGCACGGGAGTTTCTCCGCCGCGGGGGCCGCCAGGGCCGCCCGCCTCCCGGTGGTCAGCCCGTCGGGGTGCCGATCCGCAGCCGGTTGCCGTCCGGGTCGCGCAGTTCGATCTCGCGTGCCCACGGGGCCTCCTCCACCCGCGCGCCGAACGCGGAGGCGAGCGCCTCGACGTCGCGGACGCGGAGGTACACCAGCGTGTCGGGGCGGGCGTCGCCCTCGTGCTCCGACAGGAACAGCCGTATCGCGCCCCGGGCGACCTCGACGAAGGCGGGTAGTCCCGGTGCGAATCGGTGCTCCCACTGCCGGGCGAAGCCCAGGCGCTCGTACCACGCGACCGCCGCCGCGGCGTCCGCGACACGGAGAATGGGGATGGCGTCCTCGTCCATGGAGCCCATCGTGGCAGTCCCCACCGACAACGCGGCCGACGCCCGCCGGCATCAGATTCGCGCGTGCTTCTCCCGTCTGCGGCGCGCGTGGTCGAGGAAGCCCTCCAGGGCCAGCTCGAACGCGGCGTCCGCGCGGTGGTCGCCGACCGCGTCGAGGGCCTCCGCGAGGCGCGGCGTGACCGTCTCGTCGGCGATCTCCCACATGGCGGCCGGCGCGGCGAGGTCGAGGGCAGAGCCGAGGACGACGTTCTCCAGGGCCACCAGCACCGGCATCACGTCCGGGAGGGGGAAACCCGCGTCCAGCAGCAGGGTGACGGCACGCTCGTACTGATCGAGGACGCGCGGGGCCCGGACCGGGGACGTCATCAGCAGCGGGATGACCCGGGGGTGGGCGGCGAAGGCGGCGCGGTACGAGCGGGCCCAGGCCGCGAGGGCCTCGTCCCAGGGGCGCACCTCCAGTGCGGAGACGTCGATGCCCTCGGTGACCCGCTCCCGCAGAAGTTCCACGATGCCGTCCCGGCCGTCCACATGGTGGTACACCGATCCGGTCTGCACCCCGAGCCGCCTGGCGATCTGCGGGACGCTGAAATCCCCCTGCGCGTCCACGAGTTCGAGTGCGGTCGTGGTGATGCGCTCCCGGTCCAGCAGGGGCGTGCGCGGCCGTCCCATGGCGTCCATCCTCTTGAGGGTCTTCCCAGCGGTCGTGGTGAAGGCTACATTGCCAAAACCGAAAGCCTTTAGGTTTACCGGCCCGGGCCACCCCGCCCATCCGGTGGCCTCGTCCCCGTAAGCAGCCAGAAGGGCTTTCCCTCATGACTGTCACCCCCTCCGCACCCAGCGTGGACCAGGTCGGGAGCGACGCGCCCGCCACGTTCTCCCTCCGCTCGGGCTCGCTCGGCACCACCGACATCGCCTTCTTCGTCGTCTCCGCCGCCGCCCCGCTCACCGTGATGGCCGGCGTGGCCCCGCTCGCGATCCTGATGGGCGGTATCGGCGCCCCCGTCGGCTATCTGGTCGCCGGACTCACGCTCGCCGTCTTCGCCATCGGCTTCACCACCATGAGCCGCCACGTCCGCAGCGCCGGCGCCTTCTACGCGTTCATCACCCGCGGTCTCGGCCGCCGGGCCGGCATCGGCGGCGCGCTCCTCGCGCTCATCGGCTACAACGCCATGGAGATCGGCGTCTACGGCCTCCTCGGCACCGCCACCCGCGACACCGCCCGCTCCCTGTTCGGCGCCGACGTCCCCTGGCTGCCCGTCTCCCTGGTCGGCCTGCTGCTCATCGGCTACGGCGGCTACCGGTCCATCGACTTCGGCGCCAAGGTCCTCGGTGTCCTCCTCGTCGCCGAGACCGGCATCCTCGTCCTGCTCGCCGGCGGAGTCCTGGCCAAGGGCGGCGCCGGCGGCCTGTCCCTCGCCTCCTTCGCGCCCGGCAACGTCATGGTCCCCGGCATGATCGCCGTCCTGGCGTTCGCGTTCGCCGCGTTCACCGGCTTCGAGTCCACCGTGATCTACCGCCGCGAGGCCCGCGACCCGGCCCGCACCGTGCCGCGCGCGACCTATCTCGCCGTCGCCTTCCTCGGCCTGTTCTACGCGTTCGTCGTGTGGACCGTGATCCAGGCGTTCGGCGACGCGAAGGTCATCGCCACCGCCGGCTCGAACCCCGCGGACCTGTTCTTCTCCGCCATCACCGTCTACGTCGGCTCCTGGGCGGCCGACCTGATGCGCATCCTCATCGTCACCAGCGTCCTCGCCTCGCTGCTGGCCTTCCACAACGCCATCAACCGCTACGGACTCGCCCTCGCCGAGGAGGGGATCCTCCCCAAGGCGCTGGCCCGCGTCCACCCCCGCCACCGTTCCCCGTACGTCGCCGGCATCGCCCAGACCGTCCTCGGCGCGGCCGTCGTCCTCGCCTTCGCCGCGGCCGGCGCCGATCCGTACATGCAGCTGCTGCTGTGGGTGAACACACCCGGCATGCTCGCCCTGATGGTGCTGCAACTGCTCGCCGCGATCGCCGTGCCGCTCTACTTCCGGCGCTTCACCCACGGCGAGGGCGTCCTGCGCACGGTCGTCGCGCCCGTCACCGCGGCGGTGCTGCTGACCGGCGCCATCGCCCTGGTCGTCACCCACCTCGACCAGTTCACCGGCGCATCCCCAAGCGTCAACACCGTCCTGGCGGCGATCGTCCCCGCCGTCCTCGTCATCGGCATCGCCCTCGGGTGGTGGCTGCGCCGGTCCAGGCCCGAGGTGTACGCGGGCTTCGCCGCCGAGCCACCGGCCGAAGCCGCCGAGTGACCCCCGCCCCCCGCCCCATCCCCACCCTCCGAGGAGACACCGCCCCATGGCCACCGCCGACCTCGTCGTCACCGGCGCCCGCATCCGCACCCTCGACCCGCACCGGCCTTACGCCTCCGCGGTCGCCGTCCGCGACGGGCTGATCGCCGCCGTGGGCGAGGAGGCGGACGCGCGGGACTGGTGCGGGCCGGGCACCGAGGTGGTGGACCTGGACGGCGGCGTGCTGGTGCCGGGCCTGGTGGACAGCCACAGCCACCCCGTATGGGGCCTGGACATGGCCACCGGGCTCGACCTGTCCGCCGTACGCGACCTCGACGGACTGCGCGCCGCGCTCGCCTCCGCGCCGCGGACCGACGGCTGGGTCATCGGCTACGGCCTCGACCACAACGCCTTCCAGGGGCGCCCCGTCGACCGCGCCCTCATCGAGGACGTGCTGTACGGCGCACCCGCGTTCCTCCGCCTCTACGACGGCCACTCCGCCCTCGTGACCGGCACCGCGCTGAAATCCGCCGACATCAGCGGGCCCCGCGCCTTCGCCCAGCGCTCCCACATCGGCGTCGACGCCGAAGGTCGGCTGACCGGACACCTCGTCGAACACGCCGCGATGGACCTCGTCACGGCGGTCATGCCCCGCCCGTCGTACGACGAACGCCGCGCCCGGCTGGTCGAGCTGCTGAACGCCATGGCGGCCACCGGACTCACCGGCGCCCACGTCATGGACCTGGGCGACCCCGATCTGATGGACGCCGTGGCGCGGGAGAACGTCCTGCCGCTGCGGCTGCGTTTCCTGCCCTGGTGCATGCCCGGCGCAGGCGTGGACGACCTCGCGGAACTGATCGCCCTCCAGGGCCGGGGCGGCAGGCACTGGCAGGTCGGCGGAGTGAAGTTCTTCATGGACGGCACCGTCGAGGGCGGCACCGCCTGGCTCGACCACCCCGACTGCCACGGCCAGGGCACCGACGCGTTCTGGCCGGACCCGGCCGCGTACAGCGACGCCGTACGCGTGCTGCACCGTGCCGGGGTGCGGACGGCGACCCACGCGATCGGGGACGCCGCCGTACGCCATGTGCTCTCCACCGTCGAGTCGCTGGGGCCCGGCGCACGGCACACGCACCGGGTCGAGCACATCGAGTCGGTGCCCGACGACGTCGTGGCACGCTTCGCCGAGGCCGGGGTCATCGCCTCCATGCAGCCCCCGCACACCGGCTACACCCGCGCCGATCTGTCCGACGAGTGGTCGTCGCGGCTCGGCGGGGAACGCGCCTCACGGGCCTGGCGGCTGCGGGACCTGCGGGACGCGGGCGCGGTCGTCGCGCTCGGCTCGGACTGGCCGATCGCCCACCATGACGCACGCGGGGTCCTGGCCACGGCCCGGGCACCGCGCGGCGCCGCGTCCTCCAGGGCCGGGCTGAGCGGGCTCCAGGCGCTGGAGGGGTGCACCAGCCACGCGGCGCTCGCGGTGGGGGAGGAGGCGGTCGCCGGACGGATCGCCGAGGGGTACCGCGCGGATCTGACCGCGCTGGGACTCGACCCCGTCGACGCTCCCGCCGACGAGGTCGCCGACGCGCCGGTCCTCCTCACGGTGACGGGCGGTCACGTGGTGCACCGGGGGAGCGGGCGGTAGCGCTGCGGCGGGGACGGCGGGGACGGCGGGGACGGCGGGGGCGGCGGGGACGGCGGGGACGGCAAGGGCGGAGGAGGTGGGCCGGCCCGGAGGGGGCCGGAGGGTGGCGGACCCGGGACGGCTGAGGCGGGCCGCAGGGCCTCTGCGGCCGGTCATCGGCTCGCCGCGTCCCCGGCCCCAGCTGCCCTCGACTCCTCTCCCCGGCCCTCGGTGGTCGTCCGGCTCTCGGCGGCAACGGCCCTCGGTGGTCGTTCGGCCCCGGTGGCCACTCGCCCCCGGCGGACCGGTCACCGCTCGCGCAGGTCCCGAACACGCTTCAGCTTGCCCACCGAACGCTCCAGGGTCTCCGGGTCGACGACCGTCACCTCGACCGAGACACCGACCGAGTCCTTGACGCTCTCCGCGATCGCCCTGCCCGCCGTCTCCCGTCGCTCGGACGAGGCGCCGGGGCGGGCCTCCACCAGGACCGTCATGTGGTCCATACGGCCCCGCCGGGTCAGCCGGATCTGGAAGTGCGGGGCCACGCCGGGCGTGCGCAGCACGATCTCCTCGATCTGGCCGGGGAAGACGTTCACACCGCGCAGGATGATCATGTCGTCGCAGCGGCCGGTGACCTTCTCCATCCGGCGGAAGGCGGGGCGGGCGGTGCCGGGCAGCAGCCGGGTCAGATCACGGGTCCGGTAGCGGATCACCGGCAGCGCCTCCTTGGTGAGGGAGGTGAAGACGATCTCGCCCGGCTCACCGTCGGCGAGGACCTCGTCCGTGAGCGGGTCGACCACCTCCGGCAGGAAGTGGTCCTCCCACACATGCAGCCCGTCCTTGGTCTCCACGCACTCCTGGGCGACGCCCGGGCCGATCACCTCGGACAGCCCGTATATGTCGACGGCGTGCAGGCCCGCCCGCTCCTCGATCTCCCCGCGCATCTCCTCCGTCCAGGGCTCCGCCCCGAAGATCCCCACCTCCAGGGAGCTGGACCGGGGATCGACGCCCTGCTTCTCGAACTCGTCGAGGAGGGCCAGCATGTAGGACGGGGTGACCATGATGATCTCGGGGCGGAAGTCCAGGATGAGCTGCACCTGGCGGGCGGTCATGCCGCCGGAGGCCGGGATCACCGTGCAACCGGCGCGCTCCGCCCCGTAGTGCGCGCCGAGGCCGCCGGTGAACAGCCCGTAGCCGTAGGCGATGTGCACCTTGTGACCGGGCCGTCCGCCCGCCGCCCGGATGGAGCGGGCCACCACGTCCGCCCACATGGACAGGTCCCGCTCCGTGTAACCGACCACCGTGGGGCGCCCGGTGGTGCCGCTGGAGGCGTGGACGCGCCGTACCTCGGACATCGGCACGGCGAACATGCCGAACGGATACGTGTCCCGCAGATCGGCCTTGGTGGTGAAGGGGAACCGGGCCAGATCCCGGAGCGAACGGCAGTCGTCGGGGCCGACGCCCGCCGCGTCGAACTTCTTCCGGTACAGCTCCACGTGGTCGTAGGCGTGCCGAAGCGTCGCCCGCAGCCGGTCGAGCTGGAGCTCGGCCAGCTCCTCCCGGGTCAGGCGCTCGCCGTCGTCCAGCAGGGTCTGGGGGAGCGGTTCGCCCGGGCTGCTCATCGCGACTCCTTCGTCCGCCCCGCCGGAACCGGGGCCGACCGAACATTCGGTCACCGTGTGTCACGGCCACGTTAGCCGTCGGCGCCGTTGCGCTGTCAAGGAGTCGTCGAAGCGCCGGGGTAGGAGGCCGGGTCTTGCCCGGCCGCGCGAATCACGTCACACTGGGTACCGAACGAATGGTCGGTTGGGAAGCTGGTATCGATGACGACAGATTCCGCCGGGGCGCCGCCCGAGGACGAGGACGCGCTCCAGGAGCACTTCGAGGCGACGATCGCGCGCGACCAGCGGATCGAGCCGCGTGACTGGATGCCGGAGGGCTATCGCAGGACGCTGATCCGGCAGATCGCGCAGCACGCGCACTCGGAGATCATCGGCATGCAGCCGGAGGGCGAGTGGATCACGCGTGCGCCGTCGCTGCGCCGCAAGGCGATCCTCTTCGCGAAGGTGCAGGACGAGGCGGGCCACGGGCTGTACCTGTACTCGGCGGCCGAGACCCTCGGCGCCGACCGCGCGGACCTGACGAACCGGCTCGTCGAAGGCCGCCAGAAGTATTCGTCGATCTTCAACTATCCGACCCGGAGCTTCGCCGACGTCGGCGTGATCGGCTGGTTCGTGGACGGGGCCGCCATCTGCAATCAGGTGCCGCTGTGCCGCAGTTCCTACGGTCCGTACGCGCGCGCGATGGTGCGGAT